>JBBAVV010000080.1:0-18264 GCA_040397545.1 Pirellulales bacterium
ACCGGCACCTCCCGGCGGTGTTGCACCACGCCCCGCCGCGGATCACGCGGTCGCGGTCGAGGGCACCCTCGCTTCGCTCCGTGCCGAGATCGGAAAAAGAGCGCATCGCACCGCTACGGTCGCTCGTGTACGCGTCTGCTTCATAGACATCCCCGCACCATTCATCGACGTTGCCGTGCATCCCGACGAGGCCGAACGCGTTTGCCTCCTTCGTGGCATCGCCCCCTCCCACCGGCTCATCGACAGGGTGGATCTTTCCGCCTGCGTTTGCCGTATACCAACCCACCTTCTCGAGCGCCTCCTCGCCGTCGCCATTCCAATACTCGGTCTCCGCGCCAGCCCGGCAGGCATATTCCCACTCAATCTCACTCGGCAGACAGGCACGAAGGCCAGGGCCCTTCGCGGCAAGCCAGCGGGAGAGCCCGTTGCACCATTCGGCGGCGTCGAACCACGTCACCTCTCCGACCGGCAGCCGGTCGTCACCGGCCTTGCCGCATGGCGACTCGTCCCACGCTTTGCCGTCCGATCGGTTTTCATGCTGATCGACAAGCCAGCGCACGATCGCCCGATACTCCCCCTGGGTGACGACGTACGTGCCGAGCCAGAAGTCTTCCGTCAGTTCGACCTCATGGACTGGTTCCGCGTCACTGCTTCCCCCCCGCTCTCCCATCCGAAACCGGCGTCCCTTGGCCGGGATAGGGCAAAAGCGCATCTGGAGCGCCGGCTCTTCCCCCGCCGTAGGAAGCTCGATCACGAGCTCGCGAGCGTCGCTCTCCGCCCCGCGCGTCTCCCCGTCGCCAGCCATGCGATCCGCTCCTCGCCTCTCCCGGGGTTCGTCGCCCCGGTTCCCCTGTGCCGCGGCGACAGTCTACACCCCCGCAGCGAGCGGGATCCCTCCCTCCCGGCAGCCGCACGGCCGAACAGATGGTCGATAAGCCCCGCGACCGCGACCCTGTGGAGGGCCCTCGCCGAGGGCCGGTCGAGTCGGCGATTCTGGGGCCAAGTGGAGCGAAAAATCGGTAGCCGGTTCCAGCGGGGGCCTCGACAGCAGGAAGTGGAGCCGGGACATTGAAGAGCCCTTCGGCCTGCGATCCGGGACCCGGTGTTTCGGTGGAAGGCTGGCTCGAGCACCCCCAGAGAACTGCGGAGAGTCCCTCCGCATCCGCGTTATGGACCCCACGATCCGTCTCGACCGCCGCCGCCTTCTCGCCGGCCTGGTGCTAGCGCTCACCGCCCGGGCAGCCGCCGCCAAAGATCCCGATCCCAACACGCTCTTCAACGACGGCGTCAATCTCCTCTTCGCCGGCAAGCCGAAAGAGTCGGCCGAGGCCTTCGATGCGCTCGTCAAGCTCCGCCCGCAGATCGAGCCGGAGCTGTGGCAGCGGGGCCTGGCCCTCTACTACGCTGACCGGTTCGCCGATGGCGTGGCCCAGTTCGAACGCCACAAGGAAGTCAACCCGGCCGACGTCGAGAACGTCACCTGGCACTTCGCGTGTCTGGCGCGCGACAAAGACGTCGACACGGCACGAAAGCAACTCCTCCCGGTCGGCAACGACGCCCGCGTGCCGATGAAGGAGGTCCTCGACCTCTATCGCGGCGAGGGGAGCGTCGAGAAGGTCTTGGCTGCCGCCGATGCCGGCCCCGTGACAGCGCGCCGCAACCAGCGCTGCTTCGCCCACCTCTACCTCGGGCTCCTCGCCGAGGCCGAGGGGGACGCTGCCGAGGCCGAGAAGCAGATGGCACTCGCCGCCGGGAAATACCGGATGGACCACTTCATGGGGAAGATCGCCCAGCTCCATTGCCAGCTCCGCGGCTGGAAGCCGGCCGAGTGATCAGCCTTCAGAGCTGGGGTCTGATCGGCCGCCGCGGGCGTACCACTCGAGCAACACGGCTTGGAGAACACCGGCGAGGACCGACGCCACCGCCACGCCGACGAGCACGCCCCACACCCCCTGCCCCCGACCCGGCCCCTCCCCGAGCGCGAGCCACCAGCAGAGCGGCACCATCACGATCGCGTAGGACGCGACATGGATCGCCGTCGGTGCCCAGACCACCTCCCGGGCCCGCAGCGCCATCGAGGCCACCCCCTGAAGGCCGTCGAAGAGGGTGACCATCGCGCCGGCGGCGAGGAGCCGGGAAAGCAACGGTGCCAGCCGCGCGCCATCCGGCTGCCCCTCGGCATTGAGCCCGCTGACGGCCAGCCAGCCCCGCGCGCCCCACACCATCGCCGCCATCACCGCGCCGACGACCAAGGCGGCGACGAGCCCGAGGCGCGAGGCGTCGGCCACCCCCTGCCGGTCGCCCCGGCCGAAGCGCTCGGCGACGCGAACACTCGTGGCACTCCCCAGCCCAACGTAGACCATGAACACCGAGCCCATCATCTGCACCGTCAGGCCCCACAACGCCCCGGCATCGATGCTGACGAGCGTGGCGATCACGTGGGTGAGATTGAAGCTCCCCCACTCGGCAACGTTGGCGAGCCCCGCCCCCAGGCCGACGCCGTTTTGTCGGGCGAACTCCCCCGGCGTCGGGCTCCCCCCCCAGACCAGCGCCGGCGTGGTCCGTGCCACGACAACGAGCGCCACCAGCGCCATCCCGTAGCGCGACAGCGTCGTCGCCCAGGCGACCCCGGCGGCGCCGTACTCCGGCACGAGCGTCAGATCGAGGAACAGGTTCGCCACCACGGCAACGGTGCCGATCGCCGTCACCACCAGCGGCCGCCGGAGGGCCTCGAGATACGAGGCGCTGGCACTGAAGAGCATGTGGGCCGGAAGCCCGTAGGCGAGGATCCGGGTGCAGCGGGCGGTGGGGGTGGTGAACGCGTCGTCGAACCCGAGCCAAGCCAGGAGCGGCCCGGCCACGAGGGCGCAGGCGGCCGCCGACGCGAGTCCGTAGAGGAGCGCGACGACGAGCCCGCGGCGCACGATCCGACCGGTCTCGAGCTCGCGCCCCGCCCCCGTCAATTCGGCGGTGATCACCTGCACGCCGACCACGAGCCCCAGCCCGAAGCCCATCGCCACCCCCACCGGGAGGAAGGCGTTGAGGACATACGGCAGTTGCCCGGGGGCGTGGCGGGCGAGGACGACCGCATCGGTCAGCCCCATGAGCATGAAGCTCATCCGTGACAGCGCCACCGGCGTGGCGAGGCGGGCCAGATCGAGGGCGTCACGGCGGTTGAGATACGAGGGGAGCATGGCGGTCTCGGCGGAAGCCACCGCCACCGCGGCCAGCACCCGGGCGACGATGGCTCGTCGACCTACCGGCCGATCTTGTGGAGCTTCGTGTTGCTGCGGACGTAGAGAGCGCCGTCGGCGGCGGCCGGGCTGCAGAGGATCTCGTCGCCGAGATCGAGCGTGGCCACCACCTTCCCCTCCTTCTCCCCCAGCTCCACCACCCGCACGAGCCCCGCCTCGTTGACCGCCCACAGGTGCTTGCCGTCAGTGACCGGGGTGCCGCTGTAGGGCCCCTCGATCCGCAGCTGCCAGCGACGCTTGCCGGTGGCCCGGTCGCCCGCCGTCAGGACCCCGGCGCCGTTGATCGTGTAGAGGGCATCCCCGGCCACGACGCAACTGGCCGTCGCCGGCGAGAGCGTGTTCTCACGCCACGCCTGCGTCGGCTGCTTCGCCGGATCGGCCGGATCGAGCGTGAGCGCGGTAATCCCGTTGCTCGGCACGTAGAGGACGCCGTCGGAAAGCGCGCTCGAGGAGACCGTGTCGGCCCCTTCGGTGTAGCTCCAGGCGGTCGAGCCGTCGGTAGCGCGAATCGCCTCGATGCCGGTTTTCGATTGGAGGGCCACCAGCCCCGGTGCGAGGATCACCGGTGAGGTCCAGTTGGCCCCCTTGGGGCGGTCGAGGCGCCACCGGTTCACGCCGGTCGCCGCGTCGATCCCGAGCGAATACGACTCGCTGTCGTTTTCCACCGGCACGATCACCGTGTCGGCCGTGACGAGGAGCGAGCTGGCCATCCCCAGGCTGTTGCTGACGTTGGGATAGTCGTAGGTGATCCCCCGCAGCCACTGGAGATTGCCATCGAGATCGAAGCAGACGAGATCGTTGGAGGAGAAGATCGCGTAGACGTGCTTGCCGTCGCTGCACGGCGTCGGCGCGGCGACGCTCGTCTTCGAATGGCACATCGTCCGTCCCGTCGCCCACACCTGCCGGTCCCAGAGGATCTTCCCCGTCGAGGTCGAGAGGCAGACCAGATGGAGCCGATCCTGCGTCGGCCCGTCGCTGGTCGTCACAAAAGCCCGGTCGCCGACGACGAGGACACCGGAGAGCCCACGGCCGGGCAGGTCGGCCGACCAGCGGACATCGGCGGCGGAAAGCTCCACCGGCAGCGAACCTTCCTTGACGCGGCTGGCCCCACCGGGACCGCGGAACTCCAGCCAGTTTTCCGAGCGGGCCGGGAGGGCTGCGGTGAGAAGGGCGGTCGCGATCAGGAGCGCTGGCAGGCGGGGCATGGACACGGTTCTCCGGGCTGTGGGTCGATCGATCGGATTCGAGAGGCAGTCGGGGCGGGATTCACGGCGCTGCGGAGTCAGGGCCGCCGAGCGGATGGATGGCTGTCCCCACCTCGTCACAGACCCGCAGTTGAAACTCCCATTCGGTCGTCCACGGCCGGCGCTGCTCGTCCTGGCAGACCTTGATGAGGATCGTATTGGGCCCCTTGCGGAGCGTCACCGGCATCCGGTACTGGTCGATCTCCATGCCGCGGTGGTATTCCTCGCGCTCGAAGACCGGGCTGCCATTGAGCCAGATCTTCCAGGCGTTTTTCGTGCCGAGCCGGATTTCGGCCGGGCGATCCTCCGCCGAGACAAACTCGGTGACGGCATAGGCGATCACCCCCTTGAGCCCCTCCTTACTCTCGCTGTCGGCAGGCTTGGCATCGGCGGGGGGCGCGGGAGGCGGATAGGAGAGATTGACGTTCACGACGCCGTACTCGTCGCCGGTCTCCACCGGCTGCCACGACACCTTCCCCGCCTTGCCGTCGAGCGCGGCCGAGAGGTCGAGCTTCTCCTCGGGCGGATAGACGGTGGCGAACCCCTTCCCCTCGGTGTTGTCAAACGGGCCGACGATCTGCCAGCGCCGGAGAAACCCGAAGTGGCCCGTCAGGTCGACCGTGCCGCCAAGCTCGCGGATCGTGGTCGCCAAGGCCTGGATCTGCTCGACATTCCGCGAGGCCGAGAAGGCCTTTTGGTAGGCGGCGAGGGCCTCGTCCTTCTTCTCCCCGGCTTTCAGGGCATCAGCCCGAGCGATGACCTTCGCCACCGCATCGCGCCGCAGTTCGACGCTCGGATCCTCCACCATCCCGTCGAGGAGCTTGTCGGCCCGGGCCGCGTCGGCCCCGCGGACGAGATCGAAGGCGAGCCGCCGGGCGCGCGGATCGTGCTTCGTGTCGGCGAGGAAGCGGACGAGACTGTCGACGGGGAGCTTGGCGCTTCCCCCGGCCTTCGTGACGACCGCATCGATCGCCGACCGCAACCAGTTGGCCGCAATCGGGTTGGCCCCGTCCATCCCCGCGAGGATGTCGGGGAGCGCCGCGGCCTCGGCCGCGGCAATCACCCCCCAAGCCTTCGCGGCGGCCGCGTTTCCCTTCCCCTCGTGATCGACCGCCCTGATCGCCGGCAGGGCGTCGGTGACCGGCGAAGCAACGGCGACCCCGCCGCCGGGCAAGGCGAGGAGGAAGGCAACAGCGCCCAGGGCGGCCGGGGACCTGCGGTGGAAAACCATGTGGGGCACTCCGGAAAGGGGACGGACCGAGAGGGAACGATCGCCGCGCGGAGGCCGATCAGGTCTTCGCGAGGGCGTCGGCCGCCACCGTGTAGCACTGCCGGATGTCGGCCAGCGGGTTCTCTGGGTTTTCCTCGTACTCCAGCGACAGGGCGCCGGTCTTCGGGAAGTTCGTCTGCACGAGTGCCGCCATGACGGCCGGCACATCGAGATGCCCCTTGCCGAGGATCACCCCCTTGGTGACATCCTGCATGTCCTGGAAGTCCTTGAGATGGATGCCGTAGAGCCGTCCCTTCAACAGGCGGATGACCTCGGTCGGCTTCTCACCGGAGCGGATGTAATGGCCGAGATCGGCACAGGCGCCGATCCGCTCGTCATGCCCTTCGATCGCCTTGAGGACGTCGACCACCTTGTTGTAGCGGTGCTTGGGACCGTGGTTGTGGATGGCGATCTTGATGTCGAATTCTTTGACGAGCTCGTCGAGGCTCTTGAAGGCCTCCGGCGAAGGATCGGCTGAGAGGCAGGGGATCCCCGCCGCCTTGGCAAACTCGAACACCTTCCGGTTGGCGGCGGCATCAGCGCCGAAGCCGTTGACGCCGTGAGCGCTGACCGTGAGCCCGAGGTCGGCGAGCTTTTTCTTCATCCCGGCGATCGCGGCGGCATCGGAATTGACCGGAAACATGTCGCCGTAGAACTCGACGAACCGGAAGCCGATGTCGCGGGCGTGCTTCATCGCCTCGTCGACCTTGTAGCCCCGGAGCGAATAGAGCTGGATGCCGAGATTCAGATCGGCCGCGGCGGCCTCCCGGGCGAAGGCGACGAGGGGGGAGACGGCGGCACAGCTGGCAGCGCCGGCGGCAAGGAAGCCACGGCGGGAGAGCGCGGGGGTCGGCATGCTCGATCCTTTGTTTGGTCAGTGGGGAAGTCGACAGGGGAGCGACAGCCCCCGGGCGGAATCATAGCAGGCGGCAAACAGCGCCGCCCGGTCCCCCGGGGCGGAGGGCCGCGGACTGCTCCGCAGCCCCGGTCAGCCGCCGACGGCCAAGCTCCGCCAGCCGGCAGACCGGGCCGCCGCCACGTCGAGCCGGGGATCGTCGCCGACGAGGAGGAGCTCCCCGGATGTGGCCCCGAGCCGGGCCTCGACGGCACGGAAGAACGCCGCCGCCGGCTTCCGCCAGCCGAGCTCCGACGAGGCGAAGACATGCGTCGCCAAGCGAAGCGGATCGACGGCCCCGGCGATCGCCAACAGCCGATCGTCGAAATTGCTCGCCAGGGCCACGCCGCAGCCGGCGTCGAGGGCCGCCTGCACCAGTCGCTGCCCCTGCTCGAGGGGACGCCACGCCCCGGGATCGGCAAAATGCCCCCACAGATCGGCAAACACCGCCTCGCGGACCGCCTCCGGAGCCTCGGCCGCAAACACCTCATGGACGATCCCCCGCCACCGTTGAACCTCCCGGGTCCGGCTCGTGGCGTAGGGGGGGGTGGCGGCCGCGTCGATCGCCTCCTGACGCTGCCACGCCGCGGCGAATCTCCCCCGCAAGTCCTCGGCCGGACACTCGATCCCCTGCCGCCGGGCGGCCCGCTGGTAGGCCACTGGGACCGTCGGCCAGGGCTCGACGAGCGTACCGACAACGTCGAACACGACAACCCTCACCCCCGGAGGAGGGAAAGGCATGCACAGGGCAGGAGGCTCGAGGACAACGTCGGGCATGGGGCGGCGTACCGGCGCTGGCCGGATCTCCGGACGGGCGGGCGATCCGGCTCCGGACGACCGGCCGGCGTCCCCGCTACTTCGCAGGGACGAACCGAGAGACCAGCCCGAGGTCGAGACCGAACACCCAGAACATCAACGTGAGGATGAGGGCCAAGCCGAGATACGACAGCGCGATCACCACGCGCTCGCTCGGCGGCCTGCCCGTCACCCATTCATAGATCAGGAAAACCATATGCCCGCCATCGAGAACGGGGATGGGGAGAAAGTTGACGACCGCCAGGTTGGCGCTCAACATCGTGAGGAAGAGGAGAAGCGCACTGAAGCCCTCCTCGGCCGCTCCACCGGCCTGCTGCAGAATCGCCATTGGCCCCCCCAGGAGGCGGGCACTGATCTGCCGGCTCCAGAGTTTCTGCAGGAACCGATAGACCATCGAAAGATCCTCAAGCGCCGTGGAGAACCCACGCGACAGCGCCGCGCCGACCGTATTCGCCCGCTCCATCTTGAAGACCTGTTCGAAGATCAGCCCGCGATCGACGAGAAACTCCCCCGGCACGACCGCCGGCTCGAGGGCCACGTCGCGCCGGCCGGCCGCGTTCTCGATCGTCACCTCGACCTGCGCACCGGCGGCAAGCTGTTGCATCACGGCGATCACCCCGGGCCAGTTCGGCTCGGCTTCAGACAGGGTCACCCAGGGTCCGACGCCGCCGTCGGCCTCCCCCGGCTCGATGATCCGGACCCGCGACACCTGGTCGCCGGCGACGATCCCTTCCCGGCCTGCAGGACCATCGGGGACGACCGCCGTCACCGTCGGCATCACCGGGATGGCAATCCCGATCGACGACACCGCCAGCGGCGTCGAGCGGATCGGCGAGGTATCGATCCAGGTCACCTCGCGCGGCGTGACGGCGAAGGTCTGGTCGACCCCGGCCCGCTCCACGACCACCGGCACTGCTGTCCCGATCCGCGCCCGGAGCCGGTCGTCGAGGGTGACAGGATCGCCGACCGGCGCCCCGTCGACCGACACGAGCCGATCCCCCTTCTCGAGCCCCGCCTCGGCGGCCGGCGAGCCATCCTGCACCGCCTGGATCGCCCCGGGGGTCATCGCCATGCCAAGCGACATCCGCGGCTGGGGGGGAAGCTCGACGTCGCGCGGCTGCTCGTCGACCGGCTTCCCCTTCCGCGCGACCGCGAGCGTCACGGCCCGATCGCGGTGGCGCGAGAGGTAAGCCACGAGGTCCGCGTGGGACTTGAGGACGGTGCCGTCGACGGCGACGACGAGGTCGCCGCCGGCCAGCGGCGGGGTGGCTTTGCCGGCGCTCCCTGGAAGCTCGCCAGGGAGCGGGTCGAGCAGCTTCAGCGACAGCGGCCCGGAGAGCCCCACCATCGGCGCTCCGCCGTCGGTGTCGGGGCGGAGTGTGACCTCGCGGACATCCGCTTCGCCGGGGCGCCGGACCATGAACGCGACCCCCTGCGAAAGGTCGCCGAGCGTCACCTTCTTCTGGAGCTCCTTGAACACCGTCACCGGCTTTCCGCCGATGGCGACGATCTCGTCGCCGGTCCGCAGCCCGGCCCGCCAGGCGGCGCCACCGGGGCGCACCGCCGAGGTCCCTGAGGCCACCTCGCGGACGCCCAGGCCGAAGGCGAGCGCGGCCATGAGGATCGCGAAGATCACGTTCATGATCACGCCGGCGGAGATGATCGCCATCCGCTCCGGCACCGATTGCGCCGGGTAACTGCGCGGATCCCAGGCCGGATGCGGATCGGAGGTCGGTTCGGCCGGGAGATCACCCGAGGCCGCGCGGGCCCGGTGCGCCTCGGCGCTGGCCGCGCCGGGGTTGTCGTCCTGCCCGAGCATCTTCACGTAGCCCCCCAGGGGGAGCGCGCCGATGCCGTACTCCGTCTCGCCCCACTGGAAGCTGCAGAGCTTGAGCCCGCCGACATCGAAGCCGAGATAGAACTTCTCACACTTCACCCCGCACGCCTTGGCGACGAGGAAGTGCCCCAGCTCATGGACGAAGATCACAAACCCGAGCCCGAGCACCGATTGGAGCGTCTCCAGGGGATGGCCGGCGATCCATTCGATCCCCCGCTGCCCGGGCCAGGCGCCGAGCAGCCCGGCCCCGGCGTTCCATGTCATCGTCATGCACTCGCCCACTTCACGACCTCCTGTCTGGCCCAGGCGTCGAGTCGACGGATGTCGTCGAGCGACGGATCGGCCTGATACGCATGCCCGTCCAGAACGCGGGAACACGCGTCCGCGATGCCGGTAAACCGCATCTTCCCGGCAAGGAACGCCCCCACCGCTTCCTCGTTGGCGGCATTCAGCACCGCCCCTGCCGTTCCGCCCCGCGCCGCCGCCTCGTGCCCGAGCCGCAAGCTCGGGAAGCGGACCGGGTCGGGGGGCTCGAAGTCGAGGCGCAGCCCGGCCGCGAAATCGAGCCGCCGCGCGGGGCCGTCGAGGCGGTGCGGATGGGAGAGGGCGTACTGGATCGGGAGTTTCATGTCGGGGGGGCTGAGCTGGGCGATCACCGATCCATCGACGAACTCGACCATCGAATGGACCACCGACTGCGGGTGGACGACGACGGCGAGCTTGTCCGGGGGCAGATCAAACAGCCAGCGGGCCTCGATCAACTCCAGCGCCTTGTTCATCATCGTCGCCGAATCGATCGTGATCTTCGGCCCCATCGACCAGGTCGGATGGCGGAGCGCTTCCTGCGGCGTGACGGCCGCAAGCGACTCGCGCGAGCGCGTCCGGAACGGGCCGCCACTGGCGGTGAGGATCACCCGCACGACCTCGTCGGCGGTCCCCGACCGCAGCGCTTGGTGGATCGCGGAATGCTCGCTGTCGACCGGGAGGAGCACGGCGCCGCGCGCGGCGGCCAGCCGCATCACCAGCGCCCCGGCCATGACGAGCGTCTCCTTGTTGGCCAGCGCCACCGTCTTGCCGGCATCGAGCGCCGCGAGCGTGCTCCGCAGGCCGGCGGCGCCGACGATCGCCGACACAACCCGGTCGACCTCGGGGGCGCGGACGAGGTCGTCGAGCGCCTCCGGCCCGACGGCGAGCCGTGTCCCGGCCGGGAGGGCATCGGCGCCGATCGTCGCGGCAGCGGCGGCGTCGGTGACGACGACCCACGCCGGGCGGTGGAGCCGGGCCTGGTCGAGGAGGGGGCCGACGCTGGTGTGGGCCGCGAGGAGATGGGGGCGGAAACGTCCCCCGGAGGTGGCAATCACCTCAAGCGTGCTCGTGCCGATGCTGCCGGTCGACCCGAGCACCGCCACCCCGAGAATCCCCGTTGGCGGATGGCTGGCCGCCGCCGCGGGCCGGTCGCGGGGCGCCGGCACCGGAGCAGGGAACGGCGGCGACGGGGTGGGGGCCATACGGGAGACGGTCACGGGGCGGGCCGGGGGAATCGGGGAATCTTAGGTTTTCGTCACCGGGACTTCCATGGCGACGCCGCCGAAAGCAGATTCATTGTCTCCCTTCCCGCCCAGGTTTAGGATAGATCGGTTCCGGTTTTTCGAGCCTTTCCGCGGGTCCATTCATGCCCAAAAAGTACGACCTCCCAAAGCGCCAAGCTGACCGCAAGACGCCCTGGGGAGGGTCGAATCTCGTCTGGTCGATGATTGCCGTAGGGGTCGCCGGACTGTTCGCGATGAGTCTTCTGGCCACAACGCCGGAGCTCGAGCTCTCTTACAGCGACCTCGAAAAGCTCATCCGGGCCTCGGGGCAGCGGCCACCCGGGGAAGCCGCCCCGGCGCCTTCCTCCCCCGACGGCGAGGCGGGCCCCGGGCCCGGCGACACGCCCCCCTCCGGCGCCGCGGGCGATCCGGCCGGCGTGATCGAGGTCGTGGAGCGCAATCCGTTTGAAACCGGGCCGGAGGCCCGTCGCCCCGTCCGCTACGGCGACCTCCAGGATGTCGTCATCGGGGCTTACAGCGTGTCCGGATCGGTCCGTCGGATCGACGGCCCGGCGTCGGGTGAGGGGACTGGGAGCCAGCGCCGGCATTTCCGCACCGCCAAGCTCCCCAGCGAAAACTCCGAGGGACGGCTGTCACGGCTGCTGACGCAGTACGCTGTCCCCTTCCGCTACGAGGAGGCCCCCGGCCCGTGGCGGAGCTGGCTGCCAATGCTCTTCATCACCGGCCTGTTTGCCCTCCTCTTCTACACGATGATGAAGCGTCTGGGGGGGGCCGGCAGCCCGATGGCCTTCGGCCGCAGCCGTGGCAAACAATACGCCCAAGAGGATCTGGGGATCACGTTCGACGACGTGGCCGGGATCGACGAGGCGGTGGAAGAGCTGCGCGAGGTCGTAGAGTTCCTCCGCAATCCGGAGAAATACCAGGTCCTCGGTGGCCACATCCCCAAGGGGGTGCTCCTCGTCGGCCCCCCTGGCACCGGCAAGACGCTCCTGGCCAAGGCCATCGCGGGGGAGGCAGGGGTGCCGTTTTTCGGCCTCTCCGGCAGCGACTTCGTCGAGATGTTCGTCGGCGTCGGTGCGGCCCGTGTCCGCGACATGTTCCAACAGGCGGAGGCGAAGGCCCCCTGCATCATCTTCATCGACGAGCTCGACGCCCTCGGCAAGACTCGCGGCACGAGCGTCGTCGGCGGCCATGACGAGCGCGAGCAGACGCTCAATGCGTTGCTGGTCGAGATGGACGGCTTCGGAACCAACAGCGGCGTGATCGTGATGGCGGCGACCAACCGCCCCGAGACGCTCGACCCGGCCCTCCTCCGGCCGGGGCGCTTCGACCGCCATGTGCTCGTCGACCGCCCCGATGTCCGGGGCCGGGAGGAGATCCTCAAGGTCCACGTCGCCGAGGTGAAGCTCAATCCCTCCGTCAACATCCAGCAGGTCGCGCGGATCACCTCGGGCTTCTGTGGCGCCGATCTGGCCAATCTCGTCAACGAGGCGGCGCTCCTCGCGGCCCGCAACAACAAAACCTCCGTCGGGATGGAGGAGTTCAACGAGGGTGTCGAGCGGGTGACGGCCGGGCTCGAGAAGAAGAAGCGCGTCCTCCACGAGGACGAGAAGCGGCGTGTCGCCTACCACGAGGCGGCCCACGCGCTGGTGGCCTTTTCGCTCCCCAACACCGATCCCGTCCACAAGGTCTCGATCATCCCCCGCGGCCTCGCCGCCCTCGGGTACACGATGCAACGCTCCGAGGATGACCGCTACCTCCTCACCCAGAGCGAGCTCGAGAGCCGGATCCAAGTGCTCCTCGGTGGGACGATCGCCGAGGAGATGGTCTACGCCGACGTCTCGACCGGCGCTCAGAACGACCTCGAACGGGCCAGCGAAATCGCCCGAGCAATGGTCATGGAATACGGGATGAGCCGGATGGGGCGGGTGAACTTCCGCGAGAGCAACCGCTCGCCGTTCCTCGCCGGGGGCGGCGGGGATCTCCCCGCGGCCCGATCGCACAGCGAGGAGACGGCCCGCGAGATCGACCAGGAGGTGCGGCGGATCATCGATCAGTCGATCGAGAAGGTCCGGCGGGTGCTTGAGTCGCGACGGGCGGCCCTCGAGGCGATCACCCGTCAGCTCATCGAGACGGAGGTGATCGACGGAAATCAACTGCGGGCGCTCGTCGAGGCCTCCGTCGACACACCCCTTCTCGTGCCCGGCACCGACACCGAGCGCCGCCCTAGCCGGATCGAAGCCAGCCGGATCGAAGCCAGCCGGATCGAAGCCAGCCGGATCGAAGCCAGCCGGATCGAAGCCGGGCGGATCGATCCCGACACGGTGGCTCCGGGCGAATCAGCAACGGGCTGACGCCTTCCGGGCTCCCTGTCGCCACGACCGTCACCCTCCGCACACCTGAGCGGCGACTGCACGCCACCCTCCCGCCCGGCCGATGGATCTCTTGGCGCGGCATCGCCGGGGGCTCGAAACTCCCCCCTCACTCGCCTCGCCGTCGGAGGGCGGCCCGCCGGAGTGCCGCCGATCGGGCCAGGAACGGCATCATGTGGAAAAGCGTGTCCCTCGCGGCGGGGGTTTTCTCCTGCCTGGTCGGCGCCGAATTGCTCGTCATCGATTCGGCCTCGGTCAAGCCCATCAACGGCTCCGGTGAGGGCCGCGTGATCACGGCCCCCGACTGGGCGCCGTGGGCGCTGATCTCCGCCGGGGCGGTGACGCTCCTCCACTTCGGCACCGGAGCGGGCGGGGGCGGCAGCCATCCGGCCGGGGCACCCAAGCCGAGCCTCGGGAAATACCACCCCGAGTGAGCGCGGCCGCCGTCGGCCGGAGTGGCGCCGGACGGGAATCAAGACAACGGAGCATCATCGCCGATCTCGGCGATGATCCGCGTCATCGTGTTGGGATGGACGCCGAGGAGCTTGGCGGCCCGCGACTTGTGGCCGCGGGTCATCTCGAGCGCCTGCTTGACGGCGCACTTCCGGAGCATGTTGAGATCGACGAAAGGGAGCTTGCCGTCTGCCAAGAGCAACTCCTCGGGTTCCTCCACGGCGGCCACGAGAGGCCGGGAGCGCGGGGGGAGTTGGGGATCCATCTGGAGCACGTAGGCCTGCTCGATGACATGCGAGAGCTGGCGGACGTTTCCCGGCCAATCGAATGCGGAAAACTCCGCGACCGTCTCCGGGGAGGGCTGCCACGCCTCCATGCGATAGCTGCGGGCGTATTGCCGGGCGAAAAAATCGATGAACTCGGGGATGTCCTCGGGACGCTCCCGGAGGGGAGGGATCCGCAGCTCAATCATGTTGAGGCGGAAGTAGAGATCCTCGCGAAACGTCCCCTTCAGTACTTCGGCCTGGAGGTCGCGGTTGGTGGCGGCGACAACCTGGACGTCGATCGGCACCGGCTGGGTCGCCCCGACAGGATGGACCTCGCGCTGCTGGAGAACGCGGAGGAGCTTCGTCTGGAGATCGGCCGGCATCTCGCCGATCTCGTCGAGAAACACCACGCCCCCCTCGGCGGCGCGGAAGATGCCGATCGCCTTGCCGTCGGCCCCGGTGAAAGACCCCTTTTCATGGCCGAACAGCTGGCTTTCCGCCAGCGTCGACGACAGGGCGCCGCAGTTGACCGGCACGAACGGCCTTGAAGCACGCGGCCCGCTGCGCTGAAGGAGGCGGGCGAGGATCTCCTTGCCACAGCCGGTCTCGCCGAGGATCAGGACCGTGCAGCCGACCTCGGCCGCCCGTTCGATTGATCGGGCCACCCGGGCCATCGCCGGATTGCGCCCCAGCACCCATTCGTGTGGCTGCAGTTCCTCGCCGCCATTGGACTTCCCATCGCGCCGCGAGCCGGACTTCCCGGCCGCGCTCTTCTTGGCCGAGGGGGCGACCACCCCCTTCCCGGAGGCGATCGTCATCGACCCGGCTGTCGGCACATCAAGTCCGAGCCCGCCGTCGACGGGAGCGTTCGATTGTGAGGGATTGTCGTCCATGCGTGTGCAATACCGGTGTGAGTCCGGCAGCCCAACCCCATCCCATGGAACCTTGCCGCTTCCATGAGCTCCTGGATTCTTCTTTTCTATTGGAGCCGTTCGGGCCCCAGTACGCAAGCTTTCCTGGCCCGGAAGCGGATTGAAAACAGTCCCGTCCGGGCGATTGCCCTGTGGCGGGAGGTTTCCGCACGGGCGTGGGGCCGTTCCACCGGCGGTGGACCGGGGCGCTCCTCTTCCCGGCCCACTCCGCCGTCAGCGTCGCGGGCGCTCGGGCCGCGCCTGGGGCGCAGCAGAGAAGAAGAGAAGGTGCTGCCAGGGGAGCTTGTCAAACTCGCTGGCAACACGGAATCCAGCCGGCTCGAGCTCCGAGCGGACCTGGGCCTTGGTCATCTTGTGGAGCGGTTTGATGGGAACGGCCGGATCCTCCCCGCGGAACTCCACCAGCGCGAGCTTCCCTGCCGGCGAGAGGCACTCACCGATCCGGGTGAGCATCGCCTCGGGGTGGGAGAATTCGTGGTAGACGTCGACACAGAGCACGAGATCGATCTCGCCGGCGGGGAGGCGGGGATCGATCGGTGAGCCGAGGATCAGTCGGATGTTGGTGAGCCCCTCCTGGGCCGCGCGCCACGAGAGCATGCGGAGCATCTCCGGCTGGATGTCGACCGCGTAGACCAGCCCCTCGGCGCCGACCATCCGCGCCAGTTCGAGCGTGTAGAAGCCGTTACCGGCCCCCATGTCGCAGACGGTCTGCCCGGGCTCGACGCCAAGGGCATCGAGCATCATCCGGCAATCCTCCTCGCGCTGCCGGCTCTCCCGCACCAGCCACGGCGCGCCGGTGTAGTGCATCGTCTGGGCGATCTCGCGCCCCATGTGGAAGGGCAAGGCGGGGGGGATGCGGAGCTTGCGGTTGAGCTTCGTGTCGATCGGCAGCGGGCGCACCCGCGACGACGGCGGCTTGACGCCTCCCTTCGCCTCCGGCCGGTCTTCCCCTTCGTCTGGCGGCTCCCCGCTCGGGTCCTCGAAGCCGTCGTCCATCGGCTCCCCTGGATCGGCCGGGGCGAACGGGTCCTCCTCGAGAGCATCGGTGTCGGCCGGGGCCTCCTCCACGGCGGGCGCGGCAATCTGCCAGGCGGCCCCCGTCCGTGGCCCCAGACCGACGAGCAGGGCGATGACCCCCAAGCCGAGCAGGGCCGACGGGCTGAGATCGCGACGAACGGTGTGCGGGCGTGCCATGGCCGCAGTATACGGTCCGGCCGGCAAACCGACGGAGGCTGTCAGGCCGCCCGGGCGATTCGGGAGCTGCCGCCGAACGCCCCGTCCGGGAAGCTGGCGATCGTGATCCCGCGTTCCCCGGCGAAGCCGAAGATCCGATCGCCGTCGACGAGGATCGTCTTCTCCGCCTCGATCGCCAGAACGCGGGCGCCGGCGGCCGCGAGCGATTCGAGCGTTCCGATGCCCACCGTCGGCATATCGAACCGCAGATCCTGCTGCGGCTTGGCGACCTTCACCACCACCAGGCCGCCGGACGGGCAGAGCTTCCCGGCCCGGCGGATGCACTCGTCGGTCCCCTCGATCGCCTCCAGGGCGATCGGCGCCCGGTTGCGGACGACGACCGTCTGGCCGATGTCGTGGGCGCCGAGCTCCTTGGCCAGCCGCCAGCCGAACGACACATCGGCCATTTCCGTCGCCGAGAGGGGGCGCCCCGCGAGCGTGCCGGGGAGGGCGAGGAGCTCCGGGGCGAAGTCGGTGGCGGGGCAAATCCGCACCCCGGCGGCATCGAACGTCGCTGCGATCAGCCCAAGAAGTGAGTCATCCCGGTTGTCGCGGCGCCGGGAGATGAAGTGGGGCCAGAAGATCTTCAGCGCCATCCAGTCGGGGAGGTGGTGACGCCACGCCCCCCGGGCGAAGAGCTTCACCTTGTGCACTTTCCCCGCCATCGTTGCCCGTCTCACGCCATGCCGGCAGAAGAAGGCGATCGCCCCGCCGAGCTGCGCCAGCCCCACCGTCCCGTGGATGTCGGCCAGCGCCCGGAGATCGGCATCGGCATGCCCGCGGACCTCGAGGATCGCCGTCCGGCCGCCATGGCGGCGCACCGCTTCGGCCACCATCGCCGGATAGCGCCCCCAGCCGGCCACGATGCCGACGGTCTCACCGCGAAGATCGAGGTGGTCGACGTTGGCGGCGGACGACGGCGGAAAAGGCTGATCGTGGTGCATGGCGAAGGGGTGTGGCAGGACGGAATGCAGTACCCGACGGCAGGATCGCTCACGCGGCGCGCGTCGTCTCCAAGCCGCGGTCCCCCTCGAGCGTGGCGACGCGCGCGGCGAGGTCTTTGAGGGTCTTGCGCATCTCGGGGAGCTTGCTCATCGTCGCCAGTTGCAGCTTGCGGTCGCGGAGCTCGATCGCCGGCTCACCGAGGACGGTGATGCCTGGGGGAATGTCGCTCGAGACCCCCGACCGCGCCCCGAGGATCGCCCGGTCACCGATGTGGACATGATCGCGCACTCCCACCTGCCCGGCCATGACGACGAACTCGCCGGTCGTGGTGCTCCCCGCCACGCCGACCTGCGAGCAGATCATGGCGTGCCGGCCGATCCGGCAGTTGTGGGCGATCATCACGAGGTTGTCGATTTTCGTCCCGGAGCCGATTCCCGTCGGGCCGTAGGTCCCCCGATCGATCGTGGTGTTGGCGCCGATCTCGACATCGTCACCGAGCTCCACCCAGCCGAGCTGCGCGGAGAGGACATGGCCGGCAGGCCCCGACTTGTAGCCGAAGCCATGGGCGCCGAGCACGGCCCCGGCATGGACGATGCATCGCTCCCCGACGCGCGTCCCGTCGTAGAGCACGGCATTCGGGAAGATCTCGCTCCCCGCGCCGATCCGGCAGCCGGCGCCGATCCGGGCGCCAGAGTGGATTGTGCAGCCGGCGGCGATCTCGGCATCAGGGCCCACGGTCGCAAACGCGTGAACATCGGCCCCGGCGCCGACCCGAGCCGTTGGATCGACCGCCGCCTGCGGGCTCACGCCGCTGCGGACGGCAGCGCGCGCGGGGCGGAAGTGGAGGATCGTGGCGGCAAACGCCGCCTGGACATCGGCCACCTCGAGCGAGGGGCGATCGAGCGGGCCACTGCCCAGCGGCACGATCACGGCGCCAGCCCGGCTCTTGGCCAGGAGCGGGAGCTTGTCGATCGAATCGACGAGCGTGATCTCACCGGGGCCGGCGGTGTCGAGGGTGGCGGCCCCGGACACGACGCAGGCGCCCGTGTGGACGGCAGTAGCGGACAACGTCCGGGCCAGATCGGCGAGTGTGATCGGCATCGGCAGGCCTCCCTCGGTCTTCCCCGCCCGGCGCACCGGTGGCGGGGCGGAGGGGGCGGGAAGATAGGAAGTTTCAGGCCGCTGCCGCAAGACGGA
>JBBAVV010000081.1:0-16930 GCA_040397545.1 Pirellulales bacterium
GGCGCTTCGTCCACCGCCCCCCCAGGACGATGCTCTCCCTCTCGGCGGAGTGTGGAAAATCCTTGCAAAGCCGTCAAGCTTTGGGTGCGGATGAGTGGGGAAGGTTTTCCGGGGGCCCTTCCGCCCCGCTCACGCCGGCCAGAGGAGCTCGAGGGAGCGATCGGCGATGCCGATCCGGGCCCGCGTGCCCGCTTCGAACTTCACGAAATCCTGCTCCATGCCGTCGCTGAAGATCACCCCGCCAGTGGGCATCTGCGAGACGATGTCGAGCGTTTCGCTCCCGGTGATCGGCCCCCAGACGAGCCCCGCGTTGCTCGACAGGCTCGTGAACGGCTCGCGGACGCTGAAGCGCAGCTCCCGCGCCGTGGCGTCGAGCGGATATCGATCAGCGAGATTCCCCACCGCCTTTTTCCCCAGATGGGCTGTCGCCAGCCCCGCCGCGGCTGTCATCACCGAGCGGTACCACCCTGTCGAACCGGCGCCGGTGGAGACGATCACGCCGCTGGAGGATTGGTTCTCCACCTGCTTGCGGTATTCGATCCGATAGCGAGCGGAAGCGTGGGATTGGATGCCGATGAAGAGGTCGTTGACGGCGTCGATCGTTTGGCCGTCGTCGAGCCGGGCCCGGGCCATCGTGATCCGCCGGACGGGGATCGCGTCGGCGAGGGCTGCGGCGAGCGCCGCGGCTGCCGCGCCGATCGGAAAGGGAACGAGGACGCCGTCGATCCGCTCCGGATCGGGGTTGATTCCGAGAACCGGCTGGGTGGCGAGATATTTGGCAACGTTGACGACGAGGCCATCGGGGCCGAGCGTCACGACCAGATCGTGGGGGCCGAAGAGGAAGTTGGGGAGGAAGCCGCGCTCGATCCACTGGCTGCGGACCCCGGCCGGGAGTCCCTTCCGCAAGCTCTGCCGCGCGTGTTCATAGGTCTCATGCGCCTGCTCCACTTCGGTGAACGACTCGCCGCGGCTCTCGGCGAGGAAGCGGGCCTGGCCGCGTGTGCCATGCCGCTCGACGAGCTCCTCGAGCATCGTCTTCCGCGTCACGACAACGATCTTCGTGTATTCCCCCCCGGCTGCCATCGCCCGTCTCCCGAGGCCCTTCGGGGCGGTGTTAGTGCGCGCCGGCCCGGCCGGTGCCATCATGATTGAGGAGGCTCGCGAGCAATTCGCTCGTGATCGTCAAGTTGCCAATGCTGCCGGCATTGTCGGCCAATTCGCGCATCGCATGGGCGACGAGGAGCCTCGACTCGAGGCCCGCATAGACGGCGAGCTTCTTCCGCTCGGCATCGGCATCCGCGTCGGCCTGGATCGCCCGGGCCGCCGCGGCGTTCTCCGCCTCGCGGAGGCTGTTGGCGCCCACGAGCTCGATCATCCCCTTCCGCTGTTCCTCGAGCGCCTTGTCGGAGGCGAGCTCCTTCTCACGGATGCTCCGCTCCTCGTCGATCGTCGCCGCCCGCCGGGCGTAGACGGCGATGTCGGCGCGGCGAAGGAGCGATTCTCGGAGCTCCGCCTCGAGCGCCTTGGCAACTTCTGGCGTGGGGCGGACGGAAAGAAACTCCACCGAGAGGATCTCGACTCCCATCTCCCCGAGCATTCCCCCTGCCCCGAGCACGCCGCTGACGGCCGCGGCCAGAAGCGGTGCGTCGGCGAGGGCCTTCTCGAGGGGCCGGGTGCCGATCTCGCCGCGCGTCGCCACCTGGACGAGGTTCGCCACCCGGCGGCCGACCTTCTCGCGGTCGTCGGAGAGGGGCGCTTGGGTGAGCGGATCGATGCTGAAGTTGAAGAGCTGCGCGGCACGCTTCGGTTCGCCGATCCTAAAAGTAGCCTGCCCCTGGATCGTGACCTGCTGGTGGTCGGCCGAGAGCTCGTTGAAGACGAAGCTCACATCCTGGCTCTGCGTCGGCACCGCCACCACTTGGGTGTTATAGCGCCAGTAGTAGAACGCCTTTGCCTGCCCCTCGCCGCGCAGCCGCCCGCTGGAGTAGCGGATGATGTAGTCGGTCGGCTGGCCCTTGAAGTAAGGAAACCACATGATCGGCGCTCCGGGGGAAACTCGACTTTATTCTGCTTCCGTCGGGGCCCGAGTCAATCAAGTCGCTGTCCGGGCGATGGGCCCTCGCTCCGGAGGCCCGGCGGCGTTCGTGAGGAAATCACGAGCGCGAATCTGTCGCCATCATCGAAATCTCGCGGGAATTCGCATCAAGCGCTCATCGATGGTCTCCATGCTCGCTGCTGGAAAGTACGGATTTCCCCCGGAGCCGCCCGGCCAGCGGCGTTTCTTGCCAACAATGGAGTGATGCGACATGAAGGTTTCCCACGCGTTCAAACGGGTCTGTCTGGCGATGGCGATCGCCTCCGCGGCGGCTTCGGCCACGGCCCAGACGACGTCCGTCAAGGGGCCGAGCACCGGCTCGACCCCCTATCTCAGGGCCACAAGCTCGCGGGTGACGAAGGTGACGTCGATCCTCACCGTCGACAACACCGGCTCGAACCCCGACGACTCGATCGGTGGGTATGGTATGGTCGGAATTGCCGACGGGCTGGGGGCCTTCGACAACGAGGATGGCACGTTCACCGTCCTCATGAACCATGAGCTCGCCAACAACAGGGGAGCCGTTCGGGCCCACGGTTCCACAGGGGCGTTCGTTTCCAAGTGGGTGATCAACAAGTCGGATCTTTCGGTCGTCTCAGGTGGGGATCTGATCCAGAAGGTCTACGGCTGGGATACCACGACCCAGGCCAACGCCACCACCGACGCCACCGTCGCCTTCAACCGGTTCTGCTCGGCTGATCTTGCCCAGCAGACGGCCTTCTACAACTCCGCCACGGGGCTCGGCACCCAGGAGAAGATCTTTCTCAAAGGTGAGGAGGGTGGAACCAATGGCTTTGTCGCGGCGACCGTCGTCACCGGCGCCAGTGCCGGCAACAGCTACATCCTCGGGAAGTTCAACCTTTCCCAAAACGGCTCCGGCGTGAACGCTTGGGGTGGATGGGAAAACGTCGTCGCCAGCCCGTTTGCCCAGGACAAGACCGTGGTCATCGGACCCAATGACGGCGGCAGCGGCATCATGGGCCAATCCGTGGCGGTGTATGTCGGTACGAAGACCAACACGGGCTCGGTGGTCGACAGGGCCGGGCTCAACAACGGCACGCTGGGTTTCGTGACCGTGGCTGGCAATCCGACCGAGATCGTGAACGCGACCACTCGGGCGACGAACATCACCGACGGCACCCGGTTTTCCATCTCCGGCACGGCTTCCACCGCATTCTCCCGCCCGGAGGACGGGGCCTGGAATCCTATGAACCCGAACGAGTTCTGGTTTGTGACCACCGACCGACTCGACACCTTGTCGGACGGGGTCGGCAGCCAGATCGGGCAGACGCGGCTCTGGAAGCTCGCCTTCGACGACATCACCGATCCGTCGTTGGGAGGGTCGATCGATCTTGTCCTTGACGGGCCGACGGTGGGCGGCCAGAAGGTGAATATGTTCGACAACATGGGCTTCAACGAAACCACCGGCACGATCATCCTCCAGGAGGATGTTGGCGGCACTGCCCACAACAGCAAGGTATGGGAATACGATCCGAAGACCGACAGGCTGACACAGCTTCTGATGCACGATTCGAGCCGGTTCGGGGATCTCGGTGTGTCTCCCACCTCGCCGTACACCTTCGACGAGGAGTCGTCTGGTGTCATCGACGTGACGTCGTTCTTCGTGGCTGATCCCAACGAGCGGCGCTACAATCAGTACTATCTGGTCACCGATCAGGCCCACTACAACACCGGGATCACGACGGCCCAGGTCGAGGGGGGGCAGTTGCTCCTCATCCAGGCCGTGCCCGAGCCGGGCACGACGACGCTGCTGTGCATCGGCGCGGGCCTGCTGGGCGTCCAGCGGCTGCGGCGGCGGAAGGTGTGAGCCCGGGGGCGACGGCCCCAATCGCCCCCCAGGTTTGTTCATGAACGCCGCCCCTCCGGTTGTCAGGCCCGGAGGGGCGGTTTTTTTGTTCGGGGTGCAGAGTGCCCGGCCCCGGCATTGACCCACTCGGCCCGTCGCCGGAAGATGCGCAAGCCCTCCGTGTTGGTCCGTGGGCGTGGCGCAACTGCTGGCGCCGCGGATGCCACCCAGGGCGTCATCGTGACTCGATGGCTTGAAGTCGCGGAGCGGTGACGATCGCGATGGCCGTCTCGACCTGGAAATTGGAATCGAGCGGTCGGATCCTTTTTGAGGACGTTCACATCACTCGCCGTCGATTTCTTGTCCGCTCCTCGCTCTCCGGGCTCGCCCTCACGCGGGCGCTTTCCATCGGGGCCTTTCACGCCCCGGCCCGTGCCGATGAGGGGGGGCAGCGGCTCGGGGATCTCCTCATCCACCGAACGCAGAGCGATCACTACGACGTCCGCTTCACACCGGGGCGGGATCGCGCCCTGCGGCTCCTCCAGATCACCGACACCCACTTCTATCCCGGGCCTGCCACCGATCGCACCGCCGCCGTGATCCACGGGATGGTCGCGGCCGAGAAGCCCGACCTCGTCATCCACACCGGCGACTTCGTCAACAACGATTCCTTCGGACAGGTCGAGTGGAAGGGGCTCGAGATCATGAACGATCTTTCCGTCCCCTGGACGCTCTGCTTCGGAAATCACGACTACCCGGTCAAGCAAGGCGAGGGCTCCCTCGCGCTCGAGGCGATCAGCGGCCGGATCGGCCACGGGCTCCAGGGGCATGTCGAGGCGTCGACCGGCCGGCACTACTGCTTCCGCTACGACCTCCTCTCCGGCGATGGCGTGAAGCCGGCGGCGAGCCTGTTCTTTTTCCAGGTCGGCTATGCGGCCGGAGACCGGAAGATCTCGGTGCCGCAGCTGGAGTGGTTCGACAGCCAAATCGCCGCCGACGAGGATCGTGAGATCGACGCCCCGATCACCGTCTTCGTTCACATTCCGCTGATTGAATACCACAAGCTCTTCGAGCGCGGCCCTATCGACGGGGAGAAGGCCGAGAATGTTTGCTACGACAGCGACACCGGCGAGTCGTTCAGGCGGCTCTCCGGATCGAATCGGGTCGTCGGCGTGTTCTGCGGCCACGATCATGTCAATAACTACCACGGCGACTGGGAAGGGATCGATCTCGTCTACGGCCGTGTCACTGGCTGGGGGGCGTACGGGCCACCGGCATGGCAGCGCGGTGCGAAGCTCATCGAGCTCGACCTCGCTGCCCCGCGCCCCCTCCCCCGCCACCGCGAGGTTTTTTGATGTCGAGGGCGTCACGATCGGCCCTGATCGAAAAGCTTCTCGAGCCGGCGGCCTATCCCCATCCGGTCGGCCCGATCAAGCTCGTCGAAACCCACATCTCTTGGGTGTTTCTCACCGGGCCGTTTGCCTACAAGGTGAAGAAGCCGTGCAAGCTCGAGTTTCTCGACTTCTCCACGCTCGATCGGCGCCGGCATTTCTGCGCCGAGGAGCTCCGCCTCAATCGCCGCTTCGCGCCGGGGCTCTACCTGGCGGCGGTGCCGATCACCGGCTCGCCGCAGGCGCCCCATGTCGACGGCGCCGGCGAGCCGATCGAGTGGGCGGTGAAGCTCGCGCAGTTTGACGAGGCCGACCGGCTCGATGCCCGCTTCGAAGCGGGGAGGATCGATGCTGCCGCATGCCGGGAGCTCGGCGTGGCGATCGCTACCGTGCAAGCCGCTCAGGCGGTCGCGGCGCCGGCCAGCGGCCACGGCAGCCCCGATCGGCTCCGGGCTGTCTTCCGGATGAATCTCGACGAGATCCGCCGCCACCGCCCCGACGCCGCACCCCGGGCCGACGCGATCGAGCGCTGGCTCGAGGCCCGCCTCGCCCGTGACCATGCCCGCTTCGAGGCGCGCGTTGCCAGCGGAAGAATCCGCGAGTGCCACGGCGACCTCCATCTTGCCAATCTTGTGCTCCTCGACGGGCGTCCCGTCGCCTTTGACTCGATCGAGTTCAATCCCGACCTGCGGTGGATCGACGTCGCCAGCGACATCGCCTTCCTGACGATGGATTTGGAGAGCCGGGGCCGGCCCGACCTCGCCGCGCAGGTGACCAGCGCCTGGATGGAGGCAGCCGACGATCACTCCGCCGCCGCCGTCCTCCCCGTTCACCGCGTGGCCCGGGCGGTCGTCCGCGGCGCCGTCGCGGCGATCCGTTCCGCGCAGGGGGATTGCCCGCCGGAAGTCGCGGCCGCCGCCCGGCGCGAGTCCGATCGCTACCTCGATCTGGCCGAGCGGTTGGGGGTGCCGGGTCCGCCGCTCCTCCTGGTCACCACCGGCGTGTCGGGGGCGGGAAAGTCGACCCTCGCGGCCGAGTGTGTCGGGGTGTTCGGTGCGGTGCGCCTGCGGAGCGACGTCGAACGGAAGCGGCTGTTCTCGCTGGCCGCGACCGACCGCCCCGGCCCCGCCACCGCCGACCTCTACGGAGCGGCGATGACCCGGCGCGTGTATGAGCGCCTCGCGTCGCTGTCGCACGGACTGCTCGAAGCGGGGACGAGCGTCGTCGTCGATGCCACCTGCAATGCCCGCCTGCAGCGCGATCTCCTCGCGGCGGCGGCCCGCGACAGCGGCACGCGGCTGGTGTGGCTCGATTTCGAGCTTCCCGCCGATCTGCTCTGCGCCCGCGTCGCGGCCCGTGCCAGGCTCGGCCGCGATCCCTCCGATGCCACCCCCGAGACGGTCCTCGCGCAGCTTGCCAGCCGCGAGAAGATCGAGGTCGACGAGCTCGTCGCCGCGCCCGGCGGTGTTGCCCCGCTTCACGTTCGTGTGAGTGCCGACGATCTCGCCGCCCCGGCCCGATTCCTTGCCGCCCTCGCCCGCCGGCTTTGTTCCGTTCCCTTCACGGAGACCGACGCATGAGTGCAGCCGGACCCGATCCCTGGCACCACCGTGCCGAGTCGGCCGACGCGGTCGTTGCCCACATCAGGAGCGGGATGAACGTCTTCGTTCATGGCGCGGCGGCGACGCCGACGAGGCTCCTCGAGGCCCTCTGCCGGAGGACCGAGCTCGACAACGTCCGGCTGTGGCATCTCCACCTCGAGGGGACCGTGCCATTCGCGGCCGACGGCTGCGGCGGGAGGTTCCGCTCGGTGTCGCTGTTCACCGGGGAAAGCCTGCGCGGCGCGGTCGACCGGGGGACGGCCGATTTCGTGCCGATCTTCCTCTCCGACATCCCGGCCCTGTTCACCAGCGGCCAGGTCCGCCTCGACGCGGTGCTCCTTCAACTCTCTCCTCCTGACCGGCACGGGCAGTGCACGCTGGGAACGAGTGTCGACGCGGCGCGGGCGGCGGCCGATTCAGGGGCGCTGATCCTCGCCGAGATCAATGCCCGGATGCCGCGAACGCACGGCCATTCGGGCGTGGCGCTGTCGTCGCTTACGGCCTTCTGCACGAGCGACCGGGAGCTCCCGCACAGAGAGCCCGGCGGGGGCGACACGGCCGTCACCGAGGCGATCGGCATGCACGTGGCGGCCCTCGTCGAGGATCGGGCCTGTCTTCAGCTCGGCATCGGTGCCATCCCCGACGCCGTCCTGCGGCGGCTCGGAAACCGGCAGGACCTCGGCATCCACACCGAGATGTTCTCCGACAACGTCGTGCCGCTGGTCGAGGCGGGTGTGATCACGAATCGTTTCAAGGCGATCCATCCGGGGCGCACGGTGACGAGCTTCGTCATCGGCACGCAGCGGCTCTACGACTTCGTCGATGACAACGCGCTGGTCGAGCTCCATCCCTGCGACCGGACGAACGACACCCTCGCGATCCGCAAGATCGAGCGGATGACGGCGATCAACTCGGGCTTGCAAATCGACCTCACCGGCCAGGTGTGCGCCGATTCAATCGGCCACCGGATCCACTCCGGGATCGGCGGCCAGATGGACTTCATGCGCGGCGCGGCGATGAGCCGGGGAGGGAAGCCGATCATCGCCCTGCCGTCGACGGCCGCCGGGGGAACGATCTCGCGGATCGTCCCGGCGCTGAATGTCGGCGCGGGGGTCGTCACCACGCGCGGCCATGTCCATTGGGTGGTGACCGAGCACGGCGCCGTAAACCTTCATGGCCAGACGCTCGCCGAGCGCGGGCGGCTCCTCGTCTCGATTGCCCACCCCGATTTCCGCGGCGACTTGATCGAGAAGCTCAAAAGTCTGAAGCGGTTCCTCCTCTGACGGCCCCGATCGATCCCACGCGTCCAGCCGCTCTGGCGGGTAGAATGCAGTCTGTTCAGATCCATGTCGGGAGCCTCGCCATCGTGCTTACGCCCATCCGACAGATCGGTGACCGGGTGATCCTCAGCCCTGTGGCGCTTCACCGGCTGATTGAGGTGCTCGCCGTCGAGTACCGGGTCATCGGGCCGACGGTGGCCGACGGGGCGATCGTGCTCCGCGATCTGGCCTCGGCCGACGACCTCCCCACCGGCTGGATCGACGAGCAGGAGGGGGGGCACTACCGGCTCCACCGCGATGAGTCCGCCGGGCCGTTCGATCACGTCGTCGGCCCCCATTCGCTGAAGAATTTTCTTTTTCCTGCCCGCGAGCCGATCGCCCGGTTCGAGCGGATCGGGGAGGTTTGGCAGGAGCGTGCGCTCCCGCTGCCGGAGCGGCCCTTGGCGGTGATCGGGATGCGGGGCTGCGACCTGGCGGCGCTGGCCATCCAGGATCGGGTCTTTCTCCGTGGGGATGGCGGAGAGGGTGGAGCGATCGATCCGGCCTATCAGCGCCGGCGCGACGGGCTGTTCCTCGTTGCGGTCGATTGCCGTCGGGCGGCCGCCACCTGCTTCTGCCATTCCACCGGCTCTGGCCCTGCCGCCTGCTCCGCGCCGGCCGGTCGACAGGCCGATCTCGCCCTGGTCGATCTCGGCCCCGGTCCGGCCGATGGAGTCGCCCCTGGCGGGGGCCCGCGCCGCTATGAATGCCGGATTGGATCGGCCCGGGGGGCAGCGGTCATCACCGCGATCGCGGCCGAGCTCCCGCTCGCCCCGTCGCAGCCGGGGGAGGTGGCCGCCGCCGAGCGCGTGCCGGTCGAGCTGGAGCGGGCGATGTGGGCCCGCAAGGCGAGCGACGGCGGGCCCGGCCGCAGCCTCGAGATGGACAATCTCCGCGATCTCCTGTATTCAAACCTGGAGCATCCGCGCTGGCTCGAGGTGGCCGATCGCTGCCTCTCCTGCACCAACTGCACGCTCGTCTGCCCGACCTGCTTCTGCGCGAGCGTGACGGAAGTAGCCGATCTCTCCGGCGACGCCGTGACCCGCGAACGGCACTGGGCGAGCTGCTTCTCGCTCGACCATGCCCGGATGCACGGCACGAGCGTGCGCCACACGACCGCCTCGCGCTACCGGCAATGGCTGACGCACAAGCTCGGCGGCTGGATCGATCAATTCGGCACCTCCGGATGCACCGGCTGCGGGCGCTGCATCACGTGGTGCCCGGTGGGGATCGACCTGACGGCGGAGGTGGCGGCGATCCGCGAGTCGCCGGGCCCAGCGACGGGGAGTGCGCCATGAATCCCCAACTCGCTCCTGGCTGCCCCGGGCCGACGTCGCTGTCGGCCGACCCCTGGCAGACCCACGCGGGGAGCATCGTCGCCATCCGTGACGAAACACCCGGCGTCCGCAGCTACGACCTGAAAATTGTCGACACGGCCCTCCGCGCCTCCTACCGCTTCGCGCCGGGGCAGTTCAACATGCTCTATCTCCCCGGCATCGGCGAGGCGGCGATCTCGATCAGCTCCGATCCGGCCACCTCCGATCGGCTCACGCACACCGTCCGGGCCGTGGGAAACGTCACCGACGCCCTCGCGCGGCTCGTCGTCGGCGACCAGATCTTCCTCCGCGGGCCCTACGGCCAGCCCTGGCCGCTGGGGGAGCTCGAGGGGGCCGACGTGATCTTCGTGGCGGGCGGCCTCGGCCTCGCCTCGCAGCGCGCGGCGATTCTCGACATCATTCGCCGCCGCGACCAGTTTGGAAGGGTGACGATTCTCCACGGCGCGAAGACCCCCTCGGGGCTTCTCTACACCGCCGAGTACGACGCCTGGCGGCGCGCGAGGATCGATGTCGCCTGCACCGTCGACGCCCCGGAGGCCGACTGGCAGGGGGCGGTGGGGCTCGTGACCGATCTGCTGGCGCGGCTTCCCCTCGGGGGGGCAACCGGGATCCTCTGCTGCGGCCCCGATCCGATGATGGCGGGCGTGGCAAAGGGGGCGGCGCAGCGCGGCCTCGGGCCGGAGCGAGTGTGGGTGTCGCTCGAGCGAAACATGAGCTGTGCGGTCGGGCAGTGTGGGCTGTGCCAGTTCGGGCCGTACTTTGTCTGTCTCGATGGCCCGGTGTTCCGCCACGATCGGATCGAGCGCCTCCTGGCGGTTCGCTGCTTGTGATCATGTTCGTTGCCGAAGGGATTTCCCCATGACCGATCCCCACCAAGCCGAGATCTCCGCTGCCGCGGCCCCACGTCCCCGCCGGCCGCGGGTGGCGGTCTACAAGTTCGCCTCCTGCGACGGCTGCCAGCTCCAGTTCCTCGCCGCCATCGGCAAGCATCCGGAGCTGCTTTCGAAGGTCGATTTCGTCCATTTTCTCGAGGCGAGCCGGGCTGTCGAACCGGGCCCTTACGACATCGGCTTCGTCGAGGGCTCGGTGACCACGACGCATGACGCCGAGCGCATCCAGGAGATCCGCCGGGAGTGCCGGACGCTTGTCACGCTTGGGGCCTGCGCCACCTCCGGGGGTATCCAGGCTTTGCGCAACTGGGGGAAGATCGACGAGTTCGTGGCCGGTGTCTACGCGACCCCCGCCTTCATCGACACGCTCGCCACGAGCACGGCGATCGCCGAGCATGTGCCGGTCGACTTCGAGCTCCGCGGCTGTCCGATCGACACCGGCCAGCTCGTCGAGATCCTCTCCGCGCTGATCGCGGGGCGGAAACCGCGCGTGCCGGCGACGAGCGTGTGCGCCGAATGCAAGGCGGAGGGGACGGTGTGCGTGGCGGTGGCGCGCGGAATCCCCTGCCTGGGGCCGGTCACGCAGGCCGGCTGCCGGGCGATCTGCCCGGGGCATGACCGCGGCTGTTTCGGCTGCTTCGGGCCGAGCGACACGGCCAATCTCGTCAGCCTCAATCTTCACTACGAGGCCGCCGGGGTGCCACGCGACGAGCTGCTCCGACTCGTTCGCGGGATCAACGCCTGGGCCCCGGCGTTTCGTGTCGAGGGGGATCGGCTCGCGGCCGGGGAGGGAGCGTCATGAGTGGATCGCGGTCCTTCATCGTCAAGTCGCTGGCCCGGGTCGAGGGGGAGGGAGCGCTGCGCGTCCGCGTCGACGAGGACGGCATCGGGATCACCGAGTTCAACATCTACGAGCCCCCCCGGTTCTTCGAGAAGATCCTCGTCGGTCGGGCCGTCGACGAGGTGCCGGATCTGGTGGCGCGGATCTGTGGGATCTGCCCGGTCGCCTACCAGATGACCGCCTGCCGGGCGCTCGAGACGGCGCTCGAGGTCGTGCCCCCCCCCGGTGTCGCGGAGCTGCGGCGTCTTCTCTACTGTGGCGAGTGGATCCAGAGCCATGCCCTCCATGTCCATCTCCTCCACGCCCCCGACTTTCTCGGCTATGAGAGCGGGTTTGCGATGGCGGTCGATCACCCGCAGCTGGTCGAAGCGGGCTTTCGGCTGAAGGGGCTCGGCAACCGGATCATGGAGGTGGTGGGAGGCCGGGCCGTCCATCCGATCAACGTCGCCGTCGGCGGCTTCCATGCCTGGCCTGCCGAGTCAGCGCTGCGGGATCTCGGGGCCGATCTCGAGTGGGGGCTCGGCGCGGCGCTCGAGCTGGTCGACACTGTCAGCGGCTTCGAGTTTCCCTCCTTCGAGCGCCCCGAAGATTACGTGGCCCTGCGCCACGACGTCGACTACCCGTTCAACGAAGGGCGGATCGTATCGAGCGACGGCCTCGATATTCCCGCCGCTTCGTTCCCGGAGCATTTCGAGGAGCGGCAGGTGTCGTGGAGCACGGCGCTCCATGCTGTCCGCCTTCCCTCCGGCGCCCCCTATGCGGTCGGTCCCCTCGCGCGCTTGAATCTGTGCCGCGATCGGCTCCCGCCGCGGGCCGCGCAGGCCGCGGCCCGGCTCGACTGGCCGCAGGGCAATCCCTTCCGGTCGATCGTGGCCCGGTCGATCGAGATCGTGGCGGCCTGCGAGGAAGCCCTCAAGATCGCCCGCGCCTGGACGCGCCCTTCCGATCCGCCGCGGGCCCTTTTCCCACTCCGCGAGGGCATGGGGAGTCATGCCACCGAGGCCCCGCGCGGCCTCCTCTGGCACCGCTATGCGATCGATGCCGCGGGGCTGATCAGCGCGGCGACGATCGTGCCGCCGACGTCGCAAAACCAGGCCCGGATCGAAGCCGATCTGCGCGCCTTCCTCCCCGCCGTGCTCCCCCTCGACGACGCGGCCGCCACCCTCCGCTGCGAGCAGCTGATCCGCAGTTACGATCCGTGCATCAGCTGCGCTACTCACTTCCTCCGGCTGTCGATCGACCGGGTGGTCACTCCGCGTTGACCGACTCGCCGGAGGCGCGGGTGACGAGGCCGAAATAGACCGCCGGATCGATGTCGGGAGCGAGGTTTGTCAGGTGGCCATCGCCGAAGCCGGTCGTGACCGTCCCGCCGGCATGGTCGCTGCTCGGCCCCCAGGCGGAGTTGCCGCGCGTGCCCCGGTTGCCGAGATCGAGGCTCGTGCGCGTGGGGGCGGCGGCGGACGGTCCGTAGCCGAGTGCCGACACGGCGCTGCCGACGGTCCAGGTTTTGCCGTCGAGGGTGGGGAGCGCCGGCGAATCGTCGGTGAGAGCCACGACAAACGCCTGCATGCCGTCGATCCAGGCGGAGTTGCCCCCTTCCTTCGATTCCGTGAGGAGAATCGTCGTCGACGTCCCGTCGCGGATGGCGTCCATGTCGAGCCCGAGATAGGGGAGGTCGTCGTTGTCGGGATCGACCGTCTTCGGTCCCTTCAGCGGCATGCCGCCGTTGTCGGCAATTCCCGCGGCCCCCTTGTCGAGCTCGGCCACCTTCCCCTGCGAGGCGACGCCGGCCATCGCTTTGTAGTTGGTGATCGCCATCGTCGGATACGGGGTTGAGCCGTCGTAGCTGCCGATCGAATGGAAGGCGCTCCCCGCCGCGGCGGTGACAATCGGCTGCCCGGCATACGAGGGGCACTGGAGGAGCGGAAGCTGGGTCTGACAGGGATGGGGCAGGTTGTTGATCGCCAGCGTCGGCATGAAGGGATAGGCCCCGCGACCGAGCCGCCCCGATCCGGCGATGATCCCGGCGTGGAGATTCGACTCCTCGAGATAGGCGAGGATGTGGACGACCCAGCTGAAGCCCCCCGGCTGGGCCGACGCCGGGCCGCCGTTGGTGGCAAACGTCACGGCCTTCGAGGGGTAGCGGTCGATGGCGGCGGGGAAGCGGCGGGCGGTGTCATGGCTGCGGGTCAGCCCGACAAGGAGCTGCCTCATCTTGTTGCCGCAGGAGGTGCGCCTGGCCGACTCGCGGGCGGCCTGGATGGCCGGGAGGAGGAGCCCCACGAGAACGCCGATGATGGCGATGACGACGAGCAGCTCCACGAGGGTGAAGCCCCGGCTTGCCCTCCCGGCAGACCCGGGTTGACTTTGTCTCATGAGGTTCGGCATCGCTCGACTCCGACAGGCCCGCTGAAGGGGCGGGTTCATCCACTCCCCGCACCTGTTTTAGGGTTTGCGGGGCCGAAGACGAAAGCGCCCGGCTGTGGGGGGGCACAATCGCGGGATGGGCCCGGGGCCGGAGGGGTTGGTAGGCTGGCGGGCCGGTGCCGCGAACCCTGGCCGGAGAAGTCGACATGCGCGAGGAAACCCCGATCGGATCGTTCGGCCTTCGTTGCCTTCCCGGCGCGACGTGGCTCCTCCTCCTTCCTCTCGCTGCCCTGGCCGCCGTGCCGGCGGTGGCAGGCCCGTGGCGGACGCCGGTGGCCGTGGCAATCTCGGCCGACGGCCGCTGGCTGGCGACGGCGAATCGGGCGGCGGGGACCGTCTCGCTCCTAAATGCCACCGGGGCGATCGCCGCCGAGCTCCCAATCGGCGGTCGGCCTGCCGCCATCGCCCCCCGTGGGCCCGATCGCTTCGTCGCGGTCGCGGAGGAATCGGGGGATGTTGTCGCTCTCGATGTGAGGGAGGGGCGGCTGGTGGAGACCGGCCGGATCCATGTCGGTTTCGAGCCGCACGATGTCGTCGTCTCCGCCGACGGCAGCACGGCGTGGGTGCCCCTCGCGGCAAGCGCCGCGATCGTCAGAGTCGACCTCGAAGCGGGCACCGTGTCGGCGCCGATCCCGACATCCCCCCTGCCCCGTTTCATCGCCCTCTCCCCCGACGGCGCGACGGTGGCCGTCGCCTGCGCCGCCGGTGCCGAGCTCGTGCTGGTCGATGCCCCGAGCCGGCTTGTCCGCTCGCGTCATCCCTTCAAGGGGCTCAACGTCGGTCAGCCGGCGTTCACACCCGACGGCGGCACACTCTATTTCACCTTCACCTACGACGGCGGCGGGTTTACCTCTCCTGGTGACATTCGGCGCGGATGGGTGACCGGGAGCCGGCTCGGCAAGCTCGAGATCACCCCGGATGGCGGCACGCTCCACGGCCTGACCCTCGACGTCTCCGGCCGGGCCGTCGGCGACGTTCTCGGCTTGGCGCTGGTCGATGAGGGGCGGACGGTCCTCGTGGCCGCTGGCGGCACCCATGAGCTGCTCCGTTTCGACGCCGCCGCCGGGCTCCCCTGGACGCAGATCAGTGGCGCCGAAGTGATGGACCGGGGGCTCTCGACCGATTCGAAGCGCTTCCGCCGGCTCGACCTCGACGGCCGCCCGCTGGGGCTCGCGGTGTCGGCCGATGGCACGCGGGTGTTCGTCGCCAACGCCCTCCTCGACGCCGTCCAGGAGATCGACCCGGCCGGCCCCGGGCTCGTCGGCGCCCTGACGCTCTCGCGTGGGGAGGTGGCGACGGAGCAGGAGCAGCTCGTCCGCCGCGGCGAGGCGATCTTCCACGATGCCCGTCGCAGTCTCGACCAGTGGTATTCCTGCCACACCTGCCACTGGGAGGGGGGTGGGAATACCGTCACGTTCGACACCCTCAACGACGGCTCCGTCGGCAGCTACAAGACGGTGTTGCCCCTCTGGCAGCTCGCCGCGACCGGCCCCTGGACCTGGCATGGCTGGCAAACCGATCTCCCCACCGCCGTGAAGAAGTCGATGATCGACTCGATGCAGGCGCCCGAGCCGAGCGCTGCCGACGTGGCGGCCCTGACCGCCTTCCTTGCCGGTCTCGAGCCGCCGCCGAGTCCGTTTCGCTTGGCCGACGGCAGCTTGTCGGCGGCCGCCGAGCGGGGCAAGACACTGTTTGAGTCGGCCCGCGCTGGGTGCAGCGACTGCCATGCCCCCCCCTTCTACACGACCCCCGGCCTTCACGACGTGGGGCTGGGAAAGAAGGGAGATCGCTATCCGTCGTACAGTCCGCCGACGCTCCTGGCTGGCTACCGCAAGACGCGCTGGCTCCACAACGCCCGGGCCCGGTCGCTCCACGACCTCCTCTCCGGCCCTCACTCGCCGGAGAAGATCACCGGCCAGCCGGCGCTGACCGAGGCGGAGATCGACGATCTCGTCGCCTGGCTGAAGGCGCTGTGACGCCGGCCGGCGGGGAGAGTCATCCCTGACGGCGCCGGCCGATCCCAGCCATCGTCGACAGCTCCTGCCGGCGAGGGATAAAGCAACGCCTTTTCTGGAAGTCGCTGACTTCAGCGGTGGGGCATCTGGCGTCCATGTTCAGGGAGGCACATTCAGTTTCCCGATGGTCGCTGATCTCGTGGGGCTGCACGCCTGCCGCCATCTCCGTCCCACGGAAATCTCCGAAGAGCCCATCGTTCAGCATCTTGGCAATGCTTACGAAGCCGAGGGTAAGAATCGCTCTGAAGCGATCTCGCGAATCATGGAAGCATTCGACTCCGAGCGAGGGCAGCTCCTGCGTCCGTTACTCCCGTTTGATGACGGTAGACTGCCTTGGAAATCCTCCGACTTGAAGGTGACGTCATCGGGCTCCTTGGCGGTGTGTCCTGGCGGTCTCGAGGCACCGAGAAACATTTCACCCATTACGCATGGTATATTAGCGATTGGTTCACTTTCACAATCCGTATTCACGAGGTTATTCATGGCTGAAGCCAAAGAAGTCAACAAGTCGGAAGAGATTCGCAAGGTCGGAGCTGAGCTCAAGGCCAATGGCCAGAAAATCAGCCCCAAGGCGATCATGGACATCCTTGCCAAGAAGGGGATCGAAGTCTCCTCCGCCCAGTGCTCGACGGTCCTGAAGAAGGCTGGCTTCAAGCGTCGGAAGCGTCGCGCCGGCGAGGCGGGTGCCGAGGCCGCCCCGGCGAAGGCCGTCCGCAAGTCGGAGGTCGTCACGGTCGAGGACGTCATCGCCGCCAAGAAGGCTGCCGAGCAGTTCGGCGGTGCTGATCGGCTGCTGGCAGCGGTGAAGGCCGTGGAACGGCTCTCCTGAATACGCGGCCGGGGGCGGCGGGCGTTTTGCCCTCCCGCCCCTGGGACCGCGTGACTCATCAAGTGACCTTGGGCGCACAAGTCTCGTCTGGCCCCGCACCTCGCCCGAGCTTGCTCACCCCTGGCCGGAGAAGATCGCCAGCCAGACGGTGGGCTCCTCGGCGGTGGTCCAGAGCACCCGGTGGGGCGTGTGTGCCGGGATGAGGATGGAATCCCCTGGGGCCATGGAAACGGTCCGGTCCTCAAACTCGAGTTTCGCTGCCCCTGTGAGGACGACCATCCATTCGTGCTGGTCTTGGTCGTACCAAAAGCCATCGGGGGACCGGTGGCCCATGGAGACGATCCTCTCGATCCGGACGCCGTCGCCAGCCTGAAGAAC
>JBBAVV010000082.1:0-16275 GCA_040397545.1 Pirellulales bacterium
CTTGCTCATGGGGGGCAGCCTACCGGCCGGCGGAGGGGCCTGAAAACGGGCCGCAGCCCCGAATCACCCGCCGCCCGGCGCGACCGCCTTACGAATCGCCTCCACAGCGAGGTCGTTGATGCTCCGGCGGCTCATGGCGGCGCGGAAGGCGAGGAGCCGGTGGAGGTCGGGGGTGAGCCGCAACTGGAACTTCCCGCTGGAGCGCTTCGTTGAAAGTGCGGCCGGCAGAGCCTGCGCGTCGGCAGCATGGATCGCGAGCCACTCCTCCACGATCTGCGAGAGCTCGGCGAAAACTTCCTGCTCGACGTCGCCGTGGCAGCAGCGGCCGATCAGCGGCGGGGCGCTCCCCACGAAGCAGGCATCCTCCGGGCTCCATTCGACGATCTTCACATACGGCCGAGCCCGGCCGGGGGAACTCGCCAAGGGGCGGGCACGCCGCTCCGCAGGCAGCTGTGGATCAGCCCGCTCCGCCGGACTTTCCTTCACGAGCTTTGATTTCGCGGACTTCTTCGAGGGCATTTTGCGCCTCCTTTTCCTGATAGGGCTTGGCGTCATCGCCTTCGCGTCCCGAGAGGGTCACACCCGTATCGACCGACGGATGTTTGAAGTTCCGATGGCTTCCTTTTCCGCCAAGGTTTTCAAACCCGGCGCGCTCGAGATCACCGATCAGGGCACGAATTTTTCTCGGCGTCTATGCCAGTACCGCGTTAGTACCACGCCGCTCGGAAAACAAGGGGCGTCGCCTCCCTCAATCGAGCAGGAGCGGCTCCGGCATGAACGTCAGCACCGGAATCAACAGCGACAGGAGCCCGAGCGCTGTCCGCCGCCGGTCGAGCGGCGGCCCTTCGTCGTGGACCGGCGGATGGTCGATGCCGATGAGCGTCACGAGCACCACCATGAGCGTCCAGTTTGTCCGCCCCGTGACGATGATCGCGGCAATGGCTGCCAGGAGCACGCCGCGGGCCAGCCACTTCGACCGCTCGCCGAAAAGGGCATAGATCACGTGGCCGCCGTCGAGCTGGCTCATCGGCATCATGTTGAGCCCCGTCACGAGCAGCCCCACCCAACCGGCCATGAAGAGGGCATTGGGGCGGATTAACGCGCCGGCCAGGTCGGGACGCATCCACCCCAGCAGCCACTGCCCTCCGAGTGGCAGGCTGAAAAGGCTCTCCGCCGACGGCTCGGCCCAGGCCATCCCGGCCATGAGCGCCGGAATGGCGATTGCCAGCCCGGCCAACGGCCCGGCGATGGCGATGTCGAACAGCTCGCGGCGGGTCGCCCGCGATCCATCCATGCCGATCACGGCGCCGAGCGTGCCCGTCAGCAGCACCGGCACGGGGAGGAAGAAGGGGAGCGTCGCCGGGATGCCGTGGATCGTCGCCGCGATGAAGTGCCCCGCCTCGTGGGCCGTGAGCACCGCCAGCACCGCCAGCATGTAGACCAGCCCTCGTAGGCCATGCTCCGCCAGGCCACCGGCCACGTCGGCATCGACGCCGAGAACGAGCGGCTCCCAGCCGACGACACCGGCGGAGAAGGTGGTGACCGCGGTGAGAAGGTAGAGCACCCCCTGGAGGAGGAGGCGGCGGATCACGAACCGCGACATCCGCCCCGGAAGCGGGAAAACGGGATAGACCGGGGTGGCCGGTGAAGCCGGCTCGAAGGTGATCGGGGACGCGGGCATGGTCGTCAGAGAATACCGCGGCCAGCCCGATTCCGCAGCGATTCGCCAGGCCGGTTCGGTGCCGACCCCCCCGGCCGACTGCTACACTCCAGTCCCGTCAAGGCCCCGCTCCGTCCGTCCACGAAAGGCTCTTCAGTCATGGTCCGTGCAACTGTCCGTCGACTGGCCGGCCCGATCGCCGCCGTCGTCGCTCTCTTCGTACTTCTCCAGCCGGCGATCACCGCGGCCCAGACCGGCACCGGCCGGAAGGTGCTCGCCGTCGTCGCCATCGACAGCTACGGCGACCTCAAGCAGCAGCTGCTGTGGGTCGGCCCCCATGTCGACAACCCGGGCCTGGCCGGGATGCTCGAATCGGTCCTCCTCCTCTCGACGCAGGGGAAGGGGCTCAACGGCCTCGATGTCAAGCGCCCCCTCGGCGTGATTGTCACCTCGGCCAACGACGACATCGGCATCCATGCCGCGGTGCCGGTCAAGGATCTCGGGAAGCTTCTCGCCGCGCTCCAGGGAGTGACCGGCCCGGTGGAGACCGATGGCGACGTCCGCCGGCTGACGCTCCCCAGTGGCCAGGAGATCGAGATCCGCGACCTGGACGGCTGGGCGGTGATCGGCCAGCGTGGTCAGGAGTTTGACATCGCCGATCCCGCCAAGCTTCTCACCCCGCTCGTCGCCGACTACACCCTTGCCATCGAGACCCATCCGGCGGTGATGCCGGAATCGCTTCGCGCCCTGATCGCGGCCGGGATCCAGCAGATGGCCGCCGCGTCAGCCAGCCAGGGGCGGCCGGTCGATGCCGAGGCGCTCCAGACGGCGCTCTCGGCCCTCAACGGCGTCGAGACGATGACGATCGCCATGGCCTTCGACCCGAAGGAGAACGTGGTGTTCCTCGAGAACAAGGTGATCGCCGTCAATGGTCCGGCCGCCACGTCGACGTCGGCACTGACGGTGGCGACCGCGCCCACCGAGGATGGCGGCCTGCCGGCCCTGGCGGCCCATGCCGTCCAGCCGCTCAATGATTCGCAGCGGCGGCAGATCGTGGCGATGCTCGACAGCGCCCTGCCGCAGGGGGACGACAAGACGATGAAGATCGTGGCCACGGTCGTGCGCGGGCTCGTCGACGCGATGGCCGATGCCGGCGGTCTCGATGCGGCTGTCACCGTCGATACGAGCATCGCCGGCCAACTGCCGCAAATCACCGCCGGTGCCCACATCGCCGATGGCCCGAAGCTCGAGAAGCAGGTCAAGGAGCTCTTCGGCCCCGGCTCGGCGCTGCCGAAGGAGGTGAAGGCGAAGTTCGATAGCGGCAAGGTGGGGAAGGCGAATCTCCACACCGTGACGATCGACGTCTCCGCCACGCCGGCCGCCGGGATCGTCGGCCCCGCGGTCGAGCTGACGCTCGCCGTGACCCCCGACTACGCGTTCCTCCTCCACGGCGGCGACGTCAAGGCCCGCCTCGAGAAACTCCTCGAGACCAACGGCCGGGCGAACACGAGCGTCGCCGACACGGATGTGCCCGGGGCCGCGATTGCCCTGGCCCTCGACCGGATCTTCACCTATGCCGCTTCGATGGGGGTCGGCCCGCAGGCCGAGGCCGCTGCCGAGCAGGCCGGCAGCCTCGTCGAGACCGACAAGGACTCCGGCTCGGTGAAGGTCACGGGGCATCCGATCGACCGTGGATTCGTCACCCGGCTGTCGGTCGGCGCCGGCGCCCTCAAGGCCGCCGCGACGATGGCCCAACAGCAGCAACAGGGGATCGGTGGCCCCGGCGGTCGCCCCGGCCAACTTCGGCAGGTTCCCGCCGAGCGGGCGCCGGCCGGCGCCCGCTGATTCCCCGGCCAAACGCGACTGCGACACGCGGAGGCAAGGGGAAAGCCCTCTCTTGCCTCCGCGTGTTCGTTCGTCCGCCCCCGGCCGACCGAGACGCTCTTCCTCCTCGTTCATTTCCCATCCCCAAGCCCCACCCCCCAGGCCGTTCCGTGATCACGTCCGCCGCCAACGTGTCCTCCGAGTCCTCTCCCCACGGTGGTCTCCGCCAAGCAATCGCCGGCGTGAGCGTGGCCGACCTCGCCCGCGCCCATGGCACGCCGCTCTATGTCTACGACGCCGAGACGATCCGGCTCCGCTGCCGCGACCTCACGCAGCCGCGCGGGAGCCATGCCTGGGACACCGTCCGCTTCGCCCAGAAGGCCTGCTCCAATCTCGCCGTCCTCGATCTCGTCCGCCGCGAGGGGGTGGTGGTCGATGCGGTCAGCACCGGCGAGATTCAGCGGGCCCTCGCCGCCGGCTATGCCCCCCACGCCGATCGATCGACGGCAGCCGACGGCCTGCCGCCGGTCCACCCGATCGTCTACACCGCCGACATCTTCGACCGCGATGCCCTCGACGAGGTCGCGCGGTTGGGCATCCATGTCAACTGCGGCTCGGCCGACATGCTCGAGCAGCTCGCCGCACGGGTGCCGGGGGCCGAGGTCACGCTCCGGGTAAACCCCGGCTTCGGCCACGGCCACAGCCAGAAGACGAACACCGGCGGCGAAGGCTCGAAGCATGGCATCTGGCATGCCGACATCGCCGACGTCATGCGCCGCGCGGAGTGGGCGGGGATCGCCGTCACCGGCCTTCACATGCACATCGGCAGCGGGACGGATCTGGCGCACCTGGCCGAGGTGGCCGGCACGCTCGAGACGGTGGCCCGCGAGATCGGCCGCTCGCTGACGACGATCAGCGCCGGTGGCGGGCTTCCGGTTCCCTATCGCCCCGGTGAGGTCCATGCCGATCTGGGGGGCTATGTCGAGCTCTGGAACGCGACGCGCCGCCGCCTGGAAGAAGCTTTCGGCCACCGCCTCCGCCTCGAGATCGAGCCGGGGAGATATCTCACTGCCGAGAGTGGCTTCCTCATCACCGAGGTGCGAGCAGTGAAGAACCAGGGGGCGCGGAAATATCTCCTCGTCGACGCCGGCTTCAACACGCTCGCCCGGCCGGTGATGTATGGCGCCTACCACCCGATGAGCCTCTGCCCGGCCGATGCCGGCCCCACGTCGCCAGCCGGCAGCGGCCTCCGCGAGCAAGTGGCGGTGGGGGGGCCGCTGTGCGAGTCGGGCGACATCTTCACGCAGACCGACGGTGGCTTCGTGGCGACGCGCGATCTCCCCGTGGCGAGCGTCGGCGACCTCCTCGTCATCGAGATCGCCGGGGCCTACGGCTTCGTGATGGCGAGCAACTACAACTCCAAGCCCCTCCCGGCGGAGGTCCTCGTCGACGGCGGCCAGGCCCGGCTCGTCCGCGCCCGGCAAACCCCCGCCGATCTCTTCCGCGGCGAGACGGTGTGACGGCTAGAGCCTGCGCATTTCTTCCGGCGTTCGACCTCGGGATCCTCGGCGGAATCCGTGGATGACAAGGGGATCGAGACCTTCTTCGGGCCGACCTCTCGATCAGCCTCCGATGCTGCTCCGCGGAGCTACTTCAAAGAACATTTGGGAGCGGCAGAAGCGGACGTCAAACTCCAGGAAGAAGTTCGTTTGGCCGAGAATCACCGGGATGCTGTTGCTCCGGCTCCACGCGAAGGCAAGTCGGACCGGAGCAAATCCCTCAATCCGCCCGCTGAGGATCAGGCCTCTCGCTTCTGATTCCGCCAAATTGCCACCAAGCCGAATCGGTGCCACCTGCGCTTCCCAATCGGCGCCAAGCTGGAGGCCGACATCGTAGGGAAGCACATTGAGCGTGGCTCCGCTGTCGATCAGCGCAGACACCTGCACGCTACGATCACGAGCCTGAAGGGTGATCGGCGCGAAAGGCAAAGCACTGGCAGGGCCCAAAAGCGGCTCTGATTCGACGTACCCAAAGCGTTTCCACATCGGGGCCCTCAACGAGTCTTCTCTTCCTCGAGCATGTGCATGAGGGTTGCGGCACCGTCACAGGCACCATAAGGCGACCAAACGGGGTAGGACGCCTCGGAGGGGGGCAACGTCTCGCCGTCTTCACGGGCGACATCGGCCGCCAGTACCTGGATAGCGAGAAGTTTCTCGCTCCGTGCGAGTCCGTGCAACGCCGGGAGTAACTCTGCGAGCGTCATTGGGCGATCCTCCTTCGGTACCGATTCTACATGCGCCAAAAGGCGATTCTGTCGACCGCGGTCGAAGGGCATGAGCAAAGCGAAAAAAGCCCACCAGAAAACCCGTCTGCTTCGGAACCGCTGCGGGGACCGAAATCCTCATTTTTGTTGCGACGGGAAGGCACACCAGAGCCGGAATCCGCCGCCCGCCCCGGCGGAAGGGCGTTTTCCCCGCCGTCAAAGCCGGTTGGCCCGGCGGCGGCTGCCGACTAGGATGGTTGGGAAGCGAACCCTCCAGAAATCCCCCCCCGCCAGCCGATCCCACCTCCCATGGCCAAAGCCGGACCCCGCAAAAAGCTGCCGAAGGAACTGGCCGTGATCACGGCCGACAACTGCACCGGGTGCGAATCGTGCCTGGAGGTCTGTCCGGTCGACTGCATCCTCAAGGTGCAGCAATACGACCAGTTTCAAAATCTCCAGAGCTGGTGCGAGATCGACGTCGAGCGTTGTGTGGGCTGCGAGGTCTGCGTTCACATCCCGGGGAAGAAGTCGAATCCCTACGACTTGAAGGTCTGCCCCTGGGACGCGATCGAGATGGTGCCGACGGAGATGGTCGCCGTCGCCGTCGCCCAGAGCGGCGGCCCCCCCGACTACGTCGAGGCCAACTGGGACCGGCTCGTCGGCAACGCTCAACGCCTGGCCGAGATGAAGGTCGCCGCCGGCTGACGCAGCCGACGCGTCTGGGGCCCCGAGGCTTTTGCAACTCCGGCGTGCGTCGGGTGAGCGTTCCTTGAACGCGTTCGCGAGACGATCGCCGGCACGTTCCAACGCGGACGGTTTTTTCGTCGCGCCGCAGCACATTACGTCTGGATTTGTTGCCCTCTCCCGGTCCGTTGACGTCCCCCTCCCCTGGGGCTACAACGGTACAGACGTTCACTGCCCCCGCAACGCTGCCGGAGGCGGTCGGCGGATGTCATCGGAGGGGCCTTCTCATGCCGGCCGACACGCTCATGCACGAGCCCGACAAGACTGACAATTCTGACAAGACCGACGACTCCATTCACACCGCTGACGAAGCCTCCCCGGCCGATCGCGAAGCCGCAGGGGAGGCTTCGTTCCGCGACCGCGTCCACCTCGCCTGCGTCCAGGGGATCGGCGGACAGATCCATCGGATGCTCCTCTCCGCGTTCGGCTCGCCCGCGGCCGTCTTTGCCGCCTCGACCGCGGCGCTCCAGCGGGTCGACGGCGTCGGTGCAAAAACAGCCGCTGCGATCCGCGAGAACGCCGACGGGAGGTTTGCCGACGAAACGCTCCGCCTCTGCCAGCGCGAAAACGTGAAGATCATCCTCGAAGGGGATCCCGACTACCCGCGGCTCCTGGCCACGATCCCCGATCCACCGCCGATCCTCTTTGTGCGCGGGGCCTTCGCGTCGGCCGACGCGCTCTCCGTGGCGATCGTCGGCTCGCGCCATGCCAATGCCTACGGGAGGCGGATCACCGAGCAGCTCGCCGGCGGGCTCGCGCGCGCCGGGTACACCGTCACCAGCGGCCTGGCCCGCGGGATCGACGCAGCCGCGCACTGTGGCGCCATCGCCGCCGGCGGCCGCACGGTCGCCGTCCTCGGCAGCGGCGTGCTGAATATCTACCCTCCGGAGCACGACCAGCTGGCCCTCGAGGTGATCGCCCACGGGGCGCTGATCAGCGAATCGCCTCCGCTCGCCTCCCCGCATGCCGGCGCCTTCCCGCAGCGCAACCGGATCGTCGCCGGGCTGTCGCTCGGCACGGTGGTCGTCCAGGCGGCCGATCGCTCCGGGGCGCTGATCACGGCCCGGCTCGCCGGTGAGCAGGGGCGCGAGGTGTTCGCCGTGCCGGGGCCGGTCGACTGCCGGCTTTCGAAGGGCTGCCATGGGCTGATCCGCGACGGCGCCAAGCTCGTCGGCTCCGTTGACGACATCCTCGAGGAGCTCGGGCCGCTGTTCGAGCCTGTCAGGCTCGAATCGGGGCGCGAGGTGGCAAGCCCCGCGGAGCTCGAGCTCGACGGGCTGGAGCGGACGATCTTCGATCTTGTCAGCGCCGGTGGGGCCGCCGGCATCGCCATCGACATGGTCGTCGACGGCTCTGGGCTGGCCGCTTCACAGGTTCTTGCCACGATCGCCGTCCTCGAGATGCGCAGGCTCGTCCGCCGGCTGCCAGGGAGCCGCGTGCAGCGGAGCTGAACGACCGGAGGCGAGCGACTCCCCAGATTTCCCACCTCTCTTCGACCGGCCGTAGCCCCCCCACCCCCGAAAACCTCCGCTTCTCCGCGGGGGCGCTTGTGCGTACAATCCGCCCCATGGACACAGCACTACATACCCGCTCAAGCACGATCCGCGCCCGCCTCCTCCAGCTCCGAGACTCTCTTTGACTGGGCTGGGCGCAAAAAGCACGCTGCGCGGATCGAAGACGCCATGTCCCAGCCCGGGTTCTGGGACAGTCCCGAGAAGGCCCAGGGAACCGTTGCCGAGCTGAAGGCGGTCAACACGATCCTGAAGCCGCTCGACGAGGCGCTCGCCGCCAGCGCCGATCTCGAGGCCCTCGAAGAGCTCGCCCGCGAAGATGAATCGCTGGAAGCAGAGCTTCTGCTGGAGGCGGAGAGCCTCGAGCGAAAATTCGATGCCCTCGAGCTCGCCTCGCTCCTTTCCGGCCCCCACGACGCCTCCGATGCCCTCGTGAGCTTCAATGCCCGCGACGGCGGCACCGATGCCAACGACTGGGCCGAGATGCTCCTGCGGATGTATACCGCCTGGGCCGCCAAGCACGAATTCTCCATCGAGCTCCTCGACCGCCAGGACGACGAGGTGGCGGGGATCCAGAGCGCCACCGTCGCCATCCGTGGCCCGTGGGCCTACGGCCATCTGAAGGGGGAATCGGGGATCCATCGGCTCGTCCGGATCAGCCCCTTCAATTCGGAAGGGAAGCGACAGACGAGCTTCGCTGCCGTCGACGTCGCCCCGGAAATCCCCGACGACGACACCGAGGTGGAGATCAACGACGACGACATCCGCGAGGACGTCTTCCGGGCCAGCGGCGCCGGAGGGCAGCACGTCAACAAGACATCAAGCGCCATCCGCATCACCCACTTCCCCACCGGCATCGTCGTCCAGTGCCAGAGCGAACGGAGCCAGCACAAGAACCGGGCCACCGCCCTGAAGATGCTCCGTGCCCGGATCGCGCGGATCCAGGAGGAGAAGCGGGAGCAGGAGAAGCACGCCCAGCACCAGTCGAAACCGAAGACGGGCTTCGGCTCGCAGATCCGCAACTATTTCCTCCACCCCGACCAGCGGGTAAAGGACCAGCGAACAGGGCATTACGTCGGCAACTTCCAGAGCGTCCTCGACGGCAACATCGACGGTTTCCTCGATGCCTACCTGCGGTGGAACGCTTCGGGCTCGGCCCCCACGGCCGTCGGCGACGACTGATCACCCCCCGGCAGGACGGATCAATTCCGCCACGCGTTGGCCACGCACCGACCACGCGTTGGGGGCACCGATGACCGCTGGTTTCCAGGCTTTTGAGCTCCCTCCTCCGGCCGGACACCCACCCCCGGCCGGAGATCCGTGCTGGACCGCCCCGCCGGGGCGGGGTACATTCCTGGCTTGAAACCAGGCAACCCGTGGGGAAGCCTTCCTGCCGCTCCGTTCAGATCCGGGAATCCATGGCCGAAAAAGAACAAGCTCTTGAAGTGGAGGGGGTCGTCACGCAGGCCCTCGCCAACACCCGCTTCCGGGTGCAGATCACCGGTGGGCATATCGTCAACGCCCACGTTGCCGGCAAGATGCGGAAAAACTTCATCCGTATCGTTCCTGGCGACAAAGTGAAGGTAGAGCTCTCCCCCTACGACCTCACTAAGGGCAGGATCACGTTCCGCGAACGGTGATTCACCCGCTCTTTTTGGGCCTCAGCACACGGGCCCCAACCGAGCCGTCAACCTGGCGTCCTGACGATTGCCAAGGCCCGCGCCACGGTGACAATCGCCGCGGCCAAGAATCTTGCCGCGCCATCAGCCCGCGTGATCGCCTCGTTGCCGATCAAACGGCCGGCGGATCACTCTGGTCGGCGCCGGGCTCTGTCGGTGCCTCAGGGACTGGAGTTGGCACCTCGGCCGGCGGCATCTCAGCGATCCCGGTGAGCGAGGTTTCCTCGGCTCCGGGCGTCGCCGGGGCCGTCGCGGCGGGCTTCCGCTTCACCTTCGCGGGTGGCTTGGCTTCCGCCGGCTCCACGACGGGGGGCTCGTGGAGAGTGGTGAAGAGTTGCTTCAGCGCGCCGAAGGTTCGCAGCGGCTCTTTACCCTCGATCTGTGCCTTCGTGATCGGCGCCGCATCGCGGCCCGTCTTTTTCGATTCGTAGACGCGCCCCATCGCCGACTGGGAGGCACGCGGCTGGTCGCGGCGCCCGCCAAGGCTCCGGGGAGGACGACCACCTTCCGCCTGCCCACGCCCGCCCACAGACGGCTGCCCCTGACGCGGAGGGCGCCCCTGATCGCCGCCACGGCCGCTGTTTTGTTGACCGGAGCGGCCACCAGGCGGCGGGCCACCTGCGGCCTGCTGCCCCTGCACCGCGCCCTCGGGCCGACGCGGAGGGCGCGAGCCCGAGGCTCCCTCGGCAGCGGCCCCCCCTACGGCCTGTGCCTGTTGGCCGCCGCGGCGACCACGCGGGCCCCGGCCCCCACCCCGTGGATCGGGCGATCCGGGCTGGATCATCGTCAGGGCAACACGCCGGCGGTTCTTGTCGATCTCGAGCACCCACACCTTGACGATCTGCCCGACGCTGACGATGTCGTGCGGATCGCCGACGAATTTGCGCGACAGCTGGCTGATGTGGACCATCCCGCTGTCGTGGAGCCCGATGTCGACGAACGCCCCGAAGTCGACGACGTTCAGCACGGCGCCGTGCAGCTCCATCCCCACCTGGAGATCTTCGAGCTTGAGAACCCCCTTCTTGAAGAACGGCGGGGGGAGATCCTCGCGGGGATCGCGCCCCGGACGGGCGAGCTGATCGACGATGTCGGCCAGCAGCAAGCGGCCGACGCCGAGCTCCTCGGCGAGGCTCGGCAGATCGAGGGCCGCGGCCTTCTCGGCCAGCGCCCCGGCCCGCTGCCGGTTGGTGAGATCCTCTGGGGATCCGCCGAGCCGCTCGAGGACCTTCGCGGCGACCTCGTAGCTCTCCGGATGGATCCAGGTGGAATCGAATGGATTGCTGCCGCCGGTGATCTTGAGAAATCCGGCCGCCTGGACATGCGCCGCCTCACCGAATCCCGGCACCTCGAGGAACTGCGCCCGGCTGGTGAAGGCGCCATGCTTCGCGCGCCATTCCTGGAAGCCTTTGGCCATCGTCTGGTTGAGCCCCGAGACGTAGCGGAGGAGCGCGGGGCTGGCGGTGTTGGCATCGACGCCGACGAAGTTCACGCAGCTCTCCACAACCGCGTCGAGCGAGGCATTCAGGTGCCGGGCCTTGACGTCGTGCTGATAGAGCCCGACGCCGATGTTCGCCGGCTCGATCTTCACCAGTTCGGAAAGCGGGTCCTGAAGACGACGGCCGATCGACACCGCACCACGGACGGCGGCCTCGTGGCTGGGGAGCTCCTCACGGGCATAGGCGCTCGTCGAATAGACGCTCGCCCCCGCCTCGTTGACGACGCAGTAGGCAACATCGGTCTCCTGGAGGGGGCCGGTGACCAGTTCGGCGACGAGTGTCTCGGTCTCCCGACCGGCCGTGCCATTGCCGACCGCGATCACGTTCACGCCATGTTTTTGGACGAGCTCGACGATCCGTGCGCCGGATGCCTCGCGCTTCTCCTTTTGGCCGATGATCGGCAGCACGGCATGCTCCAGCGGCATGCCGCACTCGTCGACCACGACCGCCTTGCAGCCGCTCTTGAATCCGGGATCGAGGGCGAGCACGCGTTTGCCACTGACCGGGGGCTGGAGGAGGAGATTCCGCAGATTGCGGGCGAACACGGTAACGGCGTGCCCCTCGCAGTATTCGGTGATCTCCCGGCGGACTTCCCGTTCGAGGCTCGGGAGCACGAGGCGGGTGACGGAGTCACGGGCACAGCCGCGGAGAAAATCGGCGTGGGGATGGGCCGGATCGACCAGAAGCCCCTCGGCCGCCGCCTGCATCTCGTCGACAGGCCCCTCGATCCGCACCTTCAGCAACCGGGCCCGTTCACCACGGTTGATCGCCAGGGCGCGGTGGGGGGGTATCCGCTGGATGTGCTCGGAGTACTTGAAGTAGTCGCGATAGTGCTTTTCGTCCTTGGAGAGGGCCTTCCCCTCCGTCTCCACCCGCTGGCTGGTGAGATGCGCCTGCTTGGAGAGGATCGCCCGCAGGGCCTGGCGGACATCGGCCCGCTCGGCGAACACATCCGCGATAATGTGCCCGACGCCGAGGAGGGCATCGGCGACCGTTGCCACTTGGCCGTCGGCATCGACGAAGTCGGCGGCGCGCTTGTCGAGATCGGCTGCCGCCGGGTCGGCGGCGAGAATCTCGCGGGCGAGGGGCTCGAGTCGCCGCTGCCGGGCAATCTCCGCCAGCGAGAGTTTCCGTGGCTTGAAGGGAAGATAGATGTCTTCGAGTTGCTTGGTGCTCGCGGCAGCCTCGATCCGCTGCTCGAGCGCCTCGGTGAGCTTGCCCTGACCCTTGATCGTGCGAAGGATCGTCTGCTTGCGGTCGGCGATCTGCCTGGCCTTCGCGACCACCTCCGCGACCCGCCGGATCTCGACCTCGTCGAGTCCTCCGGTCTGATCGCGCCGGTAACGCGTGAGGAAGGGAACGGTGTTCCCCTCGTCGAGGAGTCGGACCACCGCATCGACACCGCCGACAGGCAGGTCGAGTTTCTGGGCAATCGGCCCGAGATCGATGAGCGTCATGGCTGCCATCCGACTCGCGGCCCCGGGACAGCATCCCCCGGACTCCGCTCGACTCCCCCTGCAAAGTCCCGGCCAACCCCGATGACGGCCCCAATGGCCGCCGGAGTGATCATCGGGAAGAAACGCCCAGCCGGTTCCTGCCGCCTCGGGCCATCATCAGATCCTCGACAGCGGCATGGCCCGGAAAGCACCAACGGCGAGCTGGAAACAGAAGGAATCTAGGGTTGTTGGAGGGGTGGTGTCAAACCTTGCAGAGGGGATCGCGCCCGATCTCCCCATCGGCCGAAGCAGCGTCACCCTCCCCAAGCCCCCAATCTGCCGACCGGTCTCCCCGTCCGCGCCACGGTGATGCGCGGCGGCGGCCTGCCGCCTTCTCCCCACGGCACGACCGCGTCCCTGGCCTTGACTGGGGGTGGAAACCTCCCCTATTCCCCCTTTTTCCAGCCCTTCGGGCCCCGGCGAGACCGCGTTGGTCAGCGAGGCAGGGGGCCCCAGGAAACCGCCGTCCGATTGACTTCAGCGGCCGTGACGATTGTGACGATCACGAACGCACGTCGATGAGGGCGGCCGGGTGTCGAGGCATTCCGGCTGACGCCCCCCCCCGTACGCGGCCAGGACCGGAGCAGGACATCATGATCCGCACGAACACTCCCCCAGCTTCCCCCGCCGACCCGTCGGTGGCCTCCGACCAGACGCAGGGATTCCTGCCGCAGGTCGGGCTCCTCGCCCTCGATCGCCAGTACGCGACTTTAAGGAACGAGATCCGCGCGGCGATCGAGCGGGTGTGTGATTCAGGCCGGTTCATCCTCGGCCCCGACGTCACCGATCTCGAGACCGACCTGGCTCGGCTTCTGGGGGTGCCGCACGCGATCAGCTGCGCCTCCGGCTCCGACGCCCTGCTCCTCGCCCTGATGGCCTTCGACATCAAGGCCGGCGACGAGGTGATCCTGCCGAGCTACACCTTCTTTGCAACCGCCAGCGCCGTGACGCGACTCGGCGCCGTGCCGATCTTCGCCGACATCGATCCCGTCACCTACCTCGTCAGCCCGGCCGACGTGAAGCGGAAGATCAGCCGGCGCACGAAGGCGATCATCCCTGTCCATCTCTTCGGCCGCACCGCCGACATCGATGCGCTCATGCCGATCGCCAACGGCGCCGGCATCCCGGTGATCGAGGACGCCGCCCAATCGATCCTCTCCACCTGGCGAGGACGCTGCACTGGCGGCCTCGGCGACATCGGCTGCTTCAGCTTTTATCCGACGAAAAATCTCGGCGGCGTCGGCGATGGCGGCTTCATGACGACCACGCGCGACGACCTCGCCGCGAAGCTCAAGCTCCTCCGAGTCCACGGGATGGAGCCTCGCTACTACCACCAGGTCGTCGGCATCAACAGCCGCCTCGACTCGATCCAGGCCGCGGTCCTGCGGGTCAAGCTCCCCCACCTCGACCGCTGGACGACCGGGCGACAGGAGAATGCAGCCCGCTACGCCGAACTGTTCGCGGAGTACGACCTCGACCGGCACGTCACTGTGCCGACCGACGAACCCCGCGGCCGCCACGTCTGGAACCAGTTCGTCGTCCGCATCGGCGGTGGCCAGCGCGACGCCCTGCGAACCCACCTCGCGAAGTGCGGCGTTGGCACCGAGATCTATTATCCTGTGCCGCTCCACCTCCAGAAGTGCTTCGCCCACCTCGGCTGGGGTGTCGGCGACCTGCCAGAGACCGAGAAGGCCGCCCTCGAAACCCTCGCCCTGCCGATCTACCCCGAGCTCCGGCCGGAGGAGCAGGAGACCGTGGTGGGGCGGATCGCCGAGTTCTTCCATGCCCCGCACCTGCGGCGGAGTGCCGAGCGCGTCAAAGTCGATGCTCCGGCGGAGTCGCCCCTCGAGGCTGGCCCCCACTTTCTCCGCACGATGAAGGCTGTCGGACGGGCCGACGACGTCCGCTGCTGATCCGACGCAACAGCTGAAGGCTAGACGTCGCGGCGCCGACCGCTGAACTTGCAGGCCGCGAACAGGCCGAGGCCGGAGGCGAGGATCGTGATGAAGTACGCGGGGATGTACTTCACCGACATGATCGAAGCTTCGGGGCCGTCCGCAGCCGGGGCTGCCGCTTGGGCCGCAGGGGGCGCGCCGCCATTGGCAAAGTTTTGGGCCATGTTCTGCGCTCCCTGGGGCAAGCCCTGGAGCGGATTCGGCCGCGCCTGCTCATCGAGCGGCTTGGCGAGAAGGCCTACTCCCCCTTGGGCGAACACGGGCGTTGGCGCGGAGGCCCCGAGCAGACAGCCTGCCACGAGCCCCATCGAAAAGATCGTGCCGTGAGTCCTCGTCATCGCGGTCATCGCGTTGCTCCTTTGCTGTGTTGCCGAGCCGTCCGGACCGAACAGCCCCCGAGCTGATCGCCGTCTTCCGGGATCGTGCCCCGGGCGGACGCCGAGAGTAGGATACCGGCCGACCGGGTCTTCCCGGCAATCCCCTCGACCCGATGGTACCGCCGATGGCCGCCAAGCCCAAACGCTCCGCTTCCGCCAAGACCCCAGCCGGGTCCGTCCTGGCCCCCCCCGCTGCGAAGAAGCCAGCCGTCAAACTTCCCCCCGTCGACGCCAAGACCCTCGGCCAGATCGTCGACCTGGCCAACCGGGTGGCCGACTCGGCCGTCAAGCGCCGCGACCCGCAGCTCGAGATCCCCGCCCGGACGCTCTCCAACGTCCGCTTCAACAAGGCGCGGAAGATCATCGAGATGGGGGGGCAGACCAACAGCCGCCAGCTCTTCAACCTCTCCCAGGCGAAGAGCTACATGCAGACGCTCCTCGTGGCCACCGGCTGCAAGGCGCTCATCGACCAGCAGAAGTCGACGAGCATCCGAGGTCTCTACTACCTCCTCAAGCACACGATCGAGGGCACGCGCGAGGAGACGTTCGCCACCCAGGAGGAATGCGATCCGATCATCGAGGATCTCGAGGTGACGCTCCAGAGCCTCCGCGAGGAGCTCCATGTCTACGCCAGCAACCGCGGCGGCATGGTGGGCCCGATCGCGCTCATCGACGACGGCGACGAGATCGATTGTTCCCGGATGGGGTCGGGGGGCTACAGCATCCCATCGATCGTCGAGGCGAACGTCATCAAGTTCAAGTCGTGCGATGCGAAGTTCATCCTCCACGTCGAGAAGGACACCGTCTGGCGCCGGTTCAACGAGGACAAGTTCTGGCGGAAGTACAACTGCCTGCTGACCCATGGCGGCGGCCAGCCCCCGCGCGGCGTCCGTCGGATGCTCCATCGCCTCCACCACGAGCTCAAGCTCCCGATCTACTGCCTCCTCGACAACGATCCCTGGGGCTACTACATCTACTCCGTTCTGAAGCAGGGCTCGATCAACCTCGCCTACGAATCGAAGCGGATGGCGATCCCGGAGGCGAAGTTCCTCGGTCTGCGGTCGCGTGACTACGATCGCTGCAAGCTTTCCCAGAGTGTGCAGATCTCGCTCAATGACACCGACGTGAAGCGGGCCAAGCAGATCGCGGCCTATCCGTGGTTTGCCGAGAAGAAGGCCTGGCAGAAGGAGATCGCCGCGATGCTCACCAACGGCTTCAAGCTCGAGGTCGAGTCGCTGATCTCGAAGGACATCAGCTACGTCACCGAGAC
>JBBAVV010000083.1:0-16047 GCA_040397545.1 Pirellulales bacterium
CTCGACTGCAGCCACCCGTAGGTGTCTGGGCAGTATCTCAGTCCCAATGACGCGGGTCGTGCTCTCACACCCGCTACCCATCGTTGCCTTGGTGAGCCGTCACCTCACCAACTAGCTAATAGGATGCAGGCCCCTCCTAAGGTGGAATCACACCTTTGGTCCGGAGACATTATTCGGTATTACCTGCAGTTTCCCGCAGCTATCCCGAACCTCAGGGTAGGTACCTACACATTACTGTCCCTTTCGCCGCTGTCCCCGTATTGCTACGGTTCTCGCTCGACTTGCATGCCTAATCCACGCCGCCAACGTTCATTCTGAGCCAGAATCAAACCCTTCAATTTGTTGGTTCTTCATTGACCCCGAATTGCTTCGGGGCTTTTGTTTCGCCGAGACAAACCTCGAGAGGTTCAATCTGTCTGTGTTCTCTACTTTGTTCCCGACCCGATCACCCAAAAACGAAAAAGCGAAGCCAAAGCCTCGCCGACGCCTCCGGGATCTCTGTGGTCGGTGCCGGTCACGATCGCGTGCCGGCCGAAACTGAAAGAGATCAACTGCCGAATTGTCAAAGAACGACCCCGCCAGACGCCGTAGACAACCCGAAGGAGGTCAGACGTTCTCGGCGGGAGGACGAAATCTATCAAACCATACGCTCGGGTCAACGGGTCTGTTCGAGAAAATTATTTCTCGGCGTTTTACCGGCTGAAATTGAGACTTTCCAGCACCTGGATCCCATCTTACGGGGGGGGTAAATCTATCGCTCCGCAGCCAGCACGACCGGCAGATCGAGACGATGCCCTTCCCGTTCCACGGTGATCAGTACTTCATCCCCCGGATTACGTGCTTCCACCTGCGAAAGGAAGTCGTCGGCATTTTTGACCGCCACGCCACCGACGGCCACGATCAAATCGGCCCCGCTGCGATCGACTCGTTCTGTTTCGGCCAAGAAAGGCCCCTGCCGACGCCGTTCCCGGACCACCCTGAAGCCCCTCATCCCGGCATGCTCCGCCGGGCCGTCGGGGACGAGCGAGGCGACCACGAGGCCGTGGTCGGTTTGATAGACCCTGGCGACGCCGGCATCGGCACGGATCACCTTTCCCCGCTCGATCAAAGGGGGCACGATCCGCGCGAGAGTTCCGACCGGAATCGCAAATCCGACCCCGGAGCTCTGGCCGGTGCGGCTGGCGATTGCCGTGTTCATGCCGATCAACCGGCTCGAGCTGTCGAGGAGCGGGCCACCGGAGTTCCCTGGATTGATAGCCGCGTCGGTCTGGATGATCGCTTTGATCGTCCTTCCATTTCTGGCCGGCAGCGATCGGTTGAGGCTGGAGATGATCCCGGTCGTCAGCGTCCGCTCGAGGCCGAACGGATTGCCGATCGCGAACACGCGTTGCCCAACACGAAGATCGCTCGAGCTCCCGAAGTGAACCGGCTCGAGGACCTCCACCGGGGCTGCCACCCGGATGACCGCGACATCCGTGGCGGGGTCGTGGCCGACGATCGTGGCGGCATAGGATGAGCCGTCATAGAGCATCACCTGGATCTCCTTCGCCCCCTCGACGACGTGGTAGTTCGTCAGCACGTGGCCGAGCTTGTCGACAACGATGCCCGATCCGGCCCCTTCGGAGGGGACCTCGAAGAGAAACAGGCCGGCCGACACCGTCGCCTTGGTGTTGATGTTGACGACACTCCGATTGACCGCGTCGTAAACGGCGATGTTGGTGAGCTCTTCGGGTGTGAAACCCCTCCCCCCGTCGGTCGGCGATGCCGCGGGACCGCCCCGGGGAACGTCGGTTCCGACGGCGGGGCGGGGGACCGGCGGGGCCAACGCCTGGGCCGAAGCCGTGCCCACGAAGGGGTGCAGACCTCCTCCCAAGAGCGTCAACCCGAACCATCCCAACATCCGAACCGAGCGGGGCACTGGCAAAGGCGACCCCAGCGATCGTGTCATGGCATCCCTCGGGACAAGGCTCGGCAACGGCACCATCCAGGCGCGAAGTCGAGTATGGCGGCCAGTCCCCGCCGGACCAACATCGTCTCCCCCGGCGATTTCCACCCCCACCCCGACCGCGATCCCACCAGGCTGAGCAGCCGGCGAAGGTGGGAAACGCCGGGGGCGCGTCGTTCGCTACCGATCCATCCGCACCCCAACCGCCGGGAACAATCTTCCAAAAGTGGGCGAATCCCGGGGAGATCGACGTTGGCGGTAACAGGGGGGAGTAAATATGCTTTCGCAACAGGCCGAGGTTGCATGACGCATCCGGCCCTTCTGGAGGGACCATGTCGAAGCCCATTTTCCCGGCGACCGTCTCCCTGTTCATCGGCGCTTTGGCGCTGATGCCGTTGGCCACGGCTGCCGATGACGGCGTCGCGGTGACGTTCGTAGAGACCTTCCAACGTGACGAAGCGTCGCTGCCGGTCTCGGCGATCGGCCTGCGCCCCACGGCGCTGGCCGACACCGCGGCACCGGCCGATGTGGTTGTCCTCGTCGACACGTCGGCGAATCAGTCGGGGGAGCACCGCGTTAACGCCGCGCGGGCAGTCTCCGCCCTCCTCGACAAAGCCCGCGACGACGATCGGTTCCTCGTCGCCGCCGCCGACATTTCCTGCGTGCCCCTTTCCCAGCAATTCACCGGCCCGCGGTCGCCGGGGAGCCGGGCCGCGGTCTCCGCGCTCGAAGTCCGCACGCCGCTGGGATCGACCGACATGGTGGCCGTGCTCGAGGGCGCTGCCGAACGGTTCGAGGCTTCGCCGGCGCCGCGCGCCATCGTCTACATCGGTGACGGACCGGGGATCGCAGGGGTCGACACGGCCGAGTTCCGACATCTCCTGACGATCCTGAAGAACAAACGCATCAGTGTTTCGGCTGTCGGCGTCGGGCCAGCGGTCAATTGGCCGAGCCTGGCGGCGATCGCCAACGCGACCGGGGGAATGCTCATCGTCCCCGATGCCACCATCTCTCCCTCCGATGCCGGTGCGCGGATTGCCTCCGCGGCCGTTCAACCGGTTGCCTGGCCCGAGGATGTCGTGCTCTCCGCCGAGGCCCCCGATGCCCGGCTCCGGATGCTCCCGGGCAATCTCCCGCCGCTCCGTGCCGACCGCGATTCCGTCATTCTCGTGGAGGGTGGCCTCGAGGGGGCGCGGCTCGACTTCGTCCTCGAAGTGGCCACCCCGCGGGATGGTGCCGTGCGGCAGCGTCAGACCGAGGTTGCGATCCCGGCTGCGGCACCGATTCCCGAGAATGCCTACGTCGAGGAGCTCTACCGCAACGCCCGCGAAACCGACGGCGTCTACCTGCCGACGCTCGGCCGAGAGGGTCTCGACGTCACCCGGAACGTGATTCGGGGAGAGGCCACGGCCCTGGTGAAGATGGCCCGGCAGGCAGAGGCTTCCGGGGCTCATGGTTCGGCGATGCGGCTGGCCTATGCCTCGCTCCGCAAGGATCCCGACAACGTCGATGCTTGGGTGATGTTCACCGCGGCCCAGAAGGGGCTGTTCGAAGAGGAGCAGGCCCAGCAGGCCGATGGCGACGGAAGCGATGCTGCCGAAGGGGATCCCCTCCCTGCCCCAGGTGACACCGTCGTCGGCTTCGGGGGCCCTGGCCTCCCGCCGGTGGAAGCGACCTTCCCCGATGGCGCTCCCCCTGCCGAAGGCGATCTCGCTGCCGGCGAGCAGCAGAGCGAGCTTGCCGATTTCGCACGGATGCGGAAGGTGCGTGCCCAGCAGATCGAGCAGGAAGTGGCGGTGCGACTCCGCACGGCCCGCCAGACCTGCACGGTCGATCCGGACCGGACGCGTGTCGATCTGAAGGATCTCCAGCGCCAGGTGCTCGCCGCCGAGGACCTCGACACCGCGACCCGCGACCGGCTCTGCCGGCAGATCGAGATCTCGATCCGCGACTCGATCGTCCGCTCGCGCGAGCGGGCCGAGCGGGCCCTGGTGGCCGATCGCAACCACGCCATCGCCCAGGAGCGGGCCCGACTCGACGGCGAGCTACGGCGTCGCGAAGACCGTATCAAGCAGCTTTCCGAGCGCTATCACGCCCTCGTCGAAGAAGGGATCCGCGTCGGGTACCAGCAGCCCACCGACAAGTTCACCGAGGCGGAACGTCTTGTCGCCAAGGAGATCGCCGAGCAGGCACCGCCACTGTACGCCAACCGTGGCGTCCCGATGACGGCCCGGGAGATCGGCGTCACCGCGCCGCTCGTCGCCCGCATCCTCGACTACGACACGGAGAACGTCCGGATCCGCCGCGACACCCAGCGTGGGTTCATGGATGTCCTCCATTTGGCCGACATCGCTTCGATCCCCTACCCGGACGAGCCGCCGATCATCTACCCCAGCGCCGCACGCTGGCAGGAGATCACGCGGCTCCGTGAGAAGTACAAGTCGGTCGATCTCGGCAATCCCGGGAGCGCCGAAAAGCGGATCTACGAGGCCCTCGACAAGCCGGTTGAGAATTTCGAGTTCAACGAGACTTCGCTCCGTGACGTGATCGCCCAGATCAAGGATTCCCAGGGGATCCCCATCGAGCTCGACCAGAAAGCCCTCGATGATGCGGGGCTTGATCTCGACACCCCCGTGACGAAGAACATCTCCGGCGTGTCGCTCCGTTCGGCGCTGCGGCTCCTCCTCGGCGAGATCGATCTCACCTACCTCATCAAGGACGAGGTGATGCTGATCACCACCAAGGAGAAGGCTGCCGAGAACATGATCATCAAGGTCTATCCGGTTGCCGACCTCGTCATCCCCGTGGGGATGATGGGAGGCGGAGGCATGGGTGGTGGCATGGGCGGCGGGATGGGCGGCGGGATGATGGGTGGCATGGGTGGCGGCGGCATGGGTGGCATGGGCGGTGGTGGCATGGGTGGGGGTATGTTCCAGGTGGCCGATCCCGGCCCCGGCGAGCGCGTCGGGATGCGGGAGAAGCCGGGCACGAAGGCCCGGCTGCCGAAGAAGGCTCCCACCGATGCCGCGGCGACCGACCAGCCGTCGCCGGCCGACGGCACCCCGCCGGCTTCCGAGGGAACCGCCGGCAGTGATCTCGGGCTCCCCGCGGATCTCCTCGCGGCCCGCGATCTGCGGGCCGCCGTCAGGGCCTTCCTCCTTCCGGCCGGCAAGCCCTCCGCGGCCGCGGAGGATGCCTCTGGCGAAGGCTCCCAGGCGGGGGATCCGATCGCCGCTCGGGCCAGCGCCGGCAAGCTCGCCCGCCTGCGGATTTCTGCCGTCGAGCTCGGCAATGCCGGCCGTTTCGATCGGGCTGCCGAGTTGATCTCGGCGGCGGTGAATTGCGGCCAATCGGAGCCGTGGATGTACGAGGCCCTCGCCGTCGCGATGGAGGCGGCCGGCAAGCCGAAGACCGAGGTCGAGCGGGCGCTGATGTCGAGCGCCGACTTCGCGACATCCCCCAACGATCTCCTCTCGCTCGCGCAGTGCCTGGCCCGCTTCGGCTCGTCGCGGCAGGCGATCCGGCTGTGCCGTCAGGTGGCGACGATCGAACCTTCCAACCGCGAGGCGTTCGCGCTGGCCATGACGATTGCCTCGAAGGAGAACGACCTCCAGGCCCTCAAGTGGGCCTGCGCCGGCGTGCTCTCCAACGAATGGCCGGCTGGTCAGCAGGAGATGGCGACTCGTGCCGCCCGGCTGGCCAAGGCGGCGATCTCCGGCCTCGAGAAGCAAGGAAAGGTGGACGACGCCGAGGCCTTCCGCACCGCCGTCGACGAGGCCTTCGTGCGCGACGTCGAGATCGAGTTTTCCTGGAACGGTGACGCCGACATCGACATGGTGGTTGAGGAACCGGCCGGCACGGTCTGCTCGTTGGCCATGCCGCGGACCACGTCGGGAGGAACGCTCTTGGCCGACACCGATCTCCCCGCCGATCCGACGAACGCCACGCAGCGGGAGCGCTACATCGCCGGCGAGGCCTTCCCCGGCACCTATCGGATCCTGATCCACAAAGCCTACGGCAAGGTGACGGCCGACACCGTAACGGTCCAACTGACGCTCCACCGCGGGACCGACCGGGAGCAGAAGATCCGTCGTCAGGTGCCGATCGGTGCCGACGACACGATGTTCACGATCGATCTCCCCGAAGGCCGGCGGCGGCAGCCCTTGTTCGAGGCCCAAGTCTCGCAGGACGTCGCCTTCCAGCAGAGCGTCAGCAAGGCGATCCTCGCCCAGCAGTTGCGGGGGATAAGTGATTCCGCCACCGCCGAATCGCTGGCCCACAGCCGCGGCATCTCGGGGACTCCCTCGAACACGGCACCGTTTCTGCCTTTCACCCGCGGCGGCGCTACCGGATATCAGCCGGTCATCACCAACCTCCAGGAAGGGACCAGCATGACTGGTACGGCGGTCGTCTCCGCCGACCGTCGCTATGTCCGTGTCCAGGCCCAGCCGTTGTTCAGCGGCATCGGTGCCGTCTACACCTTCAACTTCTCCGGCGGCGGTGCCCAAGGCACCGGCGGTGGCGGTGGCATGGGCGGCGGTGGCATGGGCGGTGGTGGCATGGGTGGCATGGGCGGTGGTGGCATGGGTGGCGGTGGCATGGGTGGTGGTGGCATGGGTGGTGGTGGCATGGGTGGCGGCGGCATGGGTGGCATGGGTGGCGGTGGTATGGGTGGCATGGGCGGCGGTGGCATGGGCATGGGTGGTGGCGGTATGGGCGGCGGCATGTGCTGGGTCGCCCGTGAGGTCTATGGCGACGAGAACCCGCGCTGGCTCCTGTTCCGTGCCTGGCTCAAGACCGAGGCCCCGGCCTGGCTCCATGACCTCTATGCCAGTCGCGGCGAAGCTTTTGCCGTGTGGATCAAGGACAAGCCTGCCGCCAAGGCTGTGGTGCGATTCCTGATGGACTCCGCGATCGCCGGCAGCGAGGAAACGTCTCGCTGACGGTCGTTATCCCATGCCCACCTACGGTGTGATCCTCGCAGCGGCCGGCCAGAGCAGCCGCTTCCAGGACGCCAACTACAAGAAACCGTTCGCGCCGCTGGCGGGACGGCCCGTCTGGCTCCACGCAGCGGAGAAGTTTCTGGAGCGTGGCGATGTCAAGCAGGTCGTGATCGTGGTGGCGCCGGAGGACCGCGAGGCCTTTGTCGAGAAGTTCGCCGCCAATCTCGCTTTCATGGGAATCACCCTCGCCGAGGGGGGAGCCCAGCGGGGTGAGTCGGTGCGGAACGGGCTGGCGAAGCTCTCCCCGACGATCGACACCGTCGCGATCCACGATGCCGCCAGGCCCTGCATCGCGGCCCCCTGGATCGATGCCGTGTTTGCGGCCGGTGCCCGGACCGGGGCGGCGATCCTCGCCATTCCGGTCGTGGGGACCCTGAAACGCGTGGGCCCGGACGGCACGATCCTCGAGACGGTCGATCGGACCGGTCTGTGGGAGGCCCAGACGCCGCAGGTCTTCTCCCGGCAGGTCCTCGAGAAAGCCTTTGCGATGAATCCCGGCAGCCAATCGACCGACGAGGCGCAGCTCGTCGAATCGGTCGGGCAAAAGGTGACCGTCGTCCGCGGCTCGCCGATCAACCTCAAGATCACGTCGCGCGAGGACCTCCACCTCGCGGAACAGGCCCTCAAGGCGATGCCGAAGCCGAAGCTCTCCGGGCCCAACCATCCCTTCGCCGACGACGGGACGTGGCGGTAGCCGTCCCCCGAGGAGCCCACGATGGCCACCGACCTGCTCTCCGATTTCGAGGCCCGCGACCTCGTCCACCAATCGACCGACGCCGCCGCCCTGCGGGCCTGGCTGGCGACCCCGGGGCGTCGGGTCTATGCCGGTTTCGATCCCACGGCCGACAGCCTCCATGTCGGGCATCTGGTGGCACTCGTCCTCCTCCGCCGCGTGGCAGCGGCCGGACATGAGCCGGTGGCCCTCGTCGGCGGCGCGACCGGGATGATCGGCGACCCGAGTGGCCGCAGCGCGGAGCGCAACCTCCTCTCGCCGGCGGAACTGGCCGCCAATGTCGCCGGTGTCGAGCGGCAGATCCGCTTGATCCTCGAGTCGGCCGGGCAGCCAGTGCATGTCGTCAACAATGGCGATTGGATGCGCGGCGTCGGCTATCTCGAGTTTCTCCGCGATGTCGGCAAGCACGTGCCGCTGTCGCAGATGATCGCCAAGGATTCGGTGAAGAGCCGACTCGAGCGTGACGGCGGGCTGTCGTACACCGAGTTCAGCTACATGCTCCTCCAGGCCTGGGACTTCGTTCACCTCTCCGACGCCCTCGATTGCCGACTGCAGATCGGCGGAAGCGACCAGTGGGGAAACATCACCGCGGGGATCGATCTGGGGCGCCGGCTGCGGTCGCGCGAGCTCCACGGGATCACCTGCCCGCTGCTGACGAAGTCGGACGGCACGAAGATGGGGAAGACCGCATCGGGGGCGATCTGGCTCGACCCGAAACGGACCAGCCCCTATCGCTTCTACCAGTACTGGATCAACCTCGACGACGATGACGCCGGCCGCTGCCTGCGACGGCTCACCGTGGCTTCTCCCGGGGAATGGGTCAGTCTCGACGAGGCCCGAACCGCCAACCCGGCCGCTCGGGAGACCCAGAAACGGCTCGCCGAGGAGCTCACCCGGCTCGTCCATGGCGAAGGTGGACTGACGGCGGCGCGGGCCGCGACGGCGATCTTCTTCGGAGCCGAGATCGACGGCCTCGATGACGGGCAGCTGGCCGAGATCTTCGCCGACGTGCCGAGCTGTGATTTCCCCCGCTCGTCGCTCGATGGTGAGGGGCTATCGCTCATCGACGCTCTGGTGCGGACGAACCTGGCGGCGACGAGCTCGAAGGCCCGGCAGACGATCCAGCAGGGGGGCGCGTACGTCAACAACCGGCGGATGGCCGATGTTGGCCACCGCCTTTCCGCGGCCGATCTCGCCGGCGGCAGGACCCTCGTGCTGCGGTCCGGAAAGAAGTCGTACGCCGTCGTCCGCTTCACCGCCGGGACCTGACGGCGGCCAGGACGATCGCCCCCCCACCCTCTCTTGACGCGCTGCGGCCGAGCGACCTACTTCCTCGCCGGCCAATCCCGGCCCGGGAAAGAATCCATGCGCTCTCTGCTTTTCGCCGCCTCCGTGGCTGGCGTTCTCTCAGCCCCTGTGCCGGCCATCAAGGCCCGGGCCGAAGACGTCGCTCCCGCCACCGACGGAGAAAAACCGGCACTGACCCTCGAAAGCCGCCTCACTACCGGCCTGAAGGCCCGCCGCCCGGAGGATGTGGAATTCGTGGCGCGGGTCGCCGAGATGGTCCGCGCGGGCCAACTGCCGGCGAAGGTGGTCGACTCGACCTTCCTGTGGGCGATCCGTCGGGGGCGGTCGTATCCCTTTCCGGCCTTCCAGCGGGCCCTGCGGATCCAGGCCGACCGGCTCGGCATCACCATCGACTGACCGTCCGGTCAGCCCTGCGGCGGAGGGAGGTCGAGCGCGGCGAAGATCCGCCGATCGGCGAGCGATGCGGCGACGAACGCCGCCCCATCGAACGCGTGACGGTGGCTGTGGCCTCCCGGCACCGCCACGGCGACCGCCCCGGCGGCCACCGCCGCCCTGCAGCCGTTGTGGGAATCCTCGAGGACGAGCATCTGGCGGGGGATCACTCCCAGCCGGCCGGCCGCGGCGAGGTAGATCTCGGGGTGGGGCTTCCCTTCGCGAACATCGTCGCAGGTGAGCACGAATCCCATCCGGTCGAGGAAGCCGACGCGGCCAAGGACGTCGTGGGCGAAGTCTGGGCCGCTGCTGGTGGCCACGCCGAACGGGATCCCGGCTGCCACCAGGCTGTCGAGGAGCGACACCGCACCGGGCATCGGTGCGAGCCGGGAATCGAGAAAGGAGGTGAAGATTTCCTTTGTCTCGGCGGCGAGGGCCTCGATGGTGTCATCCAGCCCGTGCCAGTCGATCATGATCCGCAGCGACACCTGCTGCGGCCGCCCCATCATCCGGTCGAGGAGCTCCGGTTCGAACGGTTTGCCACGGCGCCGGAGCAGCTCGGTGCCGACATCCTGATAGAGCTCCTCGGTGTTCACCAGAAGCCCATCGAGATCGAACGTCACCCCCCGGGGTGCCGGGATCGGGATGACGAGGCCGGGGGGAAAACCGGGGGGTGTGGTGTGGCTCATGGTGAGGTGTCAGCGGGGGGATCGAGGCGGTGGACAGCATAGCCGCCGGCGACGTGGAGCGGCTCGCCGGGGAGGGGAAAGGGTTCGAGGGCGTTGACCGGCACAATGATATGGTCGGCGCCGTACTTTCCGGCCGCGGCGAGGAGTCGATCGGGCCCCAACGCAGCCGTGCTCGTGACGAGCGACTTGAGCGAGCCGTCGACGGAGAAGCAGGCGACGATCCGCTCCCGCCAGGCGAGGATCGAGCGCGCGTCCTGCGGGATGTCCTTCCAGTTCACCACCTCCCGTCGGCCGGTGTACCAGTGGAAACTCGTCGCCCCGCGCGGCGTCAGAAAACAGGCGTCGGCGGGGGCATGATCACGCACCCACGCACACACATCCCGCCAGGCGGCAGCCTGGACCTTCTGATCGGCCCGGGCGACGAGCCCCGGCCGGCCCGGCAGGGGCCAATGACGGCTCTCGAAGGCGAGATCGACCGCAAGCATCCCGATGATGGCGATCCAGCCGAGCCGGCGACGCACCGTCCCCCCGAGCCCCTCCACGAGCGCGGCGGTGGCCACCAGGGCCAGCGCCAACGGCACGATGCCATCGGCGAGCCTGAACCAATAAAATCGTAGGAGCGCATGGGCCGCCGAGGGCCACGCCAACTCCAGGAGCGAGACCGCGCAGCCGGCGAGCGAGACCCCGAGGGAGGCGGTCGTGAAGACGGCCAATCTCGAGCGTGATGTCGATTTCTCGGCGAGCGGCAGAAGGAGCCACCAGAGGAGGATGGCGAGGCAATGCCGGGCCACCAAGCCCTCGGCGAAGGTGCGGACGAGGAGATGGTGGGGAAGTCGCTCGACGACATACGTGAACGTCGCGCGGGTCCGTTCGGCGCTGTCGGTCCCCGCCGAGAGTCCGAGGGCGGGGACGACCCCGAGGGCCGCCAGCCCCACGCCAGCCGCCAGGGCCATCCCGGTCACGGTCACGACGCCACGGCCCCCGGGCCAACGCCCCTTTCCATAAAGGTCTATCACCGCAGCGGGAACCAACGCCACCATCGCCCAACCGCCCACGAGCGGGTGGAGCGCCGTGGCCGCCCCGAGCCAGGCCCAGGCAACGGCCGACCTGCCGCGGACGAACCAGCCGACGCCGACAAGCACCAGGGCCCAGGCGAAGACCTTCGATTCACAGCCACCGATCACCCACTCCCCAGCCGCAGGAGTGTGGCGGGCCGCCAGTGAGAACAACGCGGCTGCCAGGATCCTCGCTCCGGTCGTCGGCAGCAGAGCCGCCGCGAGAAACGAAAACCCGGCGGCCAGGCTTCCCCACCCGAGCCATCGGCCGATCCACGCAGCCTGATCGAGCGGGAGCGAAGCGGCCAGCGGGCCGAGCAGCCGGTAGAACACCCCATGGGCCTCCGGCGATTCGAGGAAGAAGTCCCCCGCCCCCCACGACCGATCCCAGGAATGCCGGGCGCGGGCGAGATAGTGGGCTTCGTTGGTGTCGGGAGTCGGCCAGGCTCCGGCCGCCGCGAAGATCGCGGTCATGAGGACGACCTCGCAGCTCCACCGCACGAACCACACGAGCCGCGCCGACGGCGGTGCGACGGCGGCAGGGGAGGCGACGCTTTTCTCGGGCATGGCACGGTCCTATAACCGGCGCCCGCGGGGAGACCGCTCCACCGTCACGCCCCGGCAGGCAGGCCTCGTCAGGATACCGCGTCTCCATGGATCACTCCTCCGTTCCCCCCGGTATGTCCCAGGCTACGATTCTGCGCCGGCTCGTCGCCGAGCAGACGGTGGCGATTCCCGGGGCACCGATGGCGCTGGTCGCCAAGCTGATCGAGCGTGAGGGCTTCCAGGCGATGTACCTCTCCGGCGCGGTGCTCTCGGCTGGCTTCCACGCCGTGCCCGACATCGGGCTGATCACCCTCGACCAACTCGCCGCCCACACTCGGATCCTCTCGGCGGCCGCCGACATCCCCCTCGTTGTCGATGCCGACACCGGCTTCGGTGGCCCGCGGGAGGTGGAGGAATGCGTCCGCGTCCTCGAGGCGGCGGGGGCGGCGGCGATCCAACTGGAGGACCAGCAGGGGGCCGCCAGCGGGACAGGGGGAACGAAGCGCTGTGGCCACCTCGCCGGCAAGCAGGTGGTAACGCCCTCCGAGATGGTGGAGAAAGTGGCCGCGGCCCGCGCCGGCTGCCGCAACCCCGACACCGTGATCATCGCCCGCAGCGACGCCCGCGGCGTGGCGGGCCTCGATGACGCCCTCGCCAGGCTCCACGCCTACCGGGAAGCGGGCGCCGACTGGCTCTTCCCCGAGGCCCCCCGGGATCGGGACGAGTTCGCCCGGATCGGCCGCGATTTCGCCGGCGTGGCGCCGCTCCTGGCGAACATGACCGAGTTCGGCGTCGGCCCGCTGTTGACCGTCGACGAGCTCTCCGACCTGGGGTTCGCGGCGGTCCTCTTCCCCGTCACCTTGATGCGCGTGGCGATGCAAGCGATGCACGCGGCTCTGGCCATCATCGGCGACGAGGGGACACAGGAGAGCCTCCTCGACCTCATGCAGACCCGCGAGGAACTCTACGAGCTCCTCGAATACGACCCGGCCGATCCGCAGGCCTGGCTCGCCGCGCACTCGAACCAGCTCGCCGCGCATTCGAACTCGATCGACCGGCTGTCCCGTACCGGCCCCCGAGGAGACACCTGATGTCGGCCCCCGCCCCCAAATCCCCCTCCGGCCCCGACGATTTCGCCCGTGGTCTCGCCGGCGTCATCGCCGGTAAGACGGCGATCTGCTCGCTCGACGGGGATCTCCGGTACCGCGGCTATGCCATCGGGCCCCTGGCGGAAGCGGGAGACTTCGAAGATGTCGCCCACCTCCTCCTCCATGGCGAGCTGCCCAAGGCCGCCGAACACGCTGCCTTCACCCGCCGGGTGCACGAGGCTGCGGCGTCACTCGATCCGACCGTCATCGAAGCACTGCGGGTCCTGGCCTCCCGCACCCCCGACGCCGCGCCGATGGATGCCCTGCGGACCGGCGTCAGCATCCTCGGGCAGATCGAGCTCGACCAACAGCCCGGGTCGCACGAAAGCCTCGTGCGGCAGGCGGAGCGCCTCCTCGGACAGGTGCCGGCGATCCTCGCCGCCTGGCTCGATCTCTCCGCCGGGAGGCCGGTGGCCCCCTGGCCGGAAGGCTCGATCGCCGGCGCGCTGTTGGAGCGGCTCACCGGCCGCAAGCCGAGCCCCGAGGAGGCCTCGATTTTCGGCACGACCCTCGTCCTCTACGCCGAACACGAGTTCAACGCCTCGACATTCGCCGCACGGACGGTCGTCTCCACCGGTTCCGACATGCATTCGGGGATCGTGGCGGCGATCGGGGCGCTCAAGGGGCCGCTCCATGGTGGTGCCAATGAACAGGTGCTCGAGGCCCTGGCCGAGATCGGTTCCCTCGATCGGGTCACCCCCTGGCTGGAGGAGCGGTTCGCCGCCAGGAAGGTGGTGATGGGGTTCGGCCACCGTGTCTACAAGGACGGCGACGTTCGGGCCCGGATCCTGGGGGCGATGTGCCGCCGGCTCGTCGGGAATGGAGCGGGCCTCCCCCTCGAGCAGTTGGCCGACGCGGTGGAACGGATGATGCTCGAGCGCAAGCATCTCCTTCCCAACCTCGATTGGCCCGCCGCCCGCGTCTACCATGCCCTCGGCCTGCCGGTGCGCGTCTTCACCCCGATCTTCGTCGTCGCGCGGATGAGCGGGTGGACGGCCCATGTCATCGAGCAGGTCGGCGACAACCGGATCATCCGCCCGCTGTCGGTCTACAACGGCGTTGCCCCCCGCGACTGGCAGCCGCGCGGCTCGCGGTGACGCCGCCCCCGGAAACGCGAGCGGCCGCCGCGGTGAGAATCCCACCATGGCGGCCGCCTGCTTTGTCACAGCTCCGGTCGATCCCGTCCGATCCGCCCGCCGCCGAGTGTCAGGGAAGCACTGACGTCGGCACGATAACGGCCGAGGTCTGCGTTGCCGTCGGCTGGGCCGCGGCAGGCTCAGCAGCGCCGCCGGCCTGCCCTTCGACGGTCACCTGGACTGTCACCACGGGCACCGCTCCGGCGCCGAGATCGGTCGAGATCTGGATCTGACGCTCGATTTTCCCGGTCGCCTCGCCGGCCTGGAACGTCACCGGGAGGATGTGGACCGGGGCGGGCGTCTCCTTGACCGGGCAGGTTATGCAACCGTCGGGCCCGCACTCCACACCGGTGACCTTGAAGGGGCGGTTGGCACGGACGACGACGTTCTTCGTCACCGTGCCGCCGGGCAGCACGCTCCCGAGGGCGAGCAGCTGCGGACTGACGGTCACTTCGGCGACCACGCGCCCCTCGACATCCATCGGGATCTGCGGAGCACGAGGGTCGTTGGTCACCAGGAGCAGCTGCCCCTTGACGTACCCGGCGGGCGACTCCGGCTTGAGGCTCAGCGTGAGATCGTAGGCCGACTGCGACGGGGTGTGGAGCGGCGGTGAGAGGGTGACGGCGAAGTTCGAGTTCAGGCTCCGCACGTCCTTGATCTCCCAGGGCGTGCTGCCAGAGCGGGTGACGCGCACCTTCCGCTCGGCTCCCTTGCCGAGATCGACGTTACCCAGATCGATGAAGGGCGGATCGAACGTCACGTCGCCGCGGATGTTCCCCGTCACGCGCAGCTGCACCTCGGCGAAGAACGGCTTGTCGAAGGTGACCGTCAGAGTCGCCCCGTGCTGGCCGAGGAACGTCTTCGTGTTGAACGTCGCCACGACCTCGGAAGTCTCGTGGGTCTTGAGGTCTTTCTTCGTGATCGTCGGGGTGGTGCAGCCGCAGCTGGTGCGCACGCCGATGACCCGGAGGTCTTCCTTGTACTTGTTGCGAAACACGAAGCGGTGCTCCGTCTTCGCGCCGCGGGCGACGTTGCCGAAGTTGTGGCTCGTCTCCGAGAACATCTGCTTGGCCCAATCCTGGGCCCGGGCCGGTGCCGCACCGAGCAGCAGGAGCCCGACGACAACGACCAACGGGAGACGGAGCTTGCCGAAGAAGGAACGGGCGGCGCACATGGACGTGTCACCAGAGGGTGTGCGGCCGGCGGAAGGCTTGGCCGCGAAAGACATTGCGAAGAGTACGGATGCCATGGAAGGGGAGTCAACGGGGCTCTGGGCGGGCTGGGCGGACAACGGTGTCCGTCACCTCCCAAACATTCCCCGCCGGGGCGTCCCCGGGGGGTGTCGAGGAGGGTTTCCCCCTGAAATTTCCTTCTTTTTAGCGCCAGGACCGCTACAGCCCCGAGGGTTTGCTAGGATGGGAAAGTCGCTCACCGGACGGCTCCCCAGCCGCTCCGGGACGATCGAGCCGGCCCGAGCCGGCCCGGACAGTCCCTCGATCGCTGGCCTGTGTTTGGTTTCCGTGGGGTTTTGGAGCTGATTCGCCGGGTGTTCCCGGTGGTTCAGAGCCAAGCCTGACGAACCGGCCGCCAACCAGCCGATGGAGGGAGTGAAATTCGCTTGAGCCCCCCGACTCCGGTTGGGGGTTTGAGAGACAAGGGGGCGTACTGGTTTCGACCGGATGCAAGAGGTTCAGATTGCGTGTCGTGGTTGGTCGGCTGGCCACGTTAAAAGTCGACCAAGCTTCAATTGCCGAAGCTCAGTTTTCTCTGGCTGCTTAATTAAGTAGCCCCGAGCGATGGCCCCAGTCGGAAGGGCCTCCCAATCGGTCGCCAAATCCGACTCGCTCCATTCCACCGCCGGGTACGGGTGGGGCTAAAAAAGTTCCTGGCTGGTGGATGACGAACCCTGTCGGCCGGGGGCGCATCCACGAGACTCAAATCGACCGGATACGCACGTAGACGTTTGTTCTGAATCATCACGGGACGCGGGTTCGACTCCCGCCGCCTCCATCCTTCGCGAGCCAGCGCCGGCAACGGTGCTGGCTCGCGTCG
>JBBAVV010000084.1:0-16036 GCA_040397545.1 Pirellulales bacterium
CCAACTCCACCTTATCCAAGGCCCGAATCTGTCCAAAGAATGGGGTCCACCTCCCTCCACATGGATGTACTTCGCACCAAAAGTGTCGATGGCATCCATAAGGAGTTGGCCATGTTCGCAATCGTGTACAACCTCGTGAGACTGGTGATGCTTGAAGCAGCCCAGCGGCGGGGCGTCATGCCCGACCGCATCAGCTTCGTGGATGCCCTGCGATGGCTGGTGGCAGCCGGGACCGGCCTGCCGCTGCGGAGGATTCGGGTGCTGCCACTCCGGCCCGACAGGCATGAACAGCGTGTGCGAAAACGACGGCCGAAGAACTACCCGCTCATGACCAAACCACGCGCCGAGTTGATGCAAGCCCTTTCAGACCAAAGACTAAAGCCTTATCTTCATGCCATTCGTGCCAGCCACCAAATCTCCATGATGGCGATCGTTTTCCAAGGAAAGACACAGTGCAGGCTTTGCGGCAGGAGCCTCGAGTCAAACAGTGAGGCGATGGCCTTCCCTGCCTTCGTTCCAAATGGCCACTTTTTTAGTTCCTACTCTGACTCAGCGTATCACCGCGAGTGCTTGGACAAATGGGAGCATCGGACTGCTTTCTTGTCGCTCTACGCCGCATACCTGGCCGTCTGGGAGTCGCGGCCGGTCGGGCTGGGGTATGAAGAGGCTGCCCTGTGGTTTCAGGAGAGGCTAGAGAAGGTGTTTGCAAGCAAACCCCTGACGACTGACGCTTCCTCTCTGAAGGGTTCTTCGGAGATTTCCGTGGCACGAGCCGGCCGATTTACACGCGGCCGGTGATTCGATGAAGGCCGCACTGGCCTCGCCGATCTCGATAGGCAGGCCACACCGGTGAAGCCACCGGTGGCAGGCTGAAACAAGTCGGTCAGCACGACAGGCTCTCCAGGCGCTGTGCGGTCGTCGCGTCCGTCAGCCTCACGACCGCCCGACGAGGCGCCCGAGGGCCCGCTTGCAGGCGCGGAGGAAGCGGCGCACCGGGCCGCGTTTTTCTCCTCCCCCGAGGAGGCACTGCTCACTCACCCCCCGCGCCGCCGCTCGGCTCGCCGCCAAATCGCCGCCGGTGCGTTGGAATACTTCGTAGTCGAGGAAGATGCCGACGCGCGACGGGTCACGCAGCGGCGCGTGGAAGGAGAGCGACGTGGCCGCCCGCCAGGTCTCAAGCTCGGGCGCGAGCCGGCCGGAGCCGTCGTCGAGGAGATCATTGCGGACGAAGAAGGCGTCGAGTTTCGGCACCACCTTGACGAGCGAATAGCCCGCCTCCTCCGCGACCAGAACGAGGGCCTTGAGCGACACGCCATAGCCCCGGTCCTCCTGCCATCGCTCGGCCGGGTCGTCGGGGAAAGTGATCGCCGCGTCGAGCGGAAAGTGGGAGTTGTATTCGACCGAGAACACCCGTGCGCGGAAGCTTTTCAAAAGCACCCGAAACACCCACAGGTCGGTCGAGTCGAGATCGATCGAGACGTAATCGGGCTCCGGCGGCACCCCATGCCGCGTGAACACCTCGACGATGTTCGCCGCGGTGAGAAACTCACGGTGGAGATTGATGGCGGGGTTTTCATGGCCGCCGTCGAGGAGCAGCGCCCGCCACCCCTGATGGAGGACGAGATTGGCGACATTCGACCCGAAGCCACCGGTGAGCGAATCACTGTCAAACCCGAACTCCACCGCCAGCGGCGGCGTGTTGACCGTGCCGGTCTGTGCGAAGATCGCTCCGAGAACCCCGTCTTGCCCCCCCTGGGAATGGCGGCCTTTGGGAAAATCCGTTGCAGCCAGCTCTTCAACCCAGCGTTTCATCCCTGATTCTCCGCGCCTCTTCAGCAGCTCCATCCGAGGGGCGGCAGTATACTCATAGCCCCTTATTCCCCGGGATGGGACGCTTTGGGGACAGCCATCGGGAGCTTCTTCATGCCACGCGCCTCCTACTTGCTTGTGGTGATTGCCTGCCTCGCCGGCGCGACGCCTGTCGCCGCCGAAGAGGCGACCCCCGCAGAGAAGATCGAGATCCACGCGGGGTTTGCCGTCGAGCGGATCCTATCGGTGCCACGCGACCTCGGATCGTGGGTGGCGTTTTGTTTCGATGATCGCGGCCGGATCTATGCCTCCGATCAGGGGCCGCGGCTGTTCCGGATCACGCCGCCGCCGATCGGCTCCAACATCGAGCCGGTCGTGGAGATCGTCTCCGAGGTGTGGGGGCATTCCCAAGGGATGGCCTTCATCCATGGAGCCCTCTATTCCATCCAACACGGCGACCACCACCCCGAACGCTTCCGCCCCGACCTCCTCCTGCGGATCCGCGATAGCGATGGCGACGATCGACTCGACGCCGCCGAGACGCTCATCGAGTTTCCCCGCGCCTCAGGCGACGCAGCCAACTGGTATGAACACAGCTACCACGCCGTCATCGCCGCACCTGATGGCCAGTCGATCTATCTCGTCAGCGGCGACCGCAACGGCCTCCCGGGCGATCGTGTCCGGACGCCGAAGCTCTGGAACCGCGACAGCTGGGACTTTCCCTTCAGCGAGAGTCCCTACTGCGGCGGCTGGGTGGCCCGGGCCGATCTCGACGGCCGGAATCTGGAAGTCATCTGCATCGGCCTCCGCAACGGCTACGACCTCGCCTTCGATCGCAACGGCGATCTGTTCACCTTCGACAGCGATCTCGAAAACGACTTCGGGCTCCCCAACTACCGCCCCACGGCGATTCGACAGATCCTCAGTGGCAGCGACAGCGGCTGGGGAGGACGGGCCGGTGAGATGCTGTGGAGCTGGAAGCCCGACTGGGAGGAGATCCAGCCGCCGATCCTCGACATCGGCCCCGGCTCCCCCACCGGAATCTGCTTCGGCCTCGACGCCGCCTTCCCGCCGCGCTACCGCGAGGCCCTCTTCGCCTGCGATTGGAGCTACGGACGGATGTTCGCGATTCACCTCGAGCCCCACGGTGCCACCCACACTGCCGAGGCCGAGCCCTTCTTGAGCGCGCAGGGTCTCCCGATCGCCGATGTCGCCGTCTCCCCCACCGACCACGCCCTCTACTTCCTCACCGGCGGCCGCGGCACGCAGTCGGGGCTCTATCGGGTTACAGCCACCGGCGCTCCCGCGGCGGCCACGAGCTCCTCTCCCCCCGACGACTCCGCGCCGGCGCTTCGCAACCTGCGGATCAGCCTCGAGCGCTTTCATGGCCAGGCCGATCCGGCCGCCGTCGCCGCCGCCTGGCCGAACCTCGGCCATGCCGATCGGGCGATCCGGGCCGCCGCCCGCGCGGCGCTGGAATGGCAGCCGGTCGAAAGCTGGAAGGCCCGGGCCCTCACCGAGACAGCGCCGCGGACCGCGCTCCAGGCGCTCCTTTCCCTTGCCCGCGCTACCGCCGGCGACAAGGGCATCCAGCCGGAGATCCTCAGCAGCCTCTCCCGCTTCGCTTTTCCCGCGCTCTCTCCCGACGAGCAGGCCTGGTATCTGCGGATTCTGACGATCTCTGCCTCGCGCCACGGAATGTTCCCGGCGGAGGCAGCAGCGAAGCTCATCGCAACCCTCGAGCCCGCACTCCCCTCTCCCGACCGGCGCGTCAACGAGGGGATTGTGGCTCTCTGTGCGGCCCTCAAAAGCCCGACATTCATTTCCCCCACGCTCGATCTCCTCGCGGCCGCCCGCACCCAGGAAGAGCAGGTGACCTACGTCCGGGCGCTCGTCGCCTCGGCCACTGCTTCGACCTGGACCCCCGCCTTCCGCGAGCGGTTCCTGAATCTCGTGCTCGATCGGGTGCCGAACTGGAAGGGAGGCTTCACGGCCCGGGCCGTCCGCGATTCGCTGCTCCACCAAGTGATTGCCATGCTCCCTCCAGAAGAGCAGGCGCTCAATGCGGCACGGATCGAGGCCGCGCGGAAGCCGGCCGCCGTCCTTCCAGCGACGTCGCGGACGTTTGTCCAGAAATGGTCCGTCGACGAACTGGTTGCCGACCTTGAGAGCCCCCCTGCTACCGAGGTGGTCCACCGCGGCGATGCGAACAACGGCCGCAAGCTCTACGCCGCGGCCGCCTGCATCGTCTGCCACAGCTTCCAGGGGGAAGGGGGACGGGCCGGCCCCGATCTGACGACGGCCGCCCGCCGCTATTCCACGCGAGACATCCTCGAAAACATCCTCGAGCCGAGCCGGGTCATCAACGAGCAGTATGCCCTCCAGCAGTATGTGATGTCTGACGGCAAGACCTTCACCGGCCGAACGGTCAACATGGCCGGCGACACGGTGATGGTCGCCACCGACCCCAACGATCCCGGCGGGAGCGAGGTGCGGTTTGACATCCACGACCTCGAATCATCGGCGCCGTCGAAGGTCTCCTTCATGCCCGAGGGGCTCCTCGACACCCTCACGCTCGACGAGATCCGCGATCTGCTTGCCTATCTTCGGAGCGAGTGACGGTCTTGTTGCTTCGGGGTCGGGCTTGGCCAAGCGTCGCTTCGGGGTCGCCCGTGCCCCGTCGCCGGACGCTCGTTCCGGCCATCCATGGCCTCCACTCGCTCGAACCCGCCTGCGCTTCGCCCTCCGGGGCTGCGCTTGCCGGCTACGCCGGCTCACGGAGCACGGGCGACCCCTCGCTGTCAGCGTTCAGCGTTGTACAAGGAGATTCCTTGCAGCGCGAAGGCGAGGCGGGGATCGGCGAACGCTTGAGGAGTGACGAGGTCCTCCGAGGAACGACGAAACTTTTGCCGGCCCCGCCGACGGATCACCCACAGGCACGGCACCGGCGGAGCCTGCCGGATCCTTCGAGACCGACCTCGCGACAAGCCAACCGTTCAGCCGCCCCGTTTCCGCGACAGCATGAACTCGTTCCCCTCCGGGTCGACGCACATCGCCAGATGGGGAGGCTGGCCATCCTCCGGCTCCGGTTCCTTCGTCAGACTGCCGCCGGCAGCGACCACTTCATGGGCCGCCACAGAGACGTCTGGCACCTGGAAGGAGAGCCCCGTCCAGGTCCGCTTCCCCTCGCCGCCGGAATGGATCCCGAGGACGCTCCCGAGGATCTCCACTTCGGCAATGACGGAGTTCTGCTTCAGAAGGCGGCCGCCGCAGAGCGTGCAGTAGAAGCGCACCGCCCGGTCCATGTCGGCGGCCCAAATCACATACTTCACCCGTTCAACGATCATGGGAGACTCCGGAGGCGCGAGAGAAAAGCGGGGAAACCGTTGACGCTCGTTCTCCCACAGCCCTACGCTTTCGTCTATTCACCGAAAGGAAACCCCATGCTCGCCCGCCCCGATCGCCGCACCTTTCTCGCCGCTGCCGCCGCGTCCTGCTCGCTGGCCGCCACGGGGCGCGCCTTTGCCGCCGACGACGCCCCTCCGGCCGCCCCCCTCCGCCCAGTGCGGTTCGGCGTCTCCACCTACTCCTTCTGGCAGTTCCGCGCGGAGCCGGCGCCGATCGAGGATTGCATCGACCGGGCGGCACGGATGGGATTCGACGGCGTCGAGATCCTCCAGGTGCAGATGGGGGACGACCAGTCCAACGCCCGCCTCCAGCGGCTCAAACGCCAGGCCCACGCCCACGGCCTCGCCCTGATGGGCTTCTCGACGCACCAGGGCTTCGTGAACCCCGACAAGGCGGTCCGCGACGACAACATCGCCAAGACGCTCAACTCGATCGACACCGCCTACCGGCTCGGCATCCCCACGATGCGGATCAACACCGGCCGCTGGGGGACATCGAAGAACTTTGACGAACTGATGGCCAACAAGGGAATCGAGCCGAATCTCCCTGGTCACACCGACGAAGAGGGCTTCGGCTGGGTGATCGCATCGATCGAGCGGCTTCTGCCGCGGGCCGAGGAGTGCGGCGTCGTGCTCGGCCTGGAAAACCATTGGGGGCTGGGGCGGACGGCGGACGGCGTGATGCGGATCGTCGAGGCGATCAATTCCCCCTGGCTCCAGGTGACGCTCGATACCGGCAACTTCCTCGACGACGCGCCGGCACAGATGGAGAAGCTCGCGCCACGCTGCTGCCTCGTGCAGGCGAAGACGTACGACGGCGGCGGCAAGTGGTATTCCCTCGACATCGACTACAAAGCCGTCGCCGCGATGCTGCGGCGTCACCGCTACGAGGGTTGGGTGTCGCTCGAGTTCGAGGGGAAGGCCGATCCGAACTCGGCCGTGCCGGCGAGCCTCACCCGGCTCGAGGAGGCGTTTTCAGCCACTGGTTGACGGGGCGTTGCCCCCCGCCGCGCCGCGCTGTTGGAGATACGCCAGAAGGAAGCGGTCGATGTCCCCTTGGAGGACATCCTTGATCCGTGCCACCGCCACGCCCGTCCGCGGATCGCGCACGCTCGGCTTCGAACCGAGCCACCACCGCCGCACCACCTCCTGCGGCGCGGCACCGGCATGGAGCCGGTCCTGCCGGATCATCTCGGCGGCGAGGAGCTCGCGGGCGAGCATCCCGATGTCGGCAGTGCCGGCGGCGGGGCGGATCGTGATCGTCTGACCGGTCTGCCGGTGCGTGGCCCGCACCTCCGGCCGCTTGCCCGCGCCGACCACCACCTCCATCTTCTCTTCGTCGGGCCCGGCGCCGGGCACCGGCATGACCGTGACGCGCACGAGCCGACTGGGCGACTTCGCATCGGGGAGGATCTCGTGGAGCCCGTCCTCCCCCTCGAGCATCCCGTAGACCGCGGCGCCATTGATCTGGAGGACGATCTGCCTCGCTCCTCCTTTGCCGCCCCCCCCTTTGCCGGCCCCCTCTTCATGGACCTCCACCACCTCGAAGCCGAGCCGCCGCGCCCAGGCCGAGTGGCTGTCGGCCAGCCTCCGCACCTGCTCGCTGGCCTGACTGTCGAGGGCATCGTGAACGAGGAACGCGTCGGCACGCTGCAATGGTGAATCGCAGAGGATGGCGAATCGCAGGATCGTCGCCTGGCGTCGGCAGCGTTCGATCTCCCCGGCGAGTCTGGCGATCTCCGCAGAGCCTGTCGCCCGGCCGGTGCGGCGAGTCTCCGCGGCGATCCGCGCCGCCTCCTCAACAACGGCCGCCAGCGCCTCGCTTGTCCGCTCGGCCTGATAGAGCTCAGCGAGCGCTCCCCGGGCCCGCACCGGATCGTCCCAGAAGCCGGGCGCGGCGGTCTCGGCCACGATCGCCGAGCGTCGCGCCGCCACCCCCCGTCGCTCGTGCTCGGCACGGGTCTGGTCGACTTCAGCGGCCAGTTCCACGAGCCAGCGCTTCACGGTCTCGGCCGTCGCCTTGGTGGCCGTGCCATCGAAGGGATCGGCCAGCCGCACTGCCGCCAGCTCCTGCTGCCGACCGGCGCGGTCGTCGCGGATGGGGACGACACGGACGCGGTCGCCAGCGGGGAGAATCTGGATCACCCCCGTGCCCGCGGCCGCGGGCGTCTCGGAGAGGACGTGCGCGAGCGGCCCGAGGACGACCCGTTCGACGGCGCGTTTCAGGGGGCGGGCGCCGTAGCGCGGGTCGTAGCCGACGCGGGCAAGGAGATCGACGACGCCCCGATCGATGTCGACCTGGAGGCGTCGCCTCGTGATCCCGCTGCGGAGGAGGACGGCACCAATTTCGCGCTGCGCCAGCTTCCGGACGTCGGCCCGGTCGAGCGGATCGAAGACGACGATCCGGCCGAGCCGGTTGACGAACTCCGGCCGGAAGAAATCCCCTACCGACTGCCCGATCCAGTCCTCGGCCGTCGGCGGCGCGGCCTCGACAAACCCGAATCCACCCGGCGGCGGCTCCCCCGCGCCCAGATTGCTCGTGAGGATGATGACTGATTGCTTGAAATTGAACGTCTCCCCGTCCGGCGCCGAAAGTCGGCCGGCGTCGAAGAGCTGGAGGAGGAGATCGAAGACGACCGGATGGGCCTTCTCAATCTCGTCGAGAAGAATCACCGAGAACGGCTGCTGCCGCACCCGCGCGAGCAATCCCTTGCCATCGTCCGGGCTGCCGAGGAGCAGGCTGGCGCCATCGGCCCGAGCATGTTCCGACATGTCGAGGCGGACGAGCCGCTCGGTGCTGCCGAAGACGAACTCCGCCAGAGCCCTGGCAAGCTCTGTCTTCCCCACCCCTGTTGGGCCCACGAAGAGGAGCACGCCGGCGGGCCGGGCCGGATCGACAAGCCCCGCCTTGATCATCACCACGAGATCGACGATCGCATCGATTGCCTTCGCCTGACCGACAAGCCGGCTCTCGAAGAACCGGCGCACGTCGGCGGCGGGAAGCGGCAACGCATCGTCGAGAAGGGCGCGGGGGGCACCCGTCAGCTGGCACAGCGCTCCGATCACCGCGGCCGGCGGGATCGTCACCCGCGGAGCCGGCTCGGGCCCTCTGCCCGCGGACAGGCCCGCACCGACAGCCTCCGGCGGCGATCCCTTGCGAGCGAGGCTCGTCCGCTTTCCCTCCCCGGCGAAGCCGGGCGGCAAGAGGGCCCCGAGAACGCGGTCCTCGAGCACCCCGTCGATGAGCCGGATCGCCCCGGCCGGCGGGCTCATGGAGGGGAAGTAGGCCTGACCGAGCATGACGCAGCGTTCCACGGCTTCAGGTGCGAATTGCAGCATGACGCCCCGGCGCGTGCCGGCCTGGTGGGCCCGCGCGTGGGCCACCTGGCGGATCGTCTCCGCCGCGGCTTCCGAGCTCTGCGGCTCGATGTGGATCGTATCGAAGAGGCGGGACACCGACGGATTGGCGGCGACGAGGGCCGCGTGGACTTCGGGCGTCGCCTCGCCGAACAGGAGCACGCGCCCTCGTTCGATCGCGGGGGCCATGAACGATCCGATGTTGTCCTCGGACTGCATCGTCCGACCGGTCGAGAGCAGGTGGCCGGTGTCACCAAGCCAGATCCCGATCCGCATCCGTCGCTGGGCCACTTCCAGAAGCCCCTTGATCTTCTCCTGCCATTGCCCGAAGTAGACCTGCCCGGCGACGAGCATGCCGGTCGTCGTCTCGACGAAGCGCCAGGCATTCTCGTCGCGCGACGCGAGGAGGTGCGTGGCCTGACGCAGAATCGCCGTCTTCCCCACGCCCGATGGACCGACCAGGAGGAACGACCGCCCCACCCGAACGATCTGGTCGACGATCCGGGCGATCTCGGCATCCCGCTCATAGACCAGGTCGGGGTGCCGCTGCCCACTTGCCACCTCACCGAAGGGGCGGAGCGATTTCGCGCGGCGGTCGTCTCCCCCATCGTCCGTGTCGTCTTCCGGGGGCCCCGACTTCCTCTTTCGCGGTCCGTCGATCATCGCTCCCCCCGTTCTCTGTTGCCCGGTCTTCCCTCACACACCCTTCGGCCCCGGCGGCGAAGATCGTACGCGATCGATGACGCTCGTTGCGAACCGTGCGGCCCGAGCCGTACGATGGCTTCGAAAGTCAAGTCTCTCCGGGAGGGTTTTTCATGGCCTCGCTTCTTCCGCCGGCGTGCCGTCGGCCGACCACGCTGCCTGCTCTGGCCGCAGTGTTGCTGCTGGCTTGTCTCCCCTCGGGCATCGCCTCTGCCCAGGCGCCACCGGCAGGCCAGGCCGATCCCTTCACGGCGGCCGCCGAGCATGCCGAGGGGATCCTCGCCAAGGCCACCTGGCAGCCGATCTTCAATGGCCGCGATCTCGCCGGCTGGCGCGGCGACACCGCCGGCTATTCAATCGAGGATGGCATCCTCGTCTGCAAGAAGGGGGGCAAAACACTCGAGACCGAAACCGAATACGGCGACTTCGCGCTGACGTTCGAGTTTCGCCTCGAAGCCAGCGGCAACAACGGCATCGGAATCCGCGTGCCGACGGATGGCTATCCGTCGCGCGACGGCCTCGAGATCCAGATCCTCGATCACGACGGCCCACTCTACGGCCAGGAGGCGGAGATCCCCGGCGCCGGCAAACAGCGGCTGACGTGGCTCAAGCCGTGGCAGGTGCACGGCTCGGTCTACGGCATCGCTCCGGCGCGCACCGGCGCTTCGAAGCCGGTCGGCGAATGGAATACCGAAACGATCATCGCCATCGACGATCACGTCATGGTGATGCTCAATGGCACGGTGATCGTCGATGCCTTCCTTGACGACATGGCGGTGATCGACGGCTCACCCCATCCCGGCAAAGCAAATCGGCGCGGCCATATCGTTCTCGCCGGCCACGACGACCGGGTCGAGTTCCGAAACCTCCGGATCGCCGACTATTCCCCTGCCCCTCCGAGCCTCCGCGCCGCCAAGGACAACGTTCCGCCCTCCGGCTTCGAAGCGCTCTTCAACGGCCGCGATCTTTCGGGCTGGAAGGGGCTCAGCCACGGCGATGCCAACGCCCGCCGCGCGCTCGCAGGCACCGCCCGCGAGGAGGCGCAGGCGAAGGCCGACGCCACCATGAAGGCGCACTGGAGCGTCGTCGACGGCGTCCTCCACTACGACGGGAAAGGTGACAGCCTGTGCACGGCGAAGGACCATGGCGACTTCGAGCTGCTGGTCGATTGGAAGATCCCGCCGGGGGCCGATTCGGGGATCTATCTCCGCGGCACGCCGCAGATCCAGATCTGGGACCCGTGGGATCCGCGCGTCGAGCCGGGGAAGCCCGCCCCTTCCACGCCCGAGGGGTGGGTGGCCCAGTTCTCCAACGGCCGCAATCTCGGTTCGGGGGGCCTGTGGAACAACCGCCAGTGGCGCAACATGCCGCTGGCCCTGGCCGACCGGAAGCCGGGGGAATGGAACACGTTCTTCATCCGCATGGTGGGGGAGAAGGTGTCGGTGTGGCTCAACGACACGCTCGTCGTCGACCGGGTCAAGCTCGAGGATTACTGGTCGAAGGGGACCAAACCCCTCCCCCGCGCCGACCAAATCGAGCTCCAGCACCACGGCAGCGAGCTGTTCTTCAAGAACATCTTTCTGAAAGAGCTCCCCTGGTGAGCGGCCAGGGGCGGGCGCCGTAGGTGTCACGGCACGGGCAGACTTGAAATCAGGAGCATCCATTGACCGATCTGTCCCTCCCCGCCCCCCCGTCTCCCATCCACCAGCGGCAGTGGCTCGTCGGTGGAAAGCTGCGGCGCTGGGACGGGCCGGTGCGCGAGGTCGTCTCGCCGGTGCTCACCGCCGGGGCGCCAACGCCGCTGGGTTCATTCCCGCTGCTGGGCGAGACCGAAGCCCTCGAAGCGCTTGCGGCTGCCGCGGCCGCTTGGGGGAAGGGGCGTGGGGTCTGGCCGACGATGACGGTGGCAGCGCGGATCGGCTGCGTGGAGCGGTTTCTCAACCTGATGATCGCCGTCCGCGAGCGCGTCGTCGAGACGCTTGTCTGGGAGATCGGCAAGAGCCGCGCCGACAGCGAGAAGGAGTTTGACCGCACCGTCGCGTATGTCCGCGACACGCTCGCGGCGGTCAAGGAGCTCGACCGGGCCGGCTCGCGCTTCCAGCAGGTGGAGGGGATCGTGGCCCAGGTGCGCCGCGCCCCCTTGGGCGTCACGCTCTGCATGGGCCCCTACAACTATCCCCTCAACGAGACCTTCACAACGCTCATCCCCGCGCTCGTCATGGGCAACCCGGTGATCTTCAAGCCGGCGAAGTACGGCGTCCTCCTCCTCGAGCCGCTCCTCGCCCCCTTCGCCGCGGCCTTTCCACCAGGCGTCGTCAACACGATCTACGGCCAGGGGCGAACGGTCGTCAGCCCGCTTGTCGCCTCCGGCGGCATCGACGTCCTCGCCTTCATCGGCACAAGCAAGGCGGCCGATGTGATCCGCCGCGATCATCCCAAGCCCCATCGGCTGCGCTGCGTGCTGGGGCTCGAGGCGAAGAACGTCGCCATCGTGACCCCTTCGGCCGATCTCGACGCGGCCGTCCGCGAATGCCTCGCCGGGAGCCTCGCCTTCAACGGCCAGCGCTGCACGGCGCTCAAGCTCCTCGCCGTCGCCCGGTCGGTGTTCGCCCCGTTCACCCAGTCGTTTGCCGCCGCCGTCGACCGGCTCGTCGTCGGCTCTCCGTGGACGAAGGGGGTCGGTGTGACGCCGCTGCCGGAGCCCGACGCCCCGGAGCGGATAGCGGGCTTGGTCGCCGATGCGGTGGCGAAGGGGGCCCGGGTGCTCAACGCCCGCGCCGGCAGGCTCGATGCCACGACGTTCTTCCCGGCCGTCGTGGGGCCGGTCACGCCGGGGATGCGGCTGTGGCAGGAGGAGCAGTTCGGGCCGGTCGTGCCGATCGCGGCCTACGACGACATTGAGGAGCCGCTGCAGTGGATCCGCGATGCCGATCATGGCCAGCAGGCGTCGATCTTCTCGCTCGATTCCGAAGAGGTGGCGGTGCTCATCGACGGCCTGGCCAATCAGGTCTGCCGGGTGAACCTCAACAGCCAGTGCCAGCGCGGGCCGGACGTTTTCCCGTTCACTGGGCGGAAGGACAGCGCCGAGGGGACCCTCTCGGTGAGCGACGCCCTGCGGGCGTTTTCGATCCGGAGCATGGCGGCAGCGAAGGACACGCCCGAAAACCGGGCGATCCTCGGCGACATCGTCCTCTCCCACCGCTCGTCGTTTCTCTCCACCGACTGGCTGTTTTGACGCCGATCTGGCGATTCTGACGGCGATCGGGGGGGGCCCCGAAGCCGCCTGGCTCTGACGCCGGCTCGCCCCTTTGGCTCCCTGGCTGTTACGGCGACGCGCGCCATACGGTCAATCCCTTGGGTGAGCCGCTCCAAGATTGGTTCCCCCCATCGGCTGGTCCCTCCGCGTGGGCAGCCTAGAGTTTTTCCATCCCAGGGCCGTCCGCTTCGTCGGGCGGGCAATGCGATGACGCTCGCCGAACTTTTCCCGATCCTTCAGATGGCGATCGCCCCGGCGACGCTCGTCTCGGGGATTGGTCTGTTGCTGTTGTGCATGTCGCAGCGGTTTGCCACCGTGGTGGAACGGGCCCGGAGCGTCGCCCTTTCGGCCTCGGCGCCTTCCGGCTCCGGCCGGGCCGATGCCCGCCGCCAGCTTTACGTGCTTTCCCAGCGGGCCAGGTTTCTGCGGGGGTGTGTCGGCACAGCGGCGGGGAGCGTATTGCTGGCCGTTCTGCTGATGGTCGTGCTCGTGACGGGGTCGATCGCGAAAGTTGACGTCGCCCCGGCGGCGGTTGGACTCCTCATCGCTTGCCTCCTTACTCTCCTCCTCTCTCTCGGGCTCTTTCTCCTCGACGTCAATCTCTCGTTGAACGCCCTCTGGATAGAGCTTCCCCGCGGCTTCGCTCTCCCCGAGGAGTCGGCCGTGCTCCGCCCGCGCCGCCGCCCGGCCCGCCTCCCGCTCAACGTCTGACGGGCGGCGTTTGCGGGACAGCGAGGGCTGGCAAGACGGCGTTCTGCCCTCGCCATCGGCTTTCTCATCGGCAAGCCAGCCGATCTCATCATCCTCTCATTCAATTCGACGGCGGTGCCCGCTGCCGAGATCGAAAAGATCGAGGTGCTGGAAACGATCACGGAGGGAAGACGGCGTGGGAGAAGTCATGGCGGTCGAGGCCGCTGTACTGAGTCAAATCCATCACGACGCGAGATTTCGGGCGATCGATTCGCCAAGTCGCCGGGCGGCAGCGGAAACTGCTCGCCGATCATCACTCGTTAATCGCCCCAGCGATCGCTGCACAAGACGCGAATCGATCACCAAGAGTTTGGCGATCCGGACGGTCGATTTCCGCGGGAGCCCGACGACTGACCAGTCGCCCAGCGATACGTCAAAATCATTTCGAGAATCTCGCGTTGTCACGCGAGCAATAAGGAGATCGACGCCGTCTGCAGCCAGGACGACTCCCGGCCGACGTTTGCCCGACAGCAAGTCGCTGAATGGAAACTCGACGACGACCACGTCACCGGGCCTAAAGGTCGTCATAGGCCACATCGTCCGGAGATTCGTCCTCGAAGAACTTCTTCAGGGCGGCTTGCTGCCAATCGAGATCCTCCGCCGTACGCCCCATCAGATGCGGGAGGTCACGGTAGAGCCGGATTTGGTCAGCGAGAGGCAATGCCTCAATCGCCTTCTCGATTTCCTGGATTGTGGTCATGGGGTGGTCCTCCCGCGTTGATGCGAAGAAGTGTACGGCCGAACACTTCTTTGGTCAAGTCTGCGACAGGCCCCGGCGGGCTGGCCACCGGAGGCTTCAAGCGCCGGCGTTGGTCTGCCGCGGGTGGGTCCAGGTTTCGTCGGTGAGCCGTCTCCACTGGAGCCAGGCGAGCAGGGCGGAGAAGCCGACCGCGCCGCCGACGCTGAGGATTCCCGTCACCACCGGCGGGCACTGTTCGACGGCGAGCCGGTAGGCCTGGCTCGCCAGCACCCACAACACCGCCATCCCCCGCCCCTTCCCCCGAATCCCAGCGATGTTGTTCCAGTCGGCCAGCGGCAACTGATGCGGCTGGAGAAGCCCGACCGCCGTGAGGGCAACGGCCATGGAAAAGAGCACCAACGGCAGACAGAGGACCCACGACCGCGGATCGATTCTGAAGACCTTCCGCGTGGTCGACGTGACCGTCCAGGGGCAGGCCGGCCGGAGCAATGTCAGCACTTCATCGCGCTCGTACGTCGTCGTGCACGCGATCTCCTCGGCTCGCTCCCGGAGGCCGAGCCGGATCGTCTTTTCACCGGAGGTCGAGTCGACCGAAGCGATGTCGGCGATCGCCAAGCTCATCCATGGGATCAACTGCTTCTCCGGCATCCCCGGCATCTCGGGCCCGGCGTCGGGCCCGTTCTCTGCCGGCACGCCCGTCCCCTCGGCAAAGCATGCCACTTGCGGCACGGTCACCGTCCCCCGGCAAAAGCGGCCGTGCGCGACGCCGTAGAAGCGCGGCCAGAGCACCAACACGGGCGTGCCAGATCGCTTCAGCTCGGTGAGCATCGCCGCGGCGACGTTGCGCTCGAGGCGGAAGATATTCGTCACGCCGATCGGCAGCATCAGCAGCCACCAAGGCGACGAGAGCATCCCCCCAATGATCCCTGCGAGTGCCACGAGCACTCCGAGGAGCACCGATCGCCACGACCGGAAGCGGATGTCGTAGGTCATGCTGATTTCAGACATCGCCGCGGCCCTTCACGCCGACAGACCAGATCGCGACTCAGCCAACTCCTACCTTCTCCCGACCGGACAAACGCGGACGGCGCCGTGGCCCCCCGGGCGCGGCCCGGAGACGCTGATGCGGACATCGCAGCCGAGAAGGGTGAGAAACCGCACGAGGCGGTCGGTCGAAAACCCCTCGAGCCGGCCCCGGAGGAGCGCCGACACCTTCGGCTGACCGATCCCCAGCCGCTTCCCGGCCGCCGCCTGGGTGAGCCCTTCGCGCTTGATGACGAGGAGAATCCGCGCGGCGAGGTCGGCCTTGGCCATCGCCAGGCCCGCATCGGGAACGCCGAGATCCGCAAACACATTCCCACTGCCACGCTCGACCCGCTCGGCCGCCATCGACTCACTCCACATTCGGCCACTGATTTCAAACGTCCTGCCCCGCGGGAGTATTCCTTTGCGGGGATGCCCCGTCAAGGCAACGCGTCCCTCCGGTCGTGCTTACGCCCCTCGCTTCTCGCCGCCACCTGGACGCCTGAAGTAGCTTTGACGGCGGGACCGGCCAACACGTCAGCTGATGGACAGCCGGCATGTGAGGAGGCCTCGGGCTTGACCGTCGCGGCAGCTCGCGGCCGCTGGTCCCTACTGCCTCAGCGCCTCATACAGCCCTGCCGGCCCGAGGAGGATCGCCTTGAGTCCCTCGCGGACTTTCTCCGACTCCAGGGCCTGGGTGCTCATCGTGGTGTGGGCCTCCAAGGCGTCCATGATGGCGTTCGTGAGCGCCGTCGTCAGGTCGGGGGAATTGGCGAACTGCTCCTTCGAGTTGTTCGCCGCCTGCTTGCGGAGCGTATCCGACTCCAGGAGCTTTCCCTTGATCACGCTGTTGGCGTAGACAAGCTGGTCGCCGTCGGTCAGATCCCCCTCGAAGAGGTCATTCATTCGTTGGATGATCTCCGCCAGCAAAGCCTTTTGTTTCTCATGGAGCCCGCCGCCGCCGGCTTCGGTCAGCGGTTCGAGCTTTGGCTTCTCTTCGCTGCCGAGCACCATCGCCCGCTTCCCCTCGTT
>JBBAVV010000085.1:0-15755 GCA_040397545.1 Pirellulales bacterium
ACTTCCAATAGCGACGAAGACTACCGATCAAACCCTGGGACAGTCCCCGATCGCTTGTCGCCCGACCCGGCCTTACCCTCCCGACGCCCGCACCATGACCACGATCTCAGCCCGGACGGCAGCGGGCAGCCGGCCCCACGCAGCGACGACCTCGGCCAGGTCCGGGGGCACAGCGTTGGATTTCACGTTGGTGCTTTGCTCGATCCCCGTTTTTTCTCGAGTGAAACCCGGTTCCTTCGAATCCTGTCCCCCCTCGACCACTGGCCTTTTCCATCCGAGGGAAACAATTGTGGGGAATCATCGAGGAGCGGGTCCAGACCACGGCGAGGATCACCACCGGAAGGCTCAACGTCCAATACGTCTGGAGCCCCGTCGAATCGCCTACGACGCCCTCGGCCGTCGCGTCTCTGAACTCCGCGGTGCCCTCAACGGCGTCAGCCGTCTATCGTTGGGCAAGCTGGAACCTGGGCCACGGTCACACCGTCAAGCGATTTCCGTGGGCGTCACCCCCACCAGCGAGGGAATCGTGCAACCCGGTTGCGCCACGCCCTTTTCCAGCCTGATCGGGCTGCTCCAGACGGTTTTGAACGAGAAATTGGCCCCCTCGGACATACGATGCTAATCTGCGAGGGCGGGCCAGGGATCGATCCTTTCCCCGCAGCCTCGCCGCTTCCCATCGGCAGATTCGTCGAGCCAGTGCCCCGACGTCCCCGCCGTTTCGCTTGCCGCTGAGACCACACGTTGCTCCTTCGGTACCGACCGACCGCTCCATTTGAGGGAATCTGACGCATGCTCACCAGCTTCGGCCGTTGCTTCCGCACCCTTCGCCTTTGTTTGCCCGCTGCTGCGGCGATGGCTGCTCTCGCGATCGGCTCCGCCGATGTCACCTCGGCCCGCGGCGAGGAGCCGACCGCGGTTCCGGCCGCCGACACCGTCAAGGCCGACGCCCCGGCGGCTCCCCCTGCAGCCCCTCCTGCTCCCCCTGCGGCCCCCGAAGCGAAGGGGGGGAAGCCGCCGTTTGCCACCGTCGTCAAGGATGCGACGCGGATCCCCGGGCTGATCACGCTCTATCGCAAGGACGACAAGGTATGGGCTGAACTGCCCGACTCGATCCTCGGCCGGGAGTTGTTTGTCCTCATCTCGATCGCCAAAGGGATCGGCGACGGCCAACTTCTGGGGGGCATGAGCTGGGGATTCGGTGACGACTGGATCTGGCAGTTTCGCAAGGTCGACGACAACATCCATGTCGTCCGCCGCAACGTCCGCTTTTTTGCCGACAAGGGGAGCCCCGAGGAAAAGGCGGTCGATCTGGCCTACACCGACAGCGTGCTGTTCAGCGTGCCGATCGCCACCTACGCCCCCAACGGCGCGGCGGTCATCGACCTCGCGGCGATCTTCATGACCGATCTCCCCCAGATCGGCCGCTCGCTCCCCGGCTTCTCCTTCGCCCGCGATCGCTCCACGTGGTCGCGCGTGAAAAACTTTCCCGACAACACGGAGCTCGAAGTCGCCGCCACCTACGGCTCGGGTGGCCAAGCCGAAATCGACACCGTCGCCGACAGCCGCGGCGTCACCGTCAACGTCCACTATTCCGTGAGCATGCTGCCGCAGACCGGCTACCGGCCGCGCCTGGCCGATAACCGGGTCGGCTACTTCGTCACCGCCCTCAAGGACTTCTCGCAGAACGTCGACGAGGATCGGTTCGTCCGCTACATCAACCGCTGGCATCTCGAGAAGGCCGATCCCTCGGCCCCGATCTCGCCGCCGAAGAAGCCGATCGTGTTCTGGATCGAGAAGACGGTTCCTTTCCGCTACCGGCAGCCGATCCGTGAGGGGATCGAGGCCTGGAACGAAGCCTTCCAAAAGGCCGGCTTCGCCAGCGCCATCGAGGTCCGCCAGCAGCCCGACCAGACCGACTGGGATCCGGAGGATGTGAATTACAACACCTTCCGCTGGATCACCGCCGGCGCCGGCTTCGCGATGGGCCCGAGCCGGGTGAACCCCCGCACCGGGCAGATCCTCGACGCCGACATCATCTTCGACGGCGACTTCCTCCAATTCTGGCGCCGGGAATACGAGAACTTCACCCCGCAGGCGGTGGCGATCCTCACCGATGGTCCGACGGCCGCGGCGGGCATTCTTCCCTCCGGCTCCCAGGCCGTCACCGGCTTGCACGGCCACGGGGCTGGCCACGCCTGCAGCGCCTGCAGGCTCTTCGACGGCCATGCCCGCGAGACGGCACTGGCCGCCACGGCCCTGGCCGTGGCCGGGAATGGCCTGACGGAGGCCGACAAGGAGAAGCTCGTCGTCCAGGGGCTCAAGCTCGTCACGAGCCACGAGCTCGGGCACACCCTGGGACTGCGGCACAACTTCAAGGGAAGCTCGCTGTTGACCCTGGCCGAGATCAACGATCCGGCCAAGGTCGCTCAGAGCGGCGCCAGCACGAGCGTCATGGATTACATCCCGGTCAACATCAGTCCGAAGGGGAAGCCGCAGGGGGACTACTACACCGCCAAGCTCGGCCCCTACGATCTGTGGGCGATCGAATACGGCTACAAGCCGGTTGGCGGCGGGAGCCCCGAGGGAGAGCTGCCGGAGCTGGAGAAAATCGCCAGCCGCTCCGGTGAGCCGCAACTCGCGTATTCAACCGACGAAGACACCCAGCCGGGCGACCCCGATCCGATGTCGAACCGCTTCGACCTCGGCAGCGATCCGGTCGAGTTTGCCCGCAACCGGGCCGAGCTCGTCGCCCAGGTGATGCCGACGCTCGTCGAACGGATGACAGCCAAGGAAGCCAACGGCAAGACGCCCGGCTACGAGCGTGTCCGTCAGGCATTTGGCGTCCTCCTGACGGCGCATGGCAATGCGATGAACTTCGCCGCCCGACTCGTCGGCGGCCTGCACACGTCACGGGCCCACAAGGGGGACGCCAACGCCCCCGCGCCGTTCCGGGTCGTCGAGGCCCAGAAGCAGCGCGACGCGCTCACGCTCCTCGAGCAGCAGATGTTCTCGGCTCAACCGTTCAGCTTTCCACCCGAGCTCTACAACCAACTCGTGTCGACGCGTTGGATGCACTGGGGGTCGAACGAGGCCGACCGGGAAGACTATCCCGTCCATGACGTGATCCTCATGTGGCAGGACCGCGTCCTCGGCCGGCTCATGGATCCGCTCACCCTGACGCGAATCCGCGACAGCGAGCTCAAGGTTCCGGCCGACCAAGACGCCTTCACGACGGCAGAGCTCCTCGACCGGCTCACCAAGGCGATCGTCTCCGAGGTCGACTCGATCCAGCCGGGAGATTACACCGTCCGGAAACCGGCGATCGGGAGCCTGCGGCGCTCGCTCCAGCGCTCGTATCTGTCGCGGCTGTCGGCACTCGCCGTCGGCAGCGGCGGCACCCCCGATGCCCAGGTGATCGCGGCGGCCCAACTGCGGAGCCTCGACAGCCGGATCGGGGCCCTCCTGGCGAAGGGGGACGTGAAGCTCGACGACTACTCGCGGGCCCATCTCGTCGAAGCCCAGGCGCGGATCAAGAAGGTGCTCGACGCCAGTGTGACGCTGCCGCGGCTGTGACCGGTGTCGGCCCCGGCAATCAGCGGCGGGTTTCTTCATCCACAGCCAGTCAGGGGCGAGTGCCGATGGCCGACGCAATCACGATCCTCCTCCTTTCCCCCGACTTGATGGTGTCGAGCCGGATCGCCGGCCTCGCCGCTGCGATTCCGGCGACGATCCTGACACTCGCTCCCGCGGCGGCTGCCCCCCGAAGCGGGCCGTTCGCGGTGATCGTCGTCGATCTCCAGGTCAATGGTCAGTCGGCCACGGCGCTTCTCGAGCGGGCGAAGGGAGTCCGCGATGGCCAGACGGCCGCCGGCGGCCAGCGTGCGGCGATCATCGCCTTCGGGCCCCATGTCGCCGTCGATCGCCTCACGGAAGCCGCCACCGCGGGGGCCGACCTCGTCGTCAGCCGGGGAGAATTGCTCGGCGCCCTGCCGGCGGTTGTCGAACGGGTCCGAGCGGCCTTGCAAAAAGGGAGCGCCGACGGCTCCGGGTGAAGCGGTGACGGGGGAGCAGCGGGCGCGGCCTGTTGGCCATCGTCGCCTTCCCCGATGACAGGCGGACGGTGAGCGAGATCGTCAACGACGCCCGAGCGCCGCTTAGCCGAACAGCGCCGTGACGGCTTGGGCCTTCACGAGCTCGCGCGGCTGGTTGAGATGGTTGTAGACGATCGTCTCCGGATCGATGCCGCAGGCGTGGTAGATCGTCGCCAGCAGCTCCATCGGGTGGACGGGATTCTCGAGCGGCGCCGAGGCGGTCGCATCACTCTTCCCATGGACATGGCCACGGCGGATCCCCGCCCCGGCCACGACCGATGTGAAGCAGTAGGGCCAGTGGTCGCGGCCGTCATTGGAGTTACTGTTGCCGGAGGTGCTCACGCCGCGCTGCGGCGAACGGCCGAATTCGCCCACCGCGACGACAAGCGTGTCGTCGAGGAGGCCGCGGTCGTCCATGTCGGTGATGAACGTGGCCAGGCCGCGGTCGAGCATCGGCCCCGACTGGTCCTTCATCCGCTTGGAGAGATCGGTGTGGTGATCCCAGGAATGGTTGTCGGAGTTGGCCACCTTCGGCCACACCACTTCGACGACCCGCGTGCCGGCCTCGACGAGCCGGCGGGCGAGGAGGAGGCTCTGGCCGAAGGTGTTGCGGCCGTAACGGTCGCGGACTTCGACCGGCTCCTTGTCGAGCGCGAACGCCTCCCGGGCCCGCCCGGAGATCACGAGGTTCAACGCCCGTTCGTAGTATTCATCGAGCTTGTAGTCGGCGACCGCCTTGTCGATCTCCGGCATCGACTGGTCGATGAGCGTCCGCAGCCGGGCCCGGCGTTCGAGCCGCTTGGCGAAGACATCGGCGCGGAGTTGGAGATCGTCGATGCGGATCCGGCTCATCTTCTCCATGTCCATGTCGTCGCCGTCGGGGAAGAGCGTGTAGGGATCGAAGTCGCGGCCGAGGAACCCGGCCGTTCCCCCCTTGCCGACGACATTGCTCTCCTGGAGCGGCCGCGGCAGCATCACGAACGGCAGCATCGGCTCGGTCGGGGGCTTCAAGCGGACGATATTCGAGCCGAAGTTCGGGAAATCCTTGGCGTTGGGCGGTTCGAGTTGCCCCGACGGGCTCACCTTGTCGGTCGTGTAGCCGGTCATCATCTGGTAGATGGCGGCGGTGTGGTTGAAGAGGCCGTTGGGGGTGTAGCCCATCGAGCGGATCATCGTGAAGCGGTCGTTGCAGTCGGCCAGCAACGGCAGATTCTCGGTGTATTGAATGCCGGGGAGCTTCGTGGGGATGTTCTTGAAGACACTGCGGACGTTGTCGGGCACGTTCTCCTTCGGATCCCACAAGTCGAGATGGCTCGGGCCCCCCTGGAGGTAGACCATGACCACGCTCTTGGCCTTCCCCCAGCCCGGGGCCGTCGCCCGCGCCGCAGCCCCGGTCGACTCGTTGGCCCGCGCCTGGAGGCGGAGGAGGTTCGGCAGCGACAGCCCGAACAGGCTACTGGCCCCCGCCCGGAGGATGGCCCGGCGGCTGACACCGAGGGACGAATCGCACAGATCCTTGCCAGAGCGGCCGGGGATGACGAGCATGTTCAACTTCTCCTGCGGGGAAACAGGCCCCTCGTGGGGCCCGACTCACGGTCGGTGACGTGCAGAGCCGGTCCCTTCAGGGATCGGCCGAAATGGAAGGTTTCAATCAGTGGTTGAAGAAGAACGCCGGGCTGTTGATGAGGGCCCAGGCGAGGTCCTGAATCGTCGTCAGCCGCCGGTTGGCGATCTGGTTGGCACTCGCCGCGGCGTCGGCCCGCAGCCGGAGCATCGCCGGATCTTCGGGAACGGGGGTTTCGGCCACGCCGATGGCTGCCGCGAGGGCCACGAGCCCCGGTTCGGGAGGGAGCGGCTTCTGGGCCTCGACGAGCTCGCCACGCAGCTTCTGGCCGACCGCATCGGTGCGGTCGATGATCGCGGCCAGCTCGGCATGCTCCTCGGGGCTCCGCTGGGCCCGCGGCTTGCCCGCGATCTCCGCCACGCGGGCCAGTGGCCCGAGCGGCAACGGCCCCTTCGCCGCGGTCGCCGCCAGGCGGAAGCGGCCGAGATTCCACTTCGCCCCCTGGAAACGCTGCTCGAGGACGATCGTCAGGAGAGCCGGCTCCGGCAAGACGCGCGGCTCACGGAACTCGAAAACCGCCCAATGCGGCTCCTGCATCCGCGGATGGACCGCCCAGCCTTGGCCGGGGTTGGTGGGATTCTTGTCGATCGCCAGTTCGACGCCGAGGTTCGCCTGCGAGAAATCGGCGACGGCCCGGCTGAAGTCGATCGGCGCCTTCTCCCCGGGGCGGGCCGCCGGGGCGGTGTCGCCGAGGATCTCGGTGAGAACGAAATTGCCGTCATCGGCCCGGCCAGACCCCGCGCTTGGAAGGCTGGAGTCGGGAATCGTCTCGAGCCGCAGGCCGGTGTAAGTGCCGGCCGGGAGGGGAATCGTGAGCGTGGTCGTGTCGTCGCCGAGCGTGCCGGCGACGAGGATCGAGCCGTCGGGCTGCACCATCAGCGTCGCCCCGGCCCGCGACTGCATCGCCGTCGGCACGAGCACCTGCCACATCGCCGACTCGGCCACCTCGCGCTCCGTCCGCTCGAGCGCGGCCCAGGGATTGGCCCGGTAGCCCTCGATCGCTGCCACCGCCGCGGCGAGCCGATCGGCCCGCTGCTGCTCGAGCTCCAAGCGGCGCGGCTCGTGGGCTGCCGTGCCGTCGACGAGCGCCTGCTTCGCACCCGCGATGCGTGCCTGCCGCTGGGCCTCGAGGATATCCTTCCGCGCCGTCCACGCCGCCTCTGCGCTGGCAAGCTCGCCGGAGAGGGCCGCGTGGTCGGCCGTGATCTCGTCCCCGGCCCGCTGCACCGCGGCAATCTCCTCCGGCCGGCTCGGCCGGTTGAGAATCCGCAGAAAGACTTCGTTGACGAGCCGGTCGTCGTCAGTCTGGCTGGCGACGAGCTTGGCCAGTTCGCTCCCCGGATCGGCGAGGACATCACCGACGACCGGGCCACTGACCAGCGCCATCACCGGCCCGAGGGCCACGCCGCCGGCCCGCTCACATTCGCAGGCGCTCTCGCGCGTCGGCTTGCCGAAGGTTTGAAGGAAGCCCGCCCCGAGGGCCGCCGATACGTCAGGCAGCGCCGCCGCCCGCGTCCCCTCTGGATACCCCGGAAACCGGGTCGGCGAGCCGACGACGGCATGGAGCGTGTCGAAGAGCGTCTCCGCCGGGAGGCGGCGGGGGAGGGCATGCGAATAGTTGATCTTGTCGTCGTCGTTCCAACGGTTGGCATTCACGGAGAGCCCGTAGGTCCGCGAGGTGCAGATCTCGGTGAGGACGTGCCGCATGTCGAAGCCGCTGTCGATGAACGACCTGGTGAGGTGCTCGAGGAGTGCCGGGTTCGTCGCCGGGTTGCCGGCGCGGATGTCATCGATCGGATCGATGATCCCGGTGCCGAACAGATAGCCCCACAGTCGGTTGACGTAGCTCTTGGCGAAGTAGGGATTGTCGGCGGAGGTCATCCAGGCGGAGAGTTGCTGGCGCCGATTCATCCCCTCCGCTTGCGGATGGGCGCAGTCGAAGGGGAACTTCGGCGCCACCGGCTTGCCGGTCCGCTCGTGCGTCACTTCGCCACTTCCCCGGTCGACGACGATCTCGTAGAGCGGCTTGGCCCCCTCGACGGCCGAGCCACCGATGCTCCGATCGCCACTCTCAGGGTCGCGGTCGAGCCCGATTTGGGCGAAGAAAGCGGCCGTCTCGTAGTACTGATCCTGCGTCCAGCGTTCAAATGGATGGTCGTGGCACTTGTTGCAATTGAACCGCACGCCCAAGAAGAGGTGGGTCGTGTTCTCCATCGTCGCCAGCGGGTCGCGGAGCGTCTTGAAGTAGGCCGCGGCCGGGTTCTCCCGGTTTGAGCCGGTGGCGGTAAGGATCTCGCGGGCAAACTGGTCGTAGGGGGTGTTGGCAGCCACCTTCCCACGGATCCAGGTCCGCAGTCCCTTCGACCCCTCGTCCCCGAGGAACTTCGGATTCACTTGGAGGAGATCAGACCACTTGTTCGTCCAATGCTCCACGAAGGCCTCGCTACCGACGAGCCGGGCCACCACCTCGGCCCGCTTGATTCGCGTGTCGCGGGAATCGGCGAGGAAGCGCTTCACCTCGGTTGCCGAGGGGGGCATGCCGGTGAGGTCGAGGGCGACGCGCCGGAGGAATTCGTCGTCGCTGCACATCTGCGACGGCTCGATCTTCATCGCCTCCCACTTGCCGGCGACGAGGGTGTCGATCGGTCCCCAGGCCTCGGGCTGCGCCCACTCAAAGCCGGAGCGATCCCCCATCACGGTGAGCGTGACGGCGGCATAGGAGCCTTCATAGCGGACGAGGATCGGCGCCTCGCCGCGGCGGAGGGCCGTCACAAGCCCCTGCCGATCAGCGGTGGCGACCTCACCATTGCCACTGTCGAGGAAGGCCTCGCGGGTGACGTCGCGCGTCCGCCCGTCGGCGAAGCTTGCGACAACGCGGAACTGCTGCCGGCGCCCCGGTGTCTCGATCACAGCCGAGGTCGGGAAGACGGTGATCCCGGTGACCCGCGGCGTGGCGGTGTCGAGCTTTGCCCCCTGCTCGATCCAGCGGCGCACAACCTGATACGCGGGATCATCGGGGCGGGCGAGGAGGCCACCGGCGTGGGGCACCGCTGCAGATGCTTTGAGGAGCATGAGGCTGTCGTCGGGGCTGGCGAGATTCACGCGCCGGGCCCCGTGATCATCGGTGAGGGCGCGAACGTCATAGATCGGATCGTAGCCGCGCAGGGAAAGCTTGAAGCCGTTCTTCCCCTTCGCCGCCCCGTGGCAGGTGCCCTGGTTGCAGCCCATCTTGGCCAGGAGTGGATTGACGTCGCGGACGAAGTCGACGTCGGGGATGTTTTTTGAGCCCGCAACCGCGACCGGGATCTCCTTGATCACCACGCCCGGGCTGCCCGGCTCGCCATGAACGATTCGCAGGGTGGCCTTGCCGTCAGCCAGCGGACGGACAAGCCCGCCGGGGCCGATCGAGACGAGCCCCGTGGCGGGGATCGCCTCCCCCGCCCCTTTAAACCGCACGCTCCGCGTCAGGTCGATCGAGCCGCCGCCGGCGATCTGGCCGGTGACGACGATCTGGGTGGCGGCAAACGGGCCGTCGAGGTTGATCGCGGCCGGCTCGACGGTGATCCCAGTGACGCTCGGCGGGGGCAGCTCCGGCTCGATCGAAGCTTCGATCGGCCAGGGGAGGGGGAGGGCACCGCGGGCGGCCGCCGCCTGGTCGATCTTCGCCACCGGAAAGCTGCGAAGCGGAGCGCCACTCGAGGCATCGAAGAAGCGAATCAGCCCATCGGCACCGCCGACGACGACGGCCGCCGGGCTGCCATTGGCCCCGGGCTGGAAGGCGACGGCATAGGCCCCCATCTCCGGAAGGCTGACGCGGGCCACCTCGCGGGTGCCGGTGGCGCGGTAGTCGTCGAGGGTCTTCCATTCCTCGGCCGAGCGCTGGCTCCCGTTGCGGTTGGCATCCCCCGGCACCTTTGCCATGACATCGAGGACCGGCTTCGGCACGTCGGCGTCGTAGTCGTAGCTGGCGATCACGAGCTCGCCGCGACCGTCGAGGCTCGAGACGGCGGCCACCCGCTTCCCGTCGGCGGAGAAGCGGACGCCGAACACGCGCCCCGGCAGGGGAAAGAGGGGGAAAATCAGATTGGCATCGTCACCGATGACACGCGTGGCATGACGGTGGATGCGGTAGATGCGCGGCGTGCCGTCGGCGCCGGCGACGACGATCTGGTCGAGGGTCGGATGGCGGTCGAGGCCGGAGAGCCCACCGCGGAGGGCACCGGGGGTGATCGAGGTGATGTTGTCGATGAAGCGCTGCGTCGCGAGCTCCGTGAGCTTCGTCGACATGTCGCGGCCGACGGAGATGACATGATCCCCCTTCGGCGCGAAGACCGTGTCGAGGGCCCAGTCTTCATGGGCCCCCTGGTAGAGCACCTGCTCACCGCTGGCGACGTCGATGGCGCGGACGGTGTTGTCGGTGCAGCCGAAGGCGATCAGCTTGCCGTCGGGGGACCAAGAGCCGCCGAAGACGGTGTCGAAGGTGACGGGGTGGGAGCGGAGAAGCGTCCCATCAGCCACGTTCCAGACCTGGACTTCCCCCATCCGACCGGGATTGCCGCCGGTGACCGCCAGCTGGCTGCCGTCGGGGGAGAAGCGGACGCGCTGGATCCGCTCGGAGAGGCCGACGAGGCGCCGCAGTGGTGCGGCGGGAACCTCGGCCCCGGCTACGTCGAACAGGAGCACCTCATGGAAGCCCGACACGGCCAGGAGCCGGCCGTCGGGGGAGAGATCGAGCGAGGTGATCACCGGCTGGCGCGAGTAGACGGGCGGATGCTCGGCATCGACGCGCTGCGCGGCGGAGGGGGGGGTGTCGTCCTGGGCGCCTTCACTGATCCAATGGCGCACCAGCGCCACCTCGGCGGCTGACAGCGGCTTCCCCTGCTTCGGCATCTCGGCGACGCCGTCGGGCCCGGCCGTGATCACCTCGAGGAGCCGGCTCTCCTCCGGCTTGGAGGGAACGATCCCCGCCATCCCGGAATCACCCGGGGCGAGCATCCGCGCGACCTCAGTCATCACGAACGCCCCGTGGGCCTTGGCCGGCTGGTGACAGCCCTGGCAACTGGCCTGGAAGAGGGGGCGGATCTGCTTGTGGTAGCTGACCGGCCCGGCGGCAGGGGCCTCGTCGGCCGTGGCCCCACCCCCCTGGAGGAGGACGAGGAGCCCGGGCAGAGAGGCCCAGAGGAGGCGACGGAAAGTGCTGACCGGACGGCTCGGCATGATCATGTTGACTCCCTGACCGGGGAAGGGGGGGCGCGAAACAACAAACCGCCTCTTCCCCCTCCCGCCCCATCATACTTCACGACCGGCCGGTTTACCCAGCCTCCCCCGGAAGCTCCTCGACGACGACTTCGTCGAGCTCGGTGCCGTCGACATCCTTCCGGAGGAGGAGGTAGGCGGCGGTGGCAATGGCCCAAAAATAGCCCCATCCGAACGATCCGACGATCGCTGCGACGACCCGCGACCAGAATCCGAGGGCCTCGATCCCGAACGACCCTCCCCCCCCGTGCCCGACTGTTTCGAGCCCGGCCAGGACCTCGGCAGTGCGGGCATGCCCCATCCCCAGGCTCGCGGCCCAGAGGGCGAGATTGGCCGCGGCGGTGGCAAACAGCTCGGCGGCCGCCAGCGCCGGCAGGGCCACCACGACGGCGACCAGGAGGTAGAAGGCGTAGTGGAGGGGGCGCTGGTAAAGGTAGGAAAAGGCGGTCGAGATTGCCTGGAAGCTGTCGCCGCGCTCCACCCCCACACCCCCTACCATGAGGGGCCAGCCGGTGGCCGCCCCGATGGCGAGGATCGCCAGCACGACCCCGCCGAGAAGGACCAGCGGCCAGACGACGCCGGCGATGGCCAGGCCGATGTCGGTGCGCATCAGCAACCCGAGGAGGGCGCCGGGAAGGCTCAAGGCGACGATTCCGAGCAGCACGAACGCCACCGAATTGAAGGCGGAGAGCCATTTTTGACTTCCGTACCAGAGGGCCGCGGCGAATCCGGGCACCTCCTCGCCGGCGAGTTTGAGGGCGACATGGCGGGCGATGGCGGTGCCGAAGATCGACCAGACCGCGACAAACCAACCGATCCGGGCCAGAGCGCCGAGCATCCGGGAGAACGACGCCGCCGGGTTGAAGGGGACCGCCACGAGCCCCAGCAGTTCGGCCGCCGGTCGCGGCAGGGGGAGCTTGAAGGCGACCATTGGCGGGAGGACCGTCGTGGGGAGAACGCTTCCCAATGGCGTCTGGGGCCCGCGCCCGGCAGGCGCCTCGCTGCCCACCTCCTTCCCCGCCAGGTCGGCGGCCTCCACCCCCTCCACAGCGGCCGGGATTCCGAGCCGGTCGGCGAGCGACCAGCCTCCCCACACGGCCAGCGCCCCGAGGGCAGCGAGAAGGATGACGGTCGATGAGAAGGCCGCCCCGGCCGCCCGGAAAAGGAGCCACCAGGGGAGGGCATCGCTCCATTGGATCTCGTGGATGATCCCGTCCCCCTGGATCGGATCGCGACCGGCGGCGGGGATGTTTGACGTGTCCGTAGCGGTGGACGGGGCCGGGATTCCCGACATGTGACCTGGTGCCCTGATGGGAAGAATCGAGTGGGGGAACGTGAGTACGGACGGCGTTGCTGGAGGCCGATCCGGCCGCGACCGGGACCCCGAGGGGGCCCCATTGCGGCCGGAGTATACGTCTGGGAGGTTTTTTGGGCGGCGCCGATCCCCCCCGGGACTCAAGCTTCCCGCAAGAGACCCCGTGGCCGGCGGCGGCGGGGCCGCCCCGGTTCCGCGCGTGCCCACGACGGCAGCAGAGGCCGATCCGCCCCCTTTCTCCCCAGGAACGCTTCCGATGGATGATTCGGCTCCCCTCCCTCGCTACCTCCACGGCTATTCCCGCGAGGAGCAGGCCCGGCTCGTCGAGCAGGCCGAATACTGGCGGGAGCGGCTGATTCTCCCCGATCTCCCCTATGCCGCAGGAGAGCGTCTCCTCGACGTCGGCTGCGGGGCAGGGGCCGTGCTGGGGGTGATCACCAGCGCTTTCCCGGGCCTGCAGCTGGCGGGGATCGATCGGGAGCCGAAGCAGATCGAGGCGGCCACGGCGCACCTGGCAACGCTCGGCGTCCCGTCAGCCGATCTCCGCGTCGGCGATGCCAATCGGCTCCCCTGGCCCGATCGGCATTTCGACCACGCCTACCTGATGTGGTTCGTGGAGCACGTCCAGGGGATCGAGCCGATCCTCCGGGAAATCCGCCGCGTGCTGAAGCCCGGCGGCACGATCACGATCAACGAAACCGAATACGAGTCGTATCACGTCTGGCCGGAGAACGCCGACTGGGAGTATCTCGAGGAGGCGATGTTTCGCCACTTCCAGGCCCACGGCGAGGCCCATGCCGGCCGCCGCCTCGGGCCGCTCTTGGTCGAGGCCGGGTTTTCAGCCGTGAGCAACCGGCTCGTCGGCGCCCACTTCTTCGTCGGCTCCGGCGACGACTCCCTCGCCCGACACACGCACTACACGGCCGACTACATCGAGCCGGCGATCCCGGAGTTTGTCGCCATGGGCTCCGACGAAGCCCGCCTCCGCCGCGGCCTCGAATATCTCCTCTCCATCCACAACGATCCCCACGGCGCCTTCACGCAGCTCGTCTACCGGGCCCGGGGCAGGGCGTAGCAATTCCGTCGACGCGCTCACCCCTCGTCGTCGTCTCCGCGGAGCAGTTCCGGCGGGATCGCTCCCTCGCCGTCCCCTTCATCATCGTCGCCCCGACGGATCTCGGGAACGGCATACGCCTCGTCGAGCCAGCGGCCCAGATCGATGACGCGGCAGCGCTCGCTGCAGAAGGGGGGCGTGACGACGGCGTTCAGATCGACGGTGGCGCTGCAGACGGGGCAACGGGGCATGGCTGGTCTCCCCGGTGGCCCGGGCTCTTGGTCACCGCTGGCAACAGTCGCGCCGCCTGGAAAAGGGCAGATGCCGCCTGGCTCTTGCCCGACTCATTCCTTGCCGCCCGATCCGCCGCCAGACTTCTCGCCGCCAGACTTCCCTCCGCTAGACTTCTCCCCCGACGATTTGCCTTCCGAGGACTTCGACGAGGCGTCGGCCGCCGCGCCTTTTTTATACGACTCGCTGCGGTAGTCGGTCTTGTAGAAGCCGGTTCCCTTGAAGACGATCGCGCCGCCGGCCCCGATCAGCCGCCGCAGTTTCTTCTTCTTGCACTTCGGGCAGGTCTTCTTCGTGGCGTCGGTCATCGACTGGAACAGCTCGAAGGCATGGGAGCAGCCGTCGCAGACGTAATCGTAGGTTGGCATCGGATCACTCCCCCTTCGAGACGATGACCTGTGCGGGGCGCACCACGCGGTCGTGGAGTTTGTACCCCTTCGTGGCCGCACCGACGACGGTCCCCGCAGCCACCCCCTCGACAGACTGCTGGAGGATCGCTTCGTGGACGGCCGGGTCGAACGGCTGCCCCTCGGTCTCGATCGGCTTGCAGCCGTGGATCATGATCAGCTTCTCGAGCTGCTGCCCCGTCATCCGGAAGCCGGCGATGAGGCTCTCGAAATCGGCCTTCTTCCCGGCCGCGTCGAGGGCCCGTTCGACGTTGTCGAGCACCGGAAGAAGGCTGCGGAGGAGATCGATTTCCCGGTAGCGGTGGGCATCCTCGAGCTCGCGGCGCGAACGCTTGCGGAAGTTCTCGAGCTCCGCCTGAGTCCGCAGAAGCCGGTCCTCGGCGTCACGGAGCTTCTCGTAGAGATCGGCCCCGGGGGCCGGGGACGACGCCGGCTGCGGATCGACCGGGGGAACATCGTGGGAATCGTCGCTGGTCATGGCTTCTCCTCGCGCTCGGGCACGGAGTCTTTCGGTTGAAAGTATTCACTCAATCGGCTGAAGAAGCTCGATCGCTTCGGGCTGACGGCCTTCTGCTCCTCGGACGCCAATTCCCGTAGCAGTTGCTCGGCCCTGGGAGAGAGCGTCTTCGGCACTTCGACGTGGACATGGACATGGAGGTCGCCGATCCCGCGCCCTCGCACCTCCGGCATCCCCAGGCCGCGGACGCGGATCACGTCGCCGGCCTGCGTTCCCCGGGCCACCTGGAGCGGCTTCGGGCCGTCGAGGGTCGGGACCTCGATCGTCGCCCCGAGGGCCGCCTGGCTGAAGGTCACCGGCACCTCACAGTGGAGATCGCGGCCGTCCCGGTTCAGAAAGGGGTGGTCCTCGACCTCGATCACACAGTAGCAGTCGCCGGGGGGGCCGCCGCTCTGCCCCGGCTCCCCCTCGCCGGCCAAGCGCACGCGCACGTCGCGGTCGACGCCGGCGGGGATCGTCACCTTCCGTTCGACCTGTTCCTCGGTGAGGCCGTCACCGCCGCAGCCCGGGCATTTCTCCCGGATGACATTCCCGCCGCCGCGGCAGGCCGGGCAGGTGGTCTGGAGCCGAAACACCCCGGCCGACTGGAGAACCTGCCCACGACCGCCGCAGTACTCGCAGGGAACCGGCTTCGTCCCTTTCTTGGCGCCGCTGCCGTCGCAGGTGCCGCAGGCTTCGTGGCGGGTGAACTCGACCGTCTTCGTCGCCCCCCGGGCCGCCTCGAGGAGCGTCATCGAGAGCGTGCAGAAGACGTCGCTCCCCTGCCGCGGCCGGTTCGTCCGCCGCCGGGGATCGCCGCCGAACATCCCTCCGCCGAAAATATCACCGAAGGCCTCGAAGATGTCGGTGATGTCGTTGAACTCGTGCGTCCCGCCCCCCTGGAGACCGGCGTGGCCGTAGCGGTCGTAGCGGGCCCGCAGTTGCTCGTCGGAGAGGACCTCGAAGGCGCGGGCCGCTTCCTTGAAGCGGTCAGAAGCCTCATCGTTGCCAGGATTCTTGTCCGGATGGAAGCGGATCGCGAGTTTCCGGTACGACTCCGAGATCTGGGTCGTCGTCGCGGTGCGTTCGACGCCCAGAATCTCGTAAAAGTCACGCTGTTGGGCCATGGTGGGGTTGGGCGGCCCGCGGGGTACCGCCCTCCTTCCGGAATCCTCCGGCCTTCCTCATCGATCCCTACATCGATCCCTACATCGATCCCTA
>JBBAVV010000086.1:0-12076 GCA_040397545.1 Pirellulales bacterium
CGGCACCGCCAAGGCCGCGGCGAGGTCTCCTTCGGGGACCGGTGTCATGGCGCTGGTCTCCGCTGGGGCTAACCGGTCGTTCGCATCCCGGCCGCGATCCCCTGGACGCAGAGTCGCAGAAGGCCACGCGGCTCGTCCTCTCCCGGAGCGGCAGGTGGGGCGGCGCGGCGGCGGCGGCGCATGAACTCGATCTGGATCAGATTCAACGGATCGACGAAGGGGTTACGCATCTCGATCGACCGGCGGAACCACGGCGTCGTCGCCAGGAGCTCGCCGCCACCGACGATGTCGAGGATCCCCTGCCGGGCCCGGTCGCGTTCGGCCGCGATCCGCTGCCAGATCCGCCGGCGGACATCGGCGTCGTCGGTGAGCTCGGAGTAGCGCTGCGCGATCGCCATGTCGGCCTTGGCCAGCGCCAGGGTGGCGTTGTCGATCGTCGCCTGGAAGAAGGGCCACTGCCGGTACATGTCGTGGATCCGCTGCCAGCCGTGGCGATCGTCGTATTTGACTTCCGTCAGGGCCGTTCCCAGGCCGTACCAGGCGGGGATCATGCAGCGGCTCTGCGTCCAGGCGAACACCCAGGGGATGGCCCGCAGATCGTCGAGCGATCGGCCCGCGTCGCCGCGCCGCCGCGATGGCCGTGAGCCGATGGGAAGATTCTCGATCTCCTCGATCGGCGTCGTCTGCTCGAAGTAGCCGATGAAGCCCGGCTGATCGACGAGCTCCCGGTAGATCGAGTACGACCGCGCTGCCATCTTCTCCAGCAGCTCGGTCCACTCTGGCCGCGGCGTCGTCCGCCGGGTCGTGGAGGCGATGAGCGTCGCCCAGGTGACCTGTTCGAGGTGGCGCCCGGCGATCTGGGGGTCGTCATAGCGTTCCGCGAGCACCTCCCCCTGCTCGGTGAGCCGGAGGCTGCCGTCGAGCGATTCCGAGGGGAGCGAGAGGATCCCGCGCGCCGCCGGGCCACCGCCGCGGCCGAGCGAGCCGCCGCGGCCATGAAAGAAGGTGATCTTCACGCCCCTGACTGCGGCCGCTTCGTGGAGCCTTTCCTGCGCCGCCTGGAGGCCCCAACAGGCGGCCAGGTAGCCACCGTCCTTCGTGCTGTCGGAGTAGCCGACCATCACGATCTGGCGGTTGCCCCGGCCGGCCAGATGAGCGGCGTAGTCGGTCTGATCGAGGATCCGCGCCAGGGTCTCGTGGCCGTGGGCCAGGTCGTGGATCTTCTCGAGCAGCGGCACGATGGCGATGTCGGACGCTGCCACTTCCTCGCCGCGGGCCCGCGCCCGCCCCTGGGCCCAGCGCCACAGCCAGAGCACGGAGAGGACGTCGGCCGGAGCGCGGGTGAGGCTGACGATCGCCCCCCCCAGACAATCCGGGCCGAACCGGACGACGGCCCGGTGGAGCAGCTCGAAAAGTGCGAGGCTGTCGATCGTGAGCGGGTCGAGGTGCTCTTGAGGAATTGCATCCGAGGTGCCGAGCGACGCCACGAGCGTCGCCAGCCGCGTCTCGGCATCGGCCGCCTCGTAGGCCCCCGCGCCACAGACGCCGGTGGCGGCGAGGATCTGCCCCATGATCCCCTCGTAGGCCCGGGCATCCTGGCGGACGTCGAGCTTGGTCATATGGAGGCCGAAGGTGCGGACGAGATCGACCCAGCGGCGGGGGAGGGAGTCGTCGGGGAGGAGCCGATCGGAAGAGAGGGCGGCGAGGAGATCTTCGGCATCGGCGACAAACGCGGCGTGCGATGGGTACGCCCCTGGCACCGGGCCGCCGTCGAGCCGCAGTTTCCGCGAGGCCTCGAGCCGGAAGCGGATCATCCGGATCCAGCGTCGAAACGTCTCATGCGGGGCAAGGGGCCGCAGAACTTCGCCAAGCTCCTCGTGAGCGGCGGCAAGCGCGTCGAGCTTGGCCGCGAGCACGCGCGAGCCAGCGGTCAGTTCGTCTGACACCGTGAGGAGATCGTGGAGCCGGGCGCACTGCTCGAGGTGGCGGTCGATCGCCTCCTCGCGGAGCCGGTGGAGCGTCTGGCTGGTGACGTCGGCGGTCACGTAGGGATTGCCGTCGCGGTCTCCCCCCATCCACGACCCGAAAGAGAGGAAGGCCGGCACGTCGTCGAGCTCCCCCGGATACCACTCGGCGAGGCCGCGGCGGAGCGATTCGTAGACCCCGGGCACTGCCTCCCAGAGCCGCGGCATGAGCGACAGCCCGCGCTCGACCTCGTCGAGGACACTCGGCCGCGTCGGCCGCAGAAAGGCGGTCTGCCAGAGGACCGCGAGCTCGCCGCGCACATCGGCCTCGATCCGGGAGCGTTCGCGGGGGAGGAGATCGGCCCGGTCGAGCTCCTGGAGGGCGTAGCGCATCCGCCGCAGCTTCGAGCGGATCGAGCGCCGCTTCGCCTCGCTGGGGTGGGCGGTGAAGACGAGCTCCACCGAGAGCCGCTCGAGCGCGGCGGCGACGTCGGCGGCGCGGAAGCCGAGCGACTTCAGCTCGCCGATCGCCGCGGCCGGGGATTCGGCCGGCGCTTCCGGGTGGCGATCACGTTCCCGTTCCCGCAGGACCCGGACGCGCTGCCGGTCCTCGGCGATGTTGGCGAGATCGAAATAGATCGAGAACGCTTCGGCCACGAGCCGGGCCTTGACGACGTCGAGCCCCTCGATGCACTCGGCGAGCGCCGCCTCGGCCCCCTGCTTCCCGGCCCGGCGGTCGTGGGCAAGCGTCCGGATCCACTCCACGAGCCGGGCGACATCCTCCCCTGCCTGATCGACGATCACCTGTCCGAGAAGGGAGTCGAGGAGCCGCACGTCGCGGAGGAGGAGATCATCGTCAGGCACGGGGTGTTTCCGGAGATGGGGAAGGGAGGCAGAGAGCGAATAGACCTGGAGGGGCGCGATCGAGGAGGACGCCGCCAGCGCCGGCCGGAGCGAGGTCGCACGCCGAACGGATGCCTCTGCAAACCCCGCGCCGGGGGAGGGGGGGATGTTCTCGGAACGCAACGGGGAGCGATTCTCGCAGAAAATCTTCCCAGGCGCTGACGCTTTCCGGCCCCGACTGCTCCTTGAAAGGCAATCGGTGCCACGCAAGTGGGCAGCCTCGCAAGCCTGTCGGCTGGTAGACTCTCCCCCTCGCATCACCACCCTCTCCGCGGGGCCCCGAGCGTGCCGACGGTCGATCGCCCTTCTGTTCCTGACAGCCTTCCCCCGCCCGCCGCACGGAGCTGGGGCCTCCCCGATGGGGCGTTGCTGGGAGTGGCCCTCGCGGCCTGGGGCTGGCTCCTGTCTGGGCTGTGGGACCGCCCCGCCGAGATCGCGGGCTTGGCGCTAGCGGTGCCGCTCCTGGCGGGTGTGGGCCTGGGGATCGACCGGCTCGTGGGGGGCCAGTGGGCGGGCCTGGGGGTCGTCGCGATGGCGCTCCTCGGTTTCGCGGCCCTCGTGGGTCTGACCGGCGCGAGTCCACAGACCCTCGCCGGATTCATCCTCGGGCTGGTCAAGCCGGTTGGCTGGACAGGGGATCATCTCCTCCTGCGGTGTGTCCCCCTGATGATGGTCGTGGCCCATCCCTGGCGCCCCACGTGGCCGGGGGCGCTGGTCTCGGCGCTCGGCGTGAGTGCGTTTCTGGGGATCGGCCTCATGATCCTCCACGCAGCCGGATGAGCGGAGCGGTGCGATCGCTGGTACACTCCCTTTCCCGCCTGCAATCACACCGACCACGGCCCCGCCCGCCGACCACGGCTCTGCCCATCAACGAACGGCCCGCCCTCTTGACCATCGATCCCCCCGTCGCCGCGGAGGCCGCCGACGGCGCTGCGGCCGTGACCTTCGCGTCGCTCGGCCTGTCCCCGGAGCTTGTCCGCGCGGCCGAGAAGCTCGGCTGGCTCGTCCCCTCTCCGATTCAGGCCCGCGCCATCCCCGCGCTGCTGAGTGGCTCCGACGTCGTCGGCCAGTCGCAAACCGGCTCCGGGAAGACGGCGGCGTTCTGTATGCCGGCGATCGAGCGGGTCGATCCCACCTCGAAGAAGACCCAGGTGCTGATCCTCGTCCCCACGCGGGAGCTGGCGACGCAGGTCGCGGCGGAGGCGGAGAAGCTCGCCTCCTTCAAGAAGGGGGTCCGCACCGTGACGGTCTACGGCGGGGCCTCCTACGAACGGCAGTTCGCCGATCTGGGGCGGGGAGCCCAGATCGTCGTTGGCACGCCGGGGAGGCTCGTCGATCTCCTCGGTCGCGGCAGCCTCGATCTCTCCGCGATCAAGGTCCTCGTCCTCGACGAGGCCGATCGGATGCTCGACATGGGCTTCAGCGAGGATCTCGAGAAGCTCCTGGCCGCGGCCTCGCCCGAGCGCCAGACGGTGTTCTTCTCCGCCACTTTCCCGCCGGCGATCCGCGGGCTCGTCGAGCATCATGCCCGTTCCCCCCGTGAGATCCGCGTTGACCGGGCCCGTGATGTCGGCCCGCCGGCGGTCGATCAGGTGTTCCACGAGGTCCGCCACCACGCCAAGTCGGCCGCGCTCGGCCGCCTCATCGATTTCCACGATCCGCGCAGCGGCCTCGTCTTCTGCAACACCCAGCGGATGGTCGACGAGCTCGCCGACTGGCTCCTCGACCGGGGCTGTGCCGCCGAGCGGCTCCACGGCGGCATGGCCCAGCCACAGCGGACGCGGGTCATGGAGGGCTTCAAACGCGGGGCCTTCCGCTGGCTCGTGGCCACCGACGTCGCCGCCCGCGGGATCGACGTCCACGACCTCGCCCTCGTCGTCAATTACGACCTCCCCATCGATGCCGAGGATTATCTCCACCGGATCGGGCGGACGGGGCGCGCCGGGCGCAACGGCCTGGCTGTGACGCTCGTCTCCGGTGGCGCCGGATTCCGGCTCGGGCAGATCGAGCGGGCCCTCGGGCTCCGCATCCGCCGCGAGCCGGTGCCATCAGTCAGGGACGTCGCGGCCAAGCGGACGGCCGGGGTGATCGATCGGGTCCGCGAGGCGCTTGCCGCGCCGGGCGGGCCGCCGTCGTCGCCGGTCGTCGAGCAACTCCTCAAGGAAGGACATGCCCCCGAGGCGATCGCCGCCGCGCTCGTCGGCTGCTACGCGCCGGTGCCCCCGATCAACGACCACGAGGAGTCGCTCGACGCCCCGTCGCACCGTCCCCCGCCGGGGCGCCCCTTCGGCAATGGCCCTGGTGGCAAGCGGCCGTTTGCGAAGCGCCCCTACGGCAAGAAGCCGAGCCCGGGCGGGCCCTATCCGCCGCGCGGTGGCGATGGCGGCCCTGGCGGCGGAAATGCCACCGGGGATGATGGCCCCCGCCCGCCGGGAAAGCCGTCGCGGAAGTTCGGCCCGGTGGCGGGAGGTGGGGATGGCCCGCCGCGAGCCCCCGGCGGGAAGAAGCCCTTTCCCAAGAAGAAGACCTGGAAGAAAAAGAAGCCCGGGCCGGGCTGATGGGGGTCATCCCTGGCACGCGGCGGCGGCAGGCCCGAGGCTTGGCGGTGGTCGGGCTGATCGCCTAGGGTGTCGGGCCAAGGGTGCCGGGCACGGAGCCCCGAGCCCTCCCACGATCAATCACCGTCGCTCGGGAACCAACGCGAATGGACGCCATCAAGTCGATCCTCGACGTCTTCCTCCACGTCGACGACCATCTTCATGCCCTCCTCGAAGCCTGGGGGCCGTGGACCTACGTCCTCCTGTTCGCGATCATCCTCTGCGAGACGGGCCTCGTCGTCATGCCCTTTCTCCCCGGCGATTCGCTTCTCTTTGCCGCCGGTGCCATGGCCGCGCTCTATCCCGACGATCTCGGCCTCGTGCCGCTCCTCGTCCTCCTCTCGATCGCCGCGATCCTGGGGGACACGATCAATTATTTTCTCGGCCGGTGGATCGGCCCCCGGGCGTTCTCGCTCAACACCTGGTTTCTGAAGCACGAGCATCTGGAGAAGACGCAGGCCTTCTACGAACGCCACGGCGGCAAGACGATCGTCCTGGCCCGATTCATGCCGATCGTGCGGACGTTTGCCCCGTTCGTGGCCGGCGTCGGGAAGATGCACTACCCGACGTTCCTCTGGTTCAACGTCGTCGGCGGGATCCTGTGGGTCCTGCTCTGCACGGTGGCCGGCTATTTCTTCGGCAACATCGAGGCCGTCAAGAAGCACTTCGAGTTGGTCGTGGTCGGGATCGTCCTCGTCTCGGTGCTGCCGCTGGCCTGGGAATGGTGGGCCGCACGCCGCCGCGGTCACACCGGCTGACTCTTTCCGCCTCCGCCGGCTAGCCGGTTATGACCGGCGCCGGGCCCCACACCGTTCGCTTCGCCACCGACCACCAGCCCGGCTGGTCGAGCCCCAGGTAGGGATTGTCAGGGGGGAGCGTGCGCGCAAGATGAGCGTGCGCGGCCTCGAGGTTGTGGTAAGGGAGCGAGGGAAAGAGGTGGTGGAGGGCGTGGAAGCGGATCGCGAACGGGAAGAAGAGGAGCGTGAGCGGATCCTTCCCGGTGAAGTTGCAGGAGTCGAGGATGTGATCCTCGACCGAGACCGGCGTTCCGTCTCCCTCGAAGTGGTGATCGGCCAGCTGCCGCATCTGGTTCATGAAGAAGGTCGCCAGAGCGAGCGCGTAGAGGAGCGGGATCCGGCTGATGGGGGCGAGCCCGAAGGCGATCGTCGCAGGAATCGCCGCGGCCCGCAGGAAGCAGAGCACCTCGACGCCGAAGATCGCGCGCCGATCGAAGGGGGTGAGCCTGCGGCGATAGCGCGTATTGAGCGTCAGGGAGCTGCCGCGCTCGAGGACGAGCTCGCGGAGACGCGGGTGGAGGAACGAGAGGGGGGCGAGAAGGAAGCGCAGAAAGACCAGGAGCGGAAAGACAAGCATGAACGCCGCATAGCCCAAGAAGCTCCGCAGGTTGCCCCCTTCCATGACGTTGGCGACGTATTCGGGATCTTCAGGGGTCCCGTACATCTTCATGCTGTGGTGGTCGCGGTGCTGCCGCGTGAAGAACGGCGATGGCGTGAGCGTGAAGGTGCCGACGAGGACATTCCACGCCACTTTGAAGACGCGCATCTCGTGCGATCCGAGGTGGCAGACCTCGTGGACGAGCGAGCCGAGCCGGTAGAGCCAGAAGGCGGCGATTGGAAAGGCGATCAGCTGCGGCCATGAGCCGAGCGGCGCCATCAGATAGACCGTCGCCGCCGCGTAGGCACAGACGATCGAAAGGAGGAAGTCGGCCCAGTAGCGCCACGGCCTGACCCGGAACGGATCGTCGGTCGCCGTCCGCAGGGCGTGGCGGACCTCGCTGACCCACGGCGGCGCCGCCTGGTCGCGGGCCGGGTCGTCCCCCCCCTCATCGTGGCTTCGGGCGGTGGGGAAGGGGGCAGGTCGGTCGGTCATCGCCGGCATGAAGCGCTCCATCGATCGGGGGTCATGGCAGGTTGCAGGGCCGGCATGGTCCTGCATGCCCGATCCCTGCGTTACGGATTCCCCCGCCCGGCGAGAGCAGACCAGAATCGGGCGGATAGGGATACCCCGGAGTGGGCATGCGGGGGGCCAGGAGGGGGAGATTTCACCGTCGGGCCGGTCAAATCGGCAATCTCACGGAAGATGGGTGGGGCTGGCAGAGTTTGCCGGCGCTGTCGGGGGCGCTGCCCGGTCAACCGGAGGGGAGGGGGGCGAGCAGGGCCTTCATCTCCCGCACGGCCTGGCTGAAGCCGACGAGGACGGCCCGGGCGACGATCGAGTGGCCGATGTTGAGCTCGTGCATCCCGTCGATCCGGGCCACCGGGATGACGTTGCGGTAGGTGAGCCCATGGCCGGCATTCAGTATGAGCCCGGCGGCGCGGGCGTGGGCTCCGCCGTGGGCCAGCTCGGTGAGGGTCTCGCGCTGCTCGGCCGCGGTGGTGGCGTTGGCATAGCTGCCGGTATGGAGCTCGACCGCCGCCACGCCGAGGGCGACGGCGACGTCGATCTGCCGGGGGGAGGGATCGATGAACAGCGAGACGGCAATCCCAGAGTCGTGGAGCCGGCGCACCGCCTCGGTCGTGGCAGCCCGGTGGGTGATGACGTCGAGGCCCCCCTCGGTCGTGATCTCCTCGCGGCGCTCCGGCACGAGCGTCACCTGATCAGGCTTCACCTGGCAGGCAATGGCGACCATATGCGGGGCGATCGCCCCTTCGAGATTGAGCTTCACCTGAACGGTGCGCTTCAGCACTTCGAGGTCGCGGTCCTGGATGTGGCGGCGGTCTTCCCGCAAGTGGACGGTGATCGCATCGGCCCCGCCGAGCTCGGCCAGCGCCGCCGCCCACACCGGGTCGGGCTCGACGGTGCGGCGGGCCTGACGGATCGTGGCGACATGGTCGATGTTGACGCCGAGTGTGGCCATGGAGCTTCCAAGTGGGCGGTGGACTGTAGGAAACCGTCGAGGATAACAAAAAAAAGGCCGGCCCCGGGGTGCGGGGCCGGCCCTGTGATACCCGGCTGGCCTGGCCGCCGGTCAGTTCTTCTTGAGGAGAATCACCGAGTTGCCCCGGCTGGTGCGCACCTGGAGCATGACCCCCTCTTCGAGCGACTCCTGCTCGACCGCATCGGCAAACTCGGTGATCGTCGACACCGATTTCCGCCCCACCTTGCGGATCAGCATCGAGGGGCCGATCCCCGCCTCGTCGGCGAGCCCCTGGTCGTCGACACGCTCGACGACGACCCCCTCGAAGCCCTCGTAAGGATCAGCCTCCCCGCCGCGCTCGGCGGCCTTGTTGCGAACCTCGAGGCCGAGGGTCTTGGAGTAGTAGGTCTCGGCGGCGATCTCCTCCCGTTCGGCCTTGCGTGGCGCCGCGGCGCCGAGCTTGTCAGGGAGCGCCCGAACGGCGATCTCGAGCTCCGACTTCTTCCCTTCCCGGAGCACGGTCACCCGGTGGGGCTTGTCGAAATCGGAGCGCTCCACCACCTCCTGAAGCGTCCGCGGACCATCGACCAGCTGGCCGTCGAAGCTCGTGATCACATCGAGCTCCTCGACACCGGCGTCGGCGGCCGGTGAGCCGGCGACGACATCATTGACGAGCACCCCCTTGCGATCCTTGACGCCGAGCTTCGAGGCCATCTCGCTGGAGAGGGCGCCGATCTGGACGCCGAGGTAGCCACGCTGGACGCGCCCCTTGGCGACGAGCTGCCCGCTGACCCACTTGGCGAGGTTGACCGGGATCGCGAAGCCGATTCCCTGGTACCCGCCGTTGTTGGAGGCGATCGCCGTATTGATCCCTACCACCTCGCCGGCGAGGTTGACCAGCGGTCCGCCGGAGTTGCCCGGGTTGATGGCGGCGTCGGTCTGGAGGAACTTGGCCCGCTGCACGCTGCCGAGCTCGCGGCCCTTGCCGCTGATGATCCCCGCGCTGACGGTCGTCTCCAGCTCGAAGGGATTGCCGATGGCGATCACCCAGTCGCCGATCTCCATCTTGTCGGAGTCGCCGAGCTTCGCCACCGGGAGGTTCTCGGCGTCGCCGAGCCGGACGACGGCCAAGTCGCTGGCCGGATCGGTCTTGATCTCGATCGCCTTGTATTCGCGCCCGTCGGCGAGCTCCACGGTGACCGTGTCGGCCCCTTCGACGACGTGGTTGTTGGTCACAATGATCCCGGAGGCGTCGATGATCACCCCCGAGCCGACGCCGGAGCGGCCCGGCATCCGTCGGCCCCCTTCCTCCCCATCGGGGCCATTGAACTCAAACCCTTCCGGTGCCCCCTCGGGGAACATGTCTTCAAACGGCGTGCCTTTGAAGGGATTGCCGTTACCGCGACGGCCGCCGCGCTCGTTGCGGGGGCCCTCCTTCGGCTTCGACTCGCTGCGAACGACGACGACGCTCGGGGTCGCCTTCTCGGCCGCGTAACGGAAGGCCCTGGAGAGGGCGTTGGCATGCTCGAGGGCGGCCGTCGGTGGCTCCTCTCCCCGGGCGGTGGAGCGGTTCGACGACACGACCGCCGGCAGGCCAAGGGCCAGGCCAGCCAACGCGACGATCGCCGGGACGGCGCGGGCCAGGCCCGACCGTGGCGAAAGGAACAGGGATCGCTTCATGGTGGATTCCTTCGATGACAAGGGAAGTGGAAATAGAGCAAGCGCGCCCACGGGCCGCTGCCGGTGGGAACCGGCTGCGGCCGTGGTGACGGCTTTTTTGGTTGGAGAGCGTGCCCGGCGGGAGGGGCCCCTGAAGGCTTCTGGAGGCTCCTCCGCCGGTTGCCGGCCGCCGCCGCTGGGGTCCTCCGAACGGGGATCCAACCCACCACTCGGTTTCGGGCCCCGCGCGGGTGTTCGGCGCGGACGCACCCGAGTTGTACGGTGGGGCAGGGGGGATGGTTCAGAGAGGGCAAAAGTTCCCCTGGGGCTTTCGGGCCATGACGAGGTATTATAGTCGCGTGTGGAGCTCCGGTCCGTCGACCGGGGGCAGCCCCGCCGCGTCTTTCAGCCGCGGCGCGGCCGCCAACCGATGCCCACGTCGCGATCGATCGATCGTGCGGCCTTTTGTTTCGGTGGGCGAGCGATGAAGCGGACAAAGCAGGACGAGGGGGAAGACCGCGCCGGCGGCGATCCCTTTGCTGGCGGGGTCACCAAGAAGCGGGCGACGCGGCCGGCGCCCGCCAAAAAGCCCCAGGCCGATGCGGTGGTTTTGGCCCTTCCGCGTCTCCAGCCCGAGACGGTTCCCCAGCAGGAGCCATCCTCGCCCCTCGCTTCAGCGGCCATGGCCGAAACGCCCCCTCCGCGGGGAGGCGAGCCTGGGGCGCTTCCGGCCCGGGGGGACAGTCCTGTCGATCTCGTCGCCTGCCAGGAGCGGATCGGCCACACCTTCCGCGACGAGTCAATCCTCCTTGCCGCCCTCACGCACGCCTCGGGCGCAGCCCATCGACTCGCCTCGAACGAGCGGCTCGAGTTTCTCGGCGACGCGATTTTGGGGTTCATCGTCTGCGACACCCTTTACCAGATTTTTCCGCACTCGCTCGAGGGGGATCTGACGCGCGTCAAGTCGGTCGTCGTGAGCCGCGAGACGTGTGGCCGGATCAGCGAGCAGCTCGGCCTCACCGAATTTCTCATCGTCGGCAAGGGGCTGGCGGTCAACAGCGCCGTCCCGGTGTCGGTCCTCTCCGATCTCTTCGAGTCGATCGTCGCGGCGATCTATCTCGATGGCGGGATCGAGCCGGCGCGCCTGTTCGTGAGCCGGTGGATGGAGCCGGAGATCGCGCAGGTGTCGAGTGGGGCGCAGGGGGCCAACCACAAATCGCTCCTCCAGCAGCTCTCACAGCGCGATTTCGGCGTTACTCCCACCTACGAGGTGATGGAGGAGACTGGGCCCGATCATTCCAAGAGCTTTCACGTCTCCGCCTTCATCGGCGAGCGGCGCTACACCCCCGCCTGGGGGCGCAACAAGAAGGAAGCGGAGCAGCGGGCCGCCTCGAATGCCCTGGTGGAGCTGCGGGCCGCGGGGGGCGGGATCGCCGACGCCGGCCGACGGGGATAGCCGTCAGCTACCGCTCACCACGAATAGCTCGGCGGCACGGAATATCGCTTCCCCCCCACCGGGAGATACTGGCCGCCGGCCCTCGTCCAGAGGTTGCTCCCCGCTCCGTGCGTCACCGGTACGACGTTGCCTCCGTGCCATTCGAAGCGCTGGCCGCTCTCCAAGTCGTACACCCGCCCCTTTGTCGAATCTGGCATCAGCGACCACTGCCCGTCGTCGCCGAGCCGCAGCGACGGCTTGCCGCCATTGATCGCCAGCCGCTTGGCGAGCTCCGGGGCCTGTTTCTCAAAGGCCTTCGTCCGTTCGTCTGAGTTTGCCGGCATGTCGAAGAGGGCCGCCGGTTGCGACGACCCGGGGCCGAAGGCGTAGTGGAGCGTGCCATCGGCGGCGACCTTGCTCCACACCCACTTCCCGAGTGCCGGGCTAAAGCGCTGGTAGACATGCTCGGGCTTGAGATCTTTACGGGCCACCGCGGTGAACTTCTTCGCGAGCGGATCGAACTTGTAGATCAGCTTCGTATCACTGCCGGGGACCGTGACGCCGGCCGGGGCGGGCTTGGCAGCATCGGGCTGCGGCGCTTCGTCGGCGGCCAGCGCCTGCCCGGCGAGCATCGACACGA
>JBBAVV010000086.1:12176-15445 GCA_040397545.1 Pirellulales bacterium
TCGGGCTGCGGCGCTTCGTCGGCGGCCAGCGCCTGCCCGGCGAGCATCGACACGAGCAGGGCAGCGAGGAGCAGACGCGGGGGGGCGAGGGAGGGCATGGGGGCGGGGGTCCGTAGGGGCACCGGGCAGAAGGATTCGGGCCGAACCCTTCCCCGACCGCCACAGCGGCCGATCCCTCCAGACTAATTCGACTCGCCGCCGGCTCAACCGCGCTGGAAGCCGGGGAACGTTTCCCACGGCAAGAGGAGGAAAATTGGGGCCATTCGGGGAGGAGCCCCGGGCAGAGAGAACCGGGGCAGAAAGAGCTACGGGCGGCACACCGGATTGCTCCGATGTGCCGCCCGATGGCTGTGCCCGGGAGTTGGTCAGGGCAGTGACACCTCCCGCACCGGCGGAATTGTTGCGCGCCACCCCAAAATTTTTCAATTGGCGTTTTCGGCAATCCTGACGAACTTGCCAGCATCGCTACGCTTTTCCCAGCCGCGTGGGACGATTCGGGCAGAAGCGGGGACGAACGGGCAACAGCGCGCCCGGCCGACGGGGAGCCGTGGCTCGATCGCTCGGCTCCGGGGCCGGTCAGGAGTCGAGCAGCTCCCGCAGCCGGGCGGCGGCGTAGCGGCCGATCGAGAGCGGCTCAGGGCGCTCCTTGAAGAACAGATGCGTCTGTTCGCGGGATTGCCAGCGCACGAGCGAGATGCGCTCGAGATGGACCAGCTGCGAGCGGCCGAGCCGCACGAACTTCTCCGCCGGCAGCAGCGCCTCCCATTCGGCAAGCGTTCGCCGAAAGACGATCGGCTGGCGATCACCGGTCAGGCAGACGTGCGTGTCGTTGCCCATCGTCTCGATCCAGAGGATGTCGCGAACGCGGATCGCCGCGTGCTTCCCCTTTGCGAGCACGACCACCCGATTCCCTTCGTCCGCTTCGGTCCCCTCACTACCGGCCGTCGTGACAAGGCCAGGCTCCGCAGCATCCTCTGCCATCAGAAGCCGGGCCACGGCCTTGTCGAGCCGGAGCGGATCGACCGGCTTGAGGAGATAGTGGACGGCGCCATGATCGAAGGCTTCGAGGGCGTAATCGGGGTACGCGGTGACGAAGCAGACCTGCACGGAGTCGGGGAGGCTCTCGAGCAACTCGAGCCCCGAGCCCCCTGGCATCTCGACGTCGAGGAAGACGACGTCGGGGAGAGACTTCGCGATGAACGTCCGCGCCTCCTCGACGCTCTCCACCGTCCCGACCACCTTGATCCTCGGGTAGTCGGCAAGAAGCTCGGTGAGGCGCACAGACGCGGCGGGCTCGTCGTCGACCAACAGTGCCATACGCATGGGGAGATCCTGCGTGAGGGGGAGGCGGAGGGGGAAGGGGAAGAGCTTCAGGACGACCGGAGGCCGGCCGGCTTGTCGGGTGGGGAAGTCGTGTCGGGGATGCGGATGAGGACCTTGACGTTGCCGTCGCCGCCAATGACATCGACGGTCGCCTCGTCGCCGACCAGCAGCCCGAGGCGCTTGCGGAGTGTCTGGATTCCGGAGCCGGGGGAGCGGCTCGAATCGGGGCTGACCCAGGCCCCGGTGTTGACGACGCTCACCGTCAGCCAGCCATCGGCGAGCGCCGCCGCCACGTCCACCCGCAGCGGCCGGGTGCTTGTCTGCCCGCCGTAGTGGAAGGCATTCTCGAGCAGCGGCTGGAGCATCATCGGCGGCACCGGCACGCTCCGCGCGTCGGGCTCGGAGTCGATGTGGCAGATCAGCCCGGTGCCAAATCGGCTCTGCTGGACGCCGAGATAATGCTCGAGGGCGTCGAGCTCGCGCGAAAGGGGCTCGAGCGGCTGCGACTCGCGCAACGAGAAGCGCAGGTAGTCGGCGAGGTCCTGCGTTACCCGGGCCACCGCATCGGGATCGTGGCGGGCGGCGACGATGGAATTGAGCGCATTGAAGAGGAAGTGGGGATTCATCTGCGCTTCGAGGTGGCGCAGTTCGTTCTCGCGCGCAGCCGCCTCGGCGCGGGCCGTGCGGGAGATGTTTTCGGCCGTCTCGACCTCGGCCCGGGATTGGTTGTCGTTGGCTTCGAGGCCGAAGTAGAGCCCACACCACAGCCACGTGACGATCAGCCGCGTCAGGAGCGGCGCGGCCGGTGAGAGAGACTCGACCAACGAAACCCCCATCGACATGACGCTGCCGATCCCCACGCAGATCACGACGCGCCTCTGCCAGTGACGGTTGGCGAGCCACGGCCGGCTGCAGATGAGGTGGACCAAGCCACAAAGCAGCCAGCCGAAGCAGCCTCGCCACACCGCCCACCCGAGGAGATTCTCGCGGTCGACCTGCGCGAACACCGCAAACTCATACCGGGCCGCGATCATGAAGCCCCAGAAGACCGTGTTGAAGAAGAAAAACGCCGACGTCACGCGCGATGGCACGAACCACTGCCGCCACGTCCGGCCGCTCGCTTCGCGATCGATCTCCGGCGCCGTCGTTCGCCGGGAGCGGTCGAGATCGGGGCGCGGAGTGAGGCTGGGGGGGCTCATGGTGACCGGAAGCGTGCGCGCCCACAGGGGGCTGTTCGATGAGGAGACTGTGGACGCGGCCGGAGGGAGAGCCCCCACTTTGGCCACTCGCGAGGATAGCACGCGGCGGGGGAACGAGGGCGGCGCCCGGGTAGCGCCCCCGCCGCGCCTCTTCGGCCGTTTTTCCCATTGCGCCTATTCGTCCCTAATTGCGCCTATTCGTCCCAGCCCCTGCCCGTTCGTCCCTGAATTCGACCCGTTCGTCACATTTTTCTCGGGGACTTGAATCGTCGGTTAGAAGGGGCGGCGGAGGGTCCATGGACCGTGAGGTTCAACTCTCCGCACCATTCCGTCTGAGGAACCCTGCTCGTGAATCAATCGACGCTTTCTCCCAACTCTGCCGCTGGCTTCGGTGCGGCACGAGATCTCTTCAAACGAAAGCCACGCACCATGGCTTTTCGAACCTGGGCGATTGCGGCCCTTGCGGCCTTCGCCCTCGTGGGGCCAGGGGTCCCTGCACTGGCAGGTATCGTGTACAACGTGACAAACGATTTGGCAGACCAGAATGGCTGGTCGCTAGCCGGAACCATCACGCTCTCCGGAACGGGTACCTTTTCGAATGCCAGTGCAATAACGGCGTGGGACGTCACGGCATCGAAGAATTCCACGAGCAATCGATTTGCTAACACCGTGTCTGGTGCTTTAGCCCTCTTAGATGGCGGAACGTACATGGCGACATCGAGCGTGCTATCGCTGAGTAACAATTCA
>JBBAVV010000087.1:0-13549 GCA_040397545.1 Pirellulales bacterium
CAAGCGTCGAGAGCCCCAGGTCCCGAGTCTCCAGATCGTTGCAGGAGTGTCAAACTTTTTTGAAAGAATCGCGCAAACGCCGGCGAAACTGAAGGGCGCGAGACGATCCTCGGCCCAGGGAGGCATCCCCGGAGCCTGCGCAGGGGGGCGGCGACCCCCGACGGCGTGGCCTCTGGACGACCGGCGATCAGGCGAGATCGCGGTCCTGGAAGAGAACGAGCGCTATCAGCAGCGCTACGGCCGAGTAGAGGGCCGAATAGAGCGCTGCCCACCCCAGATAGCTCCACGGCACCGGCACCCCGCCGACGACGGCCGCCTCGATCGTGAAGTGTTCGAGCACCGGAAGGATCGTCGCGAATAACTGCCCGACGAATCTCACGATCGCGAACTTGCCGACGCTCGACTGGACGATCAGCGGCACGAGGTGGCCGAGGGCGTAGACGGTGAAGCAGATGATGAGGTTGGGCACCATCCCCAGCCGCGTCGAGACCGCCAGGCTGACGGCCGCCAGGAGGATTGCCTCGAGGAGAGAGAGGACGAGACCGGGGACGACGGTGATCATCTCGTCGGCGCAGTCGCGCCACACCGGATCCATCTTCCCCCCTTCGCGGGCGTCGTAGACGACCTTGAGGCTCGTCGTCGCCATCAGAATCGTTCCCAACACGAGGAACACCAGGAGGGCGACGAGGACGAGGCCGACGAACTTCCCAAGGACGAACTGCCACCGGGTCAGTGGCTTGGAAAGGACGGTGAGGGCCGTCCGGCCTTCGATCTCATCGGCCACCGCGACGCTCGCCGTCCAGACCACGACCAGCAGCGCCAGGACCTTGATGAGGGTCAGGCCGCTGTCCTTGAGCATTTTCACGTCCTCGCCGAACGTGTTGTAGGGGATGACGATGAACGCCAGCAGCAGCACCGCTCCGAGGATCAGCGCCACGGCGAACACCGGCTGGCCGATCGCTTCTTTGGTTGTCGCCGAGGCGACCGCGGCCATCCGCCGGGGGATGAGCCGGAAGAGGGCGTAGGCCAAAGCGATCGAGAGGATGGTGATCGTCGTCCAGGGGAGGATCCCCACCTGCGGGTTCTCCGGCACAAGCCGGGCGCGGACGGTGAGGTCGACCGGGGCAGTGCCGGCGTTGGTGACTTCGATCCGGGCCTTTTGGCCGATGAAGGGATTCGGCTTGTTCGTCTCGTCGCCCCGCTTCCACTCCCACGGTGTGCCGGGGAGAACCTCGATGTCGGCCTGCTTGGCCAGCGCGAAGCCCTCGATCGGCTGCTGCGTGCGGACGATCAGCGCCTGGGCGGCGTCGAACACGAGCGACTCGATCTCCTGCGGCCGGAGGTTGAGCTCAAACTCCTCGAGCGTGGCGCCGGCCGGAATCGACAAACGCTGCTCGAAACGGTCGGCCGACGACAGTCGCGCCAGCGAGCGGCCGATCTGCGCCAGTGGCACCAGCGGGGTGAAGGCGAGGGCCACCGCCGACAGCGACAGCAAGAGCCAGGCGAACGGACCGGCGAAGCCGTCGCCAAGGCTGGAGCGGGCCTCGGCGGCAGCGCGCGGCTGCACGACCCGCAAGCCCGCCCAGACGAGGAGAATCACGGCCAGGGCAATCAGGGCCCCGGTGCCCAGCAACCAGATCGGAGGAAGGGCGATCAACCAGCGGTTGGCGAAGAGTGGCGTCATGAAAGTGGCGGCAGCGGAGGTCGGGCGGGTCGGGTGGAAGGCTGATCGGCCGGCTGGCCGCGGGGACAGATCGGGGATTGTACGGGCGTCGGGCCCGGCCGGTTCCCCGGGAGGGCGGTCGTCGTCAGCCCCCTGAATGACTATTGTGCCTCGGAAGCGGGCTCCAGTGAAGGATCGAGCGGCAACGGGCCGGCGAGGACCGTCGCCCCGGTCGCGTGGAGGGGCCAGCGGGCGAGGACGCGGTGGACGTCGTCGAGCGACAGGCCCTCGATCGTCCGCAGGTCGTCGGCCACGGAACGGTAATCCCCCGAGTGGGCCCATTCCGGGCCGACGTCGAAGAGGCGGCGGCGAGGGCGTTCCCCGAGGAGCACCCACCGTCCGGCGAGCTTGTTGCGGTTTTGCTCGACCTCGCGCCGGTCGAGTCCCTGCTCGGCCGCCTGCCGGTAGATCGTGTCGATCATCGCCAGCAGCTCCCCGGCATCCTCGGGATCGCAGGAGAGCTGGGTGGCAAATAGGCCGGCATCGAGGAAATCCTGGTGGTGGCAGGAGGCCTGTTCGGCCCGGCCGGTGTCGACCATCGCCCAGTAGAGGCGGCTGCCGGAGGTGTCGCCGAGGATCGCCGCGAGGAGTTTGGCGGCAAAGCGGTCGTCGTCGTCGCCGGCCGGGCCGCGCGACATCCGCACGGCATACTCGAGCGTCGACGTCGGGCGGGTGATGCACTCGAGCGTGGCGCTCCCGGTCGTCAGCGCGTCGAGCGGCGCGCGGCGTGGCGGGATCGCAATCGGCTCCCAGTCGCCGCACCATTGCCGTGCGGAGGCGACCAGCGCCTGGAAGTCGACGGCGCCGGTGGCGCACAGGACGATGTTCTCCGGCGAGTAGCGGCGACGGTGGTAGTCGCGCATCGCCTCGACCGGCATCCGCTCGATCGACTCGACCGTCCCCAGCACACTTCGCGCCAGCGGATGCCGACCGAAGAACGTCGCCCGGCAGCGGTCGTCGGCGCCGAACGGCGGCTGGTCGTCGTACATCCGGATCTCTTCGAGGATGACGAGCTTCTCGGTGTCGAAATCCTCCTCGCGGAGGGCGGGGCGCATCATCCGCGCCAACAGCGCCGTCACTTCGAGCTGCTGCTCGGGGAGGACCGCCGCGTGGTAGACGGTGTCTTCTTCGCTCGTGAACGCGTTGGCGCTGGCCCCCATCCAGTCGAAGCGACGGTTGATCTCGTCGGCGGACAGGTCGTGCGTCCCCTTGAAGACCATGTGCTCGAGGAAGTGACTGACGCCCCACTCGGCGTCGGTCTCGTCGCGGGCGCCGGTCTTCACGAAGAAGCCGATGCTCGTGGAGAGGGCCGTGTCGGTCACCTCCGCGATCACGTCGAGCCCGTTGGGGAGACGCTCATGCAGAAACTTCACGCGGCACCTCCAGCGGTTCCTTGCCCAGCGACACGATCGTCAGCCCGGCTGGACGGTTCGCCGCCAGCCAGCCCTCCACCGAAGCCACCTTGAGCCGATCGTAACGGGCCAGCTCGTCGGCGAGGCTCCGCACCGTCCCGAGGTGGTACCACTGTCGGGCGATCCAGGCCGCCCGCGCCGCGCTCGATTCCTGCTGCATCACCAGCGCGCTTTTCGCCCGTGACTTCACCCGGTCGAGCTCCGCCTCCTCGATCGTGCCGGGGAGACGGTCGATCTCGGCGAGCATGACGTCGAGGGTCTCCTGCGCCCGGGCCGCCGACGTGCCGGAGTAGCAGATCGCCGAGGCGCAGTCGCGGAGCGTGTGGTATCCGGCCGAGACGCTGTAGCACAGCCCGCGGCGCTCCCGGACTTCCGAAAACAGCCGGGAGCTCGAACCGCCGCCGAGCACCGACAGCGCCGCCGAGGCCTCGTAGGAATCGTCGTGCCGGTAGGGGGGGACCGACCAGGCCAGGGCGATGTGGGTCTGCTGGGAGTCGTGGGGGACGTGCCGGACGCGCTCGCCGCGGCTCAGAATCGGAACGGTTGACGGGTCGTCGGTCTGCCAGTCGCCGAACAGGGCCGACACGCGGTCGACGAAGTCGTTCCAGTCGATCCGTCCGGCGACCGCGATGATCATTCCCCGTGGCACGACATGCGCGGCGACGAACGAACGGACGTCGTCGATCCCGATCGCCTCGACGTCGGCGCTGATCCCCTCGGAGGGCATGCCGAGGGGATGCGGGTAGTGGAGCTGACGGAGCGCCGACATGGCGCGGTGGGCCGGATCATCCTCGGTGCCGGCGAGGTTTTGGAGGACCATCTGCAGGGCGTTGTCGAGCTCGTCGTCGGGGAGGCGCGGGCGGCGGAGAATGTCGGCGTAGATCGGCAGGGCCGTGGGGAGCTGCCGGGCCACCATGGCGCCTGCGAAGCTGGCATGGCTCGTCGACACCGACTGCGCCCATTGGATCCCGGAGCCCTCGAGGACCTCGACGATCTCGCGGCTGGTGCGGTCGCCGGCGCCGCGGAGCATCATCTCGCCGGAGAGCGTCGCCAGGCCACAGCGGCCGGGGCCGTCATGAATGGCGCCGGCGGCGGTGTGGAAGGCCACGGCCACCGACTCCAGGCCGGGGAGCTCCTCACCGAGAAGGACGATGCCGTTGTCGAGCGTGGCGGAGTGGAGGGTTTGTTTCACGGTCTCGGGCGGATGGGGGCGAAGCGGAGGCGGATGGAGACAAGCGGAGGCGGATGGAGACAAACAAGCGGAGGCGGATCGGGGCAAGCGGACCACCGTCGGTCCCCCGGCCACCCCCCGCTCTCGGCCCCGCGGGCGGCGGCGCCGACCGGAAGCCCCCCAAGAATAGCAGCCTCCGAAAAACGTGCGGAAAACGTCGGGGCCTGGGCCGGCCGGAGGGTCAGAGGAGGGCCGGCTCCCGCTCGCGGAACTGCCCGGACGCGCCGTCAACGACCTTGTAGATGGTCTTGGCACGGCGGAAGCCGAGCCGCTGGTAGAGGTTCACCGCCCGGACATTGTCGGCCGTGACCTCGAGGCTTACCCGCTCCAGACCCTGCGCGGCGAAGCTCCGCACGGCCTGGGCGATGAGCACCGACCCCAGACCGAGGCCGCGGTGCCCCGGCACAACGCCGATGTTCTGGATCGAGCCGGCCCCGCTGGAGTCGATCACCCCCTGGATCGTCCCGCACCACTCCACCTCCGCCGGCTGCGGGGACTGCCGATCGGCCCCGGGGGGAAGGACGCGGGAGCGGGCGATCAGCCATGTTGCCCCCGGCAGGAAGCCCCCTTTGCCGCGGATCTCGCGCATCAGCCGGCGGCAGCCCTCGAGATCGCCCAGGCAGGGAAAGACAACGGCGTCGATCTCGCTGCGGAACGAACGGAATTTCGTCCGGGCGTGGGCGTCGATGAGCCCATCGTGCCAGGGGACGAGCCGATATCCGGGCGGCATCTCCGCAGTTGCGGCGGGAAAACCGCCAGCCGTCGGCGCGAGCGCCAGACCACCGGCCGCGAGTGCCAGGTCCATCCGGAACCGTTTGAAGTAAGCCGAGTCCATCCGCTCGCCCTCCCTGCTCCCCAGACGATAAGACGCCCCGCGGGGGCGGTCAACGCGCCGGTCGCTCCACTTCCTCATTCCGGCCCCCGCCGCAGGTCCGGTGGCAGGGAGAGTGGGGGCGGAATCGGCGGTGAGGAATGGACCGGTTTGGTCCGCCGGAAGGGATGAGGGTAGAATGAGGCCAGACGTTTTGAGTTCTCAAAGATTCTTTTTTGAGTGATCAAAAAATGAGAACAACGCTCGTGTCGTCCGGGGTCGTGGTAATCCACGCGCTGCTGGTCCTGGCGACGATCCTGGCCGGTGGCAGCGCCGCCGCCGACCGGCGCCTCCATGTCGTGGCGACGACGACGGTGGTGGCCGATCTCGTCCGGCAGATCGGTGGCGACCGTCTCTCGGTCGACAGCCTGATGGCCGCGGGGATCGATCCCCACAGCTACAAGGCGACCCCCCGCGATGCCGACCGCCTCGCCCGCGCCGATCTCGTCGTCGCCTCGGGGCTCCATCTCGAGGGAAAGCTGGCCGATCTTCTCGAGCGGCTCGCGCGGCGCGTGCCGGTGATCGCCGTGGCGGACGCCATCCCCGCCGGTCGCCTCCTCGATTCCGGAGCGGGGTTGCACGACCCCCACGTGTGGTTCGATGCCGGGCTGTGGAGCCTCGGGGTTCCGGCGGTCGCGGAACAGTTGGCGAAACTCGATCCACCCCACGCCGAGGCCTACCGCGAGGCGGGGCGGTCCTATGCCGAGCGTCTGGTCGCCCTCGACGGGGAGCTCCGTGAGTCGCTGGAAGCGATCCCGGCAGAACGCCGGGTGATGGTCACCGCCCACGACGCCTTCCGCTATTTCGGCCGGGCGTACGGGATCGAGGTGGTGGGGATCCAGGGGACGAGCACCGAGGCGGAAGCCGGCCTCGGCGACATCAATCGCCTCGTCGATCTCGTCGTGACGCGGAAACTCCCGGCCGTGTTCGTGGAGACGAGCGTCTCCGACCGCAACGTCACGGCGCTCTGCGAGGGGGCCCGGGCCCGGGGGCACACCGTCAAGCTCGGGGGGCGCCTGTATTCCGATTCCCTCGACAAGCCGGGGAGCGGGGCGGACTCGCTCGAGGGGGCCCTGCGGGCGAATGTCGCCACGATCCTTGCCGGGCTCACCGGCCAGCAGACCTCCCCCGCCCCCTGATCGAAATGAGTGGGCACACGGCATGACGATGTCGACCACCTCCGCTGGCCTCGAGTTCCATGATGTCACCGTGGCCTACGGCCGCAGGCCGGTGCTCTGGAACGTCGACCTCACCGTGCCGGGGGCTTGCCTGTTCGGAATCATCGGCCCCAACGGCGCCGGAAAGAGCACGCTCCTCAAGGCGGCGCTGGGGCTTGTGCCCCTGGCCGGCGGGGAGGTGCGGATCCTCGGCGCGCCACTCGAGCAGGTCCGCGGCCGGGTCGGGTATGTGCCGCAGCGGGAGTCGGTCGACTGGGATTTCCCGGTGACGGTCACCGACGTCGTCCTCATGGGGACCTACGCCCGGCTCGGTTGGCTGCGGCGGCCCGGCCCGCGCGAGCGGAGCTTGGCTGCCGAATGCCTCGATCGTGTCGATCTGGCCGATGTCGCCGACCGGCAGATCGGCCGGCTGTCGGGGGGGCAGCAGCAGCGCGTCTTTCTGGCCCGCGCGCTCGCCCAGCAGGCCGACGTCTACTTTCTCGACGAGCCGATGGCGGGGGTCGATGCCCGTTCCCAGGAGCGGATTTTCCGCGTCCTCGCTGAACTGCGGGCCGAGGGGCGACTGGTCGTCATCGTTCACCACGATCTCCGCAGCGCCGCCGACTGGTTCGATGCGGTTGCCCTCATCGACATGCGCCTCGTCGCCACCGGGCCGGTGGAGGCGGTGCTGACGCCGGAGAACCTGCGGCGGACGTATGCCGGCAGGCTCGATCTCCTCGACGAGATCGGGCGGGCCGTCGCCGAAGGGGGGCGGACGCCGTGATCCTCGCCGTCGTCGATGACCCGTTCCCTTACGGTTGGATCCCCCCCTACAACACCCTCGTCGTCGCCGCCGGGGTGGCGTCGGTCGGATTCGCAGCCGGCGTCGTCGGCTGTTTCGCCGTCCTGCGGCGCCGCGCCCTGGCCGGCGACGCGGCGGCCCACGCCACGCTCCTCGGGATCGGCCTCGCCTTTCTTCTCGGGGGCGGGCGGCGCGACCTGCCGCTCCTTCTCGCCGGCGCTTTGGCGACGGCGATCGCGGCGCTGTTGGGGCTCGTGCTCATCGGTCGCTGGACGCGGACCCGCGACGATGCCGCCACCGCGATCGTTCTCGGCGTGTCGTTCGGCGCCGGGATCACGCTCCTCTCGGGGATCACCGCCCGCGGCATCCCCGGGAGCGCCGGGCTCGGCCAATTCCTCCTCGGCCACACCGCCGGACTGACGGCCGCCGACGCCACGATCCTCGGTGCCGTCTCGCTCCTGGCGGTGGGGATGGTGGCGCTGTTTCTCAAGGAATCGACCCTCGTGGCCTTCGATCCGCTGTTTGCCGCGGCCAGCGGCTGGCCGGTGATGCTCATCGATTACGCGCTGGTGGTGCTCGTGGCGGTGATGGTCGTCGTCGGGCTGCCGGCGGCCGGGGCGGTGCTCGTGACCGCCCTGGTCGTGATCCCGCCGGTGACGGCGCGGCAATGGACCGACTCGGTCGGCGTGATGCTGCCGCTGTCCGGGATGTTCGGCCTCGTCGCGGCGCTCTCCGGCGTGGCCGTCAGCAGCGCCGTGCCGCGGATGCCGACCGGGCCGCTGGTCGTGATCGCGGCCTCCGTCCTCCTCACGGTCTCGCTGTTGATCGCCCCGCGGCGCGGCGGGCTCGCCCGCTGGCTGGAGGCCCGGCGGACGGTGGCGGCCTGGGCCGACGGGCGGCTCCTCGAGGTCGCCCTGCGCCTCGATGGGGATGGCCCCTTCACCCGTGAGCAGCTCCTCGCCAGAGCGCCGGGCGCTGCGGCCGACAGCGCCTTCAAGCGGCTCGTCCGCTCGGCGGCGCTCGAGCCGGTGGTGACGCGTGGCGGAACCCACGCCTGGCGCCTCGCGGTGTGGGGGCGGGAGCTGGCCGCCGAACGGTCGCGGCGGGTCGCTGCCTGGACGGAGGTACTGGAGGCGGCGCGGGAGGATGCGCGCGGGCACCTCACGATCGATGTCCCCTCGCCGGAGGCGATCCTGGGGGCAGCGCGGATGAAAGCGATCCGCGAATCGGCCGCCGCCGAGCGTGTCGCCGGCGGGCCTCGACCGGGGCAACCGTGGCAACCGGGGCAACCGGGGGGCGGGGCAGGGGGATGATCGACGCGGACAGCACCCACCTCTGGATGCACTTCTGGGCGATCGCCACGGCGGCCACCGTGTCGGCGGGCTGTGCGCTGGTCGGATCGTTCCTCGTCGTCCGGCGGTTGAGCCTTCTCGGCGACGCGATCAGCCATGCGGTCCTCCCCGGCATCGTCCTGGCCGTCCTCGCCGGCGGCCGCCCGGGCGGGGCGGGGGTGTTTCTGGGGGCCGTCGTCGCCGCGCTGGTCACGGTCTGGCTGACGAACCTCCTCGGCACCCATGCCGGGCTCGCCGAGGATGCCAGCGCCGGCGTCGCCTTCACGACCCTGTTCGCGATCGGCGTGGTCCTCGTCTCGGCCCTGGCCTCTCGGGTCGACATCGATCCGGAGTGTGTTCTCTACGGGATTCTCGAGCTCGTCCCCTTCGACACCGTCTCGATCCTTTCGCTCGAGGTGCCGCGCGCGCTGCTGGCCGCGGCGGCCGTCCTGATCGTCCTCGTCATCGGGGCGGTTCTCTGCTGGAAGGAGCTCGTGTTCACGGCCTTCGATCCGGCCGCCGCCCGCGCCGCGGGGCTGCCGGTCGGCGTCGTCTCTGCCGGCCTCCTCGTCGCCACGAGCCTGGCGACGGTGGCGAGCTTCGAGGCGGTCGGCGCGATCCTCGTCGTGGCGATGCTGGCCGTGCCCGCAGCGGCGGCCGAGCTCCTCTTCCGCCGCTTCCACGTCATGCTCGTCGTCGCGGTGGGCCTGGGGGTGGCGGGGAGCATCCTCGGCTATCTGGCCGCCTGGCGCTTCAACACCAACGCTGCCGGGATGATCGCCGTCGTCCTCGGGATCGAGTACGTCGTGGCGACGCTGGTGGCGCCGGGGGACGGGATCGTGGCGCGGGTGGTGAGCCGTGAGTCGCTCCGCTGGCGCGTGGCCTGCGAAGACCGGCTCGCGAGCTTGTGGCGCGCGGAGGAGGGAGATGCCACGGCCCTCGCCCCGCGGACGCTCCTCGATCGGCTCGTGCAGGCCCGGCTTGTCTTCGGAGGAAGGATCAACCGGGGTGGATCGGGGGGGCTGACGGACATCGGGCGCGAGGAGGCGCGGGTGATCGTCCGCTCCCACCGCCTCTGGGAGGCGTGGCTGGGGCGCCATGTCGCCCTGCCGCTGGATCATCTCCATCCCCCGGCGGAATGGATCGAGCACCATCTCGGGGCCGAGGTTCGGGGGCGGATCGCCGCTGATCTCGAAGGACACGAAGGCGACCCGCATGGTCGCGACATTCCCCCCGAAGGCTTTCCTCCGCGCACGGCCGACGAGCCCGCGCTCTGAAAAGGCGTTGCGCGGCGTTACGCCACCGGCAGCATCGCCCGGAGCCTGGCCAGGTTTTTCCGGTCGATGGCGGGATCGACCTTCCCGTCGGCCCCTTCCTTCGGCGTCTCGAGGATCACCGGGATGGCGGCCAGGCGCGGATCGTTCATGAGGAGCCGGAAGGCCTCCGGGCCGATCGCCCCCTCGCCGATCGCCTCGTGACGGTCGACCCGGGAGCCGAACGGCTTTTTGGAATCGTTGGCGTGGATGACCTTCAGCCGCGCCAGCCCGATGAGGCGGTCGAAGGCCGTCAGGGTGGTATCGAGCTCGGCAGCCGGGGCGAGCGGGTAGCCGGCGGCAAACACATGGCAGGTGTCGAGGCAGACGCCGATGCGCCCCGCGCACCCGCCGGTGGCGTCGATGACGGCCAGCAGCGCGGCGATCTCGTCGAAGGTGTCGCCGAGGCAGGAGCCCTGCCCGGCGGTGGTCTCGATGAGGATTCCGGCGCGGAGTGACGAGGTCTTCTCGAGGGCCGTGGCGATCCCCGCGGCCGCGCGGGCCACGGCGACCGGCCGGGCTTGAGCGCCGGCAGCCCCCGGGTGGGCGACGACCCAGGGAATCCCCAGTTGCTCGGCGCGCTCGAGCTCGAGGACGAGCCCGGCGATCGACTTGTCACGGAGCGTGTCGTCAGCCGACGCCGGATTGATCAGATACGAGTCGTGGACGACGACGCACGCCAGCCCGGCCAAACTCACCGCCGCCCGGAAGGCCTCGGCTTCCGCGGGCGGAATTGGCGCCGCGTCCCAGCGGTTGACGTTGCGCGTGAAGATCTGGAGGCAGTGGCAGCCGGTCTCGATGGCCCGGTCGACCGCCTTGGGGAGGCCGCCGGCGACCGACTGGTGGGCCCCGAGGAGCCGCGTGGGGAGGCCGGCAGGCTGGGGAGCCGGCACGACAAGCGTCGATCGGGGGGCAGTGGGCTTGCGGGGCATGAGTGACTTTTTCCGCGGACATCAAGGGTGTCCGACGGGCGCTCGGAGACGCCGGAATCGGGGGAAGTGCTGGGACCAAGCGAATGATTTTGACGATTTCCCCCGCCGTCGTACACTTAGGCTGCAAGAATCTCTTGGAGGCGTCGACGTGGGGAACGTGATCTGGTTCGTCGTCACCGTGGGGGTAGCTGCCCTGGCAGGGGTCGCCACGTCGCTTGCCATGCGTCCCATCCGTCTGGCCCGTCTGGCCGAGAAACTCGCCCGCGCCCAGCGCGACTTCCATCGCCAGCGCGAGCAACTCGAGGCGAAGTTCATCGATCGGGCGGCTGCCACCGGCAAGCCCCGAGGACTGCGGTGGAGCGACGTCGACTTCAACGACGACGTGCTTTACGTCCGCGAGCGGCGGACCGGCTGCCTCAAGGCGCTGGTGGCGATCGAGGTGTCGTTCGAGGCGATCGAAGGGGGTGGGATGGAGGAGGTTGAGGCGGTCTCGACGATCCGTGCCGCCACCGCTGAGTTCCTTTATGACACCAACCGCTGGGTCACCGAAGGGCGGGTCTATTTCAATCTCCTTCCGACCGCGACGGTGAAGTATCTCGGCTCCGACCTCGAGTTGGTCGCCGAGGAGCATGGCGGCTCCCGCGGCTGACGCGGGCTCTTCTCAAGCTGCGACCTGAATCCGCGACGCCAGCTTTGCCAGTCGGGCTCGGGCATAGCGGCAGGCAGTTGGCGAAGATTTTCCTGACTGCACAGCTTGCGGCCTTCGCGGCAGCGGCGGGGTCTGCGGTGCCCCAGGTCACTCTTCCTGTTGGGCAGACCCTGCGGGGACCGATACCAGGAGAGCGAGCCGTCCGCGATCAAGCGAGCGGCCTCCTTCCCGGCGTCGGAGGACGCGACGTTGCGCGGACTGCTGCAAGTCTCGGTGCTGGTCGTGGCCGCGGGTATGGCGTGCGCCTGCGGTGGTGCCGCGGCGCAGGGGCTTCTGAAGGCGCAGGGGCTGCCGACGTCGTTCTCGCTGCCGGTGGCCGAGGCCGAGGTGCCGGCACGCGAGAAGGCCGGCCGCCATCTCGCCCGGGCCCGCGACTACGCCAAGCAGTCGGCGGAACTGGCCTCGGAGGGAAACTGCCGGGCGATCGACGGCTACTTCGCCGCCACTGAAGCGGCCTGGAACACCATGTGGCTGTGCCCGAACGATCCCGAGCTCGTCCGCGAGGCGGCGGAGCTCTACGCCTGCTCGCTCCAGGGGCTGCTCGAGTCGGCGACGGCCCACGGGCGGCTCGACTGCCGTGGGTTGCTTGTCGGACCGGAGTGGGGGCCGATCGTCGTCCCGATCGAGATGCCGGGGATGCCGATCCCCGCCTCGGCGATCGAACATGTCGAGGCGACACCCCCTCCCGGCGACAAACGGATCCATCGCCGCCATGAGCGCGGCGGCTTCGGCCTTCCGGTGAGCGTGCGCGTGGCGACGCCGGTCGACCGGGAAGGTACCCGCGTTCTCGCGCCGAAGCGCCAGAGCCTGGCGGCGACGGCCGTGCTGCGGTTCCCGATGCCGGCCGACGAGAACGTCCTCGAGGCCTTTGCCGGGCCGCTGGCGCGTGATCACGCCCCCGCGATCCTCGACCTCGTCAATCCGATGGTGATCGCGGCGGTCGATCTCGGGCCCTCCCGCCCCCTCCTCGCCGCCGATCTGACGGCGCCGCTCCTCGACATGCTCGGCGGGATGCCGGCCAACGACAACCTCATGAACTTCATCATGCCGTACGGCAGCGCCGACACGCGTCCTCGCATCGAGCTCCTCGAGCCCCACCGCCCCGGCCGCGTTCCGGTAGTTTTCATCCACGGCCTGGGGAGCGACGAGGGAACCTGGTTCGATCTTCTCAACGAGCTCCGCGTCCACCCCTGGTTTCTCAAGCGTTTCGAACCCTGGCTGTTCCACTATCCGACCGGGGCCTCGTTCCTCCAGACCTCGGCCGAGCTGCGGCGCCAGCTGACGGCGACGGTTCGGCGCTTCGATCCGGAGGGGAAGGATCCGGCGCTGCAGCATCTCATCCTCGTCGGTCACAGCATGGGGGGGCTGCACGCCAAGCTCCAGGTCGTCGAGCCGGGGACGGCGCTGTGGGATTCGATCGCCTCCGTCCCGTTCAACGAGGTGCGGATGCGGAGGTCGATCCGTCGTCAGGTGGCCCCGGGCTACTTCTTCAAGCCGCTGCCATTCGTGAACCGCATTGTCTGCATCGCCACGCCGCACGCCGGCAGTTCGCTGGCGTCGCTGGCCGTGGGGCGCGTCGCCTCGGCGACCGTCCAGCAACCGGAGGAATCGCTCGCCATCCATAGCGAGGTGGTGCGGGCGAATCCGGGGGTTTTTTACTCGGAATATGAACGCTCCCCGCCGACATCGGTCGACATCCTCGAGCCGAGCTCACGGATCCTCCAGGCGCTCCATGACCTGCGCCCCTCGTGCCGGGTGACGATGCACTCGATCATCGGCAATGGCGTCACCTCGCCGTTGAGCGGCCCCGGCGACAACGTCGTGCCGGTATCGAGTGCCCGCCTGCCGGGGGTGGTCAGCGAGGTCTACGTCCCCGCGCTGCACACCGAGATCCACCACCACCCGATCACGGTCTTCGAGATGGAGCGGATCCTCTCCGATCACCTCCGCGAGAACGGGCTGTGAGTTTTTGGTGAGCGGGGCAAGGGCCACCCCTTGCCTTGTGAGCGTTCGGTGAGGCGGTCGGGCCATGGAGCGGTTTGACGTGATTCCCGTAGACTTCCGCGGT
>JBBAVV010000087.1:13649-15241 GCA_040397545.1 Pirellulales bacterium
CGTCCCGCTCGTTCCCCGGAGAGGTTTCCCGATGCACTCGTTCCATCCCCGCACCCGTCTCGACCGACAGCGGATTCCGCGGCGCGGCTTTCTGGCCGACAGCGCCGTGGTCGTGGCCGGGGCCGTTGGGGCCGTGGCGAGCGCCGCCGATCTGGGGCGGGCGCGGACGGTGTCGATCTTCCACACCACCGATCTCCACGGCCGGATCGTCCCCACCAGCAGCTACGAGGGGCTCGACGACGTCGGCGGCTTCGCCCGCGCGGCAACCTGCATCCGCCAGTGGCGCCGCGAGTCCCCCCATTCGCTCACTGTCGACGTCGGCGACGTCGTGCAGGGAACGGCGGTGAGCATGGAGCGGGGGGGGCAGCTGATGTTCGAGCTGTTCAACGCCCTCGGCTACGACGCCTGGACCCTCGGCAATCACGACTTCGACTGGGGCCCGGAGAAGCTCGAGGCGAATCTTGCCCTCTCCAAGGCCGCCGTCCTGACGGCAAATCTCGAGCGCGGCGGGAAGGCCGCGGGAGCCTTCGACGGCGTGTGGGAGAAGGTGGCGCCATGGACGATCCGGGAGGTCGGTGGCTTCCGGATCGGCCTGGTCGGCCTGATCACACCGGGCCTCGCCTCCTGGCTCGATCCCGAAACGCTCGGCGGCACCGCTGCCACCGATCCCGGACCTGTCTTGGCCAAGGCCGTGGCCGAGTGCCGCGATGCCGGGGCCGAGGCGGTCGTCGTGCTTGGCCACATGGGCTGGCGCTTCGAGGACGACTACGCCAATCCGGTCCGGGGGATCCTCGCAGGTGCCAAGGGGGTCGACGTCTATCTCGCCGGGCACTCCCATCAAAACAAGCCGGCGTGGTTCGTCGACGACATCCTCTGCACGCAGGCGAGCTATTACGGCGTCCACTGTGGCCGCGTCGATCTGACATTCGATCTCGACGCCCGCAAGCTCGTCGATCGGCGCGTGTTCACGCTCCTCATGGACGATCGCTACGAGCTTGACCCGGAGGTGATGGAGCTGGCCCGCCCCGATCTCGCTGCGGCCGACGAGCAGCTCGCCCGCCTGGTGGCGACGGTGACAGCGCCGATCAAGGGGAAGGGGCGGGGAAGCCGGCTGGGGGCAATCTTCTGCGAGTCGTTTGCCGCGGCCCTGGCCAAGCACGGCACGCCGGTCGACGGCGTCTTCCACGGGACTTTTCTCAGTGGCGATCTTCAGGCTGGCCCGCTGACGGTGGCCGATTGCTGGAAGCTGATTCCCTATGAAAATCTCCTCGTCGTCGCGGAGCTCTCCGGGGCGGAGCTTGTCGAGGTGGTGGGAGAAGATGGCGGCGATCAGCGGAGCGACCGGACGCTCTGGCCATTCACGGTGGTGAAGGACTCGGCCGGTCGGCCGGCAGCGCTCGAACGCGACGGCGTGCGGGTCGATCCCAGCCGCCGGTTCAAAATCGCCTTCAACAGCTACGACGCCCAGTCGGGCGGCCGCCGGCTGCCGAAGCTCCAGGCGCTCCTGGCAAAGCCGCAGGCGCAGCGCACGCTCGTCCCGATCGACACCCGCTCGGCCCTGATCGCGAGCCTCCTCGACCGCGGCACGGTGG
>JBBAVV010000088.1:0-9796 GCA_040397545.1 Pirellulales bacterium
AACCACGGGCCGGTGAGAACGGCCCAGTCGCCGACGTAGTAGACCTTGGCCATGGCTCGCTCCTCTCAGTGTGTGACTCGACCGAAGCAATTCGCCGCTCGGGGGCAACCGTGCCACGTCGCCGGACGTTCGCGGAGGCCGTCGTGGCCTCCGCTCTCTCCGACCCGCCTGCGCTTCGCCATCCATGGCTCCGCTGGCCGGCTAGGCGGCTCCCGTGGCACGGTCGCCCCCTCGCTACCCAGTGCGTTGGGGGATGGAATTCGGCTTCGGATTCACTCTCACCAGATCCGGATCCGCTCCTGTTCCGGCTTCCACAGGGCGTCGCCTTCTTTGACCTCGAAGGCTTCATAAAAAGCGTCGAGGTTCGAGACCGGGCCGTTGGCACGGTAGCGCGACGGGCTGTGGGGATCGGTGAGCAGGCGGCGGACGAGCTCGTCCTCTCGATACTTCCGCTGCCACACCCGGCTCCAGCCGACGAAGAACAGTTGGTTACTCGTCCAGCCCTGCATAGGCTCCGGCTCCTCCCCGGCCTTGGCCAACTGAAACGCCTTGTACGACACCGCCAGGCCAGAGAGATCAGCGATGTTTTCACCGAGCGTGAAATCCCCCTTGAGCTTCCGACCGGGGAGCGGCTCGTACGATGAATACTGCTCCACGAGCCGTTTGGTAAGCCCCTCGAAAGCCACCCGGTCCTGGTCGGTCCACCAGTTCTCGAGATTGCCGTTGCCGTCGTAGCGGCTTCCCTGATCGTCGAAGGCATGGCTGATCTCGTGGCCGATGACGCCGCCGATGCCGCCGTAGTTGAGGGCGTCGGGGGCATCGACCGAGAAGAACGGCGCCTGGAGGATCGCCGCCGGGAAAACGATCTCGTTGAGCGAGGGGTTGTAGTAGGCATTGACCGTCTGCGGTGTCATCCCCCACTCCTCCCGGTCGACCGGCTTCCCGAGCTTCGCGACATTCCGGTCGTGCTCGAGCTTCCGCGAGCGAAGAATGTTGCCGACGAGGTCGTCCGGCTGCACGACGAGGTCGTCGTAGGCCCGCCACTTCTCCGGATAGCCGATCTTCGGCGTGATCTTCGCGAGCTTCTCCCTCGCCTTGGCCTTTGTCTCCGGGGTCATCCAGGAGAGCTCATCGATGCTCGACCCGAAGGCCGTGAGAAGATTCTTCACGAGGAGATCCATCCGGGCCTTCGCCTCGGGGGTGAAGTGCTCCTTCACGTAGAGCTTGCCGACGACATCGCCCAAGGCGCCGAAGTCACCCGCCCCCTTGCCGCTGATCGCCTCCACCGACCGCTTCCAGCGCGGCGACTCTTCCTGGATGCCGGCGATCTTCCGGCCATGAAAATCGAAGTGGGCCGCCTCGAAGTCGGGCGTGAGGTAGGGGGCGAAGGCGTCGATCGCCTTGAACCGCAGCCATGTCTTCCAGGTGGCGACATCAATCGTGGGGAAGAGGGCGTCGAGCTTCTCGAAGTAGCTCGGCGTCGCCACGTTCACCTCGGTGATGCCCGCCGTGCCGGCCGCCTCGATAAACTTCGCCCAGCGGAGATTCGGGGTCTTGGCCGCAAAGTCGTCGGCGGCAAACTTGTTGTAGGTCTTGATCGCGTCGCGGAGCTCGACACGCGGCCACTGGATCTCGGCGAGCTGCTTCTCGAGGGCGAGCACCGTCTCGCCAGGCTTGGCCGTGGTGTCGCCAGTCCGCTCGGCGAGCCGGTTGACGTAGGCCACGAGCGCGGCGCGCGCGGCGTTTTCCTTCTCGCCATCGCCAAAATAGTAATCACGATCGGGGAGCGTCGTCCCCGCCTGGGTGATCGTCGTCAGGTGGCGCGTCGAGTCTTTGTCGTCGATGCCGACGTAGTGGCCGATCGGTGATGCCACGCCGAACTGCCCAGCCATGCCGAAGGCGTGGGCGAGGTCGTCGTGCGAAGAAAGCGAATCGACAGCCCCAAGGATGGCAGCAATCGGCTCGTGGCCGAGGCTCGCGGTGCGCTCGGTGTTCATGAAGGCGCGGTGGAAGTCGCCCACCTTCCGGGCGTCGCTCCCGATCGGGGCCTCGGCGGCGGCCGCCTGCTCGACGATCGCCCGGATCCGCTCGCGCGAGAGATCATCGAGCTTGATGAACGCGCCGTAGTTGCTCTTGTCGGCTGGGATCGGCGTGTCTTTGAGCCACGTGCCGTTGACGTATTCATAGAGATCGTTCTGCGGCCGGATGGCCTTGTCGAAGGCCGACACATCGACCGGGCCGGCGGCGGCGGCAGCAGCCGGCGCGGGAGTGGCCGGGGGCGCAGCAGGCTCGGCGGCTTCCTTCGCCGGCGTCTCGGCAGCGGGGGCCTCTGGCTTCGACTCGGTGGACTCTTTCGGAGCCTCAGGCGCTGCTGGCTCCGGCGCAGGAGTCTCGGCAGCGGGCTCGGCCGGACTCGGCGCGGGCTGATTGGGGTCGCTCACCGGTTGCCCGGCGGCGGCCCGGTCGAGCGTCGACGGCGGGGTCGCCATGCCCGGGGGAGGCGGCGGGGATTCCGACAACGCCGACTCGTCTCTGGGCAGCTCCGGCTCCACCTTCGGAGTCTTGGCACATCCGGCCAGACCCCCGAGGAGCACGAGGCCTAGGATCGTCGCGGTAGGGAGGTTTGCTCCGCTGCTTGCGAACAGCCTCCTCGTCATCCGCGTCACTTCACCCCGCTCGACCCCCTGCTGCCAACGTTCGTGCTTCCTCATCACCTTGGTATCCTCTGCGGCGGTGTGGCGGATCGGCCGTGCGGCTTCCCGACGACAAGGCTCGGCCCCCCAAGGGGCACAAAACCGGGGAACGGACGGCATCGGGGTGGAGTGTAAACGATTGGAGCGCATTTCCCATGATCCATACCGCGATCGATCTGGCGCGCCCGGGCAAGCAGCAGGGCTTTCTCCAAGTGCCCTATTCGCACAACCTCGGCGGCTGGGCGAATGTGATGGTGCCGATGACCGTCATCGCCCGTGGAGAAGGGCCCACCGTCCTCTGCCTCGGCGGCAACCATGGGGATGAATACCAGGGGCAGGTGGCGATCATGCGCCTCGCCCGCGAGGTGGCGCCAGAGCAGGTGTCGGGGCGGCTGATCCTCGTTCCCTCGCTGAACATGCCCGCCGCGAAGGCCGCCACCCGGCTCTCGCCGCTGGATGGCATGAACATGAACCGGGCCTTCCCCGGGCACCCGGAGGGATCCGTCACCAGCCAGATCGCCCACTACCTCACGACCGTCCTCTTCCCGGCGAGCGACGTCGTCATCGACATCCACTCCGGCGGCCGGAGTATGGAGTTCGTCCCCTGCTCCCACATGCACCTCGTCGCCGACAAGGAACAGCGCCGCAAAATGCTCGCGGCGATGCTCGCCTGGAACTCCGACTTCTCCTTCCTCTACGCCGACATCGCCGGTACGGGGCTCCTCCCGGTCGAGGCGGAGAATCAGGGGAAGCTCGTGATCACGACCGAGATGGGGGGAGGAGAGGGGATCCCGGCCCGCGTCCACCGGATCACGCAGTCTGGCCTGCGCAATGTCCTCGTCCACTGCGGCGTCCTCGTAGGGAAGGAAGAAACCCGCGCCGGCCTCGGCCTCCCGCCGGCGATCCTGACCCAGGCCCTCCACCGCGACGACTACCTCCTCGCCCCAGAGTCGGGGATCTTCGAAGTGGCCGTTGATCTCGGCGAGAAGGTGCGCCGCGGCGACACGATCGGCTGGATCCACCATCTCGAGCGCCCCGACCGGGCGGCGGAGGCGATTCTCTCCCACTCCGAGGGCTTTCTGATCACGATGCGTGCTCCCTGCCTGACGAGCCAAGGGGACTGCGTCGCCGTGATCGCACAGGAAGTGTCGCCCGACGAGGTTCTCCACGCGTGACCACGAGCGCTCCCGGCCACGTTCCCCCGCCGCTCCCGCGGGCCCCTGGCCACGACGACGCCCCGCGCTCTGGCAGTGCCTCCGGGGCCGCCACGCTCCTCCTGGCCTTCATGTGGGGGGCTTACTTCCTCAACTACTGCGACCGCCAGGCGGTGTTCGCGATGTTCCCGGCGCTCAAAGCCGATCTGGCGATGTCTGATCGGCAGCTGGGCTATGTCGGCGCGGTGTTCTTGTGGATCTACGCCCTCGGCTGTCCGCTCGCCGGCGTTCTCGGTGATCGGATCTCGAAGCGCCTTCTCGCCGTCGGCAGCCTCGTCGTCTGGAGCCTCGTCACCCTCGCCACCGGCTGGGCCCGCTCGGGCTCCGACATCCTCGCCCTCCGTGGCGCCATGGGGATCTCTGAATCACTCTTCATGCCGACGGCGATCGCGCTGACGGCCAACGCCCATCCCCCCGCGCTCCGCTCGCGGGCGATCGCCATCCTCACCACCGCCCAGATCGCCGGCACCGTCGCCGGGAGCGTGTTCGGCGGCCGGATGGCCGACGCCGGCCGGTGGCGCGACGCGTTTTCGATGCTCGGCATCCTCGGCGTGGCCTATGCCGTTCCCTACTTCCTCTTTCTGCGGGGCGTGCGCGAGACACCCGCGGAAGCGACCTCCGCGACGCCATCGGTACGCGCCCCCTCCAGCCTCGTGCGGAGCCTGTTCGGGGCGCCATCGTTTCCCGTGCTCTGCGTTGTTTTTCCCTGCTTCGTCTTCGGTCTGTGGCTGATCTACGGCTGGCTCCCCACCTTCCTCCATGACAAGTTCGACCTGACGCAGGCCGACGCCGCCTGGAATGCGACGGTCTATCTCCAGTCGGCAACCGCCGTCGGCCTCCTCGGCGGCGGCTTCCTCTCCGATTGGCTCTACCGGCGCTCGGCCGCGGCCCGGCAGTGGGTGCTCGTTGCCAGCCTCCTCTGCTCGGCTCCCAGCCTGTACCTCATCGGCGCGGGGGAGACACTCCCCGCCACGCGCCTGGCCGCCGCCGCCTTCGGGCTCTCGAGCGGCCTGTTCATGGGCAACATTTTCGCCGCCGGGTTCGAGGTTGTGCCGGCCGGTCTGCGGGCCACGGCCGTCGGGATCCTCAATCTCTTCGGCGGGATGGTATCGGGCTTCGCCACGCTCTTCGGCGGGATGTGGAAGGAATCGATCGGCATCGACGGGCTCCTCGCTGCCACAGCGCTGGCCTACCTCGCTGCCGGAGCGCTCCTGGCGCTGGTAACCAGAGTGTGCTTCCCCACCGATCACGCCCGGGCCACGGCAGAGGCTTAAGCATGCCCCGATCACGGACGACCCTCGCGGCGGCGCTCGCGCTCCTGCTTGCCCCGCTCCCCGCGCTCCCCGCCCAGGCCGCCGAGCCGGTCGAGATCGCGTTCACGGCCGAATGCGACGGCTCGACCGAGCGCGTCGTCGAGCTTCTTCCCCCCGACTTCGATCCTGCCGCCCCCCACGATCTCCTCATCGCCCTCCATGGCCACGGCGCCGACCGCTGGCAGTTCATCCGCGAGGCGCGCGACGAGTGCCGCGGCACGCGTGAGGCAGCAGCCAAGCACGGCGCGATCCTCCTCTCCCCCGACTACCGGGCCCCGACGTCATGGATGGGGCCCAAGGCCGAGGCCGATCTCGTTCAGATCATCGCGGCCGCCAAACAGCGCCACCGGATCGGGCGCGTGTTCGTCTGTGGCGGCTCGATGGGGGGCACCGGCAGCTTGACGTTCGCCGCGCTCCATCCCGATCTCGTCGACGGCGTCTGCTCCCTCAACGGCACGGCCAACCTCGTCGAGTATGGGAGATTCCTCGATGCGATCGCCGCGAGTTTCGGCGGCACGAAGGAGGAGGTGCCGGAGGAATACCGGAAGCGCTCGGCCGAGCTCCACGCCGAGGCCCTCTCGATGCCGGTTGCCTTCACGACCGGCGGCCGCGACGATGTCGTCCCTCCCGCGAGCGTCCTGCGGCTCTACGAATCGCTCGCAGCCCTGGGGCGGCCGGTCCTCCTCCTCCACCGCCCCGATCGCGGCCACGACACCGATCTGGCCGACACGACTACTGCCCTCGATTTCCTCTTTCTCTCCCCCTCCCGCTGACACGCCTCTCCGGATTCCCATCATGCCCAGGATCCTCGTGGCCGAGTGCAAGCAGGAGGTGTCGACCTTCAACCCGCACCCCAGCACCTACGACGACTTCGACATTCGCCACGGGGCTCCCCTCTTCGACTACCACGCCAAGGTCGGCACTGAGGTCGGCGGCGTTCTCGACGTTCTTTGCAAAACACCGGGCGTCGAGCCGGTGCCGACGTACGGTGCCTGCTTCATCACCTCCGGCGGGGCGCTTGCCCCGGAGGCCTGGAGCCGGATCGAACGTGAGTTTCTCGACGCCCTCCGCCAGGCGCCGCCGGCCGACGGGGTGATCTTCTGCATGCATGGCGCGATGGCCGGCCCGGCCGAATGGGATCCGGAGGGAAAGCTCCTCGAAGAGGCGCGAAAAATCCTCGGTGAAGAGATCCCGATCGTCGTCTCGCTCGATCTCCACGGGATCCTCACCGCGCGGATGGTGCAGCACGCCTCTGCCATCGTCGCCTACCACACCTACCCCCACGTCGACTTCTTCCAGACCGGCCAGCGTGCCGCCCGGCTGCTCCTGCGGATCCTCTCCGGGGAGGTGCAGCCGGTGACGGCCGTCGTGGCGGTGCCGGCGCTGGTCCGCGGCGATGAGCTGATCACCGAGACGGGGCTTTTCGGCCGGGTGATCGAGCGGGCCAAGGAGATCGAGACCGGCCCCGGTGGCCTCTCGGCGGGGATGTTCATCGGCAATCCGTTCACCGACGTGCCGAGCCTGCAGACCTACGCGTTCGTCGTCACCGACGGCGACGCCGCCGGCGCCGAACGGGGGGCGCTCGAGTTGGCACGCGACTTCTGGAGCCACCACGAGCGGATGTGCGTGCCGCTCTCGACGCTTGCCGCCATGGTGGAGATCGTCACCGGGCACTCTGGCGCGGGCACGCTCGGCCTCGTCGACGCAGCCGACGCCACCAGCTCCGGTGCATCAGGGGATTCCAATGCGGTCGTCGGCGCCCTCCTCGACGCCGGCTACCGGGGAAAAATCCTCGCGCCGATCGTCGACGCCCCGGCGGTCGCGGCGGCCTTAAAGGCGGGGGTCGGCGGGACGGTGTTCACGACGCTCGGTGGCCGGCTCGATCCGGGGCGCTACCGGCCGCGCTCCGTGCAGGCCCGCGTCCGGCTCCTCGCCGACGGAAGGTTCCGCAGCGAGTCGTTTGGGGAAGAGTGGAACGCCGGCCCGACGGCCGTTCTCGAAGCGGGGAATGTCACCTGGGTGGTGGGGAGCCGGGCGGTGAGTCTCTACGACCGCTCGTACTTTCTCGCCCATGGCCAAGACCCGCGTCGCGCTGACTGTGTCGTTATCAAGTCGCCCCACTGCCAGCACCATATGTATGCCGACTGGTGTGCGCGGATGATCAACATCGACGCCCCCGGCTCGTCGAGCGCCAATTTGAAATCGCTCGGCCACACCCGCTGCCCGCGGCCGATCTTCCCGCTCGACGCACTCGTCCCCTTCACTCCGACCGCAACTCTTTTCACCCGATCCTGACTCCGGAGACCACTCCATGAAGATCCGCGACGTTCGCTGTGCCGGCCTCCGCGGGGCCACGCCCGAGGGGGGCTGGAGCGTGGAGCTCAAGCCGGAGGACTGCGTCCACACGCTCGTTGTCGTCCACACCGACTCAGGTCTTGTCGGCCTGGGGAGCGTGTTCACCAACGACGATGTCGTCCGCGCGGCGATCGCCCTGCTCGAGCCGCTGTGGCGCGGCGAGACCGCGCTGGAGCCACAGCGCGTGACCGAAAAGCTCCACCAAAACACCTTCTGGACTGGCCGCGGCGGCTCGCTCACGCATGCAATCAGCGGGATCGACATCGCCCTGTGGGATCTCTTCGGCCAGGCGACGGGGCAGCCGGTGGGGAGGCTGCTGGGGGGCCGCTACCGGGAGCGCGTTGCCCCCTATGCCTCGCTCCTGATGGAGGAGCCGGCGCGGATGCGCGAGCGGCTCCTGGCGGTGAAGGCCGAGGGCTTTCGGGCCTTCAAGATCGGCTGGGGGCCGTTTGGGCGCGTCAGCCGGACGATGGACGAAAGCATTGTCCGCGCGGCGCGCGAGGCGGTCGGCCCCGACTGCAAGCTGATGGTCGATGCCGGCGGGAGCGATGCCCACTGGGCCAACGGCTACAAGTGGGCGATCAACGCCGCGCGGATGCTCGCCGACTATTCGGTCGACTGGTTCGAGGAGGCGCTGCGGCCCGATGCGCTCGACGACTTCGTTCTCCTCCGCGAGCACTCGCCGGTGCCGATCGCCGGCGGCGAGGTCCTCACGCGCCGGCAGGCGTTTCTGCCGTTCCTCGCCGCGCGGGCCTTCGATATCGTTCAGCCCGACGTCACCAAGGTCGGCGGCATCAGCGAGGAAGCGCACATCGCCCGGATGGCGTGGGATCATGGCGTGAAGTTCATTCCCCACGGCTGGAACACGGCGGTCGGCCTGGCAGCCGATCTGCAACTCGCCAGTGCCTTCCCCGACACCGACCTCGTCGAATACCTCACCGGCTCGCCGTTCATCGACGAGATCACGGAGGGGGGCTGGAAGCTCGACGCCGACGGCATGCTCCCCATCCCCGCCGGCCCCGGCCTCGGTCTCCGGCTCGACCGCGACGCGGTGCGGAAATACACCCGTGGCGAGGAGCTGTTCTGATGCAGGAGGGAGCCGCTAGGCGCAGCCGGCGCACGGCCTCCCCCCCCCACGACGCTCCGCTGTCCCTCTTCCTGTCACCTTCCGCCCGAGGATCTGCCGTGGAACGCTTCCGCCATCTCCACACCGTCATCCGCAAGGACTCGCCGGGGATCGAGATCGGCCCGTGGCGCCATCCGGTAGCGCCGAAGCGCGACGGCTACCGAACAACCGTAATCGACATCCTCGACACCGACCAGCTGCGGGCAATGGCGCGGCAGCGCGACGTGCCCGACTGCGAGATTCCGCTCATCGAGGAAGTCGACATCGTCGGGGATGGCTCGAACCTCCTCGACCTCGTGCGCGGCCGGGGATTCTCGGAGCGGTTCGGCTGGATCGTCAGCTGCCACAACTTCGAGCATCTGACCGATCCGGTCCGGTTCCTGTGCGATTGCGAGGAGCTCCTCGAACCGGGGGGGGCCCTGGCGATGATCGTCCCCGACAAGCGCTACTCGATCGACCGCTTCCAGCCACCTGCCATCCTCGCCGACATGCTCCGCATCCGCATCGGTGGACCAAGACACGACGACGATGCCTGGGACCGATTCCGCCAACAGGCCCTCAAGAGCCACCTCGTCGACTCCAACGGCAAACGCCACCTTCTCTGGTCGAGCGATCACAACGACGCCGGCGCCATCGTCGCCGCCGACCCCCGCCCTGCCTTCGACCGCCTCCGTAGGGAGCTCGGGGCCGGGGTCCCGCCCGAGGGATTCCGCGGGCATCGGTGGCGCTTCTCGCCGGCCGTCTTCGAACTGATGATCCTCGATCTGCGCGCCTTGGGGATCGTCTCGATGGAGGCCGAGACGTTCCCCGCTGACGGGGTGGAGTTCTCCGTGATCCTCCGCACCTGCCCCGCCGGGAATCCCGAGGGGAGCGATACCGTGGCGCGGCGCTCGGCGCTCTGCCGGCGGATCGAGGACGAAGCCGCCGTCGTCAGCGGTGCCCATGCCGCGGTTGTCGGCGAGTTGGCAGCGGCCCGCGCCGAGATCGCCAGACTGCGGTCGGGCGCAGGGTGAGCACCCCCCGCGTGCCTCCCGGGCGATGCTGCGGACCATTCCCTCCATTGCATCGGGGGACCCCGCCGAGAATAATGGATGA
>JBBAVV010000088.1:9896-12180 GCA_040397545.1 Pirellulales bacterium
GCTGCGGACCATTCCCTCCATTGCATCGGGGGACCCCGCCGAGAATAATGGATGAGTTCATCCTCTTTGTCGGATGGGAGGGAGCCCTCTCCCCCGGCCGGGCGATGGGGAGCCTCCAGCATGCCCACTTCTCCTCTTTCTTTCCGGGACGTCGATGCTGTCACAGACCGTGGAATATGCCCTCCGCGCCGCGACCTACCTGGCCACGTCGCCGGACGAACCGCGCACCGTCGACCAGATCGCGGAGGCGACGCTCGTACCGGTGGCGTATCTCGCGAAGGTGATGCAGGCCCTCGTGAAGGGAGGAGTCGTCACCAGCCGGCGCGGGGTAGGGGGGGGCTTCACGCTCGCCCGTCCACCGCGCGACCTGCCGCTCCTCGAGATCGTCCAGGCAGTCGATCCGATCCAGCGGATCACCACCTGCCCCCTCGGCCTGGCGAGCCACGGCACGAATCTCTGCCCCCTCCACCGCCGTCTCGACAACGCCTTGGCCGCCATGGAGGACGCCTTCTCGACGACGACGCTCGCCGAGGTCCTCGCCGAACCCTCCTCGAGCGTGCCGCTGTGCGCCTTCCCGGGGGGCCGACCGGGAAAAGACCGCTGATCACGGCCATCGTGCTCGCTCTGGCGCTGCTGGCGACCAGCGCCGTGGCGGAGGACGACTTCGAGCTCGCGCCGATCCGCTATTCCGCCTCGACCCCCGACAATCCCGTCTCCCGTCTCCAGGCCCGCCTCGATGCCGGGGAGACGACCCTCGCCTGGGACGACTCTTCGGGCTGGCTGGGGGGTGTCCTTGCCGCGCTCGACGTGCCAACCTCGAGCCAGACGCTCGTCTTCTCCAAGACGAGCCTCCAGCAGACGCGGATCAGCCCCCGTAACCCCCGCGCCCTCTATTTCAATGACGACGTGTACATCGGCTCCGTCCGGGCCGGGGAGGTGGTCGAGGTGTCGGTCGCCGATCCCGCCCTGGGGACGGTCTTTTACAGCCTGGAGCAGTTGCCGGGTGAACATCCGCGCTTCGAGCGCCGCACCGAGGACTGCCTCCTCTGCCACGGCGGCTCGCAGACGCGGGGCGTGCCCGGGCATATCATCCGCTCCGTCTATCCCTCCCGCAGCGGGCAGCCGATCTTTTCTGCCGGATCGCACCGGGTCGACGATTCGACCCCTCTCGCCGACCGCTGGGGGGGCTGGTATGTCACTGGCCGTCACGGCGACCAGCGGCACCTCGGCAACCTCACCTTCGACGCCCGCCCGGCGACCGCCGCCGACGCCGATCCCTCCGGCCTCAACGTCACCGCTCTCGGCGACCGCTTCGGCACCAAAGGCTACCTCACCGGCCAGAGCGATTTGGTGGCGCTCTCCGTGCTCGCCCACCAGGCGGCCGCCCACAACGCGCTGACGCGGGCCTCGTTTGACGTCCGCGCCGCCCTCCACCGCGAGGCGGCTCTGAACCGCGATCTCAAGCAACCCCCCGACTCCCGGTGGCCGAGCACGAATACCGTCCTCGACGGCGCCGCCAAGGCGCTGGCGGAGTGTTTCCTGTTCTGCGACGAGGCGCCGCTGGCCGGGCCGATCGAGGGGACGACGACCTTCGCGACCGACTTCGCCGCCCGCGGGCCGACCGATGGAGCGGGGCGATCGCTGCGGCAGTTCGATCTCGAGCGTCGCCTGTTTCGCCACCCCTGCAGCTTCCTCGTCTATTCCCCGAGCTTCGATGCCCTCCCCGCCGAACTGCGGGCCCGGTTCTGGGCGAGGATCGATGCGGTGCTGAAGGCTTCCGACCCCGGCCCGCGCTTCGCCCATCTCTCGGCCGACGACCGGCGGGCGATCCGCGCGATCCTCGTCGCCACGAAGCCCGACGCGGTCGCCCACTGGCCCGCGGCCGACTGACCCTGCGGAAACGGCACCGTCAAAGCCACGGCGCGGCGAAGCACCGATCGAGCGCTGCGGCATCTCGCCCGGGCGTGCAGTACGATTGGAAAGCCGAGGAGGGGCAGGGGGGCACGGTGCCTCGACGCCTCCGCGCTACCGTCCCGAAGCCATGCGACGCGCTCCGCCCACGCTTCCCGTCGTGCTCCTCGCGGCACTTGTCCTGCCCGGCTGCGCCAAGCGCGGGGCGGCCCCGGAGAGGCCGGCTGCAACCACAGCCCCGGCCGCGCCGTGGTTTGTCGAACGGGCCGCCGCGGCAGGGCTCGAGGCCGTCAACGATCCCGGTCCTGAAGGATCGTACTTCATGCCGCAGAGCATGGGGAACGGCGCGGCGCTGATCGACTTCGACCAGGAT
>JBBAVV010000088.1:12280-15033 GCA_040397545.1 Pirellulales bacterium
CTTCATGCCGCAGAGCATGGGGAACGGCGCGGCGCTGATCGACTTCGACCAGGATGGCAGGCTCGACCTCTACCTGCTCAACGGCGCCGGACCGGCCTCGACGGCGGTCAATCGACTTCTGCGCCAGGAGGCAGACGGACGGTTCCGCGACGTCTCGGCCGGCTCGGGGGTCGATGTCGCCGGGTTCGGCTCGGGGGTCGCCGTCGGGGATGTCACCAACGATGGCTTCCCCGATCTGTTCGTCAGTGAATACGGGGGCTTGCGCCTGTTTATCAACGACGGCGGCGGGAGATTCCACGACGCCACGGTGGAGAGCGGCCTGGCCGGCCGGGGCTGGGGGAGCTCGGCAAGCCTCGTCGATTACGACCGCGACGGCTGGCTCGATCTCGTCGTCGTCAACTATGTCGTCTATGACGCCGGCTCGATCTGCTATGCGCACGACGGCACACGCGATTTCTGCGCTCCGGCGGAGTTCCCGTCGGCGCCGGCCACGCTCTTCCGCAACACCGGCCGAGGCGCCGCCCCGCGCTTCGAGGATGTCAGCGCCGCCAGCGGCCTGGCGGCGCTCCCCGGCGCCGGCCTCGGCGTCCTCTGCGCCGACTTCGATGGCGATGGCTGGGACGACATCTTCGTCGCCAACGACCAGCAACCGAACCGGCTATGGATCAATCGGCACGACGGCACGTTCGTCGACGAGGCGGTGGTGCGGGGGGTCGCCCTGACGGTGATCGGGGCGACCGCCGCGAACATGGGGGTGGCCTGGGGAGACGTCGACGGCGATGGCCTCTCCGACCTGTTCGTGACCCACCTCGAGATGGAAACCCACACGCTCTGGAAGCAGGGCCCGCGGGGATCGTTTCTCGACCAGAGCGCCGCGGCGGGGCTCACCGGCGCCGAGCGATCGACCGGCTTCGGAACGGTGCTCGCCGACCTCGATCTCGATGGCGACCTCGATCTCGCCTGGGTCAACGGCCGCGTCTTTGCCGGCCCCCCCGCCTCCCCCGGCGCCGTCCCCCCGTTTTGGCGCCGCTACGCCCAGACCAACGCGCTTTTGGAGAACGACGGCGCGGGGAGGTTTCGGTCGATCGCGGCCGACAATCGGGCCTTCTGCGGGAAGGCCAACGTTGCCCGTCCGCTCTGCGCCGGCGATCTCGACAACGACGGCGACGTCGATCTCGTCGCCGGGACCACCGCCGGGCGCGTGCTCCTCCTCGAGAATGTCGCCCCGCGGCGCGGGCACTGGCTCACCGTCCGCGCTCTCGATCCGGCGCTGTCGCGCGACGCGATCGGCGCGGTCGTCACCGTGACCGCCGGCGGCCGGTCGTGGCAGCGTCATCTCCAACCCGGCTCGAGTTACTTGAGCAGCCATGACCCCCGCGCCCACTTCGGGATCGGTGACGCGGAAACGGTCGACGCCGTCGACGTCCTCTGGCCCGACGGCACGCGCGAACGGTTCCCCGGCGGCGGCGGCGACCGGGCGATCGAGGTCCGCCGCGGCGAGGGCGCGGCCCCATGAGCCGAAAACGGCCCCGCCCCGATTCGCCCCCCCGCCTCGATCCGCCCCCGCGCCTCGATTCCCCCCCGAGAGCCTCCGGTCCCCCGGTGGGTGCGCCGGCGCCCGATCGGCCCGTCCCCTCTCTTTTGAGCCGGTTCCAGGCTCTCCCCTGGTGGCTGCAACTGGCGGCCTGCGGGGTGCTCGTCGCCGTGGCCACGGCCGGGTGGATCTGGCTCCATGATCCCGCCATTCCCCGCCCCAACCTGGCCGACGCCGATCCGCTCGTCGTGCTGGCGATCGATGACGCCGAGGCCCGGGTGCGGTCGACGCCAGGATCGGCGGAGGCGTGGGGGAATCTGGGGCTGGTGCTCTACGCGCAGTCGTACGGTCGGGAGGCGGTGGCCTGTTTCCGGCGGGCCACCACCCTCGACGACCGCACTTGGCGTTGGCCCTTCTTCGCTGCCGCAGCCAGCTCCCATCTCTCCCCGGCGGAAGGGGTGACGCTCATGGAAGAGGCGATCCGCCGCGACCCGAAGGCCGTTTGGCCGCGCCTCCTCCGCGCGGAGTGGCTGGTGACGCTCGGCCGCGGCGCGGAGGCCCGGACCGACTACGAGGCCCTTCTGGTCCTCTCCCCCGATCATGCCCGGGCCCGCCTCGGGCTGGCCCGTCTCCTCCTCGCGGCCGGCGATGCCGACGCCCCCTTGGCCACCCTCCCTGCGGCGCTCGATCACCCCTCCACGCGCCGCGCTGCCCGGCTGTTCGCAGCCCAGGTGGCCACCCGGGAGGGGAACAGCGCCGCGGCCGAAGCCCACCTCGCCGCCGCGGCCAATCTCCCCGCCGACCTCCCCTGGCCCGAGGATCCGCTCGCCGCGGAGCTGCCACTGCGACGGATGGGGAAGCGGAGCCGGATCAAGCTCGTGTCGCAGATGGAGCAGGCCGGGGCGATCGCCGAAGCCGATGCCCTCACGCGCCGCATCGAGCGCGAGCACCCGGAGATCTACCTATTTGTGGAGGGGCGCCTCCAACTCCAGAAAGGGGACGCGGTCGCCGCCGAGAAGGCCTTCCGCCGGGGAGTGGAGTTCGACCCGAAGGCGGTGGAGATCCGCTTCCAGCTCGGTCGTGCCCTCGCTCTCCAGGGGCGCCATGCCGACGCGGCCGGGGTTTTCCGGGAGGTTCTGGCGATCGAGCGCGGGTATGGCCCGGCCTGGCTCGAACTGGGACGCTCCCTGGCCACCTTCGACCCCCCCGCCGCCGTGGC
>JBBAVV010000089.1:0-14439 GCA_040397545.1 Pirellulales bacterium
ACCTTCTGCCCCTTCGTTGAAAGGCTTGATGCCCGGCGCTTTCTCGCTGCCATCGGATCAACCCCCGTATCAGCGGAGCCTTTGAGCGGTTCGGAGTCGATGGCTCTCGAAACAGCGACGCAGAGCCCCATGGATGGTAGGACCGTCGGTGCGAGTAAGGCAGCCTTTTTGGTCGTGGCAGCGGTGCCCAGCAACGACGACATGGCCGATGCGATCGTCAACGGTGGACATCCCCAAGAACATCCAGAGGATTGGGCTGGTGCCGACTTGAATAATGACGGAAAGATAGAAGGTGTCACCGAAATCGAGGTGCTTCAAGGACTCGTTTATCAGGTGATAGATATTGCAGAAGCTGCGGGTGATGTGAAGCAGTTGCAAGGAGGACGCAAAGCGTGGCGCGACACCGACACCGGCCACGTCGTCATTTTTGATCCGAACGGCCCGGGGACAGGTTTCATTCCTGACAATCCTGTCGCGTATTGGAATGGGCTCGAATAACAGATGAGGTGTGCCGTGTTGATTCGCGAAACGAAGGACGGTAGCGCTACAATCGAGATGACGGCAGCCGAACTGTTCGTATGCCGGGCAGCCCTCCGAGAAGTTCTCTACGGGTTCAAGTTTCCGGACTTCGAGCCCCGCATGGGATGTACCAGAGAGATGGCCGCGGCCGTCCTCGATTCGCTCCCGAAACTGGCGCGTGAGGATGTCGAGAAGACGATGCGGCAATGACGGCCGCGGGGAAGCGGTCTTCCGCGCTCTAGGCCTTCACGGCTCCAGCCGGCGGAAGGCGCGGAGGCCGAGGAAGAGGGGGAGGAAGGTCGCCAGGAGTCCCAGGGCGATGGCTGCGGCCAGCCCCAGGGCCACGCCCCGGTCGGCCGCCGTCCAGCCGGTCGTAGCGAAGCCTCGCTCCTGGGCGGCGAAGCGGAGGTGGACCGGCACCGCCGTCACGAGCACGACGGCGATGATGAACAGCGAGCTGATCACGAGGCTCAACGTCCCCCCGAACCCCGACGCGATCTTCGACGGGGAGACTTCCCGCAGATCGGGCATCCGGGCGCCGATCCCGACGGCGATCCCGGACAGCCCGGCACAGAGCACCACGCAGCAGACCTCGTGGAGGGCGATCAGCCACGGCTCGATCACCAGCATCGTGTCGCTCAACGCCACGAGGAGGCAGCAGGGAACGATCCCGCCAACGAAGGAGAAGATGAATTTCGACCACACGATCTGGTCACGGTTCACCGGAAGGAGGCCGAGGATCCAAAACCTGCGCCCCTCGAGGCTGATCATCGGGAACACGAAGCGGGTGGTGAATGTCGAGAGGATCAGACCGACGACGGCGAGATTCAGAAATCCGATCATCGCCGCGTAGGCATGCTGGTAATTGAAGACCCGGACATTCCAGAAATAAAGGCCGAGGAGGCCGAAGAAAATCACGAACTGCGACCACTGCGAGATGTCGCGGCGGAAGATCCGCAGATCCTTGACGATCAGGAGCCGGAGCGGACGGCCACGATCCGTGCCGGCGCGGGAGAGGAGCTCGTCGAACCAGCTCATCCGGCGCTGCCGGCGGGTGGGGATCTCGCTGACGAGCTGGCTGGCGCCGAGGCGGTGGAGGCGAGCGGCGACCTGGCGCCCCACGAGCTGGAGCATCAGCGCGTTGGAGACGAGGACGGCGAGGAAGCGGAGGGCCTCGGTCTGGTGGCGGGCCACCGTGCCGTCCTTGGCGCGGGCAGCGGCCTCGATGAGCCCGCTGGAGAGCCACCAGCTCGGCAGCATCCGCTGTTCGGTGATCGAGAGCCGGGAAAAGGCCTGCTCGAACCAGGCGGCCGACATCGCGTCGGCACGGGGGGAGGCCAGCGCCATCCAGGCGAGGCCGATCATCGCCACGAGGGCGGCACCGACGGCGATCGAGAGGGCGTGGAGCCGCAGCCGCGGCATCCAGGCGACCAGCGCCATGCAAACGATCCCCCCGAGTGTCGCGGGGATGGCGACGAACGCCACCATGAAGGGGATGATGAGCACGAAGAACGGCCAGGGGGCGTGACGGACCACGCCGTAGGCGGTGAGCATCGGGCTACCGAGGAGGATGAATCCCCAGCTCGAGAACCAGAACGCCTCCTGGAACTTGTGGGCGAAGATCGTCTCCGACCGGACCGGCAGCGTCAGCAGCAGCCGCGCCTCTGGCGTCGTGTAGAGCCCGCTGTAGAGGAGGATGCCGGTGGAGAAGACGAGCATCACCATGAGCGACGAGAAGAAGGCGTTGAAAAGGAGCGAGATCACCTCCGCATGGAGCGAATCGACGAACGTGAAGGCCTCGTGGAACAGCCCGAAGAGCGATCCCCAAAAGAGGGCACTCAACAGGATCACCAACGACACCCGCAAGCGCGACGTCCGCAGCATCTCGCGGACCGTCGAACGGGCGATGAGCCAGCGGAGGCGGAGAAAAATCCCCGATTCCTCGCCGCTGTTGATCGGCCTGGGAAGGGCGTCGGGGGCGGGAGGAGGCATCATGGGGACGACCCGGGGCCGTCGGTCGACGTGATCTCGAGGTACAGCTGTTCGAGGCTCCGCGACTCGCCGTCGCCGGCCCCCTCGACCAAGCCGCTCCCCCGGGCGCGGAGATCGGCGACGGTGCCGAGGAACTGGAGCCGGCCACGGACCATGATCCCGACCCGATCGGCCAGCTCCTCGGCCATCGCCAGGGTGTGGGTCGACATGAAGACGGTCATCCCGCCGCGGGTCCGGTCGCGCAGAAGATCCTTGACGATCCGCACGCTGCGCGGATCGAGACCGACCATCGGCTCGTCGAGCACGAGGACATCGGGGTCGTGGAGGAGCGAGGAGGCGAACACGAGCCGTTGACGCATCCCGAGGGAGTAGCTCTCCGCAAGGTCGTCGGCGAATTCTCCGAGTTCGAAATTGCTGATCTCCGCCGCGATCCGTTTTTCGGCAGCGGCTTTCGGCATCCCGAACATGTCGGCGATGAACCAGAGGAACTCACGGCCCGTCAGCTTCTCGTAGAGGCAGGGCTCGTCGGGGACGTAGCCGAGGTGGAGATGGGCGGCCCGCGGATCCCGGACGAGATCGTGCCCAGCGACGCGCACGGTGCCGCGCGATGGCCGCAGCAGGCCGACGAGCATCTTGATCGTCGTCGTCTTCCCGGCGCCATTGGGGCCGAGGAGGGCGAACAGCTCCCCGCGCGGAATCATCAGGTCGAGGCCCGCCACGGCGAGCTTCTCGCCGTACGAGCGCGTTACCCCTTCGAAGGCGATCATGGCGACTCCCCTCCGTCGGCGTCCGACGGGGAACGGGCGGCCGGCGCATGTTCGAGCTTCGCGAGATTCGCCGCGAGCGTCTCCGCCGCCGCGTCGGTGCGGCGCACGAAGATGAGCTTCCGCCCCATCGTCGTCGCTTCCTGACGCAGCACGCGGCCGGTGCGGTCGACCAACAGCCGGGCCCGCGGCTCCCGGTGGGACGCCGGATCGTCACGGTAGGAGACGACGTCGACGGTCACGAGATGGTCATCCCAGAAGATCGTCTCGCTGCCGTCGACCTCGGCGTGGAGGATCTCGATCGGCGATTGGGCGGGGCGGAGCGGGCTGTAGACCGGAACGGTCCACTGCCTTCCGGGCACGAGGCCGGGGAGGGTCGCATGGGGGGAGAGCTCGTCGCCGAGGACCATCGTCTCGGGGAGGAACCGCTTCGTCTCGTAGACCATCTCGCCGGAGCGGATGACGATCGTCACCTCCCCGTCGTTGACCGTCCCCGTCAGGAGGATCCGGCCGTCGCTCCCCGGCAGATCGATCGCCGAGCTGAAGGAGGTCAGCCGGCCGGCCCGGTCGATCTCCATCCGCCCTGTCGCCTCGAGCGTGAGCACGGCGGACGCAGGCACCGCTTGGCGGACAAGGAGCCGCGTCCAGGCAGGGAGAAGCTGCCCGATGGGGAGATGGTCAAAATGGAGGAGGCTCTCGACCCGCATCGCCCCGCCGGCGAGCCGCTCGGCCCGACTGATCGACCAGCCGAGCGGTTTGTCGTCGAGGATCACGCTCCAGGCCACGGGGACGACCTGCCCGTCGGCCGTGTAGTGGGCCTGGTGGCCCGGTGGGGCGCCGGGGAGGATCGTGGGGAGGATCTTCGAAAGGAACAGCCATCCGGTGGTCACCAGCCAAAAGACGACCACGAGGGGGGCGTACCATGGACGGTTCATCGGCTGCCGCTCGGCAGGAACGGGTTGGAAAGACCTCCGCAATGTAATCGATCGGCACAGACGCGGGCGAGCTTTCCCGCGCCGGGGCGATCTTGGTGTTGGCGGCCGCCGCCAGTAGACTTGCCACCCGGGGGTTGAGGCGTATCGTTCCCGCGAGCGCACACGTGTGCGGAGGAGGTCTCCCGTGCATTTCTTCCAGTCCTGTCCGATTTGCGGCCGGTCGCTCCGAATCCGGGTGACGCTCCTCGGCAAGAAGGTTTTCTGCCGCCATTGCGGCGGAGGATTTCCCGCCCGCGACGGGGCTGCCGGCGTGAGGCCGGCCATTCACGGCACGAGCCCCGCGGAGCCCTCCCTGGAGGAGCGTGTCGACCTGCTCCTCGCCCGGGCCTCGCTCGTTCTCGCCCGGTCGGGCGTGGGGGGCGGCGGCGGGTGCGACGACGCTTTCGGCTCGGACTGACGCCGGCCCGACGCCGGGTCGTCAGGATCGCAGGGCCTCGGGCCACGCCCGCGTGTCGAGGGCGGCGAGCGTCGCCAGCTCCCGCCAAAACCCCGGAAACGTCTTGCCGGTGCAGCGCGGATCGAGGATCCGCACGCCGGGGACGACAAGCCCGGCAAGGGCCAAGCTCATCGCCATCCGATGGTCGTCGTAGGTCGCCAGATCCGCCGGCAAAAGCGCACCGGGATGGACCGTCAGCCCGTCGGGCCGCTCCTCGATCCGGGCACCGAGACGAGAGAGCTCGCGGGCCAGATCGCCGATCCGGTCGGTCTCCTTGTCGCGGATGTGGGCGACCTGACGGATCGTCGTCGGCCCGTCGGCAAACAGCGCGACGACGCCGAGCGTCGGCACCGTGTCGCTGATGGCGTTCATGTCGATGTCGATGCCGCGCGCGGCCCGGCCCGAGACGGTCACGGCATCGTCGGCCGGATGATCCCCCGACTCGTGCCATTCCACCGTGCACCCCATCCGCTCGAGTGCCGTGGCGAAGTCCACGTCTCCCTGCATGCTCCGCCGCGACAGCCCCTCGACGGTCACGCTGCCGCCGGTGATCGCCGCGGCGGCGAGGAAGTAGCTCGCGGCCGACGCGTCAGGCTCGACGGCGTACGAACGGCCGAGATATCGGCCGGCCGGGATCGACCAGCGCGTCGGGCCGTCGGCCAGGCAAGCGGCGCCGAAATCAGCCATCACGCGCCGGGTCATCTCGAGGTAGGGGAGTGAGACGAGGCGCCCCTCGAAGTCGATCGTCATTCCCGCCGGGGTGCAGGGGGCGACCATCGCCAGGGCACTGGCGAACTGGCTCGACGTCGCGCCGCGGACCGTGGTGGCGCCCCCCGGCATACCGGGAGACCGGATCACCACCGGCGGGCAGCCCCCCGGGCTTTCGGCGCTCGCCTCGACCCCGAGGCCGCGGAGGGCGTCGAGGAGATCGCCGATCGGCCGCTTCCGCATCCGCGCCGTGCCGTCGAGCCGGTAGGTCCCCTGGCCCAGGCCGCAGACGGCGGCGAGGAAGCGGATCGTCGTGCCGCTGGCGGCGCAGTCGAGCGTGGCGGCCGTGGCGGGGATCCGGCCGCCCGAGCCGTGGACAACGATCCGGCCGGCCGGCCAATCGGGCTCGACACCGATGCCGAGGGCGACAAGCCCATCGACCATGACGCGGGTATCCTGACTGTCGAGGGCGCCGAGGAGCGTCGAGGTTCCCCGGGCCAGCGCCGCGCAGACGAGGGCCCGGTTGGTGATGCTCTTGGAACCGGGGGGACGGATCGATCCCACCACCGGCCGGCGGCAGGGGGGAATCTCCAGGGCGTCGATCGTCATCCTCGTGGCAGCGTCCTCGGGAAGCGGTTTTAACGCGATGGCGGAGCAGGAAAGGACCGGCGGGGCATGCATGACAACAGACAAAGTGTAATCGACGGCGCGGTGATCGACCCCGGGGCGTGGGACTTTGTCGCGCCGCCGGTGATCCGGTTCGGGGCCGGCCGGAGCGCCGAATTGGGGGAGGTGGCGGCGCTCCTGGGGAGGCGCGTGTGGCTCGTTGGGGGGCGTCGGAGCCTCGTCGATGGCCCCCATCGCTCCGCGATCGAGGCCGCCCTCGGGAGCGCCGGCCTGGCCACCGAGCTTGTCGCCGTCAGCACCGGCGAGCCGACCGTGGCCGACGTCGCCCGGGCCCTCGCCTCGCTCCCGGTGGGGGGGCGAGAAGGGGTCGTCGTCGTCGCCGTCGGAGGGGGATCGGCGATCGATCTGGCCAAGGCCGTCGCGGCCCTCGCCACGAATCTCCCCGCCGGGCTCGGAGCCGAGGCCTACGATCCGCTCGTCGTCGACCGGCTCGAGGGGGTGGGGCGAGGGATCCCGATCGAGGTCGCGCCGCTGCCGCTTGTTGCCGTGCCGACGACCGCCGGCACCGGCGCCGAGGCGACGCGGAATGCCGTCATCTCCTGCCCGCAGCGGCGCTTCAAGAAGAGCCTCCGCAGTCCCCTCATGGTGCCGCGCGCCGTCGTCATCGATCCCGACCTGACCGCCGGCTGCGACCGGGCGACGGTGGCGGCCGCCGGGCTCGACTGCATCACGCAGCTCATCGAGTCGTTCATCTGCCGCGTCCGCCGGCCGCTCCCGCGGGCGCTCGTGCTCGAGGCGCTGCCGCGGGCCGTGCGCGCCCTGCCGCGGGTGCTCGCGGATCCCACCGATGGAGCGGCGCGGAGCGCGATGAGCCATGCGGCGTTCATTTCAGGGATGGCCCTGACCAACTCCGGCCTCGGCATGGCCCACGGGGTGGCGGCAGCACTCGGGGTTGAGTGCAACACGCCGCACGGCCTGGCCTGCGGGCTCCTCCTCCCGGTGGCGCTAGCGGTCAACGCGTCGGTCGCGGCGGCGGATTACGCCCGGCTCGAGCGGGCGATCGACCCGGCGGCCGCTGCCACCGACGCGGCCGCGGCCGCGGCCTTTGTGGCGAGGATCGAAGGCCTGTGTGCCACGGCCGGCCTCCCGCGCCGGCTGTCGGAGGTGGGGCTCGACCGGGAGCGGATCGGCTGGCTCGCCGACAACTCCGGCGGCGCGAGCCTGCGGGGCAATCCGCTCGAGCTCGATCAGGGGGCGCTGGTCGACATCCTCACGCAGATCTGGTGAGGCGCCGGCCGGTCATTCGTCGGTCGGCTCGGAGGCCTTCGCCCCCTCCTGGAGCGCGGCGTCGTCGAGGAGCCGCAGGAGCGGTTCGGCGTTGATCCCCCCCTTCTCGGCCCGTTCCCAGTGGTCGCGCGCCTTGGCCAGATCGGGCTCCGGCTTCGTGGCGTGACAGGCCCCGAGGAAGAGATGGTTATCCGGGCGCTCGTCGAACCAGGTCGTCACGATCGCCAGGGTGATGCCGGAGGGGATCTTGTTGCGGGGAATCGACTTGTTGCGCCCCTGGAAGCGGTAGATGAACTTCTTGTCGTCGATCTCGACGACCCCGACCTTTTTCCCGTTGACGTCGAACTCATCCCCCGACTTCACCGCCGCGATCGCCTTCTCGCGGAAGCCGGCAAACTCCCGGGCATACTGGGCGAGCGTCTGCCAATCAGAGACGCGCCGCTTGGCCGGAAGATTCCGACCCCCTTCGAGGGCCGAGGCGAGGAGGGCATCGGCCGTGTCGAAGTCTCCCAGCCGGAGGGCGGCCAGTGCCCCGGTCACCGCGCCTTCGATCTCACCCTCCCCCTCGGCATCCTCGGCCGGAGGGTCTGCGGTGATCGGATCGTCTGTCATCGGATCGTCTGTCATCGGATCGTCTGCCATCGCATCGGCGCCGGCTTCCCCGACGGCGACGTCATCGGTGGGGGGCTCGGAGTCGGGCCCCGCTTCGTCTTCCATCGGGGCCGGAGTCAGGTCAGTCGGGGCGCGATCGTCGCCCATGCCGGTGTCGGCCGGCGTGCCTGATTCGACGGCGACCACCGTCGTCGGGCTGGGGGTTTTGGATGGCATCGACGGCTTGGTCATCGGCGATGCGACCGTCTTTTTCACCGGCAGTGGGGGGGGGCTCGACGAGATCGCGACATCCGCCGGGAGCGGCTTGGCCCCAGCGCCACGGCGATCGTCGGTCGCTTCCCCTTCCTCCGGGGCGCGTTTGGCCATCTGTTGCCGTGCGGCCTGGCGGAGCGCCTCCTGCTTCGACTGCCACCAGATGAAACCAGTTCCGGCGGCGACGCTTGCCAGGATCGCCAGGAGCGACAGCCAGATCGCGGCGTTACCCTGCCGGCGAGCCGGGCGGCGGGGGCGGACGCGCACGATCGGCGTGGCGTCGGTCGCAGGGCGGGCGTGCCCGGGATTCTCCGCATGGACCGTGGAGGGGAAGAGGACCGTGGCCGGGCCGTCGGCCTCCGGTGTGTCGGGCCGGCGTGGCGGGGGGGGCATCGCGAATCCGCCGCCGGCAGGTGCCGGTCTGGCCGGGGCTCCGTTTTCCCCCGCCGCGGCGATCTGCGAGAGGACCTTCTCCCGCGCCTGCTCCACCTGGAGGATCAGGCCTTCGCGCGCGGCGTGATGCTGACCGGCGGCGAGACCTTTCAGCGCCTTGAGCCTGGTCTCGGCCGCCTTGAGGACGACGATCGGGTCGGTCTCGCCGGGAACGAGCCCCAGCACCCGCCGCGGATCGGCGAGGTCGGCACGGTCGATCCCGAGCCAGGCTCGGCAGGGATCGAATCGGTCGGGGGGGGGAGTGGCCACTGTCGGCATGTCCGGAGGGAACCGAGACTTTAGCCGATCGACGTGGTCCCTGTCACCCGGAATGGATCGGAGGGGAGCGGCCTTCAGCCGGCGCCGCGCCGCCGCCAGGCCGTCAGATCGGCGATCGAGTGCTGGTGTTTGCGAGCGGTCTCCCGGATCACCAGCGGCACGTCAGAGCGGTGAATCAATTCGAAATCGGCCTCGAGCGCCCGAGCGATCCCCGTGAAGGTCGTGAGGGCTTCGCCATGCTCGCGCCGCCCGCCGAGCCACTTGGCTTTCGGCGTGTATTCCTCGAGCCAGGTGTAGGGGGAGGTGATGACGAGGAGGCCGCCGGGGAGCACCCTTCCGGCAATCAGATCGAGGAACATCCCCGGGTCGTAGACCCGGTCGACGAGGTTGCCGGCGAAGACGAGGTCGTAGCCGGTGTAGAGGCTCTTCAGGTTGCAGGCATCCCCCTGCATGAACGCCACCTTCCCCCGCAGCCCGCCGAGGCCGAGGCGCTCCAGCGACACGCTCCGGGCGACGGTCAATTCCCCCTCGGTCGGCACCTCGTAGTGCAGTTCGCCCCCCTCCTGGAGCCGGACGCCCGACTGGATGAAGCGGGCCGAGAAGTCGATGGCATCGACATGGTCGAAGGCCCGGGCGAGCTCGAAGGCCGACCGCCCCACCGAGCAACCGATGTCGAGGCAGCGGCGGCGCCGATCCATCGGGACCAGTCGGAGGGTTTCCTCGGCGCAGGCCCGGGGGAAGTTCGGCACACCGAGGGCTTCGGGGCCGTAGTGAAACTCCAGATACTGCGTCACGAGCACGTCGGTCTCGTAGAGCTTCGAGCCCTCCGTGACGCAGTCGTGGCCGGGGGCGTCGATGATCGGCCGGAAGCCGGCATGCTGGTAGAAATGCCGGCGGAAGGCGTAGCGGGAGCTGGCCAGCGCCTCGTTCCCCGTCGAGATCCAAGCGCCCCCCTTGATGAGGTTGTGGCGGCCGTCGAAGGTCGGCACGGAGAAGTCGTCGTAGAGCGGATGGACCTCGAAGCCCTTGAAGGGCATGATCGGCGTCCGCGTCCACTGCCAGACGTTGCCGATGACGTCGCAGAACTCCCCTTCGGTGCCCTGTGGCCCTTGCGACCCTTGCGGAAACATCGTCACCGGGCAGCTCGACGCGAACCGCTCGAGGTTCACGTTGCCGGGGGCCTTCTCCCAGCTCGGTTGGTCGGTGTCGATTCCCGCCCGCAGGGCCTGCCAGTGGGCCTCGGTGGGGAGCTGGATGTTGAGCCCGGTCTCCTGCCGCTTCCAGGCGCACCACGCCTGGGCCTCGAGGCAATTGACCTCCACCGGCCAGTCGAGCGGCAGCGGGATCTCGTCGAGGAGGTTGCGCTGCTTCCACGCGCCCCCCTCATGCCGCCAGAAGCGCGGATGCTCCGCCTTCGTGTAGCGCAGCCAGCCGCGCCCCTCGTCGGTCCAAAACGATTCGTCCCGGTAGCCTCCGGCCGCGATGAAGTCGAGGAACTCACCATTGGAGACCAGCTGCCGGGCGGCGCTGAAAGAAGGGAGATGGACCTCATCGGTGCCGTATTCGTTGTCCCAGCCGTAGGTCTGGTCGTCGTCGCGCTTCCCGAGGTGCACGGTCCGCGCCGGCACCTCCACCCACGGGTTCTCCGGTGTTGGCCCCTGCTCGCGGCAGGTGCGCCACAGCTGCCGTTCATCGGCGCTGAGCTCCTCTTCGCGCCGCAGATCGGCCAGGGGCATCTGGCGGAGAATCGCCGACGAGGTCTCCAGATGGATCCGCTCGTGTTCGATCCCCATCAAAATCATCCACGCCGGCGAGTCCTGACGGATCGGCAGCTCCAGCGGCATCGAGCGGATGAAGGCGTCGACGCGGCGGCGAACCTCGCGCCGGTAGGCGCGGACGGCAGCGACGCTCGGCCAGTCGTAGTGGGCAGCATTGAGATCGTCCCATGACATCTCGTCGACCCCCACCGCCATCATCGCCTCCATGCGGGGATCGATGCGGGTCTTGAAGAGCCGGGCGACGTACAGCTTGTTGACGTAGAACGTCGCCGGATGGGCGAGGTAGAAGATCGGCGGGTGCCGCAGCGGCTCGTGGCGGACGAAAAACGCCGCCTCATTGCGGATCAGGTCGAAGAGCCGATCGTCGAGCTCGCAGGTGCGGTGGAAGTAGGCAAGGATCTCCGCCCGCTTCGCGGCCACCGGATCGGCCGCCGCCGGATCGGCCGTGAGGAGGATGGTCTTGGTGGGGACGAGGCCATCGATCGCGGAGAACGGCAGGGGGGCGTCGTCCTGGAGCGGTTCATGACGGGAACCGGCGGACGTGGCCACGGAGCTCATGCGGACTCACCAGGAGGGGATCGGCTGAAAATATCCTCAACTGTAGCACCGGCCCGCAGCCCTTCCAGGAAACGGCGCGGGATCGGATTGGCGGCCCCCAGCAGGGCCCCGACAACCGCCCCCCGATGGCAGTTGTCGCCGCCGCAGAGGGCGTTGGCGAGGACGCCGGCGGCGAAATTGTCGTGGTGCCGCCAAGCGAGGACGAGGGCGGCGGGGAAGGCGTCGGGGATGTAGCAGGCGGTGGAGAGGCGGGTGCCGACGACGGTACGATCGGGAAGATCGGCCCAACCGGCAAGCTTGGCCGCCGAGATCCAGTCGGGCGCCTCCTCGAGGATTGCCTCCCGCAGGTGGCCGCCCCGGCAGACGCGGACGAGGATCCGCACGAGGGCATCGGCGGCGGCAAGAACGTCGCGGTCTTTGTGCGTCAGGTTCACATGCTCGCGGACGATTGCCCGCAGGTCGGGGTGGCGGTCGCCGAGGGCCGCCACGAGCGCCGCCACCGGCACGAGCCCGCCGATGTGTTCGTCGCGGACGCCGCAGTTGATCGGCTTGCGGCCATGGGCGAGGTTCGTGAAGAAGTGGCGGTGGTATTCCTCGACGTAGGTGTCGCGGTGGCTCCCCGGCCGGCGCATGAAGGCGACGTAGTCCCCCAGCCAGCGTTCGGCGTCCCAGTGCCGGTTTCGCCTTACCAGCGCCGCTAGCTCCACGGCCAGCTTGAAGTTGAGCGTGTTCTCCCCCGCCTCGAGGCGTTGGTGGTAATGAATCCCACGCTTCCCCCAGTACTGCGCCTGATCGTGGAGGATCTCCCCCTCCGGGCCCGCCGGCTCGTAGCGGCTCCGCCACAGGATGCTGTCGGGATGAACCTGCTTCGGCGCGGCGTAGCCCGACAGCCCGGGATGGTCGCGGTCGAGGGCGGCCCGGTCGTAATACCAATGGACCGGCATCGCGACCGCATCGGCAACGAGTGCCCCGACGAAGGCCCGCACGGCCGGATCGTCGGCCCAGGCGAAACGGTCGGTGTCGTTCGGGCGATCGAGGGGGAGCGGCGCGGGCGGGGAGGCACCACGATCGGTCATGGGAGGATCCTCGCGAAGAACTCGCGGACGCGGGGCTCGGGGCAATGTTCGAACATCGTAGCCGCCGGGCCGCTGGCGACGACCTTGCCGCCGCCGACAAACGCCACCTCGTCGGCCACCCGGCGGGCAAAGCCCATCTCGTGGGTGACGAGCACGAACCGGGTGCCGATCTCTTTGAGCTCGCCGATCATCTCGAGGACCTCGGCGGTCATCTCCGGATCGAGGGCGGAGGTTGGTTCGTCGAGAAACAGCCGCTCCGGCTGGCTGGCGAGAGCCCGGAGGATGGCGATCCGCTGCTTCTGCCCGCCGGAGAGCTGGGCGGGGCGTTTGTGGGCATGCTCGGCGAGCTTGAAGCGCTCGAGCGGCTCAGCGACCCGTTTCCGCGCCGCCGCGGGGGAGAGGCCATGGACATGAACCAGCGGCAGGGTGAGGTTGTCGAGGGCCGAGAGGTGGGGGAAGAGGTTGTAGGCCTGGAAGACGGTCCCCACTTTGCGCCGGTAGGCGAGGAGCCCCGGTTCATCGCGCGGCACCGGGACGCCGGCGAAGCTCACGCTCCCCTCTTTTGCGAGATCGAGCCCGGCGAGGATCCGCAGGAGCGTCGTCTTGCCGCCGCCGGAGGGGCCGACGAGGACCAGCGCCCGGATGTCGCCCGTGGTGAGATCGAGCCGATCGAGAACGGTCGTTGTCCCGAACGCCTGCGTGAGACCCTTGACGACAAGCTCCATCAGCCGGCCTCATAGGCGAAGTGCCGCTCGAGCCAGCGCGACAGCGCCGAGAGAGGGAGCGTGAGGAGGAGATAGCCGGCGGCCAGCGGCAGGTAGCTTTCGAGGGTGGAGTAGGTGAAGGAGTTGACCTCCTGGGCGGCGAGGGTCAGCTCGCTGACGGCGATCACCGAAAGGAGCGACGAATCCTTGATGAGCGAGACAAGCTGCCCGGCGACAGCAGGGAGAACAAGGCGGATCGCCTGCGGCAGGATGACAAGCCGCAGGCTTTGCCAGGGGGTGAGGCCGATCGCCCGGGCGGCATCGCGCTGGCCAGCGGGGATCGCAGCCAGGCCGCCGCGAAAAATCTCCGCCATGTAGGCGCCACTGAAAAGCGCCAGGACAAGCGATCCGACGACGTAACGATCCTCGAGGCCGACCGCATTGGCGACGACGTAGAACCCGATCAGCAGCTGCACGAGCAAGGGCGTGCCACGGATCAGCTCGACATAGACCCGTGCCGCCGCTTCGACGAGCGGCCATCGCGACCGGAGGCCGACGGCCGTGACGAGGCCGACGAGCGCCGAAAGGACAAGGCTGAAAAGGCTCATGGCGACGGTCGTCAGCCAGCCGGTGACGAACTTCTGCCGGTAGGCCCATACCCCTTCCCATTGGAACTCATAGCCGCTCCGCCAGAAGGCGACGGTGAGGAGCGCGGCGAGGATCGCGACGACGAGGGTGTGGGCGAGAGCGCGGGACATGCCACCGAGCTTACCATGCCCGCGGGATCGGCCCGCTGAGCGGGCGTCCAGCGGGCTCGATCACCCGGCAGATCGCATGATGCACCACGCGGTCGCGGAAGGGCGCCGCCGCTACCCACATGCTCTTGCTGCCGCTATACCGCAATCAAAAGCACAAAGGGGATCAAAAGGATATAGGGCCAACGAAAACCGTCAGCCGCCGTACCGCCGTCGTTCCAGTAACCCAAGTCCACCGACGATCAACCCCAACGCTGCACTCAAACCGTTCGGGTCGATCTCGGGGACGGCGCTGACCGGACTTGCGAGACGAAAACCGACGTTGGCGCCGTAGTACGAAGGGTCGGCCAAGAAGCTGCCGGAGGACGACACATCGATCGGGCCGAAGTTGCCCCAAAAGCCGCCACGCAGCCCACGAGACGAGCCGGAAGGGGCAAGCCCGTCGAGATCGTTCCACTGTGACACGTTCCCGCTCTGGTCGAACGTGCCGTAGAAACTCCCGCTGCTCGTGAACGCGCCCACGTCGGTCAGGTAGTTCTGGCTCCCGTCGCGAGTAGCCGACTGCGTCACGGAAAACACTTCACCGAGCGCGTAGTTCGCCTGATTCGTGGCACTCCCGACGACGTTGCCCGGGGCCGTGTTGCTCTGCGTGGCGTAGGCGTAGT
>JBBAVV010000090.1:0-4267 GCA_040397545.1 Pirellulales bacterium
CCCAGATGCCCCAAATAAGGTGGCTGGCACCTTTTTCCCCTTTTCCCTTCTTGATCCTCAGCCTCCGGAGAGGCGCTTGGCATAGAAGAGGGCGAGGCCGTTTTCCGGGCGATAGACCGCCGGGGTGAAGCCGAAGCTTTCGTAGAGGCTGCGGGCCGGACAATTGTGCTCGAGAACTTCGAGCGTCACCTTCGCGCAGCCGCGCTCCAGCGCTGCCTGCTCAACGGCTTGAAGCAGCGCCCGGCCGATCCCTTGGCCGCGGTGGGGGGCGAGGACGCAGAGATCATGGAGGTTGACCACAGGCCGGGCGGCGAAGGTTGAGAAGCCGACGAAGCAGGTGGCTAGGCCGACGAACTGCCCGCCGACGGCGGCGAGGAAGACGAGCGTCGTCGGATGGGCCTGCAGCCCGGGGATGAGGCGCTCGAGCACGTCCGGGGGGAGCGGCGCGCCGTTGGCCATTCGATCGAGCGCGTAGGCGGCCGTCAGCGCCACCACCCCCGCTTGGTGATCGGGGCGGCTCAAATCGGCTTGGAGGATCACTACGTCAGTCGAGGTTGTCATGGTGGAGCTCTCCTGCTGCTGAAACGCCTCGCCGGCCCCGACGCGGAACGAGTCGACGATACGTCCCCGGGGCCATCGCGGCCAGGGTTTTGCCGCGAACGACGGCAGGACCTGCCCCAGGAAGAGCCGATCCGCGTTGGTCTCGCCGGCGCGTGAATCGCAAGTGTCGGTCTCCATGGGGCGGGAAGGGGGGGGATGCGGCCTCTGGGGACGACGATGCGCGTAAGATCGAGTTGTCCGTGCGAAGGACTTCTGGTGCGTGCCGTTCCTCGGCTCCCGTCCACCAGCAACCAACTGCAAAACCCTTTCGAGGCTTCCATCATGGACATCGTCGTTTTCATGCTCATCGGCCTGGTGGCCGGCTGGTTGGCGGGCGTCCTCATGAAGGGGAGCAGCTACGGCCTCGTCAGCGACCTTGTTGTTGGCGTCCTCGGCGCTCTGATCGGCGGGGCCCTCTTCCAGCGGCTCGGGATCTCCGCCGGCGGTGGCCTGTTGGGCGCGATCATCGTCGCCACCGTGGGCGCCGTGATCCTGATTGTCATCCTCCGGCTGATCAATCAGAGCCGGACGGGAAGCGTGCGACTGTAGGGGCAGGGCGATCGACAGCTGCTCGTGAAGCCGCCTTCCCCCATCGACAAGCAGGCGGATGACGGCGACGCCATCCTCGACGCCGTGATCGTCGGCGGGGGGATCGGCGGGATCGTCATGCTTGCTGAAGGAGTCGCGCAGGAAACAACAAAGATCCTCCTCCTCGAACGCTCCGAGCGGCTCGGCGGGATCTGGGCCAGACTCCCGGCCTGGCAGACGATCCAGAATCACCCCCTCGACTTTTGCCTCCAGGGCTTCACGACCCGCAAGCGCGTCTGGCACGCCGGCGACGTCCTCCACTTCCGCGCCGACTATGTTCGGGTGCAACGTCTCGAGCCCTTCATTCGCTTGGGAGTCAATCTCCGGAGCTGTGTGTGGCTCGACGACGAGCAGTGCTGGAGCCTCGCCGTCGCTGCCGGCCCTGGTACGCCGGCCACGATCCGCTGCCGCCGGCTGATCCTCTGCACCGGCCGCCACGCCGAGCCGATCGTTCCCCAGATCGACACCGACGGGAGCGTGCCGATCGTGCATTCAAGCGCGTGGCATCGCCCCGAGGAGGCGGCCGGCAAGCGCGTCGTTGTCATCGGTGGTGGGGCGTCGGCTCTCGATCTCTGTGCGCTTGTGCTGGCTGCCCAAGATGATGACGGCGGGCGGGGCCGGCTCCATTGGGTGCTCCGCAGAGCGAAGTTTTTCTCTGGTGCCGGCGTGTGGAGGCTGTGGCCAGTGACCGTGCTCCAGCTCACGCTCGGCACGACGGTAAGCACGTGCCTCTTCAATGCAGCCCTCGATGCTCATGCCAGGATTGTTTTCTGGTGGCACGGCCGCTCCGCCTGGCTGCCGGTGGAGCGGCTCGATCTCCGCGACACGCAATACATTCCCGGCCGCGGCGCGCTCCTCGAGCATGCGCGACAGATCGATCGGCATCCGGGGGCCGAGGTGGAATCGGTCCGTCACGGACGCGTGACCCTCACCGATGGCACGCGCCTCGACGACATCGATCTGATCCTTCTGGGAACGGGCTACGCGCCCCCAGCGCCGATCGACGGCGTCGGCGATTTCGGCGACCTCGCCCTGAAGACCTTCGCGACCGGGCAGCACCGGAGGAGGCTGTTTCTCGTCGGCGAGCGGCTCCTCGATACCACCGGCGCCGCCCCGATCGCCTACCACGCCTTCAGCCGGGTGTTCTGGACGCTCCTCCGCGACGAGGCCGCGCTCGAGGACGTGACACGCCCCGCCGGGCAGCTGGAGAAGCCCCAGCCGAATCTCAATCATCTCGACCTGCTCAATCGGGTCGCCGCGCTCGGGAGCCTTTTTCGCGCGCGGCGTGGCCCACTCGGCAGGCTTTTTCCCTGGGGAACGTGGCGGGGAAAGATGCTCTGGACGACGCTTGTCGAGAGCTGGTGGTACCGGACGACCGTCCTGTTTGCCGATCGGCTCCTCGGTCACGGCCTCTCCCTCGACGAGCCGGCGGAGCGTGCCGCTGCGGTCACCAGTGAGCCTCGAGGCCGAGGCTGATTCCCTGGAGGACGACGCTCCCACCGGTGTTCGTCGAGCCGCCCAGCGGGGAGCCGGCCGCGAGCGACTGGCCTTGGAGCTGATTGGTGGCAGCGGCGATGCCGCCAAGCCAGAGGGCCTGGTATCCGGCCCGGGCGTGGAGCCACTCTCGCACCTGCCAGGTGCCGGTGAGGCCGGTCTCACCGACGAAGGCCACCCGGGCGGTGTCGGTGGCGATGCTCGACAGGCCACCGGAGCCTGCGAGGAGCGAGTCCTGTTTGGAGACGTTGCCATAGATCCCGGCCTTCGCCACTCCCTCGAGGGCGATCGCTGTCGTGGGGCGCCACAGCACGCCTTCGAGCCCCCATTGGTGGCCATAGAGACTGTTGATCGCCCGAACGCCGAATGTCTCCGGCCCGGTTTGCAGCGAAAACGACTCCTGCCATTCCACCCAACGGAAGCCGGAGGTCGACACCCAGCGCTGCGACGTACGCGCTCTGCCGATCACCTCCAGGCTCTTGATCCTCGACGACAGCTCCGCCGTCGCGCCGTCGATGCTTGTGCCAGCCGCGCCGTCGAGGCCGGCGACGGTGGTGTAGCCTCCCGCCACCGTCGGCAGGGCACGCATCGCCTGAAACGATGCGACATCGAAGTAGCCGACCTCCGAGCCCTCGCCGTTGGCCCCCTCGGAGAGGAGCGTGAACCGTGGTCCGGCAGCGCCGGCAGCGTGGAGATCACGAGCGTCGAGGGCCCGCCCGCCGGCGGCGAAGTCGACCAGGGGCACCGTTTGGGGAGCATCGCGCCACAGGATCAACGCTTCGATGCGGACGGCGTTCCAGGCGGCATACTTCCCCGCTTCGTCCGGCTCGACCACCTCGAGGCTGTCGCCCGGCTCCCAGGGGACGACCTCTGCCTCCCCTTCGGCAAGCTCCTTGGTCAACGGTTCCTGCTTGACCGCCGGCAGCGGCTCGACCGCGTCCTCCTCGGCCAACGTCGACCGCGATGGCAGAAGCGCCACGACCAGGGCCAGAAGGGGGACCAGGCGAAGGACCGCGACGCCGCAGCGGGAAGCGACCATCGGGACAGACTCCTCGACAGGGGGGTGTGGCAGTAGGGTTCTATCGTCCCCTGCGGCACGCCACTTGAATGCCCCGTCTGGGTTCGAATTGACTGTGAAGCTGCGGGGAAGGGGATGGTAACGGGGGTCTTCCAGCGTGGGTTTTGTTCCCCCCTCGCTCGCCGAGCGTCGCGCACATCCCCCGGCTGCCGAGTCGGCTTGGTTAGCCGTGCTTGACGCCAAGGGGCCCTGTTGGCGCGGAGACGCACGACCGCGGCGAAGTGCCGCGCCTCATCTCCCGCCGCTACGATACGCTGTCGTCGGGGAACGACATCCAGCGACGGGGCAGGGAGCAGTCACGACAACGCCCTGGCTTTCTCCGCAGCCTCGGTTTCACCTTGGCCACGATGGTTCCCCTTTCAAGAGGTCTTGTATGACGCCGTGGCGATTTCTTCTGGGGTTCGCGATGCTGGCCGCGGGGCTGAGTGCCCCCTTGGCAGCGCGTGCCGCCGAGAGGCCCGCGGGGTATGGCATTGTTGTTTCGGAGGAGACGCTGGCCGATCCGGC
>JBBAVV010000090.1:4367-6296 GCA_040397545.1 Pirellulales bacterium
GCGCCGCTTGTCATCCGGCGGGTGACGGCCGGCACGGAGCTGGCGATGGATCGGGTGGTCGAAGGGGAGTGGTTTTGCGAGCTGACGCGCAACCGGATGGTTCGCAAGGTCGCCGGCGGCGAGGCCCGCGAGGTGAAGGGCCCCGACGATACGACCGCGGCGCTGGCAGCTCGGCTCACCGATGGCCAGACCGATCTGTTGGTCACCAGCGGCCACGCCACGCAGCGCGATTGGCAGATCGGCTTCCGCTACCGCAACGGCTCGTTTCACTCAGGCGCCGGCAAGCTGTGGGGCGTCGACACTGCCGGGCGGAAGATCCCGATCGAGTCGGACAATCCGAAGGTCTGGCTGCCGGTGGGGAATTGCCTCGCCGGCCACATCGACGGCCCCGACGCCCTCGCGCTGGCCTTCATGCATGGCGCCGGTGTCCGGCAGATGATCGGCTACACGGTACCGACCTGGTTTGGCTATGCCGGCTGGGGAATGCTCGACTATTTTGTCGAGCAGCCGGGGCGGTACACGCTCTGCGAGGCCTTTCATGCCAACGACCACGCCCTCGTCCACCGCCTGGCGACGGGGGCCGCGCCCGGCGAAGAACAGGGCCTCGTCCACGACCGCGACGTCGTCGCCCTTTACGGCGATCCGGCCTGGGACGCCCGGATGGCTGATGGCAAGCGCTCATTCAACCAGACGCTCACCGAGGTCGACGGCACCTTCACGCTCGAGATCGAGCCGCTGGCCGGAGCGAAGTCGTTTGCCCCGGTAAACACCAACGGCTCGCAGCGCGGCGGCCGGCCGATCGTGGCCTTTCTCCCGCGGAGGATCTGCGAGGCGAAGGTTCTCGCGGGGGAGGCGTGGCAGCCGGTCATCACCGACGACTTTGTCCTCGTGCCGCTCCCGCCGGAGGGGCACGCCGAGCCGATCCGGATCGTGTTTCGCGGCGTCGGCCCCGACGGCTGACAGGCGGCGGGCGTCCTTTGCTACCCGGCCCCGTGCTCATCGGCGTTGACGCGCGTGTCCTGGCACCTCTTCACCCTGCCACCACAGCTTCGTGAACACCGGCTGCGGTCCTTGCCAAGCTTTGCTGCCGAGCAGCGTTTCGCCCCTCTCGGAGTACGCCCGGAACGAGAGCACGTCGACGTTCTGCCACGTCGACAGGGCCGCGCCGTCGCTGGCCAGGAAGTCGTGCGGCTCGAGCGCGACCGTCTGCGCGTCTTTGCCGCCTGCGAGTTGCACAACAGCCGCAAACTCCCGCATCTTCCCCCGGTATTGCCGGAAGAAGTTCTCCGTCAACACGATCACCAGGTCGTTGGGCTGCTCGGCCTGGACTTCGACGGTGAGCCGCTGGCCGTCTTGCCCCTGCCACTTCGGGTCGGCCAGCTTCCGGGTCGAGAACTCCCAGTGGTGCGGATTGTCGGTGGAGAGCGTGTACCAGTCCCGCCACCCGTGCGCGAAGTCATCAATCAAGGGATCCGCCTTGTCGCTGGCCGTCGCGCCGCTGGCGGCGACGTCTTGGGGGGCAACAGCATGCAGCATCGAACTGAGAGCGAACCGCTCGGTCGGCCTGGCGTACGGCTCGGACTCGGTCTTCTTCACCTTGTAAACCACGTTGGCAAAGGCGAACAGGGGCTGGTCCACGCTCAGGATCGGTAGCTGCCCGGTCCAGCGCTGGTCATCCATCTTCGCCACGTCTGCCGACCGCCAAAATCTTGCCCGCGGATCGGGATCGATCGACGAGAAGATGTTGACCTCGGCCACGTCGTGCGGCGAGTCGGGCCTGACCTCCAGCCTAGGGACATGATCCATCGTCTTGAAGTTCAGCTGCGTCTGGGGCGTTTTCGGGAAGGTGAAGGTCGCCTTGAGATGCTGGTCGAACCACAGCGGCCTCGTGACAGCGAACTCCGGCGTGAAGCGGTGGTTCATGTGCGG
>JBBAVV010000090.1:6396-13727 GCA_040397545.1 Pirellulales bacterium
GGTGTTTGGGTCGCCGTCCTTGGCTCCTTCCATCTCGCGCCCGCCCCAGTTCACTGAAAGGCAGGCATACCCCCGCCGGGCGTAAAAATCGGCCTCGTGGAGCGCCGCGCGCTGCCCGCCGCCGTGCAGGTTGAGCAGCGCCGCCGCCTGCCTCGCCCCCTTCGGGAAGGCGTAAAACGCGGCCAAGCGTGCCGGGGTGCCCTTGAACGTGCCAACGTGAAACGTGACGGTGCGGGTCACGATCCCGTCGGTCTCCCACTCCCGCACGAGCTTGGTGTCGAGGGGGTCTTTGCGGGGATCGAAATCGGCAAACAGCTCCGCGACCGTGGCGGGGGACTTCGGCTCGGCGGCCACAAGGGGGAGCGGCAGCAGGCAGACGATGCCGAACAAAACGCTTCGGTTCATGCCAGGTCTTCTCCGTGATGTACCGCCAGGCAGCGCTTCGGCTGGTCGAGCTTCGGCCCCTAGGCCTCGATGCTACCGGAGTGAGCGGCAGAGGCGGGGCCCTCCGTCGCCGAACGCTCCCCAACCCCCGCGGCGGGGGCCGCTCGGGAACTCATCTTGGAAAAGCCTACCCGCCCCCGCTGCTGGCTGCAGCGCCTGGTTCGGCCGTGCCACGGAGCGTCTCCTCGGCGAGACGGAGTACTTCCCGCAGTTCGTCCGCCGGCAGGATGAGCGGCTCGCCATCTGATCGACCGAAGACCTCCACCACCAGACGGCCGGCGTCGAGCCGAACCTCGCCCCACACCGGTCCACGCCCGGCCAGAGCTACCTGCACAACCGGCCCGTCTCGGTCCGGTGGGACGCAATACCACGCTTCCAGTGTCTTCTCCATCGCGCGTCTCCCTCGCCGAACGACCAAGCTCATCAGCGGCGGTCGATCGAGCATCGGTCCTCGATCAACCTACCCGCTCCCGCTGCCGCCTGCAGCGCATGGTTCGGCGTCTGGGACGCTATGCCGGCCCATAGTTGTCGAGTGCTCCGATGCAGCGGTCAAGCTCGCCGAGCCGCTCGCTCGGGTCGTACTGCCGGCACACCGCCTCCCAAGTGGTCGGCGACTTTGGGGTGGTGTACCCGGCGAACAGCCCGGTCGCCTCTCCCAGCAGAGCGGCCAGCTGCACCAGCCCGTGCCGGCGGATGGCCGCGACCGCTGCCATGTCTCCAGCCTTTCGAGCAATTGTTTCGCACGCTTCATTCCTTGGCGAGAGCCGTAACCGCCGAATATTACCAAGCGCCGTCTGGCTTGGTTTGTCCTCTTTGAGAGCCCGGCGGTTCTTGCCGTCTCGCGTTCAAAATGGCGAGGTATGACCACCGGCAACTTTGACAACCATCTTGGTGCCTGGGGCGCTCAACGCAGCAGAAGGGGTCATAAGGGTCACCTTGAAATGTTCCTGCGCGTTGGCTGAAATATCCGCCCGGAGATACTCCGTGGCCTCGTCGACGAAAGCTCCGGAGGCGTCGAAGAACTCGGCCTCGATCGTCACGCCGGACCAAGTCCGATTTCCCTTGTTTGTGATGAGCCCCACGATCTCCACACTTCGGTCATCGCTGCGCCTCTGAACGTCACTGATCGTCAGTTCTTTGGTGACGTCACCCTTGAAGAAGGTCATTTTCAGCAGAGGAAGGAATCCCAACAGCATGATTGGGACCATCATCAGATAATTCTTCCAACCCCAGGACATATTGAGGTTCGACATTTCGGCGCCGCAATTGGAGCACTGCATTTTTGCAAGCATGATGAGAAAGCCTTTCTCGGCGAACGTTCCCACTCAGCAGCGGCTATGGCCACTGGAGCACCACCCCTTCAATAACCTACCCGCCCCCGCCGTCTGCTGCAGCGCTTGGTTCGGCCCTCTCCCACCCCGGGCCAATGCGGCGTGCCATGGACGGAACGACCTCGCGCCACTCGGACCGGCTCAGCGGGTGTTCCCCTTTGTCCACTCTCGCAGCCAGGTCCGCCAAGTCCTGAAGACAGTCCCGGAGCCAATCCGGCCACCCTGCGCCCTCGACCGATTTGGCACGCTCACCGGCGTCGCGGGCGGCTTGGTTGAACAGACGTTGATTCTCAGGCGTGAACTCGCGGAGGTCCAGGAGCCGATCCACCAACTGCTGGTCAGACTTGCGTAACCAAGGCCCGTAACCGACGTGCTCCTCGTCTTCCGGACCTGGGAGCTGCGTTAGCAGCCAGTCGCGCAACTGCCGGGCTGCGGTCGATCCATCAAGTTGGCCTGTCACGGCCTCGATGACGGCATCGTGTGCCGACCACCGGCGGGCGAAACAGCGGCCGTCGGATAGCACCACAAAGCCTGAAGCCACTCTTCACCTCCGGCCGCCGAACGACAGCCGCAACCGGGCGGCTGCCCAGCAGACTTTGATTACAAACCTCGCGTTGTCGGCCGCACCGCTTCACGGCTTAGTTCGGCGAAGCTCATGCTCGATAGTCGTGTGGAATTCGCCCCTTGGCGTTCGCTGCTGCCGACCAACGGTTGCAAATGGATCGGAGCGGGTCAACGGAGTCATCCTCGAATGCGTCCACAATTTCGCGTTCCTCCTGCGAAAGTTCGAGAACCTGAAAATACACTTGCAGGTTGCGATGAAGTCGCAGCAAAACGGGCAGAGTTCACGATTGCAGAATGGTTCGTGAAGTTCGCCGATCGCAGCACCGCTACTTCGACAGTCGTCTGCCATTTGTTCTCCTTGCCGCCTAACGATCAAGCTTACCTGCCCGGCGGCATCGGTGAGCTACGAAGTCCCAGAAACCTATCGTGCCGCTGGGGCAGGTGCAGCGCCTGGTTCGGCGTGCCTTTGCTGCCCACCGGCTACCCGAACCCCTCCTCGACGAGCTGGCTGCCGGCCGACGTGATCTCGTGCCGCTGACCGGACCCTTCGACCACCCGGCACCCGCTCACCGACACCAGCTTGGCCTCGACCCCGGCGGCCTCCAGCCGGTAATTGAACCCGCCGTGCATGCCCGGCACCGGGAACCACATGTGCGGCCTGTCCAGTTCCAGTAGCGGTTCCAACTCGGGTAACCGCAGACCGTGGTCGGGCAACAGCCGGTCGATCCGGCCGCGGATAACCGCGTGGAAGTGCCGCTGCACCTTGAGCAGCACCCCGGTTGGTACGTGGTGCTTGTACTCCGGGGCCAGCACCCCGAGCAGGTGCCGGTGCCCGTGCCGCTCGGCCACATCGATCGGTCGTTCGCCGCGGGTGTTTTGGAGTGTTCGCCACGCCAGCATGCCGATCAGCCGTTGGGCTACCTCGACCGGCGCGCCGCCGTGGGCGGCCTGGTGGAGCGGGGCGTAAAGCGACGACCCACCCGGCCGTGTGGTGTTGACCAACTTCTTGTGTTCCGCGATGAGCTCGAACACCCGTGGCCAGTTGGAGCTCTTGGCGGCGTCGGCGAGGGCGTGTCTGATTTTGGCCTCTCCCTCCTGCAGCACCTCGGCCCGCGTGATTCCATCCCAGACGATGTTCACCCGAATGCCCTCCGCCGCCAAACTCGTATTTCTACAGACCTTGTATCCACCCACACCTGCGTGTTAACGCACCAACTGCCACAGGCGGAGCCTGGCCACGTACAGCTTCCCGGCCATGGGATACGTTGATCGGGCACCCAGTCGCCGGTGCGTTACCAGGCGCCCCGTGGAGTCTACCCACCCTTGCCGCGCATGCCGCAAGTGCGGGGAGGGGACGGCTTCGACCACCCGCTGCTGACGGGCTTCAAAAGGCCCCTTCCGAGATCGGCCCTAATCGGCCGACCTAACCTCCCGCCATTTCCGCCACCGTCCTGCCGCCCCGGGCCATCCCTCCGCGCGGCGTTCTCGTTCTCCCCGTCAGTCCTTCTGGCTGCCGGGAACGCTTTCTTCTCCCGGCTCGCTGCGCTCCCGCCCCTCTCCTCGCAGGACGGGAAGGGGGAGCAAGCCCTCGCGGTCGTGAAGTTCTTCGACCCCTACGGCTCTTGGTCGTGGTAAGCGAGCGAGTTCGACCCGGAGGAGGGGCTCTTCTTCGGGCTCGTCGCCGGGCACGAGAGAGAGCTGGGGTACTTCTCGCTCGCCGAGCTAGAGTCGGTGAAGTTCGCCGGCCGCCAGCGGATCGAGCGAGATCTCCACTGGAAGCCCCGGCCGCTCGCGGAGTGTGCCGGTTCGTGAGTCTCCCACCCGTCAGCCCCCGAAAGGGGGCAGGCGGGGCGTGAAAGGAAGGTGCCTCATGCTTCCCAACCATGACCAGTTGATGATGTTCCGGGCTTCCGCGGTTTCCCGCGGCAGCGACGATCTGCTTTGGGTCGCCGATCGGGCCCTCGAAGGGGATCCCGACGCCTTTGAAATCGTGGCGGCTGCCATGAACAAAGCTGCAGCGGCTCTCGCGGACGCCCGCAAGGCCGCTGAGGCGCTCCGGGCGAGCCGGGCAGACCCGGAGTAGCAACCATACTTGACCCGGGTAAAAAGTAGCGTTAATCTCTATGGGGGTTGACCCACCCTCCGCACTGCGTTGTGCAAATTACCGCAGGGCGAAGGTCGGCCGAGCAACCGCCGCCAAGCGGGCATCGTGGGCGAAGCCCTGGAAAAATCGTTGCGTGGGGCACCGAAACCTCGACAGACCGGGTGGCGAGCGTGAGCCGGTTGGGATGCAGTGGCGAGCAGGATTTCATGGGACGATCTTCCCGTGCCTGGGTAATCCAAGCGCAGGAGTCGGCCCCTCGCTCTGGGCGGTCAGGATCGGCGGAGTCCTGCACGCGAGCCCTGAACGTCTTGGATCGCCCCACTGCATCGAGGGGGCCTGATATTCTGCAACTGGCGCCCGTGGACACCCCAAGCGCAGCCGACGCTGATCGACGGAAGGTCAGTGGTCACATTGCCTTGCATCTTGCCGGGACGCGATCCGCAGGCTTGCTAACAGGCGCGGCCGGCAGGATACACGGACCGTAAACATTTAAGTTCTGCATCCGACGAGTTGTTTAATGTTTCCCCTGCACTTAATTACGAAAGGTATCTAGCGATGGCAAAGCGAAAGGCAAAGCAAGAAAAGATTTGGGCACCAAAGACATCCCAATTTAAGGGCGGGGCTTCCGGCCCAGGTCCAGTTAGCTTTGAAGCGTACTTCCTCCGTGATCTTTTCAATCAAGGTAAAATCGACGAGGAGCTGCTCTCTGAAATCGTCACTCAAAATAAACTCCCAGTCGACGTAAAGGATGTAATGTCGGCAATCAAGGACACCTCTGGTGCCAGCATCGCGCGAGGTCTTGCAAAGCACATCGCCGACATTGCATCAATCATTTCCGAAACGAATTAGCGACATGTATTTATGCTTACTGCCGCCATACCGTGTTTTCACAATGGGAGCAGCGCCCCAAGATCGCGTCTTGGTGGTGTTTTCAGGCGACGAGCACAGTGCGTTTGGCCCACTCGAAAATGAAGACGAAGCCGCGATTTCACAGATATCTTTAGGGGCTCCGGTCGCGGCTGACGCTCCCGTAGTTTCCTGGTTGATTAAGAAAGGCTTTGCGGAGGCTGTTGACTCCGAGGTCTCAGGTCTTCCCCCAGGGTGGGACGATGCGCATTCTCGACAGCTTTCGTCGTATTCGCTCAATTCGGGAGTGATCGGAGCCTTAGAGATTCAACGGACAATTGAACGATCACATGCCTTCGTCGTCGGAGTCGGCGGGATTGGCTGTAATATTATTTTTCAGCTTCTGCGAATCGGAGTATCGCGATTTACCCTTATTGATCCAGACGTAGTCGAAATCAGTAACCTGAATCGCCAAGTGCTTTTTACGTCGCAAGATATTGGTCGTACCAAAGTCCACGTGGCAAGGGAGTACATAGAACGAAATTCTCGCGTGCCCGCTCAAGTTGTGGTGCACGCTTGCGATTTTCTCACATTCTCCATGCCGAGAGACAAGCCTTGCGGAAAATCGCTCGCTGTAATTAGTGGCGACAATGCTGCTCCCTCCATTCATCGTCATGCCGCACATACTTTTTTTTCCGCTAATATTCCTTATGGATTCGCATCCTATTGCGGCCGATCGGCGAAACTTGGACCGCTTGTCTTTAACACGGCCCACGGATGCGGATGCTGCGGAATCCTCGCCATTCACATTGAGTCCGCATTGCACCCGGTGATTGGGCCGGGCATTCCTTCTGTGCCGCCGTCATCGCTGTCGACGAATACAATGCTTAGCTCACTTTTCGTTGACCGATGGATTCGAAGTCTATCTGGAGCGAATGTGTCTGGCACTATAACAATAGCGATGGATAGTCTAGTTACTCATTATTCGCCTTTGCAGCGTCTTGCCTCATGCCCAGTGTGTAGTCATGCAACGTGATTCGAGTCCGTTACTTTATCATCAGTGGTGTAATGTAGACGACTACTTTCAGGATCTCGCCGTATTCGGACTTGGCCCGCTGCACCCTGGCGGTATTGATGCCACTCGGGAACTTCTTTCGATTCATGACTGGGCTGGTTGGAGAGTACTGGATATTGGTTGTGGAAATGGAACCACAATGCGGCTAATTGAGTCAATGGGCGGTTCAGTGATCGGAGTTGAACCGTCTGCTTTTATGCGCGAGGTATCGCTCCGTTCCGGTGTCAATACGGGCAACTTAATCCCATCCACGCTTGAAGAACTTGACCTCGGTCGCGATTTATTCGATGCAATTATTGTCGAGGGTGTCGTTGGATTTGTTGCTGATCCAAATTCGTGCGTGATGCGATTGTTGTCACACCTGAATGTTGCCGGGGAACTTATTGTCTGCGACTGGATGCCGCATGCAAGAGCCTCCAACCCCGACTATGGCTTTGTCGTCCATTCATTATTCAATCCACAAGCTTTTTGCGATGTACTATCTGCTTCGAAGTATCGGACTCAATTGACGACAGCGCCTGTCACTGCCAAGGTGTTTTCTATCACGGAATCGGAAGCGACTCGGCGCGCGCGTCTCTTCTTTTCTTCAACCAATGACAATATGCTGAATGAGGCGATATCGCGCAAGATTAAGAAAATGTCTCAAACTCTCTCGACATCAATTCAGACGGAGAGGTTTATGCTACGGGTTAAGTTGGTGAAGTCTTAGAAACTCACGCCGATTAAGGCGGTCTGTCCGAGCGGCGGTTTGAGTGGATTAGTAATGGGAAGACTCTCGGCCGCTGTCGGGTTTCCCCCTACGTTCGGCGGCGCGGAGCGTCCTCATGGCGTGGAACATCGAGCGATGGATGTCACAAGTGTTCCCGGGCGCGGACAGCATCTACAGCGAATACCGCGGCTTAGGGCGGAGGGATCGAAAATGGTGCCAGCCACCAAATCTGGGCAAATGGCGAGAACGAGATCGACG
>JBBAVV010000091.1:0-13522 GCA_040397545.1 Pirellulales bacterium
TCTCTACGTCATGCACGACCTGGGCAGAATTTTGAAATACGATCCGTCCGGGGCGCTCGTGACGTCGTGGTCGGTTGGGGACTTAGGATCGTTGTGGGGCGCATTCCGTTATGAGTCATCCGTCCCCGAGATCGATCCCTCATCGTTCGGCAGCGCCCTAGGGCTGCTCGTGGCGAGCCTCGGGCTGATCGAGCGACGGGTCCGCAGCGCCGGTCGGATTCGGCGCAGCTGAAGGAGATGCGGATATGGCGATCGACGTCCGGCGGGTCCGTGGTGCCTTCGAGTGGTTTGTCGCCGGCATCGAGCGGGCCCGCGGACCGATGCCAACGCCCCCCGATCATCCACCGCTGCTTCGGGCCCCGGCCATTTGGGCGGCTGTTCTCTGTCTGCTCGGTGTCGCTCGAGGCGGCTCGGCGCAGGCTCAGTTGGCCTCCGAGCAGGTTGAGCAGCCCCCCACCCACGCCGACCTCTCCTACGGGCCCGACGAGCGGCAGACGCTCGATTTCTGGACCGCCGAAGGGGACCGTCCGCGCCCATTGGTCGTGATCATCCACGGCGGCGGGTGGATCAACGGCGACAAGCGACTGAAGCGGCCGCCGCTTGCACCGTTTCTTGAATCCGGCATTTCCGTCGCCGCCATCAACTACCGCCTCGCCCCCTCTCATCCCCTGCCGGCCCCGGTTCACGACGCCGCTCGGGCGATCCAGTTCCTCCGCTGGAAGGGAGAGGCGCTCGGCATTGATCCCGACCGGATCGGCCTCATCGGCACCAGCGCCGGCGCTTGCACCTCGATGTGGCTCCTGCTCCACGACGACCTCGCCGATCCCACGGCGGCCGATCCGGTGCTCCGCGCTTCGACGCGCGTCCGGGCGGCCGCCGTCTCCGTCGGCCAGACCTCGATCGATCCCGATGTCATCGAATCATGGCTCGGCCCGGCCGTCCTCGACCATCCGATGATCTTCAGTGCCGTCGGCAAGCCCTCGATGGCCGAGGTCCGGGCCGACGCTGACCGCCACCGGGCGATCTATGAGGAGTTTTCCCCGATCAACCATGTCGATGGCGACGATCCCCCCCTCTTCATGGCCTGTTCGGCCGAAATGGACCTCCCCGCCCGCAGCAGCGGCCATGGCATTCACCACCCGCTCCATGGCGTGAAGCTCAAGGAAAGGTCAGATGCCGTCGGCCACGAGTGCCATCTCCTCGTTCCCGGCTGGAGCGAGTCGAAGCGATTCGCCGATGGAACCGTTTTCCTCCTCGACAAGTTGCTGTCGTTGGAATGAGGCTGGCGATGCCCACCCATGCTTCCCGGCCCTACCCAACTTCCCCGTCCGCCCCCCTTTCCCGCGCGAGTTGGTTCTCATTCCTGGCCGGGTATTTCCGGCCCCGTCCGCTCGCTGTGGCCCTCGAGGTAACGCTGCTCGATGGGGATCGGGTGTCGGTGGTGCCGCGCTTCTCCCTCGACGGGTTCTCCGTTCCGGGGGCGCTGCTTGCCCCGCCGCGCGGTCGGCCGGTCGCCCCGCTGCAGACGATCCTCGGCCACAGGGCGCGCCTCGATGCCGCGGCGCGGGGGGTGATCGAGCGGATCGGTAACGCGCCGGTCGCCTCGCCCCTGACCGAAGCCGGGCCGATGCTCGAGGCCCTCGCCACCGCTGGTGTGCCGATTTTCGGGGACACAGGAGAGACGCTCGTCGTCGGCCCGGCCGATCCGCAGGTGAGCTTGGCCCTCGGCCCCGACGATGCCCTCGCCGTCACGTCGACGCTCATCGCCCCCGACGGTGCGACGGTCACCAAACCGGTCGACCTCGCTCTCCTCCGGGCCCGGGAGGGATGGCATGCCGACCACCAACGCCTCGTCCGCATCCCCCTCATCCCCAGCCCGCTCGATCGACTCCTCCTTCTCGACAGCGCCATCCCGCCGCTCCACGGCACCGAGATCCCGGCCTTTCTCGAGCTCCTCGGGAGCCACGCGGCTGCCGTCGGTGCAATCGTCCGGGGCCCGGGGGTGGCCGAGACGCACCGCATCATCGGCGCTGCGGCGACAACCGACCTTCGGGTGGCGGTCGTCGAGCGCGACGGTCAATCGCTGTTTCGCATCGATCCGATCCACCGCCATGAGCGCTTTCAAGTTGGCCACGACGAGGCTTTTGCCGCGCACGCCGGCGGTGAACGCTGGATCCGTCGCCGCGGCGCCTGGATCCCGATCGACGGCGAGCGCGTCGCCGCGATCGACCGCACCGCCGCGTCACTCGGCCTGACGCTTGTCGGGGAGGGATTTGAGTTTCCTGCCGCTGACAGGGAGCGCGTGCTCGGGGCCTTCGCCACGCTCGGCGGGATCCGGCCGACGGAGGCGTTTGGGCATTTCCTCGCCTGCCTGGCCGATTTCGACCAGATCGAGGAGGTGCCGCTCCCCGCGAATCTGCGCGCCGGCGTCCAGCTCCGTCCCTACCAGCGGCACGGCGTCAATTGGCTCTGTTTCCTCCAGCGCTTCGGCCTCAATGGCATCCTCGCCGATGACATGGGCCTCGGGAAGACACTCCAGACGCTGGCGGCCGTGGAACGGGTCCGCGAGACGGGCGCTTCGCGCCTCCCGGTGCTCATCATCTGCCCCACCTCGGTGATGCTCAATTGGCGCAGCGAGATCGGGAAGTTTCTCGAGCACAGCGAGACGCTCCTCTTCCACGGCCCGTCCCGCGGCCGGCAGGTGGAACGGTTGATGGCCGCCGCCGATGCCCCGGGCGACAGCCCCGGGCTGTTTGTGATCACGAGCTTCGATTGTGCCCGGATCGATCACGACACCCTCAACCGCATCCCCTGGCTGTATGTGATCGTCGACGAGGGGCATACGATCAAGAATCCCGACGCCCAGCGCTCCAAGGCGATCAAGACGATTTCCGCCCGGAACAAGCTCGCCCTCACCGGCACGCCGATCCAAAACAAGCTCGAGGAGCTGTGGTCGCTGTTCGATTTCGCCATGCCGGGGTTCCTCGATTCGCGCGCCGCCTTCCGCCGCCGCTATACGAGCAACAGCCGGGTCGACTGGCCGGCCGTCAACGACCAGCTCATCCCCCGCATCCGGCCGTTCGTGCTTCGGCGGCTGAAGAGCGCCGTCGCCCGGGATCTCCCCGAGAAGATCATCGTCGAGCGGCAGGTGCCCCTCACGCCGCTCCAAGTAACGCTCTACAACGCCGTTCGCGACAGCGTCGAATTCCGCCAAATGCGTGAGGCGGTAGAGCGAAACGGCGTGGCCCGCTCCCAGACCCACATCTTCGCGGCGCTGACGAAGCTCCAGAACATCTGCAACCATCCCTGCTTCGTGTCGGGGCTCGCTGCTCCCCGCAGTGCCCTCCCGGCCGATTCCGGCAAGCTCGATCTCCTCCAGGAGCTCATCGAGGAGGTGGTCGACGGCGGGCATCGGGCGCTCGTCTTCTCGCAGAGCACGCGCGTCCTCGATCTCATCGCCCACTGGTTCGGCCAGTGGGGGGTGACGTCGCTGCGGATTGACGGCAGTACGCCCGCTCTCGACCGCGCCAAGCTCACCGACACCTTCAATGCCGACGCCTCGATCGACGCCTTCCTCCTCTCGACGCGGGCCGCCGGCACCGGGCTCAATCTCGTCGGTGCCGACACCGTGATCTTCTATGATCACGACTGGAATCCGGCCAACGACGCGCAGGCGATGGACCGGGCCTATCGGATCGGCCAGACCAGGAACGTCACCGTCTACAAGCTCGTCTCCCGTGGCACGCTCGAGGAGAAGATCCTCGCCCGCCAGTCGGAGAAGCTGAGCCTTGCCGAGGGGGTGATCGGGGTCGACGCCGGTGGCTTCAAGGATCTTTCCCGCGACGAGCTTCTCGACCTGTTCACGCTCGACAGCGAGGCCTGAGCTTCGGTGCCGGACCCTGTGACGGCAGTCACGGCGTGACGTTCAGGCGAGAATGTCGCGCACGACCGTGCCGGAGACGTCGGTGAGCCGGTAATCGCGGCCGGCGTGGCGATAGGTGAGCCGCTCGTGGTCGAGCCCGACGAGGTGGAGAATCGTGGCGTGGAGATCGTGGACATGAACGCGCCCCTCGATCGCGTCCCAGCCGAAGTCATCGGTCGCGCCGTGGATCATTCCCCCCTTCACTCCCCCGCCGGCGAGCCACATCGTGAAGCCGTAGGGATGATGGTCACGGCCGTCGGCATTCCCCTCCCGCGCCGGCGTCCGGCCAAACTCCCCGCCCCAGATCACGAGCGTCTCCTCGAGGAGGCCGCGGGCCGCGAGATCGGCTAGGAGCCCGGCGACGGGAAGATCGGTTGCCAGCGCGTTTTTCTCATGCCCCCCCTTGAGATCAGAGTGCTGATCCCAGGGCTGGAAGCCGCCGGTCGTGTGGTAGAGCTGCACGAACCGGACGCCGCGCTCGACCAGCCGCCGGGCGAGGAGACACTGCCGGCCGAACGTGGCGGTGGCCGGCTCATCGAGGCCGTAGAGGCGTTGCGTGGCGGGGGTCTCGCTGGCGAGCTCGAAGGCTTCCGGGGCTTCGAATTGCATCCGGTAGGCGAGCTCGAAGGCGGCGATCCGCGCTGCCAGCCGGCTGTCGTCGGCCCGACTCGCCCGATGGAGCTCGTTGAAGCGGGCCAGCGCATCGAGATCGCGCCGCTGCTGGGCCGGGCTGATGCGGGCGTTGGCGAGATTCCGGATCGGCGCCTCGAGATCAGAGACGAACGTTCCCTGATGGGCCGCCGGAAGAAAGCTCGCCCCGTACTGCCGGGCCCCCTCGATGAGCGGCCCGGGGCCGATCGCCATGAACCCGGGAAGGTTTTCGTTCTCCGATCCGAGTCCGTAGGTCACCCAGCTTCCCAGGCTCGGCCGGGAGAAGACCCGCTCGCCGGTGTTCATCAGGAGGCAGCCCCCCGGATGATTCGGGTCGTCGGTAACCATCGAACGGATCACGCACAGCCGGTCGACCTGCCTGGCGGTGTGGGGAAAGAGCTCGCTGACATCGATCCCCGCTTGGCCATGGCGGGCGAACTTCCAGGGGGAAGCCAGGAGCGTGCGCTGCTGGCCGAGATAGGCCTTCGGCGCCGGCTTGCCGTCATCGGCCGTCAGCCGCGGCTTCGGATCGAAAGTGTCGACCTGCGACGGCCCCCCCGGCATGAACAGGAAGATCACCCGCTTGGCGCGGGGGGAGAAATGGGGTGGGCGCGGGGCGAGCGGATTGGCCCCGGCCTCCGTGGCGAGCGCCCGCCCCCCCTGGAGCAGTGCCGCCAGCGCCAGGCCGCCGAAGCCGGCGCCGGTGCGGCGGAGGAGATCGCGGCGCGTCGATTCACTCGGCTGCTCAGTCGACATGGATGAGCTCATTGCTGCAGAGGAGGAGATGGCACAGCCGGGCCCAGCCATCGCCCCCTGACTCGGCGAGGAACCGCCCGGCCAGCTCCCTTTCTTCGTCCGTCGGCAACCGACCGAAGAGGAGCCCGTGGAGCCGTTCGAGCCGCGGCTCAAGATCCCCCTCCGGCCGCTCGAGAGCGATCCGCGCCGCGAGCGCGTCCGCCGAGTCGAGCATGAACGGATCATTGAGGAGGAAGAGGGCTTGGGGGGCGACGGTCGAGGCTTTCCGCGCCTCGACGATCGCGCCGCAATCGGCCCCATCGAACAGCGCGCCGAAGCCGGTCGTTTTGGCGCCGGTCCGTGTCGCCATCAGATAGAGGCTCCGCCGCGGTGTCATGAGATCAGTGAAGGCCGGGCCTCCCGGCGTGGCGTCGAGCCGGCCGGAGACGGCCAGGCAGGCATCGCGGATCGCCTCCGCCTCCAGCCGCTGCCGCGGCATCCGCGCCAGGAGCCGGTTGCCGGGATCGGCAGCAAGCGTGGCCGCATCGGCCCGGCTCTCCTGTCGGTAGGTGCTCGAACACATCATCAGCCTGTGCATTTCCTTCACCGACCAGCCCGACTCGACAAACCGGCTGGCGAGATGATCGAGGAGCGCCGGATGGCTCGGCGGCTCCCCCCGGAGGCCAAAGCCTCCCTCGACGGGGACGATGCCGACGCCGAAATGATGCTGCCAGATGCGATTCACCATGACCCGCGCCGTGAGCGGATGAGAGGGGCTCGCGAGCCACGCCGCCAGCTCACGCCGGCCACTCCCCGCGCCGATCGGCGGCGGCTCGCCAGCGAGGAGAACCCGCGGAAACCCGCGCGCCACGACGTGGCCGCGGTTGGCGGGATTTCCCCGGATGAACACTGCCGCGTCCTGAAAGCCCTCGTGGCGCGTGCCGGGCGCGCCGCCATCCTGAACGACCACCGCGCGGGGAATCTCCACGGCGGGCTTTTTTTGCAGGGCTTCCTGTTCGGCTCGGAGGCTTCCGATCCGCTGCCGCGCGTCATCGTCGAGCCAGGCATCCCGATCGTCGGCGGAGCGGGCAAACGGGCTGGTCGATCCGGCGAGGAGATCGAAGCCTGTGGTGTCGGTCGATTCCGCGGCGACCGCCGCCTCGTCGAGCCAGCGGGCACGGATCTCCGCCTCGATCCGCCCGCGCGTCGCCTCGTCGAGCGCACCGGCGACGACGCGCAGCTCGGCCACGGCGCCGCGGAAGCTCGGGCCCGCGCCTGAACCGGCCCCACCGATCCGCAGAGCGCGGATGTCGGGCGCTGACGACACCGACTCGATGGCCTTGCTTGATCCTGCCAGCTCGCCATGGCGGAAAAGCTTCGTGCCACCGGGGCCCCAGGTAAGTGTCACGAGCTGAAATCCCCCCGGCTCGGTGACGGATCCGACGACGATGTCGCCGTTGCCACTTCCGCGGCGGAGGATGGCGTGAAGGCCCCCCGACTTCTCGGCGATCAGCCCGACGCCATGCTGCCCGGCGGCGGCATCCTCCCAGCCGAGGAGACGCTGCCCCGGCTCGGCGTCGTCGGCCGGGCGGAAGAGGACCGTCAGCGCGCCGACCGCCGGCACCTCCCGGCCCGCCGCCAGGAGCGCCCTGCCATCGAAGCGCACGACCGGTCGCTCCCGGCCGCCGATGACGGCAGTGCCGACGCTCGGTCCGGCTCGATCCAAGACGGGAATCGCATCGTCGGCCAGCCCGTCCCGGTCGGGCCACCTGACAACCCTCCCGGCCGAATCGACGACGATCCCGGGATCATCGGCGCGGAAACGGAACAGCTCGTCAGCGGGGCTCGCCCTGTGGTCCGGATCGGTGCGCCGGGCCTCACGTTTGGTTGTCTCGGCGGCCAGCTGCGCGGCGAGAGCGGCGACAAGCTGCACCGCTTCCGCTCGCTCGGTCGCAGCCGCCAGCGCCGCAAAGGGTTTTGGCGGGGCGTCAAGAAAGGTCAGCCAGCGAACCAGCGTCGCCTCGTCGAGCTGCCGCGTGGCAGCCATCGCAGCGGCCGTCAGCGGCTCGCCACTTCGAGCTGCCTGGCGGAGATCCCAGGCCGCCAGGCAATAGCGGGCCGAGTCCGACGCCACGATCGCTTCGAGTGCCCGGCGGTGTTCCCTGTCGCGGGCGGTGCTGACAAGCCCGGCGAGGGCCTCGAGTCGTGTCCGATCGGCGGCGGCCCCGGCCTCGAGCGCCGCCACCTCCGCGGCCGGTAGGAGCGGCACGCGGATCAGCGGTGTGTTCCCCTTGACCGGCCCCGGGATCACACGGGTGCTCAAGAATATCCCGGCGAGGGCGTGGTAGTCGTCGGTGGAGACAGGATCGAACTTGTGGTCGTGGCAGCGGGCACAGGCCAGGGAGAGGCCGAGGAACACCCGGCTGACGACGTCGATTTGATCATTGACGCAGTCGGCGATCATCCGCTCCTTGTCAACATCCCCCGGCACGAAGTCGGCGATCGCGAGGAACCCGGTCGCCACGAGTCCGTCGGCATCGATCCGGGTAGGATCATCTGGCTGGAGGAGATCGCCGGCGATCTGCTTGCTGAGGAAGTCGGTGTAGGGGAGATCACGGTTGAAGGCGTCGACCACCCAGTCGCGGTAGCGCCAGGCCTCGCGGAAATCGCTCTCGGGGGGCAGCTGGATGAGATCGCGGGCATCGGCATAGCGGACGATGTCGAGCCAGTGCCTTCCCCAGCGCTCGCCATACCGCGGCGAGGCCAGCAGCCGCTCGATCACGGTCTCAAACGCCTCGGGCGACTCATCGGCGAGAAAGGCCGCCATCTCCTCGGGGGTCGGCGGGAGGCCAATCAGATCAAACGTCGCCCGACGGAGGAGCGTGCGTTTGTCGGCAGGCTGTGACGGGCTCGAGCCCGCTGTCTCGAGGCCGGCGAGGATGAAGCGGTCGATCGCCCCCCGCGGCCAAGCCTCGCGGGCCACTCTTGGCGGCGCCTCGTCGCGCACCGGCTGGAAAGCCCAGTGGGCCCGGTCGGCATCCGTGATCCTCCGCGCCGTGGGCCGCCCGCTGGCGGGGCCGACGGGAGTCTCCCCTTCTGGCCACGGAGCGCCTTGATGGACCCATGCGGCGAGGCTGGCGATCTCCGCCGCCGAGAGCTTGCCATCTGGGGGCATCTGCACCCGATCATCGGCATACCCCACCGCTGCCAGAAGCAGGCTCTCCTCCGGCCTGCCTGGCACGATCGCCGGCCCGCTGTCACCCCCGGCCAGCAGCCCGGCCGCCGTCGCCAGCGACAAGCCCCCCTTCGCTAGGCCCTCGTCGTGGCATTTCCCACAGCGGCTGGAAAGTAGGAGACGGATCGCGGCCGGGGAGGCATCGACGCCCGCTTCTTCCGCTGGTGCGACGCGCCCGGCCCCGGCCACGAGGGTGGCGGCGAGCACGATGATTCGCGGAAGGGCGGATCGAACCATCGAGTGGTCCTGGCAAGCGGAAGGAGAGATGCCCCTCGGGGCTGCGTCAGACGTGGCATGCCCCAAACAGCTGCCGGATAGTCTATCCTCCGGGGGGAATGGCAGCCTCCGGTGGATCACCCAACCATGTCACGCACGCAGAACCCGGCCCGGCCCTGGCCTGTGGCCCTTGCCCTCGTGGTGACGGTGGCTGCCGCGGCCATGGTGACCATCTGGATCAGATTTGCTCCGCCGGCCGCGGCGGCCGAGCCCCACGCCTTCGTTCATCCGGGGGGCATCGTCGGCCAAGCCGAGCTCGACTTCGTCAGGGAGCGGATTGAGGCGGGGGAGGAGCCGTGGGCCACGGCCGTGAAGAAGCTTCGCGACGTGGCGATCGAGGGGCGATTTGCCACGGCGCCGACCGGCGAGGCGGACCAGAAGGAACATGCCCGACAGGCCTATGCCAACGCACTGGTCTGGGCAACCACCGGCGACGAGCCGGCGGCCCGACGGGCGATCACGATCCTCAATGTGTGGGGGAAGACATTTGCTGGCTACGAGCCGGCGGAGGGGCAGAATCTCCTCGTCGCCGGCTGGATCGGCGCCCTGCTCGGACCGGCGGCCGAGCTTCTCCGCGATCACCCTGACTGGAAGCCGGTCGACCGGGCGCGGATGAAGCGAATGTTCACGACAGCCTTCGTGCCGGCGCTCGAGCGAATGAGCCCCTGGAATGGCAACGTCGATCTGACGCAGATCGACGCGCTGATGAACATCGCCGTCTTCTGTGAAGACCAGCGGCTCCTCACGCTCGGAGTCGAGCGTCTGCGCCGCCGCAGCCCCGCCTACGTTCATCTCACGACCGACGCGGAGGCCGCGCGGGCGATCGAGGGGGACGGCGGCAACGTAGCGGCCTTCTGGAGCCAGCCGGCGACCTGGCCTGACGGACTCACCCAGGAGTCGTGCCGCGACAACGGCCATCATGCCCAATACGCCCTCGCGTCGGCCCTCCACGCCGCCGAAGTCGCCTGGCACCAGGGAATCGACGTCTACGCCGAGCAGCGTGAGCGCTTTGTCGCGGCGCTGGAATTGCTCGCCCATCAGCTCCTCGAGCGTTCGATGCTCGGGTGCTGCGGTGCCGATCGGGATAGCACGACCGGCGATCTCTACGACACCTTCGCGGTCGGCTACCACCACTACCATCACCGCCAGGGGATCGATCTGCCCCATACCGAACGGCTGCTGCGCGAGGAGATCTGCCGTCGGGGCCAATCCGACTGGAACATCTTCTTCGAGACGCTGACCCACGGCCGATGATCGCATCGAACCTGCGTTACCGGTCCCCGGCCGGCGAATCAGGAGCCGGCCTGGGCGCGCCGATTGCAGAACGGTCACGTTCCCCGGTGAAGAAATCCGAGCCGGTCGACATCGCAACACGATCCTCGGTAAGAAGATCGATCAGCGTCATTGAAACGCTGCGGTCGTCCGGGCCGGTGCGACGGCCTTAACGGCTGCGAGCTCCGCCCCAGTGGAACAGGAAATCCAAGCCAGCCACCGATGCCAGCCGGTGGCGATTTGGGGTGCCAGCAGATCGCCCAACTCCCCCAGATTTGGTGGCAGGCACCTTTTTCTCCCTGCGAAAAACGCAAAAGCGTGCTTGCGGCAGAATACTACTGGCCAAACCGTCGTTTCACCTCAGCCGCAATCCGCCTCGTTACCGAACCAAAAAAACGATTGTAATGCGACCAGTCGCCATTCTCACCAATCAGCGTTTCCATAAGGCTCGCCTCGATGACGCACCGAGTCTCGAAATCCGAGCTATTCGCCAACTTCTCAACGTGCGCAAAACAGCGATGGAGAAGCAATTCACACTCGTCATCGGCCGTGCTCGCCCAACGTTCTTCAGTACGCTGGATGAATTTTGCGAATACTGTCCCATAGACAACGTGGGCATGCACGTCGTCAGGAGCCCAGTTTGTGTGTTCGCGTTCGTAATCGCTCCTCACCTCCGGTATGTCGCTTACGAGCGTCTTGGTCACATCGCGATAGGATATGTCAGTCATTGTAGTGCCCGTCCTTCAGCTATTCTTATGGCATCTTTCAGGTCGTTGATCACGCGTTCTGCAGCAGCCCTATCAGCGATCGACAATGGATTGAAATGGTCATTTACGCGTTTGATTAGTTGGGTGAGGCGACCTCTCGCTTTCTCCAGATGAATCAGCGGGCCACCGGCGGCTTTTTCACGAAGAAGCTCGGCAATCGTACCGCCAGGCCGCTTGTCCTGTGGTCGCCAAAGATTGTCCATCACATCCTTGAGCGTGCTATCGTGGACATTCGGACGATTCCACTTTCCACTGCTCGGCGCAAGCAAACTTCGCCCAGCACCGGCAAGGCCGTCAAGTCCTTTCCCTGCTGATCCAGCCGCATCGGCGACCTTTGCGCCCGCCTTCGCCATTCTCGCGGTCAGTTTCACGCCGCCGGCGGCTACGTCAACCGGCCCCGGGGCAGCTGTGGTTACGAGGCTCGCCGTCGCGAGCGCGAGATCCTTGCCGTCTGACTTCCCGAATGGGAGCTCTACGAGCGTAAGGGCGAGATCAGCGGCGTCGGGAAAGATACCGAATCCGGGAATCATTCCGCCCGCGCCCAAGGTGGTGTGGGCCCCCAGGCTGATGGCGTCGTACGACTTGCTGATCGTGCCGACGACATCCTTCGCCGTGTCCCACAGCCCCTGGGCCTTCTGTCCCAGCCAGGCGCTGATGCTCGTCGCCTTCGCCTTCGTCGCCTCGACCTTGATCTCGCCGCCGAGAATCCCCAGGTCGGCGACGATGCCCGTCACTTTGACGTGATAGACGCCGTTGGCCTCGGCCGTGGCGACCATCGAGGTCTTCCGGGCCGGGGCGACGGCTTTGACCGCTGCGAGCTCCGCTCCGGCGACTTCCTTTTTGGAGTCGGCGCCGATCGTCGCCCGCTCGCGGGCGTTGAGAGTGACGGCGGATCGCTCGGCTGCCGCGTACGTCCCCCAGGCGGACTGGAGATCCTGGGCGAGAACGACGTCGGCCTTCGCGACGGCCTTTCGCTCGACCGTCTCCGCCGCCGCGATCGTCTTCGTCGCCTTGACGCTCGCCGCTGTCGCGGCGTCGACAAATCCGGTCTGAACCGCATTGAGCGCCCGCGTCAGATCCCCAGCAGCCTTGGAGACCGCCGCGGAATAGATCGTGCCCGCTGCCGCGCCGGCTTTGCCGGCCGTGGCACCCGCGATCGCGCCGGCGATCCCGAAGTCGGCACCAGCCTGGGCCTGCGCCATCGCCCAGCCGACAAACGCGCTGCCGACCGCGGTAGCCCAAGCCTGCGAAGCGTCGGCGAGCGCACCAATGGCGTTAGCCGCCGCTGCGGCCTGCGTCGCGGCCCGCTCCGGTCGTCTCCGGTCGTCTCCGGTCGTCTCCGGTCGTCTCCGGTCGTCTCCGGTCGTCTCCAAGCTTCGCGCGGCTCGTCATACACGGGCCGCTGCTTAAAGTCGCCGTCAAGCGATCTTTATGCCGCCTCACGTCGCGCCAGATGGCTGAGGCTCTGGGCATCAATTCGGATGCCGGGCTTTGCGATGGCTCAAAATGGGACAGATGGTTTACTACGCAAGAGAACAGGATGAACCCTTTATGGATTCGGCCAACCTTCCTCAAGGGCTTCTTCGAGAACCGTCTTCCCCTCGCCTGTAATACGCAGTCTTGGTAGTGGCTCGCCGTCTACTCGGTGCTCACTCACAAGATGTGCGTCCTTCAACGACTTCAGATCGATCTGACCTGGATCCAGCAGGGACATGCAGCGACGCCCCACCTTGTACCAGTTCCATTCGCCATCGTGCTCAAGGATAATGCGGAGTATAATAAGCTCGCTTTGCGTAGCCATGAAGAAATCCTATTTATAGAGATGCATTAATGCATCGAGATGGTACAGCAACTCATCTGCTCGTAGCGGGAGATTGTAGTCTCCGAGAGTCGCTGTGTGTGCTTGGCGCCAAAGATCCTGTGCCGCATCCGAATCTGCCGGGACGCCACGACTCCACCCGAGGCGCCGATATCGAACCAATTCACGGAGTTCATGGGCGTAGAAGTTCAGGTCCTGTGCCGTAGCCCGAAGGTTGCCAGTGGCGATGCGGCGTAGCCGCTCAAGCATGAGACTATTCGCATCGTCTGGGCCGAAGCGTGCTACGTGTTCCTCGACGGCTTTAATGCCGCGGGCTGTTATCCTAATGCGGTTTGTTGTTAGGTCGCGTACTGGGCCACCCGCTATGCTTTCATCGAATCCATTCCATGACGTTGCCGGTCCCCGTCCACCTTTGGCCGATGCCAGGAGCTTCCTTCCCGCCACGGTAGCGTCATCCGCCACCGACGCTACGCGGTTTAGTTTACCAATCGCCCCCGATCCAAATATGCCGACTGTGACCTCCAGGCACCCCTTGCTCACGTTGTGATCGAAGTCGGATTCCTGAGTGACGAGGCCCTTCGACCAGTCGGGCGAAGGGATGTACGGCAGCCGAATCTTCATGTGCTCCGGCACGTCGAAGAAGACCTTCTCCGAGACCCACGACCCGAAGTTGACCGACGCGGCGGGGACATTCAGGATGCCGACGCCAACGTCCTGAGCGGCATTGCCAAGATTGGCCGCCCCCTGCGCGAGACCCTTGCCGAAAGCCGCGGCTATGTCGCCGCAGGTTGAGAGCACGTCGAGCCATTTCTTGAGCGTTGCCGGCGAGATCAGGCTGTGGGATG
>JBBAVV010000092.1:0-13290 GCA_040397545.1 Pirellulales bacterium
CCTCTCGGCGGAGTGTGGGAAATCCTTGCAAAGCCGTCAAGGATTCGGCGCGGAGCAATTGCCGACGTCGCGGCTAAGGCCGGCGGAAGAGCGTGCCGTGCTCGACCGCCTCGAAGCCGAGCTTCGAGAACAGCATCAGGGCCGCGACGTTGGAGCGCGAAGCGTGCGTCTCGACGAGGGTCACCCCCTCGCGGCCGAGGTCTTGGAGCGCGTCGGCGAGGAGGAAGTGGGCCAGCCCCTGGCGCCGCCTCCCCCCCTCGACCTCGACATCGAGGAGCCCCGCGGCGGTGACCCCCCAGACGCTCGCCAGCGGCTGCATGTCCCAGAACGACGCCGAGCCGATGAGCCGATTCCCCTCGCCACAGAGCTCATAGCGCCGCAGCGCCATGCCCGTCGTCGTGGCCGCCTCCCACCAGGTCCGCCGGGCCGGCTCGTCGATGACGCGCAGATGGGTGGTGCGGCGGATGGCGAGCTGATGGCGGTTGACCGGGGGACGGAAGCCAGCCAGCGGCCGCTGGAGGATCGCCACGCGGTCGTGCTCAACGTAGCCGGCGCGGCGGAAAACGGCCTGCATCGTCGCCGAGGAATCGAGGACACCGGGCATGTCGGAGCCGCCGTAGAGCCCGAGATAGAAGCTCCGCATCCCGGCCGATCCGCCGCCGTAGAAGACCGTCGCCCCACGGCTGCGGAGGTAGGCCTCGGAGGCGGCAAGAAGGGAGTCGCCGATCTCCTCGCCGCGCGGATGGGGAACGACGGCGACCAAGAGCGTCGAGCCCTCGCGCGTGTCGATCCCGGAGCGGTCGGCGTTGGGTCCGAAGCCGGCCTGCGCGAATCCCACCATCTGGCCATCGTCGAGGGCGACAAGCAACCCGCGCCGGTCGAAGTAGGGCTTGGAGAAGACGCATGCCTCGAGCATCGGCGGCGTCATCGGTTGCATCGCCGCCGGACCGAGGTCGGCAGCCCGCCAGACGGCGGCGAGCCGGGGAGGATCCTCATTGCGGAAAGCCCGAATCTCGATCACGCCGTCGTCCCTCCTGACGGCGTCGGTGAGGCCGGCGGCAGCTCGACCGGCGAGCCCCCCTCGACCCTGATCAGAACGCTCCCCTCGGCTGCGCGGACGTCGAAACGGGGCTGGTTGACGGTGGCGGAGAGGCGATGGCGTCCGCTGGGCATGTCGAACTGCCAACCGTGCCACGGGCACGTCAGCAGCGCTCCACAGAGCTTGCCGGTGCCGAGCGGCCCTCCCTGGTGCGGACAGAGGCCGTCGATGGCGTGCCAGTCGCCGTCGACATTGGCCAGGGCCACGATCCGCTCGCCGACGACCCGCTCGAGGCTCGTGCCGGGGGGGCATTCGCTGACTGCGGCGATCGGCAACCACTCCGCCATGTCATTCCGCCAAGGATTCAGGCAGCCGGGCCGGCATGGCACTCCAGTGCCTCGAGCCGCAATCACCACCAGGAAAGCTCCGCCCTTTCGCCCTTCCACGACGGCCCGCCGGAGGGCATCAGGCCGTTTGCAACCCGGCATCGGGCCCAGGGGGACGAGATTTTAGTACTTTAGCCTGTGCGGGCTCCCCCCGCCATCGGCGATGAACCCACCAATACTGCTCCGGTGCCCGGCGGATCGAGGTTTCGAGGAGCGAGGTGTACCACTGCGAGATCTCCTTGAGGCCTGCCGTTTCCGGGCCACCGAGGGCCGGATCGGCGGTTCCCTCGAGTCGCATGTCGTAGTCGAACAGCCCGTGGCGCCGCGTCGCCGAGCAGACCATGATCGGAGCGCCCGAGGAGACGGCAAACAGACCGATCGCCTTGTGGACGCTCGCCGGACGGCCGAAGAACTCGACCCACGCCCCCTTCGGCCCAGCGGCCTGATCGCCGAGGAGGCCGATGGCGCCGTTGGCCTGGAGGGCGAGCTCGACATCCGGCGCACTCCCCTTCTTGGGGAGGATCCGCTGCCCGCGCGACTCGCGGAATTGGGTCACGAACCGATCGAGGAGCGGGTTGTCGAGGACGCGGGCCACGGAATAGATCCGGAAGCCAAACACCCCGAACAGGTAGGCGGCGAGCTCGAAATTGCCATAGTGCCCCGAGAGCACGACCTTCGGCCGGTCGCTCCACAGCAGCCGCACCATCGGTTCCATCCCGTGAAAGCGCAGATGCTTCCGCCAGGTCGTCTTCTGGATCACGCGCTGGGCATGGGCGATCTCCACGACCATGAGGAGGAAGTGCTCCCACATCCGCTCGATCGTCTCGTCGGCCTTGGCCTCCGACCAGTCGGGGAAGGCAATTCGCAGGTTCTCCCGGACGACCGTGCGGCGGATCCGCACCGAGCGGGCGATGAACCGGGCGAGGCTCCGGGCCCCCCGTTCACACGCCGGCCGGGGGAGGGCCTGAACGACACAGATCGCCACCCGGACAGCCCCGTAGGTGATCCGGTCGCTGATCCGATGGAGAAGCGAACGGGGCACGGGGCGGAGATCCGGAGGGGGGCGAACCGAGACGGCGCGGGGCAGAGCGCCGCGGAAGATTGTGTCGTGAGGGAGCCGTTTCCATCCAGATCGGTTTTCACCGCCGCCCCACCCAGTCAGGCCCCGGCGGCAGTCTGGAACACGAGCATCACGACACTGACGGCATTGAAGAGGGCATGGAGGAGGATCGCCGAAAGGAGCGAGCCGCGGCGGCGGGCGAGCTCGCCGAGGGCGATTCCCAGCAGCACCAGCGGGATCCAAGCCAGCCCCTGCCCCCAGTGCGACAGCCCGAAGAGAAGCGCCGAGCCCAGGATCGCCACGCCCCCGCCGGTCGACGGCACTCGGGCATCGATCCAGCCGAGGAGGATGCGGCGGAAGAAGAGCTCCTCGCCGATCGGGGCGGCGACCACGGCGGTGATGACGACGATGGCGATCGCCACCGGCCCGTGGTCCGCCGTGAGCGCGTCGATGACCGGATGCTCGTAGCTGACGACCTGATCGAGCGCAGCCGAGATCAGGAGGAGCGGGCCGGTGACCAGCGCCAGCCCGCCGACGGCCAGCCGCCAGTCGACCGTAGCGCTATCGCTCGACAAGCCGATCGACCGCCACGACGCCCCGTTTGCCCGCAGCCCCGTCACGACGGCAAACGTGGCGATGATCGATCCGGCGGCGTGCGCGGCCATCCGATCGAGGAGCGGGGCATCGGCAGGGAACAGGCTGACGCAGAAGGAGACGACCAGCAGCCAGCCGCAGGCGATGAGCAGCACCCCGGCCCCGCTCCATTCCGCCCGCGGCCATTCCTTCCCCGGCACGACCTCGCCCCCCTGCGATTCGCACTGCCAGATGCGGGCGACGACGACGGCGCTGGCCAGGCACGCGGCGGCCACGCCACCCCAGGCGAGCACGCCCCCAGACAGCGCCGCGGCGTCGGCAGCGAGGATCGAGAGCCAAGCCAAAGCGGTCATCAGCGGGCCCCGTGGATCAGTTCCGGTTCGACGGGGCGTCACGGCCGGTGAGCACCGGCCAAGCCTTGACGACATACTCGGCGCCGGAATAGGCAGTGAGGATGACGGCCGCCCAGGCGAGCCCCGTGGCCATGCCCACCGCGTCGACGCCGTTGAAGAGCCAAGAAAATCCGAGCCGCCCCAGCTCCACCGCCACTGCCGCACACTGGAGCACCATCTTCAATTTTCCGGCCATCCCAGCCGAGAAGTCGCGCCCGGCCCGCTCCATCTCGGCGCGGACAGCGGTGACGACAAGCTCGCGGACGACGATGACGACCGCCATCCAGGGGAGGATCGACGTCCCTCCCCGGGCCGCCAGGAAAATAAAAGCCCCGCAGACGAGGACCTTGTCGACAAGCGGGTCGAGAATCCGCCCTAGTCGGCTCACCTGGTTGAAGCGGCGGGCATACCAGCCGTCGACCCAGTCGGTCGTGGCGGCGACGAGGAAAAGCACGGTTGCCGCGGCGAAATCCTCCCGCTCGACGAGCACAAAGAAGACGATCGAGAGCACCATCCGCGCTGCCGAAAGCAGATTCGGGACGGTCCAGACCAGATCGGTGGCGGGTGCGGCAGCGGGGGAGCGCTCGCGCATGGCGGTCACTCCTCGGCTGGCACGCCGGCCAGGTCGTAGCCGCTGGAAGCGACGATCTCGACCGGGAGGATCTCTCCGGTGAGGGGCTCCTCGGGGCCGCTCCCCGCCGCCGTGAGATAGACGAGGCAGTCGATGTCGGGGGCATCGCCGGTGGAGCGGGCGAGCCAGACATCATCGCGCTCGCCACTGGGGCCGTCGACGATGCAGTCGACGAATCGCCCCACCTGCTTGCGGGCATGGTCGTGGGCGATCCCCTGCTGCACTTCCATCAGCTGGTCGCGCCGCGCCGCCTTCACCTCCTCGGGGAGATGGCCGTCGAGTTTTGCCGCCGGCGTGTCGGGCTCGAGGGAATAGGTGAACACACCCACCCGCTCAAACCGCCACTGCCGGGCGAAGTCGACCATCTCCTCAAACTGCGCCTCGGTCTCGCCGGGGAAGCCGGTGATGAACGTCGTCCGGAGGACGAGCTCGGGGATCCGCTTCCGTAGCTTGCCGAGCAGTTCCTCGGTCGGCTTGCGTGACACGCGGCGCTGCATCCGCTTCAGCACCGGGTCGCTGGCATGCTGGAGCGGCATGTCGAGATAGGGGACGATCTTTTCTGAGTCGGCAATGCTGCCGATGAGTCGGTCGGAAAAGTGCTCCGGGTAGAGATACATCAACCGGATCCACTCGAGCCCCTCGACCTTCTCGAGCTCGCCGAGCAGCTCCACGAGCCGCGGCTCGCCGTAGAGGTCCATTCCATAGTACGTCGTGTCCTGGGCGACAACGACGAGCTCTTTGACACCGTCGGCGGCGAGCTCGCGGGCCTCGCGGATCACCTCTTCCATGGGCTTGGTCGCATGCTTGCCGCGCATCTTCGGGATCGCGCAGAACGTGCAGGTTCGGTCGCAGCCCTCGGAGATCTTGAGATAGGCCATGTGGCGCGGGGTGATGCGCATCCGGCCGCGGTCTTCGAGGGGGACCGCAGGCGCCGGGCGGAACAGGCTCCGCTGATCCCCCAAGCCGCCGATGAGCCGCTCGGCCGCCTTGGCGACATCATCACGCGAAAAGACGCCGATCACTGAATCGAGCCCGGGAAGCTCGTCGAGGAGCTTTTCCTTTTGCCGCTCGGCGAGGCAGCCGGCGACGATCACGCCGCGCGTCCCCCCGGCTTTTTTCAGATCGAGCATCTCGCGGACGACCCCATACGACTCCTCGCGCGAGGCGTCGATGAAGGCGCAGGTGTTGACGACGACGAGATCGGCCCCCTTCGGCTCGGCAACGAGCTGCCAGCCGTCCTGGCGCAGCAGCCCGAGCATCCGCTCGCTATCGACGAGATTCTTCGGGCACCCCAGGCTGACCATCGCGAACGTGCCGCGGCAATTGGCATCGGGGGGCTCAAGTGGAAGCAGCTGCGCTCCGGTGCCGACGGAGGGACAGGTGGCCGTGGAGGTGGGATCAACGATTGGCAGCGTGCGCATGTCAGGCCTTGGCCTCGATGAGCCGATCGAGCTCGGCCTTGAGCTTGGGGAGGATCGCGTCGTAGGGGAAGGCGCCGAGCTCCACGGAGCGACGCTTGAGATTCACATGCGTCGGCCCGCACCACAGCCCGAGGTCGGCGTCGTCGGTCTCACCGGGGCCGTTGACGCGGCAGCCCATGACGGCGATCGTGATCGCGTAGTCCTTGGCGTACTGGGTCATCTCCTTGACCTCGCGGGCCAGATCGATGAAGGCCTCGTTCTCGACGCGCGAGCAGCTCGGGCAGGAGATGATATTGAGCGACGAGAGCCCGTAGTCGACGACACTCCGCACGCGCCCCGCGGCGATGTCGGCGAGGATCGCCTCGGCCGCGGCGATCTCCTCCGGCTTTCGCGCGTTGGGCACCGTGAGCGACACGCGCACCGTGTCGCCGATCCCCCGGCTGATGAGCTGCTCGAAGGCGATCCGCGTCTTGATGATCCCGTCCGGCGGCATCCCCGCCTCGGTGACGCCGAGGTGGAGCGGGATCTCGGGCCGCTGTTCGGCAAAGCGCCGGTTGACCTCGATCACCTTGGTGGGATCGGAGTCCTTGAGGGAGACGGCATAGCGGGTGAAGCCGAGGGAGTCGAGGAGCTCGCAGTGCTCGAGGGCGCTTGCGAGCATCGGGCCGATCGAGTCGTGCTCGTCGAACTTCTCCTTCTTCGCCGGATCGACGCTCCCGCAATTCACGCCGACGCGGAGGGCGCAGTCGTGGGCGGCGGCGATGTCGGCGATGAACTTCACCTTCTCCTGCCACGGCTTCGTCGGCTCATGGTGGTAGAGGTGGCCGGGGTTGTAGCGGAGCTTGTCGACGTGCGCGGCGACGTCGGCGGCAAGCCGGTAGTTTTCCTGGAGGTCGATGGCGAGGTTGGCCGTGGTGCCGGCGCGGATGGCGGGGAGCGCTGCGGCGTCCTTCTTGCTGTCGACGGCGATCCGCACGACCCCGGCTCCGGCCTGCCGCAGATCCTCGGCCTGGGCAACCGTCGCCTCGATGTCGGCGGTATGCGTCGCCGTCATGCTCTGGGCGGCGATCGGATGGCCGGCACCGATCGTGATCGTGCCGATGCGCACGGCGCGGGTGGGATTCCTCGTGATCTCGACCAAGGCGGGGCCTCCGGGCACACTTGTGACGGGTTTTTCGTATCGTCCCACGATAGCAGACCAGCGGATACCGGCGAACCGCCATGCGCTACGATCCCTGCCTTCATATCGTCCTCCACGAGCCGGAAATCCCGCCGAACGCCGGCAATGTCGGGCGGACGTGCGTGGCGATCGGGGCGAAGATGTGGCTCGTCCGCCCCCTCGGCTTCCAGATCGACGACTACTATCTCCGCCGGGCCGGCCTCGATTACTGGGCGGAGCTGGAGTGGGAGGTGGTCGATGATTGGGCCGGGCTCCTGGCCCGGCTCGGCCGCGGGCCCGACTGGCTGTTCAGCGCCCGGGGAGAAAAGCCCTACACCGACGTCCGCTACGAGCGCGGCTCGGTCCTCGTCTTCGGCCGCGAATCGGCGGGGCTGCCGGCCGACCTCGTCGCGGCCCACCCGGAAAAACTCCTCACGATCCCCTCCCGCCCCCAGGTCCGCAGCCTCAATCTCTCCAACTGCGCGGCAATCGTCGCTTATGAGGCGGTGCGGCAGTGGGGTGGGCTGTCGGCGCCCTGAGGGCTGTCACGGTCGGCTCGGCACCTCGCCATAGAGGGGGAGGTGGCGGTAGTAGACCTCGAGCATCCAGGTGGAGAAGCAGGTCACGAACAGCCTCCCGCCGATCGAGCCCCAGCGGTCGAGCGCCGGATCCCAGCTTCCCTTTTCCTTCCCCTTGGCGACCTGGCGGGCCGGCAGCTCGGCCCGCAGTCTCGCGTTCCACCGGGCCCACGGCCGCCCCTGGGCGTGATGGGCCACCTGCGTGAGGTAGTACCACGCATAGACATCCTTGTCGCCGGCGAAGTCGAGCGGCTTCTCCTCCATGATCACTTCGAGCCCCGCGATGATCCGCGGGTCATCCCGTCCCCACCCCAGATACTGCCGGCAGAGGAGCCCTTCGGCGGAGACCGCGGCGGTGACGGGGCTGGCGTCGCGGAGGAGCGTCTCGCGCCGGTAGCCGTAGCGCCTCCCCTCCTGCGTGGCGACGAGATCGAGAAACCCGCCGATCCGCTCAAATGCCTCGGTGGGCACCTCCATCCCCGCCATCTCGGCGCTCTTCAGCGCCATCATGTACCAGCCGGTGACCGACATGTCGCCATCCTTCCCCGGCTCGTAGCGCCAGCCGCCGTTGGGGCCCTGAGCCGCCAGGCCATAGGCCAGCGCCCGTGTCGCCGGCTCGGCAAGCGCCGCGTCGCGTGTCATCCCAAACAGCTCGCACAGCGCGATCGTCGCTTGGGCATGCGAGTAGAGCTCGTGCTGCGCCGGGAGCCTGCCGACGTCGAAAGACCCATTACGCTGCTGCCCGGCGAGGAGCTTTTTCCAGGCCCTCTCCACCACGGCTCGATGCTCCCCCCCCTGGTGCGTGTGGCCAGCTCCTTGGAGCGCCAGCAGCGCCATCGCCGTGGCAGCGAGCCGGTTCTCCTGGGAGCCGCCGTCCTGATACGGCCCCTGCATGCTCCACAGGCCGTCCTTCTTCTGCTGCCGCACGATCCACTCGAGCGCCGCTGTGACGGCCGCCTCAGTGGCATCGCTGCCGCCATTGGCCCCTAGGAAGCCGTCGCGGCGCCCCGGCTCGCGGCCGGAGAGGGCAACACGGATCCCCGGCACCGGCGCCGCCGGCGTCTCGGCCTGCCGGGTCGGCTCCGTCGCCTCGGGCTCGTCGGTCGGCTCCTCCGGCGGCGTGGCGGCGACCGCCTCGACCGGTTCGTTCGGGGCCTCGTCGACCGGGGGCGCCTCCTCCCCCGGCACTTCGACGATCGCTTCCTCCGTGCCGGGGCTGCCAGGAGCGCCGTCGGTGGTGCCGAAGCCGAGCTCGAGGGAGAGCTGTTTCCTTTCGGGAAGACGCACGATCCAGATCGCCAGGGCAACAAGTAGCAGCGTGTGGATGGCGAGGCTCGTCGTCCAGGCGGGGCTGGCCCGGAGGATGACGAGGAGTTGGTCGCGGACGAGCTGCCAGGCGGTCGGCTCCTCAGGGCTGCCGGAAGTGTCCGGCTTCGTCCCCCTCCCCTTTCCGTCGTCAGGGGCACCCGTGCGAACGACGATCGCCGCGGGGCCGGGTGGCCCCGGCTCGGCGCGGGTCGCCCAGGGGACGCTCCCCACGATCGTGCCGTCGGCCGCTTCGGGCGTGGGCGCGTGCGGGGGCCCGGCGGGGGGTCGTTTCGGCGTGCCGGGGTCGCCTGGGGACATTGGGGTTGAGCGATGCGCAGGTGAAGGGGCGGAGCGGATCTCCCTTTTATTTCGTCTCCGGGCCGAAACCGGCAATCCCGGGGGCGCTGGCAAACTGTTCCGGGGGTCCGCTTGTGGGGGAAGTGCCGCTTGAAACAGCTCCCACTTCACTTCGGCCTTCCGCGCCGGTATGATTCGCTCGTTGTCGGGAGGTCCTCCTGCCGATGACACCTTCTCCAGACGCTTGGTGCCCAAGCCAAGCGGTTGGGGATTTCAAATAGTGTCGCGGGGTGGAGCAGCCCGGTAGCTCGCGAGGCTCATAACCTCGAGGTCACAGGTTCGAATCCTGTCCCCGCCACTTTCTTCACGCCCGCCCGGCCATCCTGGCCCGGGCGGGCTGTTTTTTGGGGGGCCTCCTGCCCCCCTTCACGCCCGCCCGGCCATCCTGGCCCGGGCGGGCTGTTTTTTGGGGGGCCTCCTGCCCCCCTTCACGCCCGCCGGGCCATCCGTGGCCTCGGCGGGCTGTTTTTTGCGCTAAGCCCGGCCTCCAGCCGGGCAGTCCTGCGGTGGGCCCCATCCATGGACCGTGAGCCCGTTCCCCACGCTCGTCAACGAAGATTGATCGATGGCCCACGTCAAAGCCGACGACTCGGCCAAGCTGGCGTACTTGGAAAGAGCTGCTCGACGAGGTGGTCGCCGGCGAGCACCGGGCGCTGCTCTTCTGCCGTTGATGTCACCAAGACGACGGAAAAGCACACACCGGAATGGTTCTTCGGGGATTTCCATGGCACGCCGCGGCCGATTCATGGAGGGCCGACGATTGGGTAGAGTGCCGAAATCGACACACTCCAATCGCATTACGCCCGTTTGCTTGGCCTCGATGACTCCTGGCGGGTGGAGTCTGTTGTCCTCCAGATCGAGGATCGGCGCGTCGAGATCCGCCCTTCCCACGTCGGGTCTGGCGTGATATGCCCCGAGTGCGGCGTGGCCTGCGGCCTCGCCGATCATGCGGACGAGCGGCGCTGGCGGCACCTGGACACGACGCAGTTCACGACGGAGTTGGTCGCCCGCCTTCCCCGCAGCCGGTGCGCGGGGCACGGTGTCAAAACCATCGTGCCGCCATGGGCCGGGAAGCACTCTCGCTTCACGCGCCTCTTCGAGGCCTTCGCGGTCGAAGTTCTTCAGGCTTGCCGTACGGTGAAAGCGGCGGCAGCGCTGCTCGGCCTCTCCTGGGATGCAGTGCAGACAATCATGGACCGCGCTTTGCAGGCGGCCTCGAGCGTTGCGAGGCCACGCCCATCAAGCACATCGGCATCGACGAGAAGAGCTTCGGGAGAGGCCAGGATTCCATCACCGTTCTCACCGTTCTCACCGTTCTCGACGGCTCCCGTGTCCTCGATGTCGCTCCGGAACGTACACAGTCGGCCGCTGAAAGCGTTCTCATGACGCGCACCGTCGAGCAGCGGCAGAATGTGTGTGCTGTCGCTGCCGACATGCTCCCCGCGTATGCCCAGGCAGTGGCCACACAGACGCCGAACGCCGAACTTGTGCACGACAAGTTCCATGTCGCCAAGCATCTTGGGGAAGCCGTCGATCAGATGCGAAGGGAGGAAAAAATGCCCTTCAGGCCGAGGACGACGACCGGCTCAAGGGCACTCGTCAGCTCTGGCTCTTCACCAAGGCAAACCTCTCTCCCGAGCAGCGTCGTCGGTTCAACGCGATCAAGACGCACGGTCTGAAGACGGCCAGAGCCTGGGGAATCACCGATCGGTTCCGTTGGTTCTGGCGTCATGTCTATTCGACGAGTGCCAATCGCTTCTTCAAAAGATGGTACGCGTGGGCCGTGCGATGCCGACTGCGGCCGGTGGTCAAGGTGGCGAGGATGCTCAAGCGTCATCTGCCCAACCTCTTGACCTACTTCCTCTACCGGATCACCAATGCCACCACAGAAGGCTTCAATAGCTTCATCCAGGCAATGAAGTACGCGGCACGCGGCTTCCGCTCCTGCGCCAAGTACAGGACTCGAATCCAGTTCTTCTGTGGGAAGCTCTATCTCAGGCCGCAGCTACCCTGTAACTAAAATCCCGGAAGAACGATGATTTGGGGAAGACTTCTATACCTCAGCTTCCACTCGATCGGCTCCACTGGCTCTCAACAGCCAGCCCAAGGCTCCCGATGGAAACGGCCACTCATGGGCTTCCACGGCGACAACAAAATCGTGTTCTGTGAGAGGCACGGCGTCCCACCAAAACCAACGTCGTTGGTCGGGCGTCAAAGAATACAACCACCCGTCCAAAGTCCATGCCTGGTTACGTTCAACATCGGCCATCTGGTCATCCGAAAGGCCTCGCCACCACGCCAACCACGCTTGCGACTCCGCTTCTGACTTCACTGGCTCGCACCTCTCCACGAACCATGAGGGTAACAGTCGACCCCAGTCGGCATCGCTGGGCCAACTACCAAGACTTCGTTCGTTGATGACCCTCAACACTGCCTTGGCCTTCTCTACGACCTCCGTTGCGGTGCATGGAGCATGGCACGCAAAACGAACCGTTCCCATACCTTTCGGCAATCCCAAATGGGCTGCCGATTGCAGTCGTAGCGACTCACGCTGAATCGCGGAGGTAAAGTCAAGCATGTCAAAGGCCCTCTTGTCCTGTACCTTGAATGATGATTCGCCGCATGGATTCGACTTGTTCCGGACGAAGCCCAAACTGATCAGGAGCTTTGGTGATGTCGACCCGAATAGGAGCGTTGGGGTATTTCTTGGCGAGATGCTCCGGAACAGAACCTGACCGAATCGCGTCGAGGAATGATTCGGGCACTTCAAACGATCGAACGGTCGCACCGGGGACTGGCCCGAGCTTTTGCATCGGATCTAGCTTTTGGGAAAGATATTGTTCAGCCCGCGCTCTGCTTCCGAAGTTAAAGAAAATGGTTTTGTTGCCTTGTTTAATTGCAACGACGCCTCCTTCTCCAATAACTACGTGACTATTGGGAACACCTTCGACTCTATACACCCGAACGGTAGACTGCGGTGCAGCTGTGGCAGCACCTCTGCCTGCTGCCTCCGCCACATCATCAGCGCTCTTGGTCGCGACCGTGCCGGCATCCTTCGCCGCTTCGGCAGCGTCGTCAACAACGCCGGAGACGCGTGGCTTTGGCTTTCCACCGAACAAGATCGAAGCGATCGGGGCCGGGATCCATCCAAGGTACCCGCCCGTGACGACGTTGGCAGCCTGGCTCGCGCGACTCGTGGCGGCGTCGTCGATCGCCTCGGCCGCAATGGCCCGCGCGGCGCCAGCCAAGCCCTTGCCGCGGCTCAAGGCGATGCCACCCGGCACCATCACCGCTGCCGAATTGATATACTGCTCCGACGGGGGCTCCACCGGCTCCATGTAGGTGATGCCGTTGGCGAAGGTGTACCTGATGACCCGGCCCGCCGAGTCAACAGCCCGGCTGGAGACATACGGGCCGTGCTTGTCGATCATCTTTGCCAAGCCCGTCAGTTCCCTTTCGGCTTTGACATCAATGGGCCGAAACACGTGGACGTAGTCTTCCCAGCCCGGCTCACGCATGCTCGTGAACTGGGACCACCCGGTAGTAGGCGGCAGCCGCAGGGGTCTCGGATCGCCCTGGGGCTCGCCGTCTGGTGCCCCGTCGTCGGACGAGTTTTCCCTTTCCGATATGAGGACAACCTGCCACCCCCCGTCATCGCCCGTCCACACGGCCGTGACGACCCCCGGCCCGTCGTCGCTACCGGGCTGGTAGACCAGAGGCGTGGTCGTCACGGTCGATTGACCGTCGGCAAGCGTGAGCGTGGTTGATCCGGTCGATCCCTGTTGGCTCCCCGAGCTTGCCGCATCCGCCCCGGTTGCTCCTGTGACGAAGAACACTAGGCCGCTGCCCGAGCCGCCGGTGTACTTCGCCGAAATGGTCGGGTCGTTCGCAAGAGAGCCGTTGGCTGGGCCCGACGAGGACCCGGCCCCAGCACCTGACCAGTACAAACGCCAGAGATCGTCGTTCGACAGGGTGCCACCGGTGCCATTGACCTGACCGCCAGCGCTCGAGCCTTTTGTGTACTGGGGCAAGCGGTTCGACAAAGAACCACCACTGGCCCCGGAGGAAGAGATAGCAGCCCCTAATCCGGCGCCGTACATGAGCCAAAGATCGCTTCCGCTGAGTGTGCCGCTGCTATTCGTACCGTTGCCCTGCCCGCCAGCGTTTGAGCCCCCGGTGTACTGCGAAGAAAGCACGGGACTGTTTGGATCGGAGGTGCTTCCAGTACCAGAATGAGACGAGCCCGCTCCCGAGCCGGAGTTGCTTGGAAGTGCCAGGCCACCCAAGTTGGAACTACCGCTGCCGGTGGCAGACGAGCCTGTCCCCGAGCCAGAGTTGCTCGGAAGTGCCAGGCCACCCGAGCTG
>JBBAVV010000093.1:0-12987 GCA_040397545.1 Pirellulales bacterium
GGAAAAAAGGGACGGCTTCAAGCGATAGGGCAAGCGGGTGGGAGATCGGGCCGTGCTGGCAACCGGGGATCGATGACCCCCTTTGAGCGGTTCTGTGAGGGTGGAGGCCTGTGACGACCGAGCCGCTGGGCGGGAGGCGCGCGTCTTTTCCCCAGGCTTTTGTCTTGTGCAGGAAGAACTGCAACCATCGATGCTACGATTTCTGCCGGCTCAAAACCCCTGGGAGTGCCGTCGATGCCCCGCTGCCTCGCTCCGCTTTTTAAGCTGGCCCCGCTCGTTCGGCTGGTGTGGCTTGCCTGCCTCGCGATTCCAATCGCACCGCTTGCCGCGGCTGAGCCCGAGCGCCTTCCCCTCTGGAATGGCGCAGCGCCGGTTGGGGCGCCGGGGAGCGTTGAGACTGAAGCCGCCGATGCCTTCATCACGGTTCATCTTCCCGCAGGGACGCCCGCGGGAACGTCGACCCCCGCGGTCGTGATCTGCCCCGGCGGCGGCTACGGCGGGCTCGTCACCGGTCCGGAAGGGCACGGCATCGCCGCTTGGCTCAATGCCCAAGGCATCGCCGGGATTGTGCTCGAATACCGGCTCCCCGCGGGGCGGCCGTTTGTGCCCCTCGCCGACGCGTCGCGGGCGATCCGCACCGTCCGGGCCAAGGCCGCCGAATGGCGGATCGATCCGAGGAAGGTGGGGATCATCGGCTTCTCGGCCGGCGGACACCTCGCCTCGACTGCCGCCACCCATTTCGACACGGGCGATGCCCAGGCCACCGACGCGATCTCGAAGCAGTCGTCGCGCCCCGACTTCGCGATCCTCGTCTATCCGGTCGTAACGCTTGGCGACGTCGGTCACTCTGGCTCCAGGACGAATCTCCTCGGTGAAAATCCGACGCCCGAGCTCCTCGACCTGTTTTCCAATGAAAAGCAGGTCACAAGGCAGACGCCGCCGACCTACCTTGCCCACGCCGTCGACGACGGGCCGGTGCCGATCGCCAATAGCCGGCTGTTTCATGAGGCTTGCAAGCGAGAAACGGTGCCGAGCCGGCTCCTCGAGCTCCCCTCCGGCGGCCACGGGCTCGATGGCTACAAGGGGCCGAACTGGGACGCCTGGCAGAGCGGCGTCGTCGCCTGGCTTGCGTCGCTCGATCTCGCGCCGGCGCCGGCGCCGGCCGGGCCGCGCCGCGTCCTCGTCTGGGACGAGCAGCAGCCGTCCCAGAAGGAGGCCTACGACAACTTTCTCGGGAACGCGATCGCTGCCCACTTGGAGAAGCAGCCGGGGTTCGCGGTCCGTTCGGTGAAGCTCGACGACGCCGAGCAGGGAATCGGGGACCCGCTCCTCGACAACGCCGATGTCCTCGTCTGGTGGGGGCATGTTCGTCAGGCCGAGGTGAAGCCAAAGGCGGGGCGGAAAATCGTGGAGCGGATCCGCGACCGCGGGCTCGTCCTCGTTGCCCTCCACTCGGCTCACTGGGCCACCCCGTTCATCGAGGCGATGAACGAGCGGGCCCGGGCCGACGTCCACCGCGCCTTCGCCGACGTCGCGCCTGAAAAGCTCTCCATCCGCGAGGTGCCGGCGCAGCATTACAAGGTTCCCCCCCGCGACGGCCGGCTGACACCGGCCAGCGACGAGCGGCGCTTTCCCGATGGCCGTGTCGAGGTCACGCTCCACCTTCCCAACTGTTGCTTCCCCGCCTACCGCACCGACGGCAAGCCGAGCGTGCTCGAGGTTCTCGATCGGCGCCACCCGCTCGCCGCAGGGCTCCCCGGGTCGTTTTCGCTCCCGCGGACCGAGATGTATGACGAGCCGTTCCACGTCCCAAAGCCGGACGAGGTCGTCGTCGAGGAGCGATTCGAGGATGGCTCGTGGTTTCGCAGTGTCATGGTCTGGAACCTCGGCCGCGGCAAGGTGATTTACATTCGCCCGGGGCACGAGACGTTTCCGATCTTCCACGACGCGACGATCCTGCGGCTCGTCGAGAATGCCTGTCGGATCTCCCCCGGGGAGTGAGCGAAGCCAACGCCAGCCTCCGGAGGCCATGCCTCACCATGCCCGCGACCCCCGCCGCCCGACTCCGCGCGCTCCTGGCCCGCCCCGGCCTCGTCCGGGCGCTGGCGCCGCATGATGCCTTCACAGCCCGCGTCGTCGAGCAGGCCGGTGCGGAGTTGCTCTTTCTCGGAGGCTTCGGCGCCGCGGCCAGCGCTCACGGCCTTCCCGACCTCGGGCTGCTGTCGGCGGCGGAGATGGCAGAATGCGTGCGCCGGATCACGGCCCGGGTGTCGATCCCGCTGATTGCCGACGGTGACACTGGCCATGGCAACGGCTCGAGCGTCGCCTGGACGGTGCGGCAGTTCGAGGGGGCCGGCGCCGCGGGGATCCTCCTCGAGGATCAGCTCGAGCCGAAGCGCTGCGGGCACTTCGCCGGCAAGCAGGTCGTGCCGGTCGCCACGATGCTCGATCGGCTCCACGCCGCGCTCGACGCCCGCTGCAGTTCCGACTTCGTGATCCTCGCGCGGACCGACGCCCGCGCCTGCGAAGGGCTCGACAGCGCGATCGATCGGGCGAATCGGTATGCCGAGACAGGGGTCGATCTGGGCTTTGTCGAGGCGCCAGAGTCTGTCGAGGAGCTGATCCGCATCGCCCGCGAGGTGCCGCTCCCCCAACTGGCCAACATGCTCCCCGGCGGCGATACGCCGCTGCTGCCACTGGCCGAGCTCGAGAAGATCGGATTCAAGGTGGCGGTCGATCCGACCTCGACGCTTGCTCTCACCGGCTACGCCGTCCGCGCGTTCGCCCAGGCCTGGCTCGGCGATGGCTTGCCAGTGGGCGATGTCGGGCGGCTGTCGTTTGACGAGATCAAGGCGGTCGTCGGCGTGGGGGAGGTGCAGGGCTGGGGGCGCGAGCCGGCTTGGCGGAGCCCGGCGGCTCTTCATCATGCCCGGCTTCTCCTCGATTCGTTTGCCCGCGTCGTGGGGCGCGAACTGCTGCCGCGTGGGGGCTCGGCCGAAGCGGAGGCCCGCCGGCTCTACGAGGCGCCCTTTGTCGTCGTCTCGCACGGCACCGAGGTCGACCCGCTTCTCAACTATGGCAACGAAGCTGCCCTCGAGCTCTGGGGGATGCCGTGGGAGATGCTCGTCGGCACGCCCTCGCGGCTCACCGCCGAGCCGGTTCATCGCGACGAGCGCGCCCGGCTCCTCGAGCGGACGGCGCGACAGGGCTTTGTCGACGATTACGCCGGGGTGCGCATCTCCCGCAGCGGCAAGCGTTTCCGGATCGAGGAGGCGATCGTCTGGAACGTTCTCGACGGGGAGGGGCGGATTCACGGCCAGGCCGCGACGTTCGACCTCTGGACGGCGCTCCCGGCCGGGGCAGTTGGGTGAGCCGGGCCGACGCTGGGTAGACTGTTCGCATGGGTTTCCAGGGGATTTTCCACGTCGCGACGGTCGCCGCCCTGATGGGGATGATTGTCGGCGCGCGCTCGAGCCGGGCCGAAGATGCCCCCGTCCCTCCGGCCCCGCACCACCTCGAGCAGTTCGAGCGGCATGTCCGGCCGCTGTTGGTGGAGCAGTGCCAGGGGTGTCATGGCCCCGACAAACAGTGGGCGGGGCTGCGGCTCGACTCGCTGGCTGCGCTGCTCTCCGGCGGCGATACCGGCCCGGCCCTCGTGCCCGGCCGCCCCGACCAGTCAGAGCTTCTCCGCCGCCTCCGCCACGCCGATGAGGAGGTGCGGATGCCGCCGCCGGAAGCGGGGGAGCGGCTCACCGCATCACAGATCAGTGCCGTTGAGGCCTGGATCATGGCCGGAGCCGCCTGGCCGGAGGCGCCGCCGGCCGGGGCGGCGGGAATCGAAAAACAAAAAAACCACTGGGCCTTCCAGCCGCTCCCCCAAGCGCCCCCAGGCGCGCTCGATCCGGCCTTCATCGATCGGCTCGTCGACACGAGGCTTGCCGGAGCGGGGCTCGCCCGCGCCCCCGAAGCCGATCGGCGCATGCTCATCCGCCGCGTCAGTTACGACCTGACCGGATTGCCACCGGAGCCGGAAGCGGTGGCGGCGTTCGTCGCCGATCCCTCCCCCGACGCGTACGAACGACTCGTCGACCGGCTCCTCGCCTCGCCGTGCTACGGCGAGCAGCAGGGGCGGCACTGGCTCGATGTCGCCCGCTATTCCGATACCAAGGGCTATGTCTACGGCCGCGAGGAACGGTTTTTCGTTCATGCCCCGGTGTACCGCGACTGGGTGATCGGGGCCTTCAACGATGATCTCCCCTACGATCGCTTCGTCGCGCTCCAACTCGCCGCCGATCGGCTCTGTGGGGAAGGGGATCCCGACCTCGCCGCCCTCGGCTTCCTCACTACCGGCCGGCGCTTCCTCGGCGTCACCCCCGACATCGTCGACGACCGGATCGACGTGCTGACGCGCGGTCTCCTCGGCCTCACCGTCAGCTGCGCCCGCTGCCACGACCACAAGTACGATCCGGTCGCCACGGCCGACTATTACGGCCTCTACGGCGTGTTCACGAGCTCGTATGAAAAGCTCGTGCCGGTGCGGGCCACTGCCGGGGCCGCGCCTCCGACGCCCGAGTTCACCGCCGAGCTCGCCAAGCGAAGGCGCGCTCTCGACGAGGGCTCGCTGCGGCTGCGGGCCGAGAGCTCGGAGCGCTTCCGGGACCGGGTGGCCGACTATCTCTTCGCCCAGACCGAGCTGGGGAAATACCCCGAGCTCGGCTTCGACCAGATCATCGCCAAGGACGATCTCATCGCCGCGATCGTCCGCCGCTGGCAGGCGTTTTTGAGTCCTGATCGAGCGGCGGGGGATCCAGTCTTCAGCCTGCTCGTAGCCCTCCTCCCGCTCCGCGCCGAGGGCTTCCCGGAAACAGCCGCGGCGAAAATCGCCGAGCTGAAGGCCGCCGGGGCCGTGATCCACCCGCGGATCCTCGCCGCGTTCGAGACGCCGCCGGGGAGTTTCCGCGAGGTGGCCGATCGGTATGGAAAAGTGTTTGCCGACATCGATGCCGCCTGGAAAACACTCTGCAGCCAGGCGGTCGCCGCCAGCGCCTCCCTCCCGCAGGCGCTCCCCGACGCCGCCGACGAGCAACTCCGGCAGGCGCTCTACGGCCCCACGTCCCCCTGCACGATCCCCGATGAGCCGATCGCCAACATCGAGACGCTGATGGATTCCGATTCGATCAACCAGATCTGGAATCTCCAGAACGAGCTCGACCGCTGGTTGATCCCGCAGCCGGGGTCGGCTCCGCAGGCGCTGGCCCTCTTCGACCGGGGCACACCGCAGGACGCGCAGATCTTCAAGCGCGGCAATCCGGCCAACAAGGGGCATGTCGTGCCGCGTCGCCTGCCGGCTGCCGCGACCGGCGGCGACCAAGGGGCCTTTGCCGACGGCAGCGGCCGGCTGGAACTGGCCCGACAGATCGTCGCCCCGGCCAATCCCCTCGCCGCGCGGGTGTGGGTGAACCGGGTGTGGCGGCAGCATTTCGGCCGCGGGCTCGTCGAGACGCCGAGTGATTTCGGTTTGCGCGCCGAGCCGCCGTCGCATCCGGAATTACTCGACGCCCTTGCCGCCGGCCTGATCGCCGATGGGTGGAGCACGAAGCGGCTCCATCGCCGGATCGTCACGAGCCACACCTACCGGCAACAGTCGGGGCGTGTTCCCGGGGCGGCGAGCGCCGAGGAGATCGATCCCGAGAACCGGCTGCTGTGGCGGATGCCCGTCCGGCGGCTGGAGTGGGAGCCGTTTCGCGACACGCTTCTGGTCGTCAGTGGTGATCTCGATCCGGCGGCCCGCGGCGGGCGCGGGAGCGACGTCCTCGCGGCCGGGCCCGGGCCCCATCGTCGCAGTGTCTACTGCGTCGTCGATCGGCAGTTCGTGCCAGGAGTGATGAGCGTCTTCGACTTCGCCAATCCCGATCTCCACATGCCGAAGCGGCTGGAGACGACAGTGCCGCAGCAGTCGCTCTTCGCGCTCAATCATCCCTTCGTTGCCGAGCGCGCCCGGTCGCTCGTGCGGAGGCTCTGGCCGGAGGAGAGCGCCTTGGAGCCTGGCGCCGCGATCGAGCGGATCTGGCAGGCGATCTATCAACGACCGCCGACGAGCGACGAGCGCGAGGGGGCGATCGCCTTCCTCGCCTCGGCCCCGATCCTCGAGCCACCGGCCCCGCCGCCGCCGCCGGAGGAGGGGAAGCCCGCGCCATCGGTTCCGCCGCCGCCGCTCTCCCCCCGCGAGCAACTCGTGCAGACGCTCCTCCTCTCGAATGAGTTGGTGTTTGTCGACTGACTGCCCCCTGGAAAGCCGCCGCGATGACAGCCGCCCCGCCATTCCCCCTCTCCCGCCGCGAGCTCCTTGCCCGCAGTGGCCTCGGGCTCGGTCTGCTCGGACTCGCCGGTGTCCTCGGGGAGACTTCAGGCCCGGTTCAAGCCGGCGGCGATCCGCTCCTCGAGCCGCTGGCCGTGAAGGCCCCCCACTTCGCCCCGCGGGCCAAGCGCGTCATCCATATTTTTTTGAACGGCGGTCCGTCGCAGGTCGACACCTTTGATCCCAAGCCGGCGCTGGCGAAATATGCCGACCAGCCCGCCCCGATCAGCTTCACGACCGAACGGAAGACCGGGTCGCCGCTCCCTTCCCCGTTCGGTTTTGCCCGCCATGGCGAAAGCGGACTCGAGATCAGCGACATCTTCCCGAAGCTCGCCGGCCACGCCGATCGGCTCGCGGTGATCCGCTCGATGCATGCCCAGGTGCCCAACCATGAGCCGAGCTTGATGCTCATGAATTGCGGCGACTCCGTCCAGCCGCGGCCGAGCGTCGGGAGCTGGATCCTTTACGGCCTGGGGACGGAAAACCAAAACCTCCCCGGGTTCGTGGCGATGTGTCCCGGCGGCCATCCGGTGAAGGGGCCCGACAACTGGCAGTCGGGCTTTCTCCCCGGCACGCTCCAGGGGACATCGATCGACTCGCAGCACACCGAGATCGAGAAGCTCATCGAGAACATCCGCAGCCCGCATGCGAGCGCCACCGTGCAGCGGCATCAGCTCGACTGGCTCCAGAAGCTCAACGCCGCCCACCGCGAGGCCCGCGGCGATGCCCGGCTCGATGCCCGCATCCACGCCTTCGAGATGGCCTTCCGGATGCAGGTTGAGGCCGCCGAGGCCTTCGATCTGACGCGCGAGTCGGCGCTGATGCGGGCGCTCTACGGCGACACCGTCCACGGCCGGCAGGCGCTCATCGCTCGGCGGCTCCTCGAGCGCGGCGTGCGCTACGTGCAGCTCTGGCACGGGGCCGGCCAGCCGTGGGACAACCACGAACAGATCGAGTCGAACCACCGCACCCTCGCCGGCCAGATCGATCAGCCGGTGGCGGCGCTCCTGACCGATCTTGCCGAGCGCGGAATGCTCGACGAGACGCTCGTCCTCTTCGGCGGCGAGTTCGGCCGGACGCCGACGGTGGAGCTCGGCGGCGACGGCAAGGCGAAGGCGGGGCGCGACCACAACCACTACGGCTTCTCGGTGTGGCTCGCCGGCGGCGGCATCAAGGGGGGGCAGGCCTACGGCGCGACCGACGACTTCGGCTTCCGGGCCGTCGACAAGCCGGTCAGCGTCCACGATCTCCACGCCACGATGCTCCATCTCCTCGGCTTCGACCACGAGCAGCTGACATACCGCTACGCCGGCCGCGACTTCCGCCTCACCGACGTGTCGGGAACGGTTCTGCGGGAGCTCGTGGGCTAGTGATTGTCCCAAGCTCTCCGGAGCGATCGACGCGTGCGAGTGGAGAATCCCATTCATTGGATCGAGGAGCAAAACCGTGACACGAACGCTTGAACAGATCCGGAGCGAGGGATTGGAGGCCTTGCGCGAGCGTTTGGGGCGAGCGGATATGATCCGCTTTCTCCAACAGTTCGAGACTGGGCACGGCGACTACTCGGTCGAGCGGCACGATTGGGTCGATGCGATGCCCCTCGATGACATTCGGCGGAAGCTGGCCGAGCCACAAGAGGATGAATGCACTCCGGCGGAATGACCGCCGGGGGCGAAAAAGGGCAAGCGCGTTACCCTTTTGCCAGGCCATTGATTGGCGCCCCGTTCCTTCTCGATGCTCCCACTCTCTCCCCATGCTCGAATCCTTTGCCGACGTCGAGGCTCTCGAGGAGCATCTCTCGCGCCCCACGCCCGGCGTGGTCGAGACTTTTCGGCGACTCGACGGCGATGTCGTCATCCTCGGGGCCGGCGGAAAAATGGGGCCGACGCTCGCCCGGATGGTGCGCCGTGGGCTCGACGCCGCTGGCGGCCGGGGCCGGCGCGTGACCGCCGTTTCCCGGTTCTCCGATTCGGGGGCGAAAGGGACTCTCGAGCGGCACGGCGTCGCCACCGCGGCCTGCGATCTGATGGACGAAGATGCCGTCCGACGGCTCCCGGATGCCTCCCTCGTGATCCACATGACGGGGCAGAAGTTCGGCACGACCGACGCTCCGGAGCGCACCTGGGCTGTCAACACGCTCGCCCCGGCGATCGCGGCCCGGCGCTACGGTCGGTCGAAGTTCGTTCTCTTTTCCACCGGGTGCGTCTATCCGCTCCTGCCGGTGGCGGGTCCGGGAGCCGACGAGTCGACGCCGCTGACACCGATTGGCGAATATGCCAATAGCTGCGTGGCGCGGGAGCGCGTTGTGGCCTACGAGGCATCGCGGTCGGGGATGCCTCTTGTCCACTTCCGCCTCTGCTATGCCGTCGAGCCAAGGTATGGCGTGATCCACGACGTCGCTCGGGCCGTGGCCGATGGCAGGCCTGTTGATGTGGGGATGGGCTATGTCCATTTCATCTGGCAGCGCGATGCCAATGCGCGGGCCATTCAATGCCTCGCCTTGACCGGGAGCCCGCCGGTGGCCCTGAATGTCACCGGCCTCGAGCGGGTGTCGATTCGCGCGCTGGCCGGGCGCTGTGGAGAGCGGCTGGGGCGCAGCCCGACGTTTGTCGGTACGGAAGGGACGGAGGCCTGGCTGTGGGACGCACAGGCCTGCGAGCGCTCCTTTGGCCCCCCCGAGACGACGACCGACGAAGCGGTCTCCATGGTGTGCGACTGGATCCGCCGCGGGGGGCCGTCGCTCGGCCGACCGACCCACTTCGAGGTGCGCGATGGAGCCTTCTGAAGCGCTCGATCGCGACGGTGGCGTGCGGCGCTGGCTCGCGCGCGGGCATGTGATCCCGGCGCATCCGCTGGCACTGACTTCTGCGCGCAAGCTCGACGAGCGTCGGCAGCGGGCGCTGACGCGCTACTACCTCGCCGCCGGCGCCGGCGGCTTGGCCGTTGGTGTCCACACCACCCAGTTTGCGATCCGCGATTCGAAAGTCGGGTTGTTTCGGCCGGTTCTCGAACTGGCGGCCGAAGAGATCGCCCGGGCCGGTCGGCCGGTGGTGGCGATCGGCGGGGTCTGTGGGCCGACCGGGCAGGCGGTGGCCGAAGCTGCGCTGCTCGAAGCGCTCGGCTACCACGCCGGGCTGTTGAGCCTGGCCGGGGTCGAAGGACACGAATCCGCGCTCCTCGATCATTGCCGGGCGGTGGCGGAGGTGATTCCATTGGTCGGCTTCTATCTCCAGCCGGCGGTCGGCGGGAGGTTGCTGACGCATGCCTTTTGGCGCGCCTTTCTCGACATCCCCGCGGTGGTGGCGATCAAGGTCGCCCCCTTCAACCGCTATCAGACGCTCGACGTGGTCCGCGCCGTGGCGCTGTCGGGCCGCGACGACGTCAGCCTCTACACCGGCAACGACGATTCCATCGTCACCGATCTCGCGACGTCGTTTGATGTCGAGGGGAAGTCGCTGCGGTTCGTCGGCGGGCTCCTCGGGCATTGGGCGGTCGACACGCGCGCCGCCGTCGCGCTGCTGGAGCGCTGCCGCCCCGGGCGTGTCGACGTGGCCCTGGCCTCGGCCGCCGTCGCCGTCACCGACTGCAACAGCGCCTATTTCGACGCCGCCCACGGCTTTCGGGGCTGCATCGCCGGCCTCCATGAGGTCCTGCGGCGGCAGGGGCTGCTCGACGGGGTCTGGTGCCTCGACGAGCGGGAGGGCTTGAGCCCCGGCCAGAGCGGGGAGATTGACCGGGTGCGGCGAGCCTGGCCCGAGCTTGGTGATGAGGCGTTCGTCGCCGCCCACCGCGACGCCTGGCTCTCCGGGTGAGGCCGGAACCGCGCCCGGATGGATTTTTCCCGGCGCAGCGGGTCGAATGGTTCCATCGGGTGGTTCAACTCATGAGGGGAACGAGCGATGGCGCAGCCAACTCGGTCGGTCGTGCAGGGGTTCTTGGGGATCGCGGGGATCGCGTTGACTGCGGCGTCGCTGCTGACGCCGCGCATGGCGCCGGCGCAAGAGCCGGGTGCCGCCGCGGGCTCGACTTGGCTCCAGTGGCGCGGCGCGGCCCGTGACGGCACCGTGGCCGGCCCCACCTGGCCCGATGCGCTCGAGGCGTCGCGGCTGGAGAAACTCTGGCATGCCGATCTCGGGCCGGGCTATTCAGGGCCCCTGGTGACGGAGAAGGTCGTCTACGTCACCGAGACCCGCGACGCCAAGACGGAGCATGTTCGGGCCCTCGACCGGGCGACGGGGAAGGAGCTGTGGCAGGCCGGCTGGGAGGGGGCAATGACGGTGCCTTTTTTCGCCGCCAGCAATGGCTCCTGGATCCGTGCCACGCCGGCCATCGACGGCGGGCGGATCTATGTCGCCGGGATGCGCGATCTCCTCGTCTGCCTCGATGCCGAGACTGGCGCCGAGGTGTGGCGCGTCGACTTCGTCAAGGATCTCAACAGCGAGCTCCCTGCCTTCGGCTTCGTCTCGAGCCCGTTGGTCCTCGACGACGCCGTCTTCGTCCAAGCCGGCGGCGGCTTCTGCAAGCTCGACAAGGCGACGGGAAAGCTCCTGTGGCGCGTCCTCGATGATGGCGGCGGCATGAACGGCAGCGCCTTCTCCTCGCCGTTGCTCGCCACGATCGGTGGCACGCGCCAGCTCCTCGTCCAGGGGCGGACCGACCTTGCCGCGGTCGATCCCGACACCGGGAACATCCTCTGGAAGCGCGCCGTCGAGGCCTTCCGCGGGATGAACATTGTCACGCCGACGGTCAGCGGCGGGAAGGTGTTCACGACGAGCTACGGCGGCGGTTCGTTCCTCTTCGACGTCCCACTCCCGGGCGCGCAGCCGGCCGAGCCGGTGTGGCGCAATAAGGTGCAGGGCTACATGTCGAGCCCGATCGTGCGCGACGGCCACGCCTACGTCCATCTCCGCAATCAGCGGTTCGCCAGCCTCGACCTGGCGACCGGCAAAGAGGATTGGATCACCGAGCCGTTCGGCAGGTATTGGAGCCTCGTCGCCCAGGGGGATCGGATCCTGGCGCTCGACGAGACCGGCGACCTCCGGCTGGTGCGGGCGACGCCGGAGAAGTTCGAGCTTCTCGGGGAAGCGAAGGTTGCCAGCCGCGAGAGCTGGGCGCATCTCGCCGCGACCGCCGCCGCCGACGGCTCGATCGAACTTTGGGTCCGCGACATCTCCGGGATCACCGCTTGGCGGTGGAAATGACATGGCAGTCGGCAACGATCCAGACCGGCACGTCGCCGACCTCGACCGGCACGTCGCCGACCTCGACCGGCACGTCGCCGACCTCGAGAAGATTCTCGACGTCACCCGCGCCCTCGGGGTGACCGTCGACCTCGATCCACTCCTGGCCCGGATCGCCACTGCGGCGACCGACGTCCTCGACTGCGAACGGGCGACGGTATTCCTCTGCGACCATGCCAAGCACGAGCTCTTCAGCCGCATCGCCACCGGCATGGAGGGGGCGCCGATCGAGGAGATCCGCTTCGGGATGGACCGGGGGATCGCCGGCGAGGTGGCGACAACGGCGAAGGGGATCAACATCCCCGATCCCTACAACGATCCCCGCTTCAATCCCGACTTCGACCGGAAGAGTGGCTTCGTCACCAAGAGCCTCCTCACGCTCCCGCTCGGCGGCCACGACGGGAAGATCGTCGGCGTCCTCCAGGTGCTCAACAAGCGCGGCGGGCCCTTCAGTGATCGCGACGAGCGGCTCCTCTCGGCGCTGGGCGCCCAGGCGGGGGTGGCGATCGAGCGGCAGGGGCTCCTCGAGCAATACGCCGTCAAGCAGCGAATCGAGCGCGATCTGAATATCGCCCGCAACATCCAGCAGGGGCTTCTCCCCAAGGCGCCCCCCGATCTTCCCGGCTTCGAGATCGCCGGCTGGAACCGCTCGGCCGATGAGACGGGGGGCGATTGTTACGATTGGCTCCAACTTCCCGGCGGGCATCTGGCGATCTCGATCGGCGATGCCACGGGCCATGGGATCGGACCGGCGCTGGTGGCGGCCGAGGCCCGGGCGCTGCTGCGCGGCACGCTCATGCAGAGCCGGGATCTCGCCCGGATCGTGCCGCAGATCAATGATCTTCTGGGAGAGGATCTGCGCGAGGGGACATTCGTGACGGCGTTCATCGGGCTCCTCGATCCGGTCGGCAGCGCTGTCGAGTATGTCAGCGCCGGTCACGGGCCGCTCCTGGTCTACACTGCCGCCGACGACAGCTTCACCGAGATCCCCACCCACGGGCTCCCGCTGGGGCTGATGCCGGAGGTGGAGTTCGATCCGCCGACGCACGTCCCACTCGCCCCGGGCGACATGCTCCTCCTCTTCACCGACGGATTTTTCGAGTGGTCGCGGCCCGACGGGGAGCAATTCGGCACCGACCGCCTTACCGACGTCGTCCGCCGCCACCGCGATCTGCCCGTTGCCGAAGTCATTGCCCTGGTCTACGCCGCGGTGGTCGAGTTTTCGGAGGGGACGAAGCAGGCCGACGACTGCACGGCGGTGATCGTGAAACGCCGTTCCACGACGCTCTCCTGAACGGCCCGTCGGGGCTCGAAATGTTGGGCAGGTAGGAGGCTGTGGATAAAGTGCCGGCCCGACCGTACGAGGCGGTCGCGAGTGCGTAGCACTCG
>JBBAVV010000094.1:0-333 GCA_040397545.1 Pirellulales bacterium
GTGGGCGTCGATGGGGCGGTGGCTTCGCAGCCACGGAAGGGTCGTCGTGACCACGGCCCCGGTGAGGGTGGTGCGGCTTCAATGGGGCCGTGGCTTCGCAGCCACGGAAGGGCCTCACGTGCTCGAGGATCCACAACGCGGCCCGCCAGCTTCAATGGGGCCGTGGCTTCGCAGCCACGGAAGGCAGGTATTCGAAGACGCTCCCGAAGTTGGTGATCAGGGCTTCAATGGGGCCGTGGCTTCGCAGCCACGGAAGGGAAGTTGGTGATCAGGTAATCCCCGATCCCAGCGAGGCTTCAATGGGGCCGTGGCTTCGCAGCCACGGAAGGCCCA
>JBBAVV010000094.1:343-12768 GCA_040397545.1 Pirellulales bacterium
CCGGAGGCGGTGGAGGAGGAGGAGGAGCTTCAATGGGGCCGTGGCTTCGCAGCCACGGAAGGACTGATCCACGGTTCCTACCAATTCCAGTTCATGGGGGCTTCAATGGGGCCGTGGCTTCGCAGCCACGGAAGGGGGGTCTTCCGAAGTCGTTTCATACCATAGGCGAAGAACGCCGTTTGCGAGCACCCCGGCGTTCCTCCGACTTCTTCCAACCGTTCGCATCAACAGGGTCTCCGTAAACCGTTTCATACCAGCCAATTAGCTCGTCGCGAGCGACCCCCGGGTTTTTTACACCACGTCGCCGCTCGCGGCGGGCATTCGAGCAAACCGGGTTGCCAAGGATCGGCCAGCCGCCGGAGGTTCACCGCGTCGTGAAGACCGGATAGGTCGACAGCTCGCCGGTCACCACCCGCGCCAGGAGACGGGTCTGGATTTCCAGCATCCGCCGGTAGCTGACACGATAGCCGAAAATCGGGTGGGTGACGAGCGTGTCCATCCGCTGTTCATAGGCCCGGAAAAAGCCCTTCCGGCCCGCTGGTGTGAGCGCCACCGAATGCCCCGCCTGAACGAAGTCGGTCGGCTGCACCATCCGCGTGTTGATGGCGGTCAAGACTGCCGAATCGGCAATCAACGGCCGGAAGGGCTCCATCAGATCCAGCGCCATCGGCGCGCGGCCAAACCGGGGCTGATGGTAGAAGCCCAGAAACGGATCAAACCCCACCGCCTGGCAGACGATCGTCAGATCCTTCGCCAGCACGCTGTAAGCCAGCGACAGCAGCGCATTGACCGGATCGCGCGGGGGACGGCGATTGCGCGTCGTGAAGTCAAACGTCAGCAACGGCTTGCCGCTGTTCTCGCTCCAGGGTTCATCGTCCGGCTTGATCATCCCCGACAGATGACCGAAGTAGATCCGTGCCGCGTTCCCCTCGATCCCAAGCAGCTCGGGTAGCGATTCCGCCCGCTCCGCCTCCTCGATCGCCCACTTCATCTGCCCGAGCATCGTCGGCGACGGCTCGATGTGATTCCGCTGGAGGAGCGTCCGCTGGTTGCGAATCTTTCCCGCCACGATCGCCCGGGCCACCGCCAGGCAAAACGACGGCGAATCGGCCCGGCGAAATTGCTCCCTCCGCAGGACGGCATTCTTCGGCCCCAGCCCCTGGGTGATCCCATAAAACCACCCGCCCATCGAGAAATAGGCGATGGGGATTTCATTCTCACAGAGCGTTTGGATCGCCTGCGTTGTGATCTGGATGTTGCCAAAGAGATTCAACTGGCAGATGTCGTTGATCCGCACCTCTTCGACAGTCCGATCCTTCTCCTGCACCTTCAGCACATTCCCGCTCTTCCCCACGCGCAGCCCTTGGGTATTCAGATAGAGCGGCCGGAGGTCGTCGCGCGACGGCACCAGCCTGCGGATCTCTTGCTCCTTCGCGTCGGTCGCCGGTTCGAGCACCGCCGCCCTGGGCTCGCCGAAGAGTGTCCGTTGCCATTCGGGTCGATCGGCATCAATCGCCGAGATCGACCGCGTTTCGTCCGGGAGGCAGATCCCCACCAGCGAGCAGCGCGGGCATTTGGGGCTATCGACCAGCGGCGCGGGCATACGATCGCCGGCAGCCAGTGCTCGGGCGGCCTTCAAGTGCGACAACGCCCAGGCGATAGCGGCGTCGTCGATGGCGATCCGCACGCGCTGCTTGGTGGTGCAGTAGTAGAGAATCGCCTCGGTGCAGTTGTAGCCGTTGTCGCGCAGCACGATCGCCTGAGCGACCATTTGCACCCGATCGGCATCCCAGACATCGAGCGTGCCGTCGGCCTTCACAAACGGCTTGCCGCGTTTGTAGTCGACCGGAGTGACGGAGCCATCGGCCACCTCGATCAGATCGAGCTTGGCGATCAGACCGGCCGGTTCGCTCGAGAGGGTCACACTCCGGGCATGGAGAATGTCTTCCGGGGCAAGCTCTGCCGCGGGAGCGATCTCCCCGCTGCCGCCGTCGACCCTGGCATGCCGGATCGCCCCTTCGACCGTCTCGCGGTTGTGGACAAACACCGCCTCGACATGCTCATACCAAAATAACCGTGGGCAATAAACAAACTCATTCAGCATCCGCGCGGGGAGATAATCGGGGAGGCTGTCTGGTGTGGCGGCGATCGACATGGCCGGGTCCCTTTCTGGCGATGATCAGACGACGATGCAGGGGGAGTTGAAGGGGACGTAGGCCTGGCCGAGGGCGGAGATAACGCGCTCGCCGCGCCCTTCCGTGGGGCCGAGATCCACAAAGAGCACCTGGTCTTCGTTGTGTTTGATGATCTCGCTCAAGGCATGCCGGCAGCGGGCGAGATCGATGGCGTTGAACTGGCACTCGAAGATCGAGTACTGGAGGTGGTCGCCGAAGTCCCGCATCGTGCGAAAAACGCGGCGGAGCCGCTTGTCGTCGCGGATGTCGTAGCAGACGAGAAAGGTCTGGCGCATGGGTCTCTCCGGGATGAAGGGCGCCCCCCGCGGGGCGAGTCGATCCTAATTCGGAGGGGGCGCGATGCAATTCGGGGTTGCTTGGCTGGGGATGAGATTCCGGCGATAATGCCGGAAGTCCTAAGGAGCGGGTAACGCAGCAGCAAGTGGCAGTGCCCACCAGCCACCGCGCGCCCGTCGATTCCGCCCGCTCACGGCCACTTTTCCGAGGGATCCTGCCATGGCAACCGTTTCATCCCCGAGCGGGATTGCCGATAGCGCCCCCTTCTCGCTGCCACATTGGTGGACGCTGGGCGATCTCCAACGGCACCTGGGCGATATTTCTGCCGATCGTGTCCGGCTCTTTCCGCTGCCTGGCACCGCCACGGCCGACGACGCCGAGTTGATTCAGCGGGAGGGCGACAGGCTGTGCGAGCTCGTGGATGGCGTCCTTGTGGAGAAGCCGATGGAATCGCTCGAATCGCTGGTGGCGATAGAGGTGGCCTTCGCACTGCGCAGGTATCTCGAGGACCATCCGTTGGGCGTGGTTCTCGGTGCCGACGGCCTGCTCCAGATCGGGCCGAAACTCGTGCGCGGGCCCGACGTGTCGTTCATCAGATGGGAACGGTTTCCCGAGCGAACGCTGCCGGTCGACCGCATTTGGGGTGTGGTGCCTGATTTGGCTGTCGAGGTGCAGTCTCCGTGCAACACGCAGGGGGAGATGCAGCGGAAGGTGGCCGATTACTTCGGAGCTGGAGTGGTGCTGGTATGGATTGTCGATCCGGCCAAGCGGACGGCGGTGGTTTATTCGGCGGGCGGGTCTGGCAACGCATCAAGCGCGGTCATCGCCGCTACCGGCGAGCTCCACGGAGAAGAAGCGCTTCCGGGCTTTAAGCTTGAGCTCGCGACAATCTTCCTTGGCCAGGGCAGCTGATGCGGGGCGTAGCGGGGTCCAGCCCGCCGGCATCTTCTGATTACACGCCGTCGCGGGGGCTCCCCCTTGACAGGGGATTTAGGGATCGTATGTTCACTAATTGAAGTGCCGGGTAAGTGGGATCTTTTTCGGTGTGGAATAATTACCGCATCTTCATTGCCTCAGCGGGTGGGTCAGGCCCCCGTACTTTATAGGCCCGCGTGATGGCGCATCCCAAGACTTTTGATGAGTGGTTCATCCGGCTCACAGGGCAGCAGCCTTTTCCTTGGCAGATAGCACTGTACAGGGAATTCGCCGCCGGTAGGTTTCCTTCTTGCTGCGACCTGCCGACAGGCCTGGGCAAAACGTCGGTGATTGCCATCTGGCTGATCGCCCGAATTCTCCATCCCGAGCACATGCCGCGGAGGTTGGTCTACGTAGTGAATCGCCGCACGGTCGTAGACCAAACGACGTTTGAGGTGGAACGGCTTCGGGAAAGCCTCGACACGTGCACATTCATTCCAGTCGAATCCCGTGCGATGGCGCTCAGCACGCTGCGCGGCGAGTATGCCGACAATCGCGACTGGTCGACTGACCCATCGCGTCCGGCAGTCATTGTCGGCACGGTGGACATGATCGGCAGCCGCATGCTCTTCAGCGGATACGGAGTGGGTTTCAAGGCGAAGCCGTTGCAGGCAGGTTTCCTAGGTCAGGATGCTCTGCTTGTCCATGACGAATCGCATCTTGAGCCGGCGTTTCAAAACACCATCGAAGGCGTCCTCGCCGAGCAACAGCGGAGCGGGGATTGGAGGCCGTTGCGTGTCATGGCCCTTTCCGCGACTGCGAGGAGCGCGGTCCCAGCACCGTCTGTGCTCCGCTTGACCGCCGAAGACCTAAAGCACCCAATCGTTGGACAACGGCTTCGCGCCCACAAGGCGATCCACCTCGATCCAGTTGATGACGAGAAGAAATTGTTGGCCGACGCGATAGTTCGTAAGGCCGTGGCCCATGGCCGGAGTGGCGGTGCAGTTCTCGTCTTTGCGACGAAGGTTGACGATGTCGTGACCATTGCTGCTCGACTACGGAAAGACGGGCTCGCCTGTCAGCAACTCACAGGAACGCTGCGAGGCCTCGAGCGCGACGCCTTGGCGAAGTCCGATCCGGTGTTTCAACGCTTTCTTCCCCCAAAAAGTCGAAACCCTTCGATTAAAGCCGTTGAAGGCACTGTCTGCCTTGTCTGCACCAGCGCCGGGGAGGTGGGAGTCGATATGTCGGCCGACCACATGGTCAGCGACCTGTCCACGTTCGAGAGAATGGCCCAGCGCTTTGGACGGGTGAACCGTTACGGCGAGCGTGACGACACCCGAATAGATGTGATCTATCCCGACAAGTTCGATGAGGATCACCAACTCACGCCGGCGCGAAAAGCCACACTGGACCTCCTCCGCCGCCTCGACGGCGACGCAAGTCCATTGAATCTCGGCACACTCGAAGCTAGCGCAAGGCAGGCCGCTTTCGCACCGCCGCCCAGGGTTCCTCCTGTTTCGGACATACTTTTTGATGCATGGTCGCTCACGAGCATCCGCGAACCTTTGCCGGGCCGCCCGCCGGTCGCGCCGTATCTGCACGGCCTGGCCGAGTGGGAGCCGCCGGAAACTCAAGTCGCTTGGCGAGATGAGGTCGGCGTCATCACGGGTGAACTGCTGGAGCAGTACCAACCCGCCGATCTTCTCGATGACTACCCGCTCAAACCGCACGAGCTCTTACGCGACCGTACTGACCGCGTTTTCAAACACCTTGAGACTCTCGCAAAACGGCACCCCGATCATCCGGCATGGATCCTGGATGACCAAGGCGGTATCGACACAACGACGTTGCGCGTTCTGACAGACAAATCCCAGAAGGAGCGGATCAACCATTGCACCGTCCTCTTGACTCCCTCGGTTGGCGGCTTGAAAGAAGGCATGCTCGACGGTAGTTCTGAGTGGGCAAACGACGTATCGCACCTGTCGGATGGATCAGGACGGCGGACACGTCTCTACGCCAATGACCCCGAGTGGGAGGCCAAGACGGCTGGCATGCGCTGCGTGCGCCGCGTCTTATTCAACACCGGCGAAGATGACGGCGAGGCGTCCAAACGGTGGGATTGGTTCGAAAGCGCTGCGCTCGAGGGAGGGCGATCTGCGGCAAGGCCCGTGTTGTTGGCGACGCACGTAAATGACGTGGTGAACGAGGCCACGCGAATCGTCGCCGCGCTGCCGCTACCGCCGCAGATCAGGGCGGCCATCATCGTCGCCGCTCAATTGCACGACCATGGAAAGCGCCGCAAACGATTTCAGGTCACCCTCGGGAATCATCAGTATCCGGACGTGCTCTTGGCGAAGGCTGGCAGAAATGGGGCTCGGTTACCCGAACCGTTTCGCCACGAGTTTGCGTCGCTGCTCGATGCTCGGAAAGAGACAGCGGTCGAGGCGCTCGATGACGACATGAAGGATCTCGTGCTGCACCTGATCGCCGCTCATCATGGCCGGGGCCGCCCCCATTTCACTTCCGACGAGGCGTTCGATCCGGACGCTCAATCTACCGTTACGGATGAGTTGGCGATCGAGGTGCCGCGTCGGTTTTCCCGGCTTCAACGCACGTATGGCCGGTGGGGACTGGCGTATCTGGAATCCCTGCTCCGGGCCGCCGACTGGGCCGCCAGTGCCGCCCCGTCAGCCTACGCGGCCGACTCGGAGGTCGCTCGATGAGCCTTCGCGAACCGAGCATCACTGTCAAAGTCGATGTCACCAACCCTGGTCAGTTCTTTGCCTGCTGTGGACTTCTGGAACTCGCGGATCGTCTGTGGCCTGGAGCCGAAGGGTGGTTTGAGAATGCAGACTTTTGTGTCGCGGCGGCGGGCGGTCTCCCTGAATTGTGGATGCTGATCGCGGCCGCGGAATTGCTAGCCCTGGACCCGGATGACGAGACAGCTTCGCCCTTGCGACTTGAGGCACCGTTCGGTCTCACACTGGACTGGTGGAAGGACGAACATGCCGGCGGCCGTAAGCTTAAAGCTTGGGCGGGTAGGATGAGCGCTACGCGGATTGCTAAGGCCATGAAAGCTGCGATCGTTCGTGCGGCGGAACACGACCGCCCTTTCGACTACGCAACAGTCATCTATGACCCGAATGATCTAAGTAAGAAAATCGAGCCATTTTATTATGACTCGCGGCGAGGAGGCAGTGCGCGACCTATCGACATCGGGTTCTCGCCCGACAGCCTGTCGATGAAGGCGGTGGCATTCCCGGCCGTCGAGTTCTTATGCGTTGTAGGCCTGCAGCGTTTTAGGCCTACGCAGTCGATCCGCCGGCGGCTCTTTGAATACCACACCTGGCACACGCCTTTATCGCCTTTCATGGCGGCAGTTGCAACAACCGGGCTTGCCGTGCTGACTGGCGGCAACGGATATCGGTTTGAGAATGCGTTTCGCACCGATCAGAAAAAGCACAAGTCGTTTCTAACAGCGACCCCGATGGAGAACTTTCGATGAGTGTCTCGCTCGAACAATTCGATAGCTGGCTGACGGGCCGTAATGGTCCCGCGGCGGTAGTGCTGCGTGAGCACTTAATGCCAGTGGAGGGGGAGGAAGGAGTAGTGTTTCCGCCGACGTTTGCGGCGGGCGATGGATTCTCGGGTGGCTACAACATCGACCCGCCGCCGACCAAGGATCAGCCGTGGCAAGGCGAAAACGTTTGCCTCATCGACAGCGTCGGCTCGCAGGCTAATCGGATCGAACCCCTTTTCAAGGAGCCCCCTTACGCGGCCCTGGTGCCTCAGATCGTAATCGAAGCCGGCGAACAAACGGTTAACCTACTGGACGCGGGGCACCGCGCTGGCGATGCGATCATGCGATGCACGCCGCTTGCCGAAACCGTCAATGAAGCGTTCCGGGCGGTGGAGCGTGGCGACTGCTCACAACTTGCTGCGTTTGCGCCGACCTCGCTTGTCTTTGGTGCATGGAATTCGCGGGGCGAAAAGGGTTCCCAGTCGAAGGTGCCAAGACTCGTATCATCTACGATCCGGGCGTTCAATGTTCGACTGCTGACGCGCGGTGCAGTTTATGTCCCGCCGATGGACTATTCGTTAGCTGAAGTATTTTCAGAGCAGGACAAGGAGAAGGCCGAGGGAAAAAAAACGAGCGCTCTCGCCGAAAGAGGGTTCGTCCACAATCCTGCGTCGGCAGCACACGGCGGGGTGATCGCCAAAGGCGGCATCCGCCGTGACGCGACGCTGAGCCTCGCAGCGCTGAATAAAATAAGGGCTGGGGATGACGCCGAGCAGACGTTGAAGTTGCGACGCTACATCCTCGGACTCGCGCTCGTGGGCCTGACTGCCGAGCCAGACTCATACCTCCGCCAGGGGTGCAATCTCGTGCTCAACCCGACGCAGCCTGGGGAACTGATTGAGGTCTACCGGAACGGAGACCGTAAGCCGTTTGCTCTTTCCCACGATGATGCCCTGGCCTTCGCGACATTTGCCTCTGTTGCGTTTGGGGTAGGCGCGGGACAGACTGTCGTGTTTGACAAAAAGAGGGCCAAAGACGACGTGAAGAAGGACGTGAAGAAGGACGTGAAGAAGAAAGACAAGGACTGACGAGGCCCCTCATGCCTGATTCGCTTTGTATTAGCGTCACGTTCCTTGACCCACGGTTTCACGGCCGCGGCGATGGTGGCGTTAACGAATGGCCACCATCGCCAATGCGATTGTTTGGGGCATTGGTCGCGGGAAACGGACCGCAGCTAGGTCATGACGTCGATATCGATCAAGCGCTCCGCTGGCTCGAAATTCAACCTCCGCCGACCATACTCGCCCCGCCGAGTCAGATTGGCACAGCGTGCCCGTTCTACGTCCCTAACAACGCGATGGACCTCGTGGCGGCCGGCTGGGCCCGCGGTAATGCAGACGAGAATATCGCCGAGCATCGCACGCTGAAAACCGTGCGGCCTACGCATCTCCGTGATGGCGATACCGTTCACTATCTTTGGCCGACTACGGAAGGCAACAGCGAGCCCCGGCTTATGGCAGCACTGGAACGCGCCGTTGAGCGCATCGTGGCATTGGGATGGGGTATCGATTTAGTGGTCGCGCAGTTTCGTGTACTGCCGGCGGGCGTTCCGCTCGGCGAATCCCTGCAGCAATGGACTCCAGCTGAGAGCCACGCCACCAGTTCATTACGCTGTCCGGTGGGCGGATCCCTCGACGCTCTCAAGGCGCGTCATGCCGCGACGCTGAACCGCTTAGCGGACAATACGTTTCACCCTGTCCCGCCGTTGACTGCGTATCGCCCCGTCGGATATCGCCGACCAACTGACGCCGCAGGTCGGCCGAATGCGGTCTTCGAACTGGTCAAGGCTGACGGGACGATGAGCTCATACCCCCAACGCGATCTCATTCACGTCGCAGGGATGATGCGACACCTCGCCATTCAAGCGATGACAAGGTTTCCTCTTGGCGACGTAGCTTCCGACTGGGTTGAAGCCTACGTGGCTGGCCACGGCGGCCCGGGCGACGATTCCCACAGGCGGTTTTCTTACGTGCCCCTGCCTTCGATCGGTCATCGGCATGTTGATCCGGCAGTTCGTCGCGTCATGGTCGTGGCACCCTTGGGTGATAGTCGGGTCCTTGAGCACCTGGCCCGACGGCTAAATGGCGTCACGCTGCAGCCCGAGCCCGGTACGAGAGACTTCGAGGAAGCGCCGACCCTGATGCGTGCGAACTACGACAGGATCGCGAGGTATTTTCTAGACGCTTCCAACTCGTGGGCCAGCGTGACGCCCGTGATTCTTCCTGGACACGATGACCACAAGCCCGACAAGACGCGGGGGTTGATCGAGAAAGCACTTCGACAAGCCGGAATTGCTGTCGCATGCGATTTTGAATGGAGCAGTTTGTCGCGGTTTCCCAAATCGCTAACGGCACACCGGTACGACAAGAACAAGCGGCCTGCGGGCTACCGCCGCCCAAGACACCTCGAAGGCCTGACCGCGGTCCACCTCGTGCTTCGTTTTGCAGACTCCGTCACAGTTCCAGGACCGCTGACGATTGGTGCCGGTCGGCACTGCGGGCTCGGCTTAATGGCGAATCTGAAGGCTTCGGAGGACCGAAGCACATCGTGACGCGGTAGGCTGCACAGGCGAAACCCATATGGGGCGGCGATACCGCGGTTGGCTTGCCTGGCTCGGAAATCGTGATCCAGTCGGCAGGAAGGTCTATGCCCCTGCCGCTTGAAGGTTTTCGCGAGGGGTCGCCCGTGCCCTGAGAGCCGGGCTTGACGGCAAGCGCAGCCATGGATGGCGGAGCGCAGGCGGCATGCAGAGAGCGGAGGCCTGGAGGGCCGAAGCGAACGTCCGGCGACAGGGCACGGGCGACCCCGATGCCCTCGCGCCCGATGCCTGCCAACCCGCGCCGCTCCATCCCCGCCGGGAACGGCTACTTCTTCGCGGCGGCTGCGGGCTTGCCGGCCGGGGCCTTCTCGGGGGCCTTCTCGGATGCCTTCGGCGGAGCGACGACCGGCTTCTTCTCGACCGGAGTCTCCTCCGGCTTGGTCGCCTCGGGAAGGACTTCGAGCGTGAGCGGGTCGCGCAGCGGCAGGTGCGTCACCTCGCCGCCGAAGAAGTCGGCCATCGCGGCCCGCTTGCCCAGATCCCCCGTCGCGATCTCGTCCCAATCGCCCACCACCAGGATCGCTAGCTTCGTCGGATCGAGATGCTTCTGGGCTACGCGCAAAAGATCTTCCCGCGTTACCGCACTCACCTTGTCGCGATAGCTCTGCCAGAACTGCGGATCACGCTTCGTCCACTCGTCGTTGACAAACACCCGGAGCATCGCCGGCTTGCTCTCGAACTGCCGCGGGAAGGTCTCGATCGCCGCCAGCTTCGCCGTCTCCAGCTCCTCGTACGTCACCGGCTCCGTCCGCACCCCCTCGATCAGATCGAGAATGATCTTCGTCGCCAGAGCGACCGTCGCATTCTTGCTCTCGAAACGGGCCTGGAACTGCCCCGGATAATCGACCTTCGGCGCCACCGCCGACGCTGCCGAATAGGCCAGCCCCTCGTTGCTCCGCACCTGCTGCATGATTCGGCTGGTAAAGCCCGAGCCACCGAGGATGTCGTTGAGGAGCAACAGCGGAATCGCGTCGGGATCGTCGCGCTCGATCGACCGCATCCCCATCACCACCTTCCCCTGCGGGATGTCTTTGGGGACATGGTAGAGGCCGGGGGCGAGCTCGGCGGTCGGCGCGACCGGATCAGGGACTGCAGGCCCCTTCTTCCAGCCGGCGAAGGCCTTCTCCAGCTTGGCGAGCATCTCACGCTCGTCGAAGTCGCCCGTCACCGACACGATCATGTTGCCGGGATGGAAGATCCGCGCGTGCACCGCGCGGAGACGGTCGGTCGTCATATCGGCGACACTCGCCGCCGTCGGTTCACGCGATTCGAAATGGTCGGTGCCCCACAGGAGGCGCTTCCACTCCCGCGAGAGGATCGACGAGGCGTCGTCGTTGCGCTGCTTGAGAGCCTCGAGCAAGCGGGCCTTCGAGGTCTCGAGTCGCGCCTCGTCGAACCCGGGCTTCCGCAGCATGTCGACAAACAGCCCCAGGCTCTCGTCGAGATTGCTCGACAGGCAGTTGAGCCCGGCCGTCGTGAAGGCGTCGTTGCTCCCCACCCCCATCTCGGTGGCGAGGAAGTCGAGCGCCTCGTCGAACTCCGCCGGCTTCGATGCGACCGTGCCCCCCTCGCGCACCATCCGTGCGGTCGTGGCCACGAGCCCGGGAACATCGGCCGGATCGAGCGATGCCCCCCCCTTGAACGTGATCGAGATCTTGACGAGGGGAAACTCATGCGACGGCGCCACATACACCACCGTGCCATCGGCGAGCGTGCGACGAAATTGCTTCGCCTCCGGCACCTTGAAGTCGAGCGATTGAAACTCGATCTCCTCTGGCCGGGCCGGAAGCACCGCGGGCTCCTCCCCGCGCGCCACCAGCCCCGAGGCCACGACGGCCAGGATTCCCACAAGAGCACGGCAGCGGTGGAACGTCGTCACGGAAAACACCTGGGAAAGGAGGAATGAATCGGGGCAGGAAGCGAATCCGAAACTCGACACCGTGTCACTCCCCCGCTTTGCGGCGGAACGTCGCCACGCTGCGGTTGGTGGGGGAGAAGTATTCGTTGGCGACCCGCCGGATGTCGGCCGCCGTGACGGCCTCGTACTTCCGCGGGCCGTCGTTGATCTCCTTCCAGTCGAGCGTCGCCTCGGCGACGGCCAGCTGGACGAGCAACGACATGTTGCTCTCGAGGCGCCGGTAGTTGCCCGCGGCGACCCGGTTCTTCACCTTCCGCAGCTCCCGCTCCGGAATCTCCGCGGATTGGAGCTGCGCCAGCTCCTCATACCAGGCCGCTTCGAGGGCTTCGGGGGTCGCCTCGCCGCGCGTCTCCGCCTCGAAGGCAAACAGCCCGGCATACTTCCGCGTGTCGGAGGCCGCCTGGGCGCTCGAAGCGATGCCCCGCTCCTCGACCAAGCCCCGGTAGAGCCGGCCGGTGCGCTCGTTCAAGATCTCGGCGAGCATGTCGAGCGGATAGCTGTCGACATGGCCTCCGGGGACGGTGTGATAGCGGATCTCGACCGAGGGCGGAAAATCCCCCTCGGCGTTCATCCGCTGCTCGGCCAGCTGGTCGACCTCGAGGGTCACCACCGGCGGCGGTGCTTTATCTCCAGCCGAGAGCCGGGAAAAATAGCGGGTGATGAAGTCCTTCGCGGCGGCCGCATCGAAGTCGCCGACAACCACGCCGACGAGATTGCCGGGGCGGTAGTAGGTATTCCAGTATTCCTGCGCCTGCGCCTCGGTGTAGCTGTTCAAATCGCTCGGCCAACCGATGACGGGCCAGGAATACCCACAGGAAGCCCAGAACATGCTGTCGAATTGTTCCTGGAAGCGCCCCGTCGGCGTGCTGTCGGTCCGCAGCCGACGCTCCTCGTGGACGACGTCGCGCTCCGAGTAAAACTCGCGGAAGACGCTGTCGT
>JBBAVV010000095.1:0-12468 GCA_040397545.1 Pirellulales bacterium
CTGGCAGTCCGGCATGCACGCCGTGTTTCGGGTTCACCAGAGGCAGATCGTCAGCATGGATGTACTTCGCACCAAAAGTGTCGATGGCATCCATAAGGAGTTGGCCATGTTCGCAATCGTGTACAACCTCGTGAGACTGGTGATGCTTGAAGCAGCCCAGCGGCGGGGCGTCATGCCCGACCGCATCAGCTTCGTGGATGCCCTGCGATGGCTGGTGGCAGCCGGGACCGGCCTGCCGCTGCGGAGGATTCGGGTGCTGCCACTCCGGCCCGACAGGCATGAACAGCGTGTGCGAAAACGACGGCCGAAGAACTACCCGCTCATGACCAAACCACGCGCCGAGTTGATGCAAGCCCTTTCAGACCAAAGACTAAAGCCTTAACTTCGTGCCATTCGTGCCAGCCACCAAATCTGGGCAGGATGCGGGCTTCTCCAATTTTGGTGGCTGGCACCTTTTCTCTCTCGGCAGGACGGTCTACAGGATTCTCTTCGGCGGTTGATGGACTCCCTGAAAGCAAGGAGCAAAAGAATGGGCCTGTCGCGCCGAGGTTTGTTTTGCTGGATCCGATGTGGGTGGGAATGGATCGGGTTGTCGGCCGCCATCCTGGGCGCCGTGGCGGTGTCGGCGCAGGATCTCCCTTCAGCGGCCGTTGCCGTGGCCGAGGCGCCCGATGATGGCGACACAGGCCAGAGCGAGAGCATCGATGAGTCGGCTGGGGCCGTGGCCTATCAAGGGCCTTACAAGAGCCCGTACAAGCTCACCTTCAAGGTGCCGCTCCACGAGCTGCTCTTCGACGCCAAGGGCCCGCGCGGGAGCGTGGCCGAGGAGAGCTCGGTGCCGCAGCACGAGTGGTATTCAGCGAAGGTGAAACAGAAGTGGGGCTCGTGGGGGGTGCCCGTGCGGCGCTTCGATTGCCCACCGCAGGTGCTCGCGAAGCCGGTCGAGTGGCGGCGGGAGCGGGTCGTCGCCGCGGCGACGCGCTTCATCGGCTACCAGTACCAGCACCACCATGTCCCCGATTGGGATCCGCCGGCGGGGTGGCCGTGGCAGAAGTGCTGTGCCGGCCGCAACGGCAAGGGGGTCGACTGCAGCAATTTCAGCGGCTGGAACTACAACTGGGCCCTGGGCATCCATCTCAATACCGACATCCACAAGCAGGGTTCGCTCACAAAAGCGCCGTCTTCGCACGGCGAGCTCCATGCCCAGGTCATCGCTCGACCGGCGGGCGCCTCCGGCGAGTGGTATGAGAAGCTCGCCCAGGAGCTCGTCCCCGGCGACCTTCTCTACATCGGCAACAAGGAGCGGACGAAGGTCACGCACGTCATCATGTGGGTGGGGCACTGCGCCGAGAGCCCGGATGGCGTGCCGCTGGTGATCGATTCGACCGGCGGCAAGATCAAGGATTCGAGTGGCCATGCGATTCCCTGTGGGATCCACCTCCGGCCGTTCGCGAAGGGGAGTTGGTATCACCACGCCTTCTCCCACGCCCACCGCTGGGTGAAGTGAGCGGAGGGAATGGATGACTGGCACGGGATCTGCGTAGCGTTTCTGCATCGGTCAGGGGGAATGGGGATCGTGGCCCGGGGCGTGCGGACGATTCCGCACGTGAGTCAGGCTTGATCCCGCGCTGCTGACCGAACCTGGAGACGCTCATGGACATCGCTGAGAGCTTTGGCCGACTGTTCGATTCTGCACCAGTGGGTGGTGCAAAACGCCGCACGCGGGGCGGGCGCCGGCGGGGGAAAGCCTTTCGGGGGGCCGAGCGGCTCGAATCGCGGGCGATGTTCGCCGCTACCCCGATGCAGGTGGGGATGAACGTCGAGAGCGTTGTCGATTGGTCGCCCGCCTGGACCTTCACCGACGCCTTCCAAGCCTCGCGCCCGTGGATCGCGCAGTCGGTCGACGTGGCAAGTGGCGCGGGCCGCTGGGATGTCGGTGACACCCATCCGCTTCCGCTGAACGCCAAGGGGGAGATTACCCGCTTCGAGACCTGGACGGAAAACGGCCGGCAGTTCCGTCATCAGGCCGCCACGCTCCTGTTTCGCGATGTCGGCAGCTATCCCAGCGGCACCTATCACGCGCAGTGGGAGGGGAAGGGGACGGTGAGCTTCGGCTTCGATGCCCGCGTCCTTTCGACAACCACCGGGGCCGACGGAATCCACCGGGCGGAACTCGCCGTCGCGCCGACGAGCGCCGGGATTCTCGTCCGCATCGAGTCGACCGACTCGGCCGATCCGGTCCGCGGAATCCATGTGTGGATGCCCGATTGGAAGGGGAAGAGCTTTGCGGGAGAGGTGTGGAAGCCGGGAGCGCCGTTCTCGCCGTTTCATCCGCTCTTCCTCGAGCGCCTCGATCCCTTCTCGACGATCCGCTTCATGGCCTGGCAGGAGACCAATAGCTCTGACGTCCGCACCGTTGCCGACGCCCGCCCCGCCGATGCTGCCCGACAGAGCTCCGGCCCTGACGGCTCGGCGAGCGAGCCGAAGGTCAACGGCGTCTCGATCGAGCAGATGGTGCACTTGGCCAACGATCTCGACGCCGATCCGTGGTTCAACATGCCGCCGCGGGCCGACGATGCGTATGTTCGCGCCTTCGCCCAGACGGTCCGCGACCGGCTCGAGCCGGGGCGGAAGGTGTATGTCGAATGGTCAAACGAGATCTGGAACTACGGCTGGGGGTTTGACGGGGCTCGGGTCGTCGATGAAGTCGCCGGGCGCCCCGAATATGCCGGCCTCGACCACTGGCAGATCGCCGGCCTTGAGGCGAAGCGAGATCTCGACCTCTGGAGCAGCGTCTTCGCCGGGCAGACATCGCGGCTGGTCCGCGTGGTAGCCGGCCAGGCGGCCAACGAATGGATCGTCAACCGGGTCGCGTCCGCGATGGGGGGATCCTTCGATGTCCTCGCCATCGCCCCCTACATCCTCCCCACCGACGAGCAGCGCGCCACCTACTCCGCCGCGACGACCGTCGACACGATCCTCGCCGACTGCCGCACCGCCGTCGACACGGCCCTCGACTGGACGCGGCGCCACAAGGCCCTCGCCGACACCTGGTCGGCGACGCTCGGCCGCCCGATCGGCCTCGTGGCTTACGAAGGGGGCATTCATCTCGATGGCCGTGGCAGCCCCGCCCAGCAGGCCTTCTACGATGCCACGAACGACCGGCGGATGGGAGACCTCTACCGGCAGTATCTCCAGGGCCTCGCTGCCGCCGGGATGAGCCTCTACGTCGACTTCCAATTCACCGGCCAGTCGGGGGCTTCTCCGTGGGGAGATTTCGCCAAGCTCCACGCGATGGATGAGCCGGTGGCTTCCGCCTGGCGCTATGCTGCGGTCGTGGCGGCGGCCAATGGCGCGCTCGTTCGGGCGGCGCCGCGCCCTCCGATCGACTTCAACGGCGACGGCGTCGGCGATGTCGTGTGGCGCGAGGCCACGACCGGGGCCTGCGTCGCCTGGCTCCTCGATGCCGGCGGGGCGACGAACGGGACACGGGCCCTCGGCGGCGGCGGGGGGGTGAACACGATCGCCACGATCGGCGACTTCGACGGCGACGGCGTTTCCGATCTCGTCTGGCGCAACAAGTCGACCGGCGCCAACTCCCTCAAGCTGCTCCGGGCCGACGGCACCGTGAAGGGGACGGCCGCACTCGGCGGCGGCACCGCTTGGCAGATCGAGACGTCAGATGATTACAACGGCGACGGCCGCGACGATCTCGTTTGGCGTCACGGCCGGAGCGGTTCGACCGTGATTTGGCTCATGAACGGCGGCCGCGCCGTGGCCAGCGCCACGGTTGGCGGTGACTCCGTCTGGCGGCTCGTTTCAACCTCGGGTCGGTATGACGCCGACGGCGACGGCCGGGCCGATCTCCTCTGGCGGAATGCCTCGAGCGGCGTCACGGTCCTGTGGCTCATGAACGGCCTCGCGAAGCGCTCCGCGACGGCGCTCGGCGGCGATGCCCGCTTTGAGGTCGTAGCCAGCGGCGACTTCAATCGCGACGGCCGGGGGGATCTGGTGTGGCGCGACCGGATGAGCGGGACGGCGGTGGTGTGGCTCATGAACGGAGCGACGGCGCTGTCGAGCCGGGCCCTTTCGCCGGCGGGCCTCTCCTCCCCCACAGCAGCCTGGTCGATCGTCGCCACGCTCTCAGCCGGAAGCAACGGCCGCCCGGGGATCGTCGTCCGCGAGACGGCAAGCGGTCGGACCATCGTGTGGTGGATGGACGGAGTGGCGCCGATCGCCACATTGCCGCTCGGCGGCGACAGTCGTGTTGCGCTCCTGCGGCGCCCGGGCCGGCTCATCGGCTGACACTTTCCCACCCTGTGGGGAAAAGGTGCCAGCCACCAAATCTGGGTAGGTTGCAGGCTTCTCCAATTTTGGTGGCTGGCACCTTTTCTTCCCCTCGAAGCCTTAAACTACCGGTTATGGAGACCATGCCCCCAGCGACCGACCCGACGAACGACACCGCCGCCGAGGCGGAGGCCGTCCAACTGGAATGCATTCGGCGGATGTCGCCGCTGGATCGCCTCCGGGCAGCCTGTCGGATGTCAAACCGCGGCCGCCGCCTTGCCTTCGACGCGATCCGTGCCCGGCATCCGGAAGCTGACGAGACGGAAGTCCGCCTTCGTTACATCGAGCTCGCTTACGGGGTCGAACTCGCTGCCGACGTGCGGGTCTGGCTGCGGGATCGGGGGCGATGAGCGACACCGCCGACCTTCTCGCCGCCCTGACGCCGGTCGCGGCGGTGCTCGAGCGACTCGGCGTAAGGCATTATGTCGGTGGGAGCGTGGCGAGCTCCGTCCACGGGGCGATCCGATCGACAATGGATGTCGATCTCGTCTGTGAGCTTCGGTCTGACCAGATCGAGCCCTTTCTCGCGGCGTTTGGCGTCGACTTCTACGTCAGCCGGCAAGCGGTTCAGCAAGCCGTCGAGCGGAGGTCGTGCTTCAACCTCATCCACCTTCCCACGGCGTACAAGGTGGACGTGTTCGTCAGCCGGGGCCGCCCCTTCGATCTCGCTGCGATGACGCGGGCCGTTCCCCGGAGACTTGGTGGAGAGGAATCGTTGCTCGTACCCGTGGCCACTGCCGAGGATTCGATCGTCGCCAAGCTCGAGTGGTTTCGGCTCGGCGACGAGTCGTCGCAGCGGCAATGGGACGACGTCACGAGGCTCATGTCCCTCCGCGGCGAGACGCTCGATGTCGCTCACATGCATCGGATGGCAGAGTCGGTCGGCGTCGCGGATCTTCTCGCCCGGTTGTTGGGGTCGCGGGGAAGTCGATCGTGATGGAAGCCGGGGCGTCTGGCATCCTGCCCAGATTTGGTGGCTGGCACCTTTTCCCCTCCGGCCGGCTCGTCGGCTGCCACTTTCCCACCCTGTGGCAGTAGGCTCTTGTCGAGCGTCGCAGGGAACGGGGGATGTCATCCGGGGGGGCGATCCATGCGCGAAGCGAGAAGACTGGTGTTGAAGTCGGGGGCCGCGGCGGTGGCGTTGCCGCTGGCGGCGGCGGTGGCCCGGGGGGCCGAGCCCGTCGAGCCGCTCCCGGTGGCCGTCATCGGCCCCGGCGGGATGGGGCGATCGCATCTCGAGCACCTCGTCCGTCGCAAGGATGTGCGCGTGGCGTGGGTCTGCGATGTCGATGCCGACAGGCTCGCGGCCGCTAAGTCGCTCGTTGTCGACGCCGGGCGCGATGAGCCGGAGGGGAGCGCGGATCTCCGCGACGTGCTCGCCGACAAGGCGCTGCGCGCTGTCTGGATCGCCACCCCCGATCATTGGCACGGGCCTGCCGCGATCCTCGCCGCCGACGCCGGGAAGCATGTCTATGTCGAGAAGCCCGCCTGCCACAACTTCCGTGAGGGGCGGCTGATGGTCGAGGCCGCGCGTCGCAACCGCGTCGCCATGCAGGTGGGGACGCAGGCCCGTAGTGCCCCGATGATCCGCCGGGCGATCGACAAGCTCCGCGCCGGGGCGATCGGCGAGGTGATCGTCGCCAAGGCCTGGAACAGCCAGCGCCGCGGTTCGATCGGCAAAGAGAAGCCCTCCGATCCGCCCGCGAGCCTCGCCTACGATCAGTGGGTCGGCCCGGCCGCCTGGCAGCCCTATCAGAAGAACCTCCTCCCGGGGGTGTGGCGGTTCTGGCGCAACTTCGGCTGCGGCGACATCGGCAACGACGGCGTTCATGAGATCGACATCGCGCGCTTTGGGCTCGGTGTCGACGAGCATCCCGATCGGGTGGCGGGGCTGGGCGGAAAGTACTTCTTCGACGACGATCAGGAGTTCCCCGACACGCAAGTTTGCGTCTGGGAATGGCCCGGGGCAGGGGGCTCCGCGCAGCGCCGGCAGCTCGTCTTCGAGCAGCGTGATTGGTCGCCGTATGTTCAGGAAGGGCATGAGAACGGCAACGCCTTCTATGGCACGAAGGGGATGCTGATGCTCGGTAAGCGAACCGGCTGGCAGCTCTATTCGGAGCGCAACAAGCTCGTCGACGAGGAGACCGGCTCGGTGGATCTCGTCGCCCACCACGACGATTTTCTCGATGCCGTGCGGACGGCGATCGCCGGCGGGGACGTGCGCCGCCCCCACGCCGACATCGAGGAGGGGCATCGCTCGGCGGCGCTTGTCCATCTTGGCAACATCGCCTGTCGGCTCGCGCGGACGCTCCATTTCGACGCCGCCGCCGAGCGGATCATCGGCGACGACGAGGCCCAATCGCTCCTCACGCGGGCGTATCGGGCCGGGCACTGGGCCGTACCGCGGGGCGTGTGACGGCCGGGGGCAAGGCTGCTATCGTGGGGGCCTTCCAGTCCGCCCGCCCTCCGGTGCCACCATGACGAAGATCGTTGTCCTCGACGGCCACACCGCCAACCCCGGTGACCTCTCCTGGGAGCCGCTCGCTCGGCTCGGGGAACTGACCGTCCACGATCGGACGAAGCCGGGCGATGTCGTTTCCCGGGCTGCCGGCGCGGATGTCGTGCTCACGAACAAGACGGTGCTCACGGCCGAGGCTCTTCGATCCCTCCCGGCCCTGAAGATGGTGAGCGTGCTCGCCACCGGGTTCAACATCGTCGATGTTGCCGCCGCGAAGGCTCGCGGCATTCCGGTTTGTAATGTCCCCGAATACAGCACGCCCAACGTCGCCCAGGCCGTCTTCGCGCTGCTGCTGGAGCTCACCAACCGCACCGGCCATCACGACGCAACGGTCCATGAGGGGCGCTGGGCCGCCTGCCCCGATTTCTGCTATTGGGACGGCGACCTCGTCGAGCTTGCCGGGCTGACGTTCGGGATCGTCGGGCATGGCCGGATCGGCCGGGCGGTGGGGCAGGTTGCCCGCGCCTTCGGGATGAACGTCCTCTCTCACCGCCGCAATCCCGCCGGCGACCCGGGCTGCGTCGACCTCGACACGCTTTTTTCACAGAGCGACGTCGTCAGCCTCCACTGCCCACTCACGCCTGACACCAAAGATCTCGTCAACGCCCCGCGGATCGAGCAGATGAAGCCGACGGCGTTTCTCTTGAACACCGCGCGGGGGGCGCTTGTCAACGAGGCCGATCTGGCGGCGGCGCTCCATGCCGGGCGGATCGCCGGGGCGGGCCTCGACGTCCTCTCGGTCGAGCCGCCGTCCCCCTCCAATCCCCTCCTCACGGCGCCGCGGTGCGTGATCACGCCTCACATCGCCTGGGCGACGCGTGACGCCCGCCGCCGGCTCCTCGAGACGACCGCCGGCAACGTGGCAGCGTTTCTGGCCGGCAGCCCCCGGCATGTTGTCAACGGCTGACGTGGGGCGGGCGCGACGCCTGATCGTCGGCCGCCGCATCGGTGGCGCGGCTGACATCGATCGCGATCGATCCGTCGACTCGGATCACCTGCTGGCCGGTGGCGAGCTCGGCCGTCAGGATCAGATGGCAGGCAACATTCGGCAGGCCCCCCTCGTTGCGCGTCGCGCCGAGGTGATCGATGTAGGGCTTGACCGCGCCGCGGATGGTCTTGTCGGTGGCCGGCCGTGATGTGTCGCCGATCAAGTTCCGCAGGTCGGCCCCGGTGAAGACGTAGGCGTGGTTCCGTGACTGGAAGGTGGGCGTCGGCACCGAAAACGTCGCCACGGTTGCCCCCGTCTGCTCGTCGCGGAGCGTGCAGCGCAGTTCCGCCCCGGCCGGCGCGGCGAACGCCGCCGGTGCCGTGATCTCGATCCGGTCGCTGCTCCCCTGGAAGAACTCATTGATCTTCCAACCGCCCGTTTTCGTCTTCGTCGTTGTCAGCGCGATCGACGACCCCGGCTCGAAGGCGAGATCGCAGGAGGCTTGTGGCTGCGGGGCGGTACCGGGATTGTAGATCGGGATCAGGAGGTGATCGCTGACGCCGTACGGTGTCGCCATGTGGATGTCGACAAACTCGCCGATGTCGCAGCATTCGGCACATGGGTCGTTGTCGCTGCAAACCGTTGCGGCTGGTGCCGGAGCCGGGAGTGGGAGCGGGAATTGCAAGGCCTTCCGCGGGAGCACCGAGCGCGGCTCTGTGTCGTCGGCCGACGGAGAGGCGTCGCTGTTGCCGGAGGAGTCATGGCCACCTGACGATTTGCCGTCGCCAGATGAGTTTCCGCCACCAGATGAGTTTCCGCCACCAGATGATTTGCCGCTGCCAGATGATTTGCCGCTGCCAGATGATTTGCCGCTGTCACCGGAGGGATCACGTCCACCGGATGATTTGCCGTCGCCACCGGAGGGATTCCGTCCACCAGATGATTTGCCGCTGCCACCGGAGCGATCTCGGCCAGTGGAAGGACCTTGGCCAGGGGAAGGATCTTGCTCCCGGAGCGAGCTCTGCGGAGCGCCGGCCGGCGTGGGGATCTTCTCGGTGCCGCTGACGAGCATCACTCCCGAAGGCGAGCGCCGGGCGACGAGCCGCTGCGTGTGGCCCTCGTGCCGCGCCGCCGTGGCGGGAGTGGCGGGAGTCGGGGCGGCCTGCCCCTTCGTGGGGATCCGGATCGTCTGCACCCCCGGCGGGATCTCGGCCCGGAGGACTTGCCGGCTGATCATCGTGATCGGCACGGACTTCCCGCCGGCGATGACGCTCGTGTCGTGGAGATTGAAGCCCTTGCCGACGAGGAACATGACCGTCGTGCCGTTCGGATCGACCCCCTCGGCGCCGTAATACCCGACAAGCTCCGGGGCAAGGTCAGTGACGCCGGTGTTGAAGAGCTCGAAGCCGCCGCTGGTGTTTTCGTAGGGGATCTGCGCGATCATCGTCTGGAGCGGCAGCTCGCGGTCGAGCTGGTCGACGCGCCGCATCAGCCGGGCCACCTCGCCGTCGCGGTAGGCGCCGGCATTCTGCGCGCACATCGCGGCCGACTGCTGCATCGATTTGACGCTCCGGGAGAGCTTCATCGCCTGCCGCATGCTTTGGTCGGTCGACTTCGGGTTGGTAAGGGAGAACCAGTTCGTGCGGATGTCAAACGTCACGTAGGGGACGAACGACGGCATGACGATCATCGCCGTGCACTCGCGCATCCCCGGCTCGAGGAAGCGCTGGGAGAGATCCTGCTTCCGCGAGTTGGTGCCGATGAGCGTGTCGCGGAAGGCGGTGAGGTTGTTTTGCGTGGGGGGGGCCTGGACGCGGGGGTAGAACCGCCAGCCGAAGGTGTCGGCGCCATGAGTGAAGCCGACGGCGGTCTGATTCAGGCCGATCGTCGCCATGTTCGTCTGCAGGGCGCGGTCGTAGCGGGACATCGTCTGCCGGTTGGATCGGCCATGGGCTACCGACATCGCCAAGGCCAGCTGCATTTCGCGACGCTGCGAAAACATCTCTTCCACGTTCTGCTCGGCGGAGACCGGATCGAGGGCGAAGATTCGGATCGGCCAGCGGCGGCGGACGTAGTCGTTGAAGCCGTCGCGGCTCTCCGGGGGGGGATTTGGGCCGTAGAACGGGCCGGCGAAGCCACATGTCCCCGCGAACCCCTTGGCGGCAGAGATGTTGCGCATGTCCTCGATGAGCCGCTCGTTGAGGAGCGCCGATTCGACGAGGATCGTCCACGCCAGCACCGCCGTCGTCGTCCGGCAGATCTTGCAGGGGCCGACATCGTTCTCGCACGTTCCCCGGCAGACACAGCCCAAGCAGGGCTCGGTGGCCGTTTCGGTGAGCGGCGCCGCGTCGTCCAGGCCGAGCGACTCGAAGAACGCCCGGCGCCGCAGCTCGAGCTCCCCCATCCGATGGCTGCGAATCAGCTCCGCGAGGTTCCAGCCCGGCAACTCCTCCCACACCGCCGCCTGGCGCGGCTGGGAGAGGAAGTCGTAGGCGGCCTGGAGCTCCTCGCCGAGGAAGCCGCGGACGTCGTTGTATTCGATGCAGGGGCGGTTGGCAGGATTGGCCCCGAGGGCCTCGAATGTCGCCCGCAGCATCATCGCCACTTGGACCTCGCCGACGACGTCGACGAGCTCCTCCGGAGGCAGTGGCATCCGCGCCCGGCGCATCTTCGCTGTCGGCACCGACACCGAAATGGTGTGAGAGCGCATCGCTTTGCGCACCTTCGCCACGAGCTGCCGCCGCTGGTCGTCACGAACGGGATCGGGATTGGCTTCCCCTCCGGGCACGATCCGACCGTTGGGGAGGACCCGGGCCTCGAAGGCGTTGACATCTTGGGCGAGCGCCGTCGTGCACAGCGCGGTGCGGACCTCGCCGTTGTTGACGGCGAAGGTCAGCCCCGGGGCGAGGAGATCGATCAAATCGTTGATCACCATGCTGCGGAACGTCGTGGGGAGGAGATCGTCTCCCAGCTGCGCCTCGCCGATCACGGTGACCTCCGCGCCGTGCCCCCGTTGGGTGCTCTTACCGGGGAGGATCGAGATCGGGATGCGGACGAGATTCAGGGCGTAGCCGGGGGAGTCAACGGTGTCGTCCCCCTCGTTGATCCGCCGCAGCTCGTCGAGGTGGCCGATGTACTGCGAGAGATGATCGAGGTGGATCGACGGCTCGAGACTGACGGCGTTGTTGTCCGCCAAGCCGTAGCTCGCGAACGGCTGCTGCGTTCCCGTCGTGAACGGCGCGGCGCGGTCGATGACGCCGCTGGAGGGATTGGTGGGATCGGAGATCATGTTCTGGACGTTGGTGGTGCTTTGGGGGGTCGCCCCGGCACTTCCTTGGCTCATCGCCATCGCCATGCCGACGAACGACTGATCGCTGCGGCTGATGCTCGCGTTGTTGAGGTCCTGGAAGTTCCCCAGCTCCGCCTTCATCTGCGCTTCGTATTCGTAGCGGTGGCGCGTCAGCCGGCTCTGGCCCCACACATCCGGCTGCTTGGCGACGATCGAGCCGTAGGTATCGATGTGGTTCTCCAGCCAGTCGATCTCGCTGGCGAGCTGCTCGACGGAGTCGTCCTTGCAGGTCGCCGGCTTCTCCCGATGGAGGGTCTGCGCCGCGGCCTTCAGCCCGTGCCACAAGCGGGTGCCGGTTTGAGCCTCAGCCGTGGATGGCGGCAGGGCCATGGAGATTGCCAGGAGGAAGCCCGACACGTGGAATGCCCGTTTGTCGCCGTGGACCATGCGTCGTCCCCTCGTTGCAGTTCGATGACCGTCGCCGGGCGAATAATCCGCACGATCGACAGACTCTTCCTTTGAATCGACACCGTCCGAAGCCCGCCCGCAGAACAACCCGTGTCATCGGGACGCCTCCCGTAGCCGCTCCATTCACCCTCGCCTTCGGAGCTTCCCAAATGCCCCAACTCTCCACGCCCGATCGGCGGCGGGCGGTGGGTTGTTTGCGGGATTTCCACGGCTGGCTCTGACGACCTATGCTGGAAGGGCAACGCGGTGCTTTCACCCATCGTTTTGCCTTGCTTTCTCCGAAGGGCTAGCGGCATGGAACCTGAAGCGTCATTTCCGCGTCGGCGGCCGAGTGCCAGCCATGCGGCTTCGCTGCAGGCGGAGATCGAGCGGGTGCGGCGGATGACGATCGAGGAGCGGATCAAGGCGGCCCTGGGGATGTCCGCGCGATTCGCGGAGCTCCGCCCAGCGCCCCGCAAGGCCTAACCCATGGCCGACCCCGATGGCGTCATCGCGGCCGCTGAAAAAGTCAGCGCCATTCTCGCTGCGGAGGGCGTTGACGCGCTGGTGATCGGAGCGATCGCCCTGGCAGCGCATGGCTACGTTCGGTTTACGGACGATCTCGATCTCGGTGTGAATACCGATCTGCGCACGCTTCACCGGGTTGCCCTGGCCCTGCGGGCTGCTGGCTTTGAAGTCGAGCTGCGGGAGCCGGATGGCGCGGATCCCCTCGGCGGCGTCGTTGATGTTCGCGGTTCATTTGGGCTTGTCCAGATCGTGAACTACGGCGGACGGTTTCCGGCGGTGATCGATGGCGGCATCGCGGTGGCCGACACCGTCGTCCGCCCCGGCAGCCCGCTTCGAATCGTGCCGCTCCCGCATTTGGTCGCGCTCAAGCTCTATGCGGGGGGAGCGAAGTCGCGCGCCGACATCGTGGAG
>JBBAVV010000096.1:0-12064 GCA_040397545.1 Pirellulales bacterium
GCCAAGGCAGCCAGCCAAACGGAAAAGGCTTTCAAAGAAAAGCGAGCCATAGGATCCATCCTTTCGATGAGTAGATCTGCATTCAACGCGGTGCCGCAAATACCCCCACCAATTCAGTAGCTAACCCCCTAAAAAGATGTCAAGGCCAATCCAAGGCCCTGTCCAAATGCTCTCAGTGTTTCCGTAAGCCACGGCCGCCCGATCATTTTTTTACCGCGTTTTTAGCCCACAGCGCACGCACCACACGCAGAAAGTGAAATCCGAAAAACACTTTTCCCGTACCGGCGACTCGTCACCCCGCGGATCCCGCGACGGCACCAGCGCCTCATCCGCGACGAGTTTGAACCGGGCGGGAACTGAATCCGGGGGGCGGGCAAGGCGGCTGCCGTCGCGGCCAGGCGGCTGCCGGCTCGGGTTGCTTGTGCCAGGCGAAAAAAGACCGCCAGGACAGCGGACGGTTTCAGAGCCGTTCGAAGCATCGAATGCACCAGCGGTTTTTTTGAGACATCCACCCGAGTCGGAAGTCATCCACAGATTCTGCGGAGGAGGCGAATAACGCACCCCGCCCTCGACCCGGAATCGTTCGATCCGGCCCCCGCGCCCCGCCACAGGTGGGGATTGTGCGGCTTTTTCGCATGTCACAGCCCAAGTAATGGTCTAGGGACCCTGGGGGCAATTCTCTACGCTCCCCCCTCACGCGCCGGAATGAGCACTCCGGAGTGTCCCGACAGGACCAGGAGCGCACCATGTCCGTGATGCTGGCCGATTCCCTTGCCGTGATCGACGCGGAGTGCGGGGCCGTCGCCGTGCCCGGCGCCTCCGGAAGAAAGCTCTCGATCTGCCTCATCAACCCCCGCTTCGAGCCCTCCTACTGGGGCTTCGATTTCGCCCTCCCGATGTACCCGGGGAACAAGCGGAGCACGATGATCTCGGGCGCGCTTTCGGCGTTGGCCGGGATGTGCGGTGACCACGAAGTCGTCCTCGTCGACGAGAACGTCGAGGAGATCGACTGGGAGGCGATGGCCCGTTTCGACATCGTTGGCGTGACGGGGATGATCGTCCAGAAGGAGCGGATGCGGGAGATCTTCGAGCGGCTCGCCCCGCTCCCCCCGATGACGGTCGTCGGCGGGCCGCTGGTCTCGGTCGACGAGGCGTTCTTTGCCGAGCTGTGCGACGTGAGGTTCATCGGCGAGGCGGAGACGACCTGGCCTGGCTTCCTCCACGACGTCGCCCACGGCATCCAGACGGCCACCCGCTACGAGCAGGAGAAGCCGACCGACATGACGACGGTGACCCGGCCGCGCTTCGACCTCCTGAAAGTCGACCGCTACGCGTCGGCCGCCGTGCAGTATTCGCGCGGGTGCCCTTTCCAGTGCGAGTTCTGCGACATCATTATCATCTATGGCCGCAAGCCGCGCGTGAAGCGCCCCGAGCAGCTGATTGCCGAGCTCGACGATCTCCGCCGGGCCGGCTTCCACTCCGCCTTCATCGTCGATGACAACTTCATTGGCGACAAGAAGAAGGCCAAGGCGCTCCTCGAGCTGATCGTGCCGTGGATGGAGGAGCATGGCTATCCGCTCCGGCTCACGACCGAGGCGAGCATCGATCTGGCCAACGACGAGGAGCTCCTCGACCTCCTCTACCGGGCGAACTTCCGCAGCGTCTTCGTCGGCATCGAGACACCGCGGATGGCGTCGCTCCAGGAGACGAAGAAGTTCCAGAACGTGCGGGGGGATTCGCTCGAGGCCAAGCTCGCCCGGATCCAGGCGGCCGGCATCGACGTCAACGCCGGCTTCATCGTCGGCTTCGACAGTGACGACAAAGAGATCTTCGAGGATCAGTACCGCTTCATCCAGGACAACGGGATCACACTGGCGATGGTGGGGATGCTCCAGGCGATCCCGCGGACGCCGCTCTATGAGCGCCTCGAGCGCGAGGGGCGCCTCGTGCTGGACGATCCGAGCCTGAACATCATCCCCAAGCAGATGACGCGCGACGAGCTCCGGCAGGGCTACTGGGATCTCGTCACACGGCTTTACACGCCGCAGGCCTACCTGGAGCGATCCTCACGGGCCTACGATTCGGAGTCGTATGTCAGCCGGCGGGCGGAAATCTGCCGGAAGGCGGGGGAGGGAAAACGCATCCCCACGCTCCTCTACGCCCTGGCGCTGCTGTGGGCGATGGTGAAGACGCTCGTCCGCGACGGATCGCTGTTCTCGGTGGGGTCGGTCTATGCGCGCCACTTCCTCAAAAACCGCGTCGTCACTCGGCGGGGAATCGTCGGCTTCGCACAGTACATGAGCCGGTGCGTGACCCACTGGCACTTCTACAAGTTCACCCGCGAGGCGACGGCGGGGCGGCTGCGGGCCTACAACACGACCTGAAGCCGGCGGCCGCCGGGATCCAACGACCGTTCCTGCGGATCCAGTGGCCCGGCACCTTCGCACCCCTTGCCGCGGTCGGCCGGGGACGCTGCGAGGTGCGGGCACGCCACCCACCGGTCGGCTCGAAGGCCACAAAAAAAGGCTGCCGGAGGGAAGGATTCCTCTCCGGCAGCCTCCGGTGAACAGCGCCTCCGCCACGGGGCTCAAGTCCGTGACGGAGAGCGTTCACGCCCCGGCCGGTTGATCCACCGGCCGTGTTTCGCTTGCGTTGGGATCGGCCATCGATTCGAGGACCTGCTCCGACATCCGGTCGGCAAACCGCTTGAGTGGGTCGGCCTCATCGATGCCGATGCTCCCCAGGCCGCTCTTCTCGGCGACAAGGAGATTGACGAGCAGGCCGAGCATCCCCTGGCCGGTCGCCTGATCCCCTTTGCCGTCGCCGCCGCCGGAGACGAACAGCCGCTGCGGGACCAGCGGCTGGACGCTCGTCGACAGGCTGTCGGCCATGCGGGTGAGGGCGTAGAGGCGTGGGTCGCCGTAGCTCGAGATCTTCTTGAGCTGCACGGCCGCCTCGCTCAGGCCGATCTGCATCACCTTCTGCCCCTCGCCGCGCCCCTCGAGATCCTTCTGCTTCGCGTCGGCCTCCGCCAGGAGAACGCGCTGCTCCGCCTGGAGACGCGACCGCGACAGCTCCGCCTCCGCCATCACGACCATCTGCTCGGCCGACTTGCGCGCCCGGAACAGATCGGCCTCCCCCTGCTGCTCGGCGATCTGCGCCTCGACGCGGGCGTTGGTGAGCTGCGTCTGCATCGTCGCCTGGGCCTGCGCCTCGGCGAGGAGGCGCATCTTTTCAGACGCCACCCGCTTACGCTCGAAGGTCTCCAACTGCTCGACGGAGAGCTGTCGTTCGCGGAGCTGGTCGAGGAGCGTCTCGATCTTGCCGGAATCCTTGCCGGTCTCCGGCTTGCCGATGAGGACGTCGACACACTCGATGTCGAACGCGTGAAACTTGGCGTGGAGCTCCTTGCGGGCCTCGGCCTGGATCAGGTCGCGGTCGTGGAGGAGCTCGAGCATCGTCTTCTTGTGGGCAATGTCACGGAAGTAGGCCGAGAGCATCGGATCGAGGGTCTGCGTGATCAGCCGCTGGACATCGCCGAAACGCTGGATGACGCTCGGGGCCCGCTGGTAGTCAATGTGAACGACCACCGAGAGGGGGAGCGACGGCTCGTAGGCATCCTTCGTCACCAGGTCGATCGATTTCAGGCTCTCGTCGTAGCGGTGTGACTCGCTCCGACCGGTCACCCAGTGGAGGACGAAGTTCGTCGTCGGCACGAGGACGACGTTGCCGGAGTAGGTGTTGAAGGCGTACTTTCCCGGGCCGAGGGCCCGCTCCCATACGCCCCGCTCCCCCTCGGCCACCCGTTCGCCGTGGCGGAAGGTGGCGCCGGAGATGTCGTTGCCGGTGCGGCCGATGTAGCTGACGACGACGCCCACCGAGCCGATCGGCACGACCGTCTTCGGGATCATCTCCACCGTCGCGAACCAGCGGTTCACGAAGTAGGTGCCATCGGTGAGAGGCATGTGCTGACGGCCGCGGCGGCCACCGGCCCGGAGGAAGGCCTCCGGATCCTGGTAGTTGTTGTGGTAGTCGGCGTCGGCGAGATCCCCGCCGACCGTCGGGGCGATGATCTCCCCCGGCGCCAGCGACGGGCCGTCGTGGACGGTGACGATCGCGAGCGAGTCGGCCGGGGTTTCCGCCGCGACGACGGCCGCGTCATGGTCGGGAATCGCCGCCACGGCTGTCCCCTTGCCGACGACGACCGGACCAAAGCCGGAGGCGGCACGGAGCTCCGCCAGCCAGCGGCCGAGCGACTCCTGCTCGGCACGGGTCTGCACGACCTTGAGCGCGAAGACGGCGTTCTCACTGATCACCGTGAACAGCGCCGGGTTGATCGCATAGACGCCCTCGCGGAGGATCGCCCGCTGGCGTCCCTTCTGGCCGGCGATCCGGCCGGTGGTGGCGTCAGCGGCGGACTTGAGGCCGAGGAAGCCGCGGGCATCCTGGAAGTTGTTGCAGTCGATGACCCGTGCGAGCGTCTGGCTGGGGGGAAGGGGCTCACCGTCGCGGGCAAAGACGTAGCCGATCTTCCCCTCCGGGATGCTCACCAGTGGCGCGGTGTGGATGGCGTACTGCCAGCGCCACCAGCCGAAGTGGAGGCCACCGCGGAGGATGTCGGCCTGGTAGCCGGCCTCGGCCGCAGGCGCGATGATCCGACCCTCCGTCACGCTGCCGGCAAGTGACCACCACTTCTCCACGACGCCGATCCGGTCATTGGGGATCCAGCGGAAGCAGAGCCAAAACAGCAGCGCCACGGCAACCACGATCCACACCGGCAGCCAAGCGAGGAAAAACGACAGCGCCCCGAGGGGGAGCGATGGCGGTATCGGCAGGGAGAGGTCCGTGATGCGGACCGCGAGACAGACCATTCCCGTGAGGGAGTCATGGACAGACACGTGAGAAGCCCTCCGGCGTCGGAAGCCGGACCGGGGGCCTGAAGAAGGCCACCGGGAGGACCGACGCAGTAGCAAACCCAGGGCCTTCGCGCTCCTGCGGGGAGCGAAAGAGTGCCCTTTCAATTCGGGTCGGACACCGCGTCCGACCATGCCTACGGGGTTAGCTGACGGGCTAGGGCTTGAAAGTACCCCGGTTCACTCGCGTGAACCTACGCCCCGGGTCTGGTCGCCGCCTCGCAAGAGCGATCGACCACACCGGTTGGTTCCCCCGTTCGCGGCCTTTCGACCACGACTCGGCGACGTTGAAATTATACCACGGACAGTCAAGGGGGCGGCGAGGATTTCTCGGGATCGCGCGCAACCGCCGCTGCGACAAGCAGATCGGATCGCTCGCTCGAGCGCCGACAGGCCCCGTGCTGTCGGCCCGGCCCGAGACGACAGTCTCCCCGGCCGCGGCGGGCGGATGAGCCGATCGTCGCCGTGGTATCCTCCGCCACCCATCCTGGAGGAAATCTTTTATGCGTCGTCTTCTTCGCCTTGGATCGTGTGCCCTCGTCGCCTGCACCGTCGCCTGGTCCGTCGCCTTCGCCCCGGTCGCTTCCGCCGCCGAGCCCCCCGCCGGGAAGGACCGACCGCTCGAGGTGCTCTACATCACCGGCGGTTGCTGCCACGACTACGACGCCCAGAAGGTGCTCATCGCCAAGGGGATGGCGGCCCGGGCCCGGATCCGCACGACCGTCGTCCAGGAGGGGGGCACGTCGACCAATCATCCGATCTCGATCTACGACAAGCCCGACTGGTCGAAGGGCTATGACGTCGTCTTCCACAACGAGTGTTTCTCCGACGTCAAGGACCCGGCCTTTCTGAAGAAGATCCTCGCCGAGCATGAGAAGGGGGTGCCGGCGGTCCTCATGCACTGCGCGATGCACTGCTACCGGGTCGGCAACGACGACTGGTTCAAGTTCTGCGGGATCACCTCCCCCGGCCACGGTGCCCACTACGCCTACACCTGCAAGCTGAAGGGAAAGCATCCGATCCTCGCCGGAATGGCGCTGGAGTGGGAGGTGCCGAAGGAGGAGCTCTACTACTCCGACAAGGTGTGGTCGACCGCCACGCCACTGGGGGAGGCGATGAGCACCGACCGCAATGCCATGCAGACCTGCATCTGGACCAACCAGTTCGGCAAGACCCGCGTTTTCGGGACGACGATCGGGCACTACGCCGAGACGACGGCGACGCCGGAGTTCCTCGGGCTCGTCACCCGCGGCACCCTGTGGGCCGCCGGGAAGCTCGACGAGGATGGCACCCCGGTCGACGGCCTGGAGCTGACCGAGGCCGAGAAAGCCGCGGTCGAGGATCCGGCCCCGGAGCCGCAGCCGACACCGGCCAACTGATCAGGGAAACACCCGCGCGGACGATCGACCGGAGCCTTTCCGGCAGCCGGGCTGCGGTCTACCCCGGTTCGGTGGGGGCCGGCTGACAGCCGCGTGGGCCATGGTACGATTCGTCGCGAATCGGTTCGGAATCCCCGGCGGAATCCCCGTCTGAATCTCTGCAGGAGGCGGCTTGTGGCACGTGCGGCGCTGGCACTCGAGGACGGAACGGTGTATGTCGGCGAGTCGTTCGGCGGCCGGGGGACCTCGTCGGGGGAGGTCTGCTTCAACACCTCGATGACCGGCTATCAGGAGATCCTCACCGACCCGAGCTACCGCGGTCAGATCCTCTGCATGACGGCGCCGCAGATCGGCAACTACGGCGTCAACCGGGACGATGTCGAGAGTGCCAGGATCCACATGGCCGGGTTCGTCGTCCGTGAAGCAAGCCGGATCCCGAGCAATTTCACCGCCACCGGATCGCTCCAGGATTACCTCGAGAGCGCCGGCGTGATCGGGCTTTCGGGGATCGACACCCGGGCCCTCGTCCGCCGACTGCGGATCCGCGGCGCGATGACCGGCGTGATCTCCAGTGAGATCCTCGATCCGGTGAAGCTCGTGGAGATGGCCCGCTCGGCGCCGGCGCTGGTCGGCCGCGACCTCGTCGCCGAGGTGATGCCCACGGGGGAGAGCGACTGGGCCCAGCCGCTCGACGAATCAGCGACGCCCCTCGTGCAGCCGACCGAAGGGGGCGTCTATGCAGACGTCGCTCCCGCCGGACCGGTGAAGCATGTCGTCGCTCTCGACTACGGGATGAAGTGGAACATCGCCCGGCATCTGGTCAGCAGCGGCTGCCGAGTGACGATCCTCCCCGGCCGGGCGTCTGCGGCGGAGGTCCTCGCCCACCGCCCCGACGGCGTCTTCCTTTCCAACGGCCCCGGCGATCCGGAGGTCCTCACCGGCTGCGTGGAGACCGTCCGCGGGCTTGTCGGCCAGGTGCCGATGTTCGGGATCTGCCTCGGCCACCAGCTCCTCGCCCTGGCCTGCGGTGCGCAGACGTTCAAGCTCAAGTTCGGCCACCGCGGCGCCAACCAGCCGGTGATGGATCTCCACACCGGGCGCGTCGAGATCACCTCGCAGAACCACGGCTTTGCCGTCGACGAAGCAACGCTCCCGGCTGAGCTCGAGGTCACCCACCGCAATCTCAACGACGGCACGATCGAGGGGGTGCGCCACCGCACGGCGCGGGCCGCGAGCGTGCAGTATCACCCCGAGGCGGCCGCCGGGCCGCACGACGCCTCCTACCTCTTCGACACGTTCCACCGCCTCATGGCCTGACGCCGTCCACGGCCGGCGCCGCGCCGCCGGATGCGGTCAGGAATGACTGAGTCGACCGCAGCTAGAAGATGACCATGTACTGCGCTTGGATCGCCGTCCCGGTGAAGCCGGCGCGGTAGGGATAGAGCGGGTTTTGGGCCGGGCTCGAATCGATCCACAGCGTCTCGAAGGTGAAGCGGTTCTGCCGGGTCTCGTGCAGATACCAGTTGAGCCCTCCGCCGAACTCCTGCGCCGACCCGAACGGACCGGTCAGGGCGCTGGTCCGACCGTAGACCTCATAGGTGCGAGGCACGAAGCACCACCCGAGGTAGGCGCTCCCCCCCTGGTCGAAGAGGCTCGATCGCGTGAAGGCCCCGGTGCCACGCAGGCCGTCGATCAGGCGCCAGGAATATTCGCCGAAGGCCGACCATCCGCGCCATTTCCAGCCGATGTCGAGAGTGGCGAGGTTGTAGTTGAAGGAGTCGACCTGCGAGTTGGGCCCGAGGGCTCCGGTTTGCGACAGCGGCGTGCCGTCGGACAGACGCACGATGGTGTTTTCCGGGTTGGAGAAGCCCGGGGTGTTGGCGAGGATCGTGGCCGGGGAGCGGGCGGTGACGCCGCTCGTCCCGAGGCGCAGGGCGGGCGACTCGTGGTGCTCCATGTCGGAGTAACCGAAGCCGAAGGGGCCGATCGGTTCCCACCACAGGTTACCGGCCCAGGCCATCGCCGTGCCGTTCTTGAGCAGGCCAGCAGCGCCACCGTCGATGCCGTTCCAGACCCCCGCCTGGTAGAAGAGCGTCTTGTCGAGCAGGCTACCGAGCGAGAACAGGCCGGGGGAATAGCTGGGGCGGATGAAGGTGTTGACCATGCTGCGGTCGATTCCGAAGGGCCACTGCGAGCTCATCAGCCACTCGCGGCTCCCGGGTACCTGCGTCACGCCGGCCCCCACCTTGATGTTTTCGGTGACGGCGTAGCCCACGAATCCCACTGGCGCCACGGTGGCCAGGAGGCCGGCATTCGTCGAGCCGAAGAGGGCGAAGTTGTAGAGCACCCGCTCGCTGCCGGCGTATCCGGCCGCCTGGAGATAGATGCGGTTGAGATTGAAGGCGTTTTCGTTGACGACCGGCTCGGTGTTCCCGGTGGCGTCGGTCCATTGCGTGACGCCGCGGGCAAGATTCATCCAGCGTCCCTGGACGAATCCGTTGAGGGCCAGCGCGAAGGGGAAGCGGCTGTCGCGGTGGGTGGTCGCGTGGAGGACGAGGCCCTTCGGCGGAGCAAAGTCGGTGGCCGGGACGTAGAACGGCGGATGCCGAGCGAGACGGGCGGCCACGGCGTGGTCGATCGCCATCTTCATCCGCTCGTCATCCGGGAGCATCGGCGGCGTCGTACCCGCCTCTTCAGTCGGCACCGCAGCGATGGTCGGGACGATCGCCGCGGTGTCGGCGGGGGCTGGCCGGAAGCCGGTGGAAGGCTCGGGAGTGAGGGTCAGCTCGGCCCCGAGATCCTCACGCTCCGCCGTCGGGCCATCGGCGCATGCCACGCCTCCTCTGCCCGGATCGGGAGACGCACCGAGCGACACGGCGATCATGACGAGGGCACGGCACACGAACCCGGCCCTCCGGAATGGAGGCATGCGCGGAGCAGAACGACCGGAGCATCCGGGGTCAAGGGATGGTCGAAGGGGAAACAGCTCCTCTCCGCCGGATCGTTGCTTCCGCGCGAAGCTGGGCTGGCTGGTGGACGGTGGCAATCGTCCGCTGCGCGATCGCCCGTCACTCGACCGGAATAAGGTCAGGGGGCAAACGGCGCGATCACGTAGTCGGCAGTGTCGGGGCGGAACGACTCGAGTGCCTCCGGGTGCCCGTCGATCGCCCAGACGCGGTGCTGGGCGACGGCGAAGGCCACGGCGCGGTCCTCCTCGCCGTGCCGGTCGACGGCCACGACGCGCACCGACTCGAAGCCGTCATCCGATGCCAGTTGCCACACGACCGTCCCCGGCCGATCGCCGTTGGTGGCGGCGAGGTAGAGATGCCCCTCCGGCCCGAGCGCGACCGCATCGGCACCGGGGAAGGGATGGGGAGTGCCGATCGGGCGGAACTCATGGGCATTGCCGAGGGGGGCCTTGAAGAGCTGGCCGTCGGCGGCGCTCGAGAAGATGATCGCGCCATGAGGGAGGAGGGCCAGGCCCCCGATCCGACCGCTCCCCTTGCCACCGGCGCTCGAGCCGCCGAGCCGTTCGTCGGCGAGGAAGACATGCGGTTCGCCGTGCCCGGCCGGCGGGATGCGGTAGACCACCGGGCGGCAGGCATCGGTGACGTAGACGCTGCCGTCGTCGGCGACGACGAGGTCGTCGGGGAGGAGGAGGTGCGCTCCCGGGACGAGCGGCGCGAGATCGTGGCTGCCGACGAGCCGGCGGTCGGCGATGTCGAAGACGCACACCCGACCGATCCGCAGGATCGTGTCGTCGCCCGGCGACTTCCGCGGCGACAGGCTCCGCCCGTGTACCCCGCGGTGGCCGACGGCGACATAGGCCCGGCCGTCGCGTTCCCGGACCGCCGTCGACGTGATCAGGAGAGGGTGATCGAGGAGGTCGACACAGCGCCCGTCCATCTCGACGAGGACGAGCTTCCCCTGCTTCTGCGACGAGACGAGAAAAGCGCCGAGCGCCGGCGACCAGGTGCAGCCTCCCGGATGGAGCTCGGGGCAGCTGAAGCGGATTGCATCGGGCCGGAGGCCGACCTGTCGCATGGCTGGTTTCCAGAGAGAAAGGGCCCGAATCATCCATCATACTGAAAGCCCGCTGCCGATCTTCCGCGCCGCGGCCAAACGCGGGATCCCCGAAGCGGTACGACGAGCTCGGCAGCGTTCCTTGCAGGGGGTCGGGGTCGCCTTCGCCACCGCCACGGTGGCGACGATGGCCGTGGCGGTAATGGTGATGGTAATCCGATCGGGGTTTGGACTGGTTCACGCGCTTGGTTTCCAGCGCCATGCCCGTGCTCCGGCCGGCCTGTCCGTGCTCCTCTGCGGCGTGGCGGTGAAGTTCGGGCTGTGATCGGTGTGCCGACCGCACCGGTTCACGGTGCGCTGCCCTCGAGCCGATATCCAGCCGAGGTCTCCAGCCCGTATTCCCTGACGAATCGGCGGATCGCTCGGCCATGGAGGGGCAGCGATTCCTGCTCGTCGCGGGGCGAACTGCAGCGCAGGGGAGCCGACGGGCCGACGTCGAAGGCGACGAACCCGCGCCCCAGTTCCTCCACGATCCGGTGGAGGAAAACGTGGTGTGGGTGGCCATACTCACCCTCTTTCCCATGGGTGAGGAGGTGGTCGTACAGCCGGGCCGTCTCCTCGATCCTCCGTTTCGCTTCCGGGTAGGGGATCGAGCAGCGGCGATTGGTGATGTCTGCCGGGGGAGGATCGTGCGGCAAGGCCAGCGAGAAGACGTCGATCGAATGCCGCTTCCAGTAGTCCCGCATCTCTTCGACGCGCGGGGAATCGTCATCGGGGATCAGATACGCGATCGTCCACTCGTACTGTCGGTTCGCGAGGATATAGTGATAACCGAAGATGACACAGTCATCCGGGTGCGCAACCATGCACAGCGCTGTCGGCATGCGAACGTCTCCTCCGGGGCGATCGTCGTCGGGGACAGGTGGCGGGGCGGGAGCCAGCCTACGGCGAACAGCCCGCCCGGTCGACCGGGCGTTCCCGCGGCCAGGCCGGCGGGCGTTGATCACCCCAGTGTCCGGTTCCCCCGAATGATCGATCCAGCCGGCACCATCCGACCGCAACTCTTTTTTTGACTCCTGCCGGCCGCATGCCATGGTTGCAGGAAGGCCGGGCGACATCCCGACCCGATTCCGATCCCTGCCACGGAGGATTCCGCCGATGATCCGCTCGCTCCCCATTGGGGCCTGTGTCCTCGCCCTGCTCGCCGCGGCTTCAGTCGCTGACGCCGGCTTCGGGCACCGCCGCCAACTCGCCGCCGGCTATCCGATCGCCGCCGAGGATCCCGCCGAGCTCGGCTTTGCCGATCCGGGCTTCGCCCCCGCCCCGCTCGCCGGCCCCGTCGTCGACCCTGGCTTCGGCTTCGAGCCGGGCTGTGGCCCGATCACCGTCTGCCCCACCAATCCCTGCATCAAGTACCGCCACAAGCACGCCCACAAGCACCGTCGTTGCGGCTGCTGCGTCGAGCCGACCTACGAGACGGTGCTCGAGGCCTGCAGTCCGGAGACCGGCCTGAACGTCGCGATCCCCGTCTGCCTGCCGGTCTGCTGCAAGGGCTGTCCCTGTGAGACCTCACGCTGCACGCTCTTCGGCTGCGGCCAGGTTCGCTTCGACTACGCCTGCGGCTGCTCCGTGATCGCCAGGTTCACGAAGCACGGCGACATCCTCGTGACGTACGTCGGCTTCTAGCTTCACGCCCGCGGGGCCATCCCTGGCCCCCGCGGGCTTGGGCGCCGCCGGCTTCGGACCGCC
>JBBAVV010000097.1:0-12005 GCA_040397545.1 Pirellulales bacterium
CGAGGACCTGATTGGTGAAGCTCGTGCTCATCACGAACGACGGGTGGCCGGTGGCGCAGCCGAGGTTCACGAGCCGCCCTTCAGCAAGCAAGATCACCGAGTTGCCGGAGGGGAGGGTGTAGCGGTCGACCTGCGGCTTGATCTCGACCTTCTTGATCCCCTTCGTGTTCTCGAGCCACGACACATCGATCTCGAGATCGAAGTGCCCGATGTTGCAGATGATCGCGTCGTTGGGCATCCGCGCGATGTGCTCGCCGAGGATCACGTCGCGGCATCCGGTGGCCGTCACGAAGATCTGGCCGCGCGGAGCGGCCTCCTCCATCGTCGTCACCTCGTAGCCCTCCATCACCGCCTGGAGGGCGTTGATCGGGTCGACCTCGGTGACGATGACGCGGGCCCCCAGGGCTTTCATCGAGTGGGCCGAGCCCTTGCCGACGTCGCCGTAGCCGCACACCACCACCACCTTGCCGGCCACCATCACGTCGGTGGCCCGCTTGATGCCGTCGGCGAGGCTCTCACGGCAGCCGTAGAGGTTGTCGAACTTCGACTTCGTGCAGGAGTCGTTGACGTTGATTGCGGGGAGCTTGAGCTCGCCGTTCTCGTGCATCTGGTAGAGGCGGTGGACCCCCGTGGTTGTCTCCTCGGAGAGGCCGCGGATTCCGCCGAGCAGTTCCGGATACTTGGTGTGGACCATCGACGTCAGGTCGCCGCCGTCGTCGAGGATCATGTTGAGCGGCTGGCCATCGGCGAAGAACAGCGTCTGCTCGATGCACCAGTCGGCCTCCTCGTTCGTCATCCCCTTCCAGGCGTAGACCTGGAAGCCGGCCTTGGCGATAGCCGCAGCGGCATGATCCTGGGTCGAGAAGATGTTGCAGCTGCTCCACGTCACTTCCGCACCGAGCTCTTTGAGCGTCTCGATGAGGACGGCCGTCTGGATCGTCATGTGGAGGCAGCCGGCAATACGGGCTCCGGACAGCGGCTTGGTCCGGCCATACTTCTGACGCAGCGCCATCAGGCCCGGCATCTCGTTCTCGGCCAGCATGATCTCTTTGCGGCCCCATTCGGCGAGCGCGAGATTGGCAACCTTGTAGGGGAGGCGGGTTTCAACTTGGGCCAAGGGAAGTCTCCTTCAGGGAGGGCGGGGACTGATGGGGCGGAAGAATTGAGCGGATAAGGGGCGAGGGACCTGCAATGGATCCCAGTGGCAAAAAACCGAGTGGGGCAAGCAGGGGACCGGGTGCCGGGGCGGCCCGCTCGGCCGCCCGACGGCAACTATCTTAGCCGTCTGCCGGGAATGGAAAAGGCGCTTGTGCGCTTCCCGGGCTCCCGCCGGACCGGGCCGCGAAAGCCGCGAGCGCCCGGCTGACGAAGGCCCGCACGCGCTCGGGATCCTTCCGCCCCGGAGCCGACTCGACGCCGCTGGCAGTGTCGACGGCCATCGCCCCGGTGGCCGCGATCGCCGCGGCGACGTTGTCGGGGGTCAATCCTCCGGCAAGGGCCAGAGGTAGCCCGGGATCGCCGGCGGCGACAAAACGCTCCCAATCGACAACGAGCCCGGTGCCCCCCAGGCCCGCGGGAGCCACGCCGGCCGGGGCCCCGGCGTCGACCAGGAGCATCGCCGGGCCACATCCCGCCGCCAGTGCCGCGGCGACCCAGCCCCGGGCTTCGTCGAGCGCCGCCGCAGCGGGGCCGTCGGCCCGGAGTCGGCAGGCGCGGATGACCGGATGGGGGACGACGGCCCGGCACACGTCGGGGGGATCCCAGCAGGGGTTTGGGGCGCCGGCTGCAGGGGGGGCGAGGTGGCCGTGGAACTGGATCGCGTCGAGGCCGACCGCGGCGGCGATCGCTTGCACCATCGAGGGCTCGGTGCCAGCGAAGACCCCGATCCGCAGCACCCCGGTCGGCAGGGCCTCCGCCACCGACCGGGCCGCTGCCACCGTCAGGCAGCGCGGCGAGCCGGTGACGAAGTTCAGCCCGACCGCGTCGGCCCCCGCCGCCGCCACCATCCGGGCGTCAGCGGGGATTGTCACGCCACAGATCTTCACTCGGAACATGGCACGCGTTACCCGGCGATGGCGGTGGTGCGAGAGCCGGTTCGGGCCCGGGCGGCACCGGAGGAGAGAGATCGGGGCGGGGCGGCATCACCGGCCGAACCGGCATCATCGTCAGGCTCGCGTCAATGGGAACAATCCGAAGAGTCTACGCCGGGGCGCGATGGTGGAGGAAGCCGCGCCGGCTGGTCGAAACAAGAAGGGAGCCGGGTGTCGGAGGACAACGGCCTGACCGGTGCACCCCACCAGGAATCGACCCGCACGATGATCGCCCCGCGTCGCCCCCCCTCGAGCCGTCCCTTCCTCGCCGCCCCGCGCCCCGACTTCTACCATCCGGCGCGGGCCATCGATGCCGCCCTCCACGGGATCGAGCGGGCCATCCGTCGGTCCGAAGGGGTCGGGCTGGTGGTCGGCCCCCCCGGGACCGGGAAGACGCTGCTGCTGGCCAAGCTGGCCGAGCATGTCCGCGACGACTTCGACGTCGCGCTCCTCTCCGGTGCCCGGATCTGCACCCGTCGCGCCCTCTGGCAGGCGGTGCTCGCCGAGATCGGCGAACCATACCGCGGCATCGACGAGGGGGAACTGCGGATCGGTGTCGTCGAACGCGTCCGCGGGCTCGCCGCCAGCGGGTCGGGACTGGTGATCCTCGTCGACGAGGCGCACACACTCCCCACCCGGCTCCTCGAGGAAATGCGACTCCTGACAAACATCCCCACGCCGCTCCCCTCCGTCCATGTCGTCCTCGCCGGGACACGCGCGATGGACGAGCGCCTCGGCACATCCCGGATGGAGAGTCTCGCCCAGCGGATCGGGGCCCGGTTCTATCTCGAGCCGCTCGATCATGACGAGACGATGGCCTACCTGCGGACCCAGATGAAGGTCGCCGGTCTCCAATGGGATGCCGTCTTCGAGCGCGGGAGTGACGACGCCGTCTTCGCCGCCACCGATGGCGTTCCCCGACTCGTCAACCAGCTCTGCGATCTGACGCTCGTTCAGGCGGGCGAGTCGGGCCGGAAACGGGTCGGGCCCGCCGAGGTCAAGACCGCCTGGCGCGACATCCAGCGGCTCCCGGCCACGTCGCTCGGGCATGTCGTCGACCGGACGCCGCCGCTGACCGGCGCCCTGGAGGCTGGCGACGGGATGGCCGGCGAACCGGAACACGACGGCGCGGCGGCCGGGCTCGACGGGGCGGTCGTCGAGTTCGGATCGTTCACCGATGATGCGGCAGAGGAGCTGGGCGATTTGACCTTCGCAGGGGGCGAATCGCTCGACACCGGGATGGCGTTCGACGACGGCCTCGAGGGCTCCGCCGGGGATGACGACGACGCGATCGACACCGGGCCCGCACCGGCATGGGACAGCGCCCCGGCCGGTCGCGACCGTGTCCCGGCGGCCACCGGTAATCCCTGGTCCGGCCCCGAGGTGGAGCTGGTATTCGACGGCATCGAGGATCCGTTCGCGGAGTACTTTGCCGATGCCGAGCGCGTCGTGGAACGGTATGTCGTGCGCGGGCCCGACGATTTCAGCGACCGCCGTCATGTCGCCAGCCGCGAGGGGACATCGCTCTCCCGGCAACTCCCCGCCGCCGACCGTCCCCCGACGGTCGCCGAGGCGCGTCCGCGGCTGGCGCCCGGCGGGTCGATGGCGGCGTCGCCGTTGACGCCCGACTCCAATGCTGCCGACGATGCCGACATGGTGGTGATCGAGGAGGATCTGTGGATCCCGCCGGCCGAAGCGGATCGTCGCGTCATCCCGGTGCGCCCCGGCGATTACCGTCGGCTGTTCGCCAGGATGCGCCGGGGTGGGTCGGCGGAATGAGCGCGGAGGTCCCTGCCCGGAGCGGGGGGGCGGGCGCGCCACCGGACGGCGGCGATCTCCACTCGGCGCAGCCGTGGCCGCCGGGGCACGTGCTCGTCGTCATGGCGACCTACAACGAGCGCGGATCGATCGCGGGTCTCGTGACGCGCGTCCTCGGGGTCGACGCCCCCCTCCAGATACTCGTCGTCGACGACGACTCCCCCGACGGCACGGGGCCTCTGGTCCTCGACCTCGCCCGCACCGAGCCGCGCCTCCATGTGCTCGTGCGTCGCGGCCGGCGCGGCCTCGGCTCCGCGATCATCGAGGGCTTCCGGATGGCAAGCGGCCACGGGTTCGCCGTCGCGCTGAACATGGATGCCGACTTCAGTCACGACCCCGACGACATCCCCCGGCTCCTCGCGGCGCTCGAGCCGGTCGGCGGGGAGCCGGCTGCCGTGGCGCTGGGGTCGCGGCGCGTCCCCGGGGGGCGGATCGTCGGCTGGCCGCTGTCGCGTTGCGTCACGAGCGCCTTGGTCAATTGGTACGCAGCGTGGGTCCTCCGGCTCCCGGTGCACGACTCGACGACCGGATTCCGGGCCGTCCGGCTCGAGTTCTTCGAGCGCCTCGCCGGCCCGTTCGAGACGGGGTATGCCGTCCTCGAAGACATGCTCATCCAGGTGCACCGGGCCGGGGGGAGAATCATCGAGGTGCCGATCACGTTCACCGATCGCACCGTGGGGGAGAGCAAGGCGGGGCTGCGTCAGCGCTACGAGGCGGGCTTGGCGCTGCTCCGGATGGCGCTCCGCGCGTGGCGGCCCTGAATCGTGCCGCCCCGTTCATTCCGGCAACCGGGGTCTGCGGAGGGCCCTGCCGCGGAACGCTACACTCACTCTCCTCGTCGTTCGTTCCAGCTCTTTACGGAGGATCTCCATCTTGCCCGCCCGCAAATCGCGCATCGGCATCCTCACCGGTGGCGGGGATTGCCCGGGGCTCAATGCCGTCATCCGGGCGGTGGTGAAGAGTGGCCACCGCCTCGGGTATGAGACCATCGGGTTTCTCCGCGGCTACGAGGGGCTCGTCGATCCGGTCGCCTGGACGCCGCTCGATCCGGCAGTCGTGGCGAACATCCTCACCCAGGGGGGGACGATCATCGGCTCCTCGAACAGCGGTCGGTTCACGGCGCTGGTGGGGGAGAACGACCGCGTGGCGATCAATCCACAGCTTCTGAGAGCAGCGGCGACGACGCTCGAGCAGCTGGGGATCTGCGGGCTGGTGTGCGTCGGCGGGGATGGCTCGCTGTCGATCGCCCAGCAGTGCCACGAGCATGGGATGCCCGTCGTCGGCGTTCCGAAGACGATCGACAACGATCTCGGCGCCACGGCATTCACGTTCGGGTTCGATTCGGCCGTGGCGACCGCCACCGACGCCCTCGATCGGCTCCACACCACCGCCGCCAGCCACGAGCGCGTGATGGTGCTCGAGGTGATGGGGCGGCATGCCGGATGGATCGCCCTCCATGCCGGCATCGCCGGCGGGGGCGACGTCATCCTCCTCCCCGAGATCGACTGGGACTTCGACCAAGTCTGCCGGGCGGTGACCGCGCGCGAGGCGGAGGGGAAGCGCTACACGCTCGTCGTCGTCGCGGAGGGGGCCAGGCTCCCGGGAGGGGCCTCGGTCCATGCCGGCGACGACGGGAAGCGCCGGCAGGTGCGGCTCGGGGGCGTGGGGGAAGTGGTCGCCGCCGAGATTGCCAGGCGGCTCGGCCGTGAGGTCCGCGCCGTCGTCCTCGGGCATCTCCAGCGCGGCGGGGCCCCGACGACGTTCGACCGCGTTCTCGCCACGCAGTTCGGCGCGCATGCCGTGCGCCTGGTCCACGAAGGGCGCTTCGGGGAGATGGTTTGCTACCGCCCCCCCGACATCGCCAGCGTGCCAATCGCCGAGGCCGTCAGCCGGTTGTCGCAGGTCAACGTCGGGAGCTCGGCGGTCCTCGCGGCCCGGGCCCTGGGGATCTCTTTCGGCGACAATCCCCCTGCAACCGGGGCCTTTGCCGGCTGATTCGCTGCCGGCCGTCCCGTCCCGTCGAGAGCGGGGGGCGCAGGCGGTGGTCCACGGCGTCGTCCCCGATCGGGTATCATGGGGGGTTTTCGGGGTTTTCTTGCTTGATTTTTCGCGCACGATGCGCGCGTATCGGGGGAGCATTGATGAGCGAAACACAGAGGCCGGCCGGGACCGTCGCCAGCGTCATGACCGAAGAGCGGATGTTCCCGCCGCCGGCCGAGTTTTCCGCCCGGGCGCGGATCGGTTCGCTCGAGGAATACCGCCGGCTCTACGACGCTGCGAAGCAGGATCCGGAGGGCTTCTGGGGGGAGCGTGCGGCGGCCCTTCCCTGGACGACGCCGTACACGAAGGTCCTCGACTGGCTTCCCCCTGCAGCGAAGTGGTTCGTGGGGGGGCGGCTCAATGCCTCGGCCGCCTGCCTCGACCGGCACATCGCCGCCGGCAAGGGGGAGAAGACGGCCCTGGTGTGGGTCGGTGAGCCGACCGGCGAGCGCCGTGAATACACCTACCGGCAGCTCCACGCCGAAGTCTGCCAGGTGGCCGCCGGCCTGCGGAAGCTCGGCATCAAGCCGGGCGAGGTGGTGTCGATCTACATGCCGATGACCCCCGAGCTCGTGATCGCGATGCTCGCCTGTGCCCGCATCGGTGCCGTCCACTCCGTGATCTTCGGCGGCTTTTCCAGCGAGGCGATCGCCGACCGCAACCAGGATGCCAGGGCGGTGGCCGTGATCACGGCTGACGGCGGCTGGCGGCGCGGGGCGAGTCTCCCCCTCAAGAAGAACGTTGACAGCGCCGTCGAGAAGAGCCCGACGGTGCGGCATGTCGTCGTTTTGAAGCGCACCGGGCAGCCGGTCGAGATGGTCGCCGGCCGCGATATCTGGTGGCACGACCTCGTCGCGGGGATGCCTACCGACACGGTGCCAGAGCCGATGGATTCCGAAGCGCCACTGTTCATCCTCTACACCAGCGGTTCGACAGGGAAGCCGAAGGGGATCAAGCACACCACCGCCGGCTACATCCTCTGGGCCCAGACGACCTCGGAGTGGGTTTTCGATCTCCGCGACGACGATCTCTTCTGGTGCACGGCCGACTGCGGCTGGATCACCGGCCACAGCTACGTGACCTACGGCCCCCTCGCCGCCGGCGCCAGTCTCCTGATCTACGAAGGGGCCCCGAACGCGCCGCACGAGGGGCGATTTTGGGAGATCATCGAGGCGGAGAAGCCGACGATCTTCTACACCGCCCCGACGGCGATCCGCTCCTTCATGAAGTGGGGGATGGAGCACATCGAGGGGCGTGACCTCTCCAGCCTCCGCCTCCTCGGCACGGTCGGCGAAGGGATCAATCCCGAGGCCTGGATCTGGTACCACGAGGTGATCGGCGGAAAGCGCTGCCCGATCGTCGACACCTGGTGGCAGACAGAAACCGGCGGGATCATGATGAGCCCGCTGCCGGGATGCACGCCGACGAAGCCGGGCAGTTGCACGCTGCCGCTGCCGGGCGTCGTCCCGGAGATCGTCGATGCCGCCGGGGCTCCGGTGACGCCGGGCTACGGTGGCTGGCTCGTGATGACGCAGCCCTGGCCCGGCATGCTCCGCGGTATCTGGGGGGATGACGAGCGCTTCGTGGAGACCTACTGGTCGAAGGTGCCGGGCAAATACCTTGCCGGCGACAACGCCCGCCAGGACAAGGAAGGCTACTACTGGATCATGGGGCGGATCGACGACGTGCTGAATGTTGCCGGCCATCGGCTCTCGACGATCGAGATCGAAAGCGCCCTGGTCAGCCACCCGAGCGTCGCCGAAGCGGCGGCGGTGGGGCGGCCACACGACGTGAAGGGGGAGGCGGTGGCGGTGTTTGTCACGCTCCGCGGTGGCGAGCCGACCGACGGGCTGAAGGACGCGCTGCGGAAGCATGTCCGCCAGCAGATCGGGGCCCTCGCCGCCCCGGACGACATTCACTTCGCCGCCACCCTCCCGAAGACGCGCTCGGGCAAGATCATGCGCCGGCTCCTCCGCGACATCGCGGCGGGGCGCGAGACGGTCGGCGACACGACGACGCTCGAAGACTACACCGTCCTGGCGAGCCTCCGCGGGAACGACGAGTAGCGCGGGCCTGCTCGCGGCCGACCAAGGACACCGCGTTCTGCAGGACTCCGTCGGTGAAGATTCTTCCTTCGAGAACGAGAACGATCTGGTGATGCCGCTTAAGTCGTCGCCTTCGCCTGCTGTGCCTTGGGCATCTTGTTGAGGACGTTTGAGAGACAATGCCAATCGCTGAAGCCGACAATCCTTGCTGGCCTGGTAGCTTTGGAAGATCTTGCGTTGACACTCGTCGCCGAACGGTAGCGATCAATGGCTCGCGAACAGAGGGCTATCCACGCCGCGGGGATTCATCGCGATTTCATTGCATCGTGTGGTTCGACACCGCTAGGCGGGGCTTCCGGACGATCTGCAAATCGCCAAGCCCACCAAGCAATGACTGCTGCAAGCCACGCCGATCCGATGGCGAATGTTTGTGACGCAAACCGAATAAACGGGAAACTGTTGACGGGTTGTTCACCTCTCCACAAAGGCCACGCCTCAACTCGGAGGAACTCAAGAACCGTGCTTCCCGCAGCCCACATCGGCAGAAGCCATCCTATTGAGAATGCGGCAATCAGGAGCCGTCGCATAATCCCTCATGAATTAAAGTGGCAAACAAAAAAGTTGTGCAGTTATCAGCCCGCAGACTCACCATACCGCAGGACGCTCGAGCGGGTCTGCTTCAACGGCTGGTTTGCATTTGTCCTGATTGGTTTCCTGCATGCTAGCCCGACTCGCTGGGGGTCATAACCCAATCGCCAGCTTCATAGAAGGAGCGGTTGAGAAATCGCTCGCCGAGAGCTGCTTCGATCTTTGGGATGATCTCCGCATTATCGACAGGAAAGTGTGATTGCGTAATCCGCATCGCGGCACGAACCGGCTCTGAAGCGCTGTACTGCTCAGCATAATCGTTCCATGGAACGCCCCACGAGAAATAACCGTTGCCAGAGAATGTTACAGCAATGAGGCCAACGCAGAGCAACTTGTCATCGTCGCCAAGGCATTTCGGGCAGAATGGATCAATGGAAATACAGAGTGCGTCAGGCCAGAATCCGCATGTGGAGTCTCTGTCATCCTGTCGCTTCAGTTGCTGGGACACCTCTGGCTTCAACCACCCCACTCGCATGGAGCTCCGATAAACCATCGCCTGATTTGCAGTCAGTTCCTGAGGGCGCGGTTGACCACGGCCCCATTGCCACTCGCCATCCCACTCAAACGGCTTGTATCGGCCGACGTTTCCGGAATCATCCCAGTCAATCGAGGTGGTGGATTCATAGTCCTGATCGATGCGCCCACCGCACTTGAGCTTGAGGGTGACTTCGGATTCCTCGCTCACGCCAGCGGCCGCGCGTAGAGCTTCGGCAAAGTCGCACAGCTGCGTCGCCGTCATCAATGGGGGCACGCCGGGATAGAACAACGCGAGGGAACTGAAGAACGACATCCATCTCCTTCCGTATGCGAATGATCCCGCTCAACAGCAGCGAGGTCCGCTGAGCATTGATCCTCAAGAAGCCTAACCGGCCCCGCAGTCTGCTGCAGCGTCTGGTTCGGCGTCTGGGGCCACCGGCGTCAGAACCCGGACCGTCGGGGCTCCGTCGAGCAGCTCTGCGAGGGCCGCGCCGACGGCCGCGAAGTGGTCTGTCTCCAGGTGGGCGCGAAGCGCGGCCAAGTCTCGCCATTGCTCGTACGCGACGAAGCGGTCAGGGGCGTCGGTGTCCCGGCTGATGTCGTACGTCACGCACCCGGGCTCGGCCCGCGTCAGGCCGACCGCACCTGACCGCGCCACCGCGGCCGCGACCTCGTCCCCGCGGCCGGGGTGAGCGGCCAGATTGGCAATGATCGTGAACGCGCGCCCCGGGTCTGGCAACTTGCTCCGCACCAAGGCTGTCACCGGGTGGTCACCCATCGCACTCCTCCTGCCGCCGAACGAAAGTCCTCAGCAGCGGCGGCGCCGCCGGTGCACCTTCCTTCGACTAGTCTACCCGCGTCCGGTCGATCCGCTCCGCCGCTTTGGCGACGATCGCATTGATGACTACGAACGGAGTCAACCCCACCCAAGTAAATTCACGGCGATCAGCGACGAAATTATGTGCTATCGCATAGGCGTAAAATGACGCAATGGAATGTTATAGCGAATATCTGATCCGCTGCGTCAAAATGTACCAGGAGGCGAGCGAGGTTACGATGCGGCTCCTGCCCGACAAATAATTCAATCTCTTCACGCGTGACTAGCTCGTCTCGATTATGGTCGGCGGCTGACCAGGGGCCGTTTGGACCAAGACCCCAGGCTGAGCAAGGTAAGCAATCATCACGACACTGCTAAGCACTGCCCCGACGGTGGCGGCGATATTCCATTTGCGTCGGTCAGTTCTTATGCCAGGTTCCTTTCGAGGAAAAATGCTTCCGCGTACAACGTAGGCGGCTCAGGCGAGGCGGCAGCGATGTTTCCACATGCCCGCTCTTTCCGTAGACGCCATCTTCGGCCGAAGGGTGGAGTTGAGCGATGAGACCCGGCTTGCCGGGGCACGTCCGTTCGAATGACGGGTGAGGCGACCGCGCTACGAAGGCCATGATCGAGCGGCGGCGTACCGGGCGAGCGAAATGAGGCCAATGGCGATTACCAAGACCAGGCCTTGCAGTACGAGAGGCACGGGGTTGCCTGACGTGGCCCCGCCCGCGACCAGGAAGATGCCGATGTCTTGAATGAGGATCCCGATGAGTGACACGTAGAACAGCGCAAGTGACCAGCGTTTGCGGAGCAGCAAGGCAATACAACCAAGAGTGCCGCCGACTACGGCAACGACGCTTGCAACGACAGACCAAAGCGGTCGCGCCGCGTACATGGCTTGCTGTTCGGCCGGAAGTGCAGCGATGTCCGCAGCCGACAACCGAAGGTCTGCGACTATCGCGAGCAGCCCGGCCAAGTTCCAGAGAAGCGCGATGGCCGCAAGCATTGTGAACCAGAGCGGTGTTTTCGACACGGTGTTCCTCCTTGCACGGCTGGGGAAACGGGCGCTGAACGATGGCGATCAGCGGCTCGCGACCAAGGGATTATCCACACCGCCCGATTTCATCGCGAGTCCGCTGCATCGCTTGGCTCGCCGGCCGCACCGGGCCGGCCGACGCGCGAGCCCGGCGTCGGCGTAGTCGCAGGCGGGCGTCACTCTCTGGCTTCACACCGCAAGATCGAAGCTGAACCGAGCCATAATGGCCCGTCAGGCTCGTGGAGCAAGTTGCTGTCTCGAAGCCCGCGTGACCCGGTTGATCGTCCGCAGGACATCGAGCACGGGTTGAACGCCCGGGAACCCAGGTGCCGTGGAGAAATCGGCCGTGAAGGCATCACCATTGTCCGTGAAGTTGGGAAGCGACGCGAGGGCCGCCTTCACGGCCTCGATCGGAGCCGGGACGCCAATCGCCGGCCCGGTGCCAGGGAACCAATACGCCAAGGCCTCCTCGCTGGGAGCCCCGGAGCCGAAGTTGGCCGGTGTACCCGGCAACAAGTTCACTAAAAAGCCCCCCGGGCCGTTCAAAAAGCCGGCGTACACACGGCTCTCTTCCGAAATGGAATAGTTTGCCGGGTTCAGGTAGTCGGCAACATCGCCCGAGACGATCTGGTCAACCGTGACGGGGGGACCGCTATAGCTCCATTGCACCGCGAGACTCACCTGCGACGGGTCGGAAGCGGGATACGACCACTTGCCCCAGACCTGGATTTTGTCGGGCGTCAGGTAGCGCCACACGCCCGTGACGCGATCGCCGAACCGGCCCGGCTGCGTGACGGTGCCGTCGTTGATCTGCACCCTCACGCGGAGCCCGGAATCAGCGGCGGAGATACTCAGAAAGTTGCGGACCGGACCATCCACGGCGGCGATGATCGGGGCCGCGGACGCATCATCGGCATAGGCCGGCGGGTTGCTCGGCGCCTCGTAGAGAATGTCCATGGAGTCGTAGTCGTTGTCGTACCCGTCGCCGTCGGTGTCGCCGTCGGCGAAGCGATCCCCGGTGTCGACCTCCA
>JBBAVV010000098.1:0-11231 GCA_040397545.1 Pirellulales bacterium
CCGGGCCGCGTAGCGCTCGACCACGGCGGCCGACAGCTGCGTGGCCTGCTGCCAGAGGTCGTCAAACGCCGCCGCGAGCTCCCGGTCGAGCTTCCCAGAGCCCGATGTCTCGCCGACGAGGTTCCATTCCACACCCGTTTCAAGCGCCGCCCGGGAGAGATTGCTCGACCCGACAACCACGATCCCGCCAGAGGCATCGGCGATCCGCCAGGCCTTGGGGTGAAACGACGCGGGGGAGCCACGGAGGTTTTCGAGTTCCGCGAGGCGAGCTTCGAACGAACCGGAAAACCGTGGCAGGCGTGTCGCGGAGCCTCCGCGCCAGCCAGCTTTTTCCTCCGTGAGGTCGATCCAGCCCAGCAGCTGCCGGAGAGCGGCGGGGGAGGTGATGCCGAGGTAGTCACCCACGAGGAGGCGCACCTTGGCACCGGCCACAATCGCACTGAACAGCGCTTCGCGAACGGAATCGAGCCCCGAGGGCTGCACGAACGACGCGAGGAGGTCGATCTCGCTCGCCCCCGGAAGCCGGTGGGCGAGCCGATGCCAGAGCGGGCGATCGGGCCCCGTGGTGAGCGAGAACCGCGGCGCCTGTTCGGCAGCGACTGGTGGCCCCGCCAGATAATTTCCCTTCTCCGGGATCACATGCCGCACGCCACCACGCGGGTCGGGCATGTCGCCGGCATAGCGCGGGATCACGTGGACATGCACGTGCGGCACGGTCTGGCCGGCGGCAGAGCCGCAGTTGAAGCCGACGTTGTAGCCGTCGGGCTTGGGATCAAGGCGCTCGTCCAACAGCCGCTTCGCTTCCCCGACGAGGTCGATCAGCGCCTGTTGCTCTTTCGACGAGCACTCGAAGAATGTCGGCACCACCCGCCGCGTGATCACGAGCACATGCCCCGGCGACACCGGGAAGCGGTCGAAGATCGCCAACGCCAGTTCATTCGCGCACACCCACTCCGCCGCGGGGATGGCAAGGAACGGCGAGGGGGAAGCGGGATCCATGGCCGGAAGTTTAGCTGTCCGTGGAAAAAGTCATTCCTGACCGCACCGGCTGCGGCGGCAAACATCTCCAAAACACCCCGGCTTTCCCGGGTGGATCCAGCGTGGAAAAAGGTCACGGATGACTTCTTCCCGGGACATCCGAGCCCGACCCGCTCGTGCCGCCCCTCGGAAGTCACCGCCGAAGTACCGCGAACCGATCGACGACCCGATCGATGAACCCCGCAGCGACACGAGCGCTGCCATGACTGCCGCATCAGTCGGAGTCAGCTACACTCGGTCGAATTGGGAACAGACTCCATGACCAGGCTCTCTGTCTCGCCAGAGATTTTATCCGCATGAAAACCAATTTCCTTTTCCTGGCAATCGCCCTCTTTTTCGCAGCGTCCGGTTCGGGCTTCATCACCGCTGCCGAGCACGACTGGAATCTCGGTGCCACGGGTCTGCGCGGCTCGATGCACTGTGACGCACTCGTGACATCCGATGCCCGTGACATCACGATCACGAGGGTGGAGACCGGTTCTCCCGCAGACGGCGTTTTGGTCGTCGGAGATTCGATTCTCGGGGTCGGCGGCAAACCTTTTTCCCAAGACCCGCGCACGGAAATGGGCAAGGCTCTGACCCTCGCCGAATCGGAGGCTGGCAAGGGCGATCTCCATCTGACCCGGTCGCGCGAAGGCAGGTCGGTGGAGGTCGTGGTGAAGCTTCCGGTGCTCGGCACCTACAGCGCCACCGCTCCCTACGATTGCCCGAAGTCCAAACGCATTCTCGAACAAGGGTGCAGAGCCCTCGCGGTGCGGATGGCCGAGCCTTCCTATGCCGAGCGGCTCGATCCCATCCCTCGATCGCTCAATGCCCTCGCTCTTTTGGCCAGCGGCGAGCCGAGTTACCTCCCGCTGGTGAAGAGGGAGGCCGAGTGGGCCGCCGACTTCCGAGACGAAGGGATGGCAACCTGGCATTACGGTTACGTCTCCATGCTCCTCGCCGAGTATGTGGGAGTCACCGGCGATGAATCGGTCGTACCGGGCCTGACCAGGCTGGCACTCGAAGCCGCTCATGGTCAAAGTGCCGTCGGCTCATGGGGCCACAGGTTTGCCCGGCCCGACGGGCGACTCTACGGCTACGGGATGATGAACTCACCCGGATTGCCGCTGACGATCTCACTGGTCATGGCCCGGGAGGCGGGCGTGAAGGATCCCGCCCTCGATCAGGCGATCGATCGCAGTGCCACGCTGCTCCGCTTTTACATCGGCAAAGGCGCGATTCCTTACGGGGATCATCATCCCTGGATCGAAAACCACGAGGACAACGGCAAGTGTGGAATGGCCGCCGTGCTGTTCAACCTGCTCGGTGAATCGAAAGGCGCGGAGTTCTTCACGCGCATGAGCGTCGCCTCCCACGGACCGGAACGCGACACGGGTCACACCGGCAACTTCTTCAACATCCTCTGGGGGATGCCGGGCGTGTCACAAGCCGGTCCGCATGCCACCGGGGCATGGATGCGGGAATTCGGCAGTTGGTATTTTGACCTCGCGCGGCGGTGGGACACGAGTTACCTTCACCAGGGCCCGCCGGAACCGGAAGCCGACAGCTACGCCGGATGGGACAGCACCGGAGGCTATCTCCTGGCCTACGCAATGCCGCTGAAGAAGCTCCATCTGACGGGAAAAAAGACCGGCACCGTGCCGCAACTCGATGCCGCGGCCGCCCAATCGCTGATCCTCGACGGGCGTGGCTGGACCAACAAGGATCGGACGAGCTTCTCCGATGCGCTGACCGACGACCAGCTCCTCGACCGCCTTCGCAGTTGGTCGCCCGTCGTGCGCGAGCGGGCCGCCATGGCCCTGGGGCGCCGCGGGAGCGCTCCGGTGACGGCGCTTATCGATATGCTCGCTTCCCCGAGCCTCGACGCCCGCTACGGCGCCTGTCAGGGTTTGATCTTCCTCGGGCGTCGGGGAGCGCCTGCCGTCGAGGCCCTCCGAGAGACCTTGGCCCATCAAGACCTCTGGCTGCGAATCAAGGCTGCCGAGGCCCTCGCGGCGATCGGTGACCCGGCCACGCCGGCGGTGCCTCAGCTGCTCGAGATGCTCGCTCAGGTCGATGCGGAAAACGACCCGCGCGGCATGCAGCAGCGCTATCTGTGTTTCACACTGTTTGATCGCAACGGGATGCTCGCTCGCTCACTCGAAGGCGTCGATCGCCCCGCGCTCTATGCTGCCGTGCGCGCCGGGCTGAGAAATGAGGACGGTCGGGCCCGCGGCAGCATCGGATCGGTCTACCGCCGTCTCTCGCTCGAAGAGGTCACGCCCCTGTTGCCCGCCATCCACGAGGCGGTTCTTCAGCCTAGCCCGAGTGGCGAGATGTTCGCCGACGAGATTCGGGTGGAGGGACTGCGCCTCCTGGCGCAGCACCACATCGAGGATGGCATGGAAGCGCTCGTGATCTACACCCGCGATCAGAATCCCTGGGCGAGCGAGCACCGCACTCCCGAGTTGATGAAGATCCTCCTCACCTACGGCACCCACGCCAAGGCGGTCATACCGGATCTGACCAGGATCGCGAATTACTTCGAGACGGAGGAAGAAGACTTCCCACGCCACCTCATGCTCCAGAAGGCCATGTCTGTCCGGGAAGCGATCGCGGCGATCGAAGCCGCGACGGACACTCCGGAACTGATCCGCATCACCGGGGACACGACGCGCCGCCGAGTCACACCATGACACGCCGCCCCTCCAGGGGACACTCTTCGGCGCGCCTTTTGCTGCAGCGGCCGGCCGGCGCCGTCGGAAATCTGGACCTGCTCTTCGGCCCTTGGTGGGCCGTTCCATGGTTCAGCGCCTGCCGGCGGTGGCCCGATCGGCCTCGATAAAAAAGACCAACTCCCGGGCCTGGTCGGAGAAGATCTGCAGCTTGCCGGTATCGAGGGGCGTGCCCAGCCATTGCATCAGCAGCGCGTCGCCACCATCGACGAAGCCGGGGCCAAGGCCACTGAAGAAAAAGCCGCTGTTCCTGGCCGCCTCGGCGAGGCCCGGCGTGCCGGGATCATGGAGCGGGACCGACAGCGAAACAACCTGGGCACCCCGGCCCACCAGGTCGCGGAGCATCCGCTCCAACTCGACCGCCGGCCGGGCGCCGACAGCGTGCACGCGAATCTCGCCGATGCCCCCATCCCCGAGCGTGCTCGCCACCGTCGACTCCGCAGCCGCGGATTCTTGGGGCCCTGCAAAGATCACCTCGGCCGCAATCGCGGCGTAAAGCTTGGCGAGCATGGCGCGGTAGCGGTCCGGGGCATGGATGGTCCGCGGCGCCTGTGGCCGCAGGAAATGGAAGGCCAGCAGCAGGCTCTGACGCTGCCCAACCGTCGGGATGACGAGCCCCTTGGGGAGCATGTCTTCCGGGAGCAGGCCGAGGGTCGCGGCGCAAAAAGCCATGCCGTTGCGCAGGTCGTTGCGCTGGGAGAAGGTGTGGATCGTAACCGGGCGGGCGTACACCCCCTCGAGCTTGAGGGCCGCCGCCTGCTCGGCGAGACGCCCGGTCATCAGCTCCAGAAGCTGGTGGCCACGGTAGGCGGGGAGCACGACCGCCTCCCCGCGCTCGGCCACTGACGCACCCGCCTCCCGCTCCAGGGCCACATGCCCCACGACCAGCCCCGCGGCGTCGCGGGCGATCACCGGCACCAGTTCACCACGCTCGACACTCGCCCAGTAGCGAGCAGGGGCAAAAACCTCCGCGTGCGGATAGTGGCTCCCATACACCTCGACGAAGCAGCGGGCGATGGCGGGAGCATCGGCCTGCGTGGGGGATTCAATCCTGAAGTCAGCCGCAACCGGCTCGGCGCTCGGCTCCGCCTGCGTGTGGGCAAGTTCGTGGGCCCAGCGCTTGGCGGGGTCGGCAACGTTTGAAAGACTTGGCATGGGGCGGGTCCGGGGTATGGCTCGGAGGGCAGCGTCCCCCCGGCATGGTCGATGGTACCGCCGCACCCTCGCGACGGTGTGCCAACCGCCGCGAATGCCACGGCGTGGCGGCGCTGCACCAAGAAGCGCGAAGCCAGCCCCGGGCCAATGCCCCCCCGCTCTGGTAGGCTGCCCGCCATGACCTCCCAGCCGGGCCCTCGACTCAATGCCGCCTTCTACGCCGACTCGATCGAGGCCTTCCTCCTCGCCTCTGACAACGAGGTCTATGCGCCGCTGGCGAGCCCGCATGGGTACACCCTCGCCCCCGAACAGCTTTCGGCGTGGCGGCTCCAACTGCCCGTACTCCGCAATGCCCTCGCCCAGCTTCCCTCCCGCTTCGCCGCTTCGCCCGCCCCATGGATCCACCTCGAGTTCGATATCCCGCGGCTCGGCCGGCGGGTCGATGCCGTGCTCGTCACCGCTTCGTGTGTCGTGCCGATCGAGTTCAAGGTGGGGGCCAAGACCCTTCAGCAGATCGACCACGATCAGGCCTGGGACTACGGCCTCGACCTCAAGAATTTCCACGCTCCAAGCCACGCGGCGCCGATCTTTCCGATCCTCTGTGCCACCGAGGTGCAAAAGAGTGACAGCTGCTGGAAGCCCCCTCACGCTGACGGCGTTCGCCCGCCGTTCTGCGCGAACGCCGAATCGCTCGCGGATGCCATCGCGCTGGCCTGCGACGAAGCCGCTCGCGGCATCCCGGTCAAAAGCACCCCAATCACCATCGACCCCGCCACCTGGGGCGCAGGCTCTTATTCCCCCACACCGACAATCATCGAGGCGGCCCGGTCACTCTACGCCCGCCACACCGTCCACGACATCACCCGCAGCGATGCGGGGGCGGTGAACCTTGCGGTAACCAGTGCCGCGGTGGAGCAGATCATCGCCGACGCCCGGGCGCGGAGACGGAAGGCGATCGTCTTCGTGACGGGCGTGCCCGGGGCCGGCAAGACGCTCGTGGGCCTGAACGTGGCCACGCGGCACGGATCGCGCGACGACGCGGCGCACGCGGTCTACCTTTCGGGCAATGGGCCGCTGGTGCGTGTGCTCTGCGAGGCGCTGGCCCGCGACGATCTCGACCGCGCGAAGCTCACCGAGCCACGGGCCCGGATCGGCACCAGCCGTAGCGCGGTCAAGGCCTTCATTCAAAACGTTCATCATTTCCGAGACGCCACGCTCCGCGACAAGTCAGCCCCGGCAGACCATGTCGTGGTGTTTGACGAAGCCCAACGGGCGTGGGACGCGCGGCAACTCGCCGGGTTCATGAAGCGGAAAAAAGGGCTGCCGGGATTCACGCAGACGGAGCCTGAATTGCTCATCGGTGCGATGGAGCGGCATACCGACTGGGCGGTGGTGGTGTGTCTCGTGGGGGGTGGCCAGGAGATCAACACGGGCGAAGCGGGCATCAGCGCCTGGCTCGACGGCGTCCGTAACGAATTCCCTGGCTGGGACGTTTTCATGTCACCGCAGCTCACCGATTCTGAATACGCGGCCAGCGGCGCGATTCATGCGCTCGAGCGTGCGCGGCAGGAAAAGGTGCCGGCCGCCGTTTGCACGCCAGATTCTCCTCCTTCCGCTGCCGCTGCCACCACGGTGGTTGGCTCCTTTTCCGGGGACGCAAGCCTCCACCTGGCCACGTCGATGCGGTCCTTCCGCGCCGAAAACCTCTCCCAATTCGTCAAGGCCCTTCTCGATGGCGAGGCAGACCTGGGCCGTGAGCTCCTCGCGGAGTTTCGCGATCATTACCCCATCGTGATCACGCGGAGCATGCGAGAAGCGAGGCGGTGGATCCGCCACCAGCGGCGGGGCACGGAACGGGCCGGCTTGGTGGCTTCCTCATCCGCGCAGCGACTCAAGCCCCACGCGATCGACATCCGGGTGAACATCGACCCTGTCCACTGGTTTCTGAGCCCACCGCGCGACACCCGTTCCTCGCTCTTTCTGGAGGACGCGGCGACGGAGTTTCAGGTGCAGGGGCTGGAACTCGACTGGACGATCGTCACGTGGGACGCCGACCTCCGCTGGCGGGGGAGCGATTGGAGCTACCACCGCTTCCGCGGGGCGACGTGGACCGACGTGAAGAAGCCGGAGCGGCGACAATACTTGAAGAACGCCTACCGCGTGTTGCTCACGCGTGCCCGGCAGGGGATGGTGATCTTTGTGCCCCCGGGCGCGAAGCGGGACCGGACGCGGAGCCCGACCTTCTACGCTGGTGTCCGCGACTATCTGACCGGCCTGGGCGTGGCGGAGGTTTGATCAGCCCGGACATCTGACCGGGGAATCGGAAACAAAGGCGACGGGCGCTTTGAACCCATGACCGACATTCCACCCTCACTGAAGAAGAACTCGGCGGAGCTCGTCCCCGCACAGCTAAGATCGACAGCCAGGAGACCCAGCCATGCCAAGCGAAGCCACGTGCCCGTTCTCGACCGCTCCCCAGGCCGACCCGTCAAAGGGAGCGTCGAACCGCGAGTGGTGGCCGCAGAGCCTCCCTTTGAGGATCCTCCAGCAGAATCCGCCGGCAATCGACCCGATGGGCGCTGGATTCGATTATCCGGCAGCGTTCAAATCCCTCGACTTCGCCGCCCTCAAGGCCGATCTCCGCACGCTCATGACCTCGTCGCAGCCCTGGTGGCCGGCCGACTATGGCCACTACGGGCCGTTCTTCCTCCGCATGACCTGGCACGGTGCGGGAACCTACCGGACCGCCGACGGCCGCGGCGGCGCGGGGGCCGGCATGCAGCGGTTTGCGCCCCTCAACAGCTGGCCCGACAACACCAATCTCGACAAGGCGCGCCGGCTCCTCTGGCCGATCAAGCAGAAGTACGGCCGGAAGATTTCTTGGGCCGATCTCCTCGTGCTCACCGGCAACGTGGCGCTGGAATCGATGGGCCTTGCGACCTTCGGCTTCGGCGGAGGCCGGATCGATGCCTGGGAGCCCGACGAAACCTACTGGGGGCCGGAGAAGACCTGGCTCGGTGACGAGCGCTACAGCGGTGATCGGCAGCTGGCCAATCCGCTCGCCGCCGTCCAGATGGGACTGATCTACGTCAATCCGGAGGGGCCCAACGGAGTACCCGATCCGGCGGCTTCCGCCCGCGACATCCGCGAAACCTTCGCCCGGATGGCGATGAACGACGAGGAGACCGTCGCCCTCGTGGCCGGCGGCCACACCTTCGGCAAGACCCACGGCGCCGCCGCCGCGAGCCATGTCGGCCCCGAGCCGGAGGCAGCGCCCCTCGAAGCACAGGGCCTCGGCTGGAAGAACAGCTACGGCACCGGCAGCGGCAACGACACGATCACCAGCGGCCTCGAAGGCGCCTGGACCCCCACGCCGACCACCTGGGACAACACCTACTTCGAGATGCTCTTCGGCTACGACTGGAAGCTGACCAAGAGCCCAGCCGGCGCCCATCAATGGATCCCGACCGATCCCGCTGCCGCGACGATCGTCCCCGATCCCCACGATCCGGCGAAGCGGCACGCCCCGGTCATGCTCACCACCGACATCGCCCTCCGGGTCGATCCCGTCTACGAGCCGATCGCCCGGCGCTTCCACGCCGATCCGAAAGCTTTTGCCGACGCCTTTGCCCGGGCTTGGTTCAAATTGACCCACCGCGACATGGGGCCGATCGCCCGCTATCTCGGGCCCGAGGTTCCAGCCGAAGCGCTCATCTGGCAAGACCCGCTCCCTCCCGTCACCCACGCGCTTGTCGACGCCGCCGACATCGCCTCCCTCAAGGCCACGATCCTCGCTTCAGGGCTCTCGATCCCGGCGCTGGTGTCGACGGCCTGGGCGTCGGCGTCGACCTTCCGCGGCAGCGACAAGCGCGGCGGGGCCAACGGCGCCCGGATCCGCCTCCTGCCGCAGAAGGATTGGGCGGTGAACGATCCACCCCGGCTGGCGCGGGTGCTCGACACCTTGGAGGGGATCCAGGCTCGCTTCAACGGCGCCCAAGTCGGTGGCAAGATCGGCGGGAAGAAGGGGGTGTCGCTTGCCGACCTCATCGTGCTCGGAGGTTGCGTGGCGGTTGAGCAGGCCACCAGGAACGCTGGCCACGACGTTGACATGCCATTCCGGCCGGGGCGCACCGATGCCACCCAGGCCCAGACCGACGTCGAAGCCTTTGCCATCCTCGAGCCGGTCGCGGACGGGTTTCGCAATCATTCCCGCCAGGGATCAGGGATGACCACCGAGCACGCGCTCGTCGATCGGGCCAACCTCCTCACGCTGAGCGTCCCCGAGATGACCGTTCTCATCGGGGGGATGCGCGTGCTCGATACGAACTCTCCGCCATCTCCCCTCGGCGTCTTCACGGCGCGGCCCGGAGCGCTGACGACCGACTTCTTCGTCAACCTCCTCGACCTGGCGACGGAGTGGGAGCCGGTGACTGCAGAGAGGGAGACGTTCGTGGGGCGCGATCGCACGACCGGCGCGGTCCGCTGGACCGGCAGCCGCGTCGACCTCGTCTTCGGGTCGAGCGCCCAGCTCCGCGCCGTCGCCGAGGTCTATGCCAGCGACGACGCGGCGGAGAAGTTTGCCCACGACTTTGCCGCCGCCTGGGCCAAGGTCATGGATCTCGATCGCTTCGACCTCGTCTGATCCAACCTCACAACTTCAAGCCCCACACCGCGCCGCGGGCGCGGTTGCGGGGGATCGGGCGGAGCCGCTCGAGGGCCACAGCCTGCGGCGCGACAAACACCGGCGTGAAGGTGCCACCATGGGCGGTGGCGATGACGGCCAGATTGCGGTCATACCCCTGCTGCTCGCGGAGCTTGTCCGGATTGACCTCCCCCGTGCGCCGGTCGAGGACGGTCTGCTGCATCCCGAAGGTGTGGACGACCGCGCCGCCAAAATCGGCCCCCTCGAGCCGGTCGACGACGCTCGCGCCGAGCTCACCGTCGGAGAGGAGATAGACCACCTCCGCCCCGAGGGCTGCGGCCTGTTTCACCGCTTCGTCGATTCCCTGGCCGCCGCGACACATCTCGACTGTGCCGAGCCAGGCCCGCAGCTTCTTCTTGTTCTCCGCCGTCGCCGGCTGGAGCCCCTCGACGGCGGCGGGATGGAAGAGCGGATAGGCCGCGTCGCTGGCAAAGATTACGAAAAACGACTGCTCGGGCTTGAGGGCGTCGACGGCCCGCGCGAGCTCCTCGAGGACAACATGAAAACTGCCGTCAGAATAGCTGTTGGAATTGTCACAGATGAAGCAGACGCTGCGCCCCTGCCCGGCACGGCCGAAGAACGCCGCGGCAGGCTTCCCTCCCGCCGCAGCCCCTCCCTGCCCGCCGCCGGCAGGCTTGGCATCCCCCGGTCCCCCGATCTCGGCGAGCATCGCACCGGGATCGAGCGCTGCCATCCCCCCTCCCGCATCATCGGCAGTCTCGTGCTCGGCAAGCAGCGGCTCCGCCGGCGCTGGATCCAGAAGCGCAAGCGGCTCTACGTCCGTGGGCAGCGCCTCCGCCAGCAGCTCCACTGGTTCATCCGGCTGGGCCGGAGTGTCGATCGACACCAAGGCCGCTTCCTCGAACGCTGGCTCGGCGGCATCACCGACCGTAAGCGCCAGCCGGATCGGCTTCGCCTCGACCACCACGAAAACCATCGCCAGACCGAGAAGCGCGACGGCGTGCACGAGAGCACTGGCAAGCAGCGGCCCGACGGCCCGCTTCCGAACGCCTTGCTGCCCGGCGCCGTGTGGCACGGCGCGCCCGAGCGTCCCTCGCCGGCTCCGTCGAATGGCCACCCCCGGCTTCGGCCTGGGGCTCTCGGTGAGAGTGTTGGTGTCGGTGGCGTGCTTGGGCTTGGTGCGGGTGCTGTTCTTCGTGGTGGCGCTGGTGTTTTGGGCGTGATGGTCGTTGTGGGCCGCGGTCGGCTCGCGCAGAGTTTGTCGGCGCCGTGTCCCCCGGCTCGAGGGCTCCCGGCTGGCCACCACGGCCGCCGCTTCATTAGCGAGATCCGCCGCCGCCGCCGCGACGCCGGCCATGCCATCGTCGCTCCGCGAAGTTGAAGCCCGCTGTCGCTCCTTCGTCAGCCGCGCCAGCTCCCCAGCCCGCTCACCGATCCGTCGCCCCAGATCGGCAAGCTCCTCGAGCACCTTCGCAATCCGCCCGTCGTCTCGGCTCATCGCCGCACCTCGCATGCTTTCCCATGCCAGTCGCCCACCACTTCCGATGGACTATACGCGCGTACATTCGGCTGTCAAACCCGCGCCCGGCGGCCGCGAAAAGCCCCCGATCCAGCCCCCGATCCAGCCCCCGATCCAGCCCCCGATCCAGCCCCCGATC
>JBBAVV010000099.1:0-10872 GCA_040397545.1 Pirellulales bacterium
GCGGGGAAGGGGGCTGTCGTCCTCGACGTGACCTTCGATCCGGGCGAAGCCCCAGCCGACTTGCGGCAGTTCGATCTCGAGCTCTCGGGCACCGTCGACGGCAAATCCTTTTCTGCCGTGATTCCCTGCGTCGCCGTGGCGATCAAAGCCGGAAGCTAACTCCGCCCGCGAGCGCCGCCAGGGATTCGGCCGTCGATCGCGCCCGGCGAGCGTGCCCGGACGCCCGCGATTCCCACAAATGGCTCGGGGAGACCGAGCCCGAAGCCCCCACGCCAAAACCTTGACGCCCTCTCGTAGGATAGGCTCAGCCGCAAGGGAAGGCTTGAAGGGGTCGAACCACTCCGACAGGGAAACGACGATGCAACAGGCCGCTTCTGCTGCTCTCCGCCAGACAACGATTCGATGGCTGAGCTCCGTCTGCATCGCGGCATCCTCCGTGGTCATCACCCCGCACTATGCCCTTTCGGCAGAGGTTTCTCCCTCTGCCATCGTCGATATGTTTTTCAAAGCCCTCGAGCAGCAGGGCCGAAATCCCCGCCTGATCCAGTCGGGCGACATTTCTTACGAGGAGCGCAGTCTCTCTGCCCAGCCGACTCCGGCGAGCGTGAAGCAGTCCAACGCCAAAATGATCGCGGGACTTGAGGCGCTCGCCAAAAACGCAGTCAATGACCTCGAACGCGAGCGATGGAAGAGCGAGATTCAGGCGATCCGTAATGAAGAAGCCTCGCCGAAACCTCAAATCCAAACTCCGACGGAATGGATCAGCAGAGATGTCTTCGTCGGGAATAACCCCCGAAAGCGATCGCGGCAAGAATCATCTCACAAGGAATCATCCAATGGCTCGAAGAGTGAGCAAATCCAACTCTGCGAGTACAACGGCTCTGAGCGGGCGTTCCTCTCCCGCTTTCCGGAAGCCCGCAATACCTCCCTCTCCACAAACACTTTCGGGGTATCGTCGATCGAGTACTGCGGAAGAGCGCGCAGTCCGATGGCCCTTGCGATCACAACGCTGCTCATGGCAGACGGCGGCAACCATGAATCTTTTACTTTTTCTCCCTCTACTGTTGCATCGCTGAAGCAGGTCTTCGAAACGACCGCTGCCACCGAAGGATTGGGAGTTGAGCGAATCCCGCATCTTGTTGCGTCCCGCACGTTCGAAGGGAGCCAAGTTTTCGAGATCGAATACGGTATGCAGGAACCACCGTCGTCGGTGAAGATGCAGACAAGGCTGCTGAAGCTGACGGTCGATCCGAGTCGTGGGTTTATCGTGCCGGTTGAAGAGGAATACCACGATGGAAAGCGAGTGGTTCGACTGGAGTCTTCCGACTACCGCCTGGCAAGTAAGGACGGCGTCTGGTTTCCATGGTCCTCGAAGGAGACGCACTACGATCCCGCGACCGGCGAGGTCGTCAGCGAGCGGGAATGGCGCCTCACAGCAGCCGTGCTGAATGATCCGATCGATTCCAAAGAGTTTGAGGTCGTCGTGCCCGCGGGGGAGGCGATCAACGATTCCAGAACGTCAACCACTGCAACCACTTATCGCACCTCAGCCCCAGTCACGATCGGTGCGAATGCACCGCGAGGCGATCTGACATCGATCCCCGGAGTCACCAAGGCGGATGTTCTCACCGGCCGCCAACTGCCCTCTGCATCGGCTTGGTCGTGGGGCAGACGACTGCTGCTTGCGCTCACCGGCGCTTTGCTCGTCATACTCATCAGCATTGCCGTTCGAAGGCGACAGGCGAGCTGATGCGGCATCTGCACGAATTGGCAATCTGAATCATCGATCTGGTGAGGCTCAACACCTTGTTGCATTACGGTGCGGGCCGTCTTCATCTGCTTCCGTCATTCGGTTCATCCATGTTTCAGACCGGTGCGACTAAACCCACCAATGGGTCAATGCTGCGATCGTCGCATTGGCGTCTGGCTACATTCTTGATCGCGATCGTCGCCGCACTCGCACTGCCCGTTCTCGCCGAGCATTTTCTCTCCGGCAGCTCGGTGCAAACGGCCGAGGTGGTCGCTGGAGAGAAAGTGGAACTGAGGTCCACGATCTGGTCACCCTGGCGGCAACTCGTGACGATCCAACATGTCTCAGGGGGATGCTTCTGCACCGCGGCGTCCATTTCGCCGATGACCATCAAGCCTTGGAGTCGATGTGTTGTCGGAGTCGTCTTCAACAGTCTCGGAAAGCCCATCGGGAACCACTCCGTCATTATCAGCGCCATTGACTCCGAGGGTGTCGTTCACGAACTCCCGGTGCGATTCGACGTGACCATCTTGCCGGCGGCGGACTGATCTACTGACCCGCGAAGTCCGTTCTCGTCGTTCCGATCGTCACTACGCAGGAGCACCAGCCGTCATCGTGAATAGCGCACGATGCACACGATCGCCCACAGGGCGTCGCGAAGGCCGATCTTTTTGCCGGCAGCCCGCGATCGTCCGGTATAGCCAACCGGCACTTCCACGATCCGGCAGCCCGCGCGGGCGAGCTTGGCCGTGATCTCCGGCTCGATCCCGAAGCGGTCTTCGACGAGATCGAGAGCCTGAATCACTTCGCGGCGAAACGCTTTCTGCCCCGTCTCCATGTCGGTGAGCCGCAGGCCGGTGAAGCGATTGGAAAGCCACGTGAGCAGCCAGTTCCCCGCCCGGTGAACAGGCCCCGTCGCCTGGCTCCGGGAACAGAGGAACCGGCTCCCATAGACGGCGTCGGCCTCGCCCCGCTCGATCGGCCCGAGGAGGACCTCGAGCGCCGCAGGCGCGTATTCCAGATCGGCATCCTGGAAGACCACGATCGGCGCGGTCGCACGGGCGATTCCGGCCCGCAGCGCTGCCCCCTTGCCGCGGTTGCCGGGAAAGCGGACCACCACGATCGACGACTCAGCGGCGGCTCGATCGAGGATCGCAGCGGTGCCGTCGGTCGAGCCATCGTCGACGACGATCACTTCAACGGGCCCCGGCAGGGCTGAAAGCGCGGCAAGGACGTTCGGCAACCAGCGGGCTTCATCGAAGACCGGGATCACCACTGTCATCCGCCACGCCATCGCCATGCACACCCAACTCCCTCGGTGCCGGTGGACCGGAATCCCCGGCCAGCCAGGAATCCCGCTCGCCCACAGCCGCTGGGATTCTCTCCCCCCACACTTGGGGACGCAAGGCTGGAAAAGCCACGCATACGCCCTTCGACGGGCCATTCTCTGCAGCGGTAGACTGGCCCGACGACTACCCCCCGCCAGGAATCGCACCATGCCTCCCTCCCACACCTCCACCCTCGACTGGATCGCCGACTACGTCACCGCGCAGGATCGGGCGATCCGCTCCGTGCCACCGGCCGAGATCGCTGCCGCGATCGAAGTGGTGAAGAAGGCCGGCCGCGAGGGGCGACGGATCTTTGTCTGCGGCAACGGTGGCAACGCCGCCAACGCCGCCCACTTCACCACTGATCTCGGTAAGAACGCCTCGGCCGCCGCGCCGCGGCCGTTCAAGGTGCTCTGCATCGCCGACAACACCGCCTGGATGACCGCGATCGGTAACGACTTCACCTTCGATGATGTGTTCGTGCGCCAACTCACCAACCACGCCGAGAAGGGGGATCTGCTGATTCTCTCGAGCGTCAGCGGCAATTCGCCGAACCTCGTCGCCGCCTGCCAGTGGGCCCGCGAGCATGGCGTCGAGACGCTCGCGCTCGTCGGCGGGAAGCGGGGGAAGGTCGCCCCCCTGGCCGACCATCTCCTCGTCATCGAAGAAGGGCACTACGGCCGCGTCGAGGACGCGCAGATGAATATCCTCCACATGATCTGCTACGCGGTCTGCGAACTCGGGGCCTGATGTCCGCTTCCCCGCGCCTCTTCGCCGCTCGGCCCCCACCCAACGCGGCGAGGAGGGGCTGCCCGTGCTCCGAGAACCGGCGTTGCCGACAAACGGAGCCTTGAGCCATGAGCGCCGGCGGGTCCGAGCGAGCGCAGGCCTCGGAAGGCCGCAGCGAGCGCTCGGCGACGGGGCAGGGGCAGGCCCGACCCGGCGAAGACCCGGTCAAAGCCCCCTTGCGGGTCGCCGTCGGCGGGCCTTCTCTGCGACTGGTCTCGCGATCGACGCCCCCCGATTCGGTGAGTGGTTCGGCCCCCTCGATCGGCCGGCGAGCCGGGCCCCCAGCTGCCAGTGCTTTCAGCGATCCCGGCAAGGGTTTAGAATTGCCTCCGGGGGAGCCGATATCTTGCACACATTCTGCAAGGTCTTCCCGACGGTATCGACTTTCGTGCCGTGCCCAGACCTCCCGAACCGCGCAGGCTGCCGCTGGCCCAGGCCACCGACAACCGGCTGTCCGGATCCGCCCACACCCGAGGACACTCATGCCCCGCGACGAAGCGAACTCTTCCCAGCGCCCCGCGACCAGCCCCAAGCCCCCTGCGACGAGCGCGAAGAGCAACCGCCGGCAGTTTCTCGACACGACGACGGCCACCGTCGCCGGGGCGGCACTGGCCGGTGTCGCCGCGACCAAGGCGGGGGCCCAGGAGAAGGCCGACGTGCCGAAGGTGTTTGCCGGCGGCAGTGACGCCATCCGCCTGGCCCTCATCGGCTGCGGCGGGCGTGGCGGCGGCGCGGCGGCCGATGCCCTCTCCGTCCAGGGCGCGCCGCTCAAGCTCGTCGCCATGGCCGACGTCTTCAAGGAGCGGGCCGATATCGTCCGCCGCTCGATCGGCGAGCAGTTCGAGGGGAAGTTCGACGTCCCCGACGAGCGCGTGTTTGTCGGCTTCGACGCCTACAAAGAAGCGATCGACTACCTCAAGCCGGGCGACATTGCGATCTTCGCCACGCCGGTCGCCTTCCGCGCCCCCCACTTCGCCTACGCGATCGAGAAGGGGGTGCACACCTTCATGGAGAAGCCGGTCTCGATCGACGGCCCGAGCACGAAGCGGATCATCGAGCTGGCAAAGAAGGCAGATGAGAAGAATCTTAAAGTCGGCGTCGGCCTGATGTGCCGCCACTGCGACCGCCGCCAGGAGCTTTACAACCGGCTCCAGAATGGCGAGGCGGGGGAGCTGATGGACTTCCGCGGCTACCGGATGCACACGCCAGCCCAGAGCCCGGAGCTGTTCCCCGGCCCGCCGGAAGGGGTGAGCGAGATCCTCTGGCAGATCCGCCGCTTCCATGGCTTCCTGTGGGCGTCGGGGGGCATCTACAGCGACTACTACGTCCACCACATCGACGAGGTCTGCTGGATGAAGGGGGCCTGGCCGGTGACGGCCGAGGCCACCGGTGGCCGCCACGTGAAGGGGAAGATGGACGACCAGAACTTCGACAGCTATGCCGTCGAATACACCTTCCCCGACGGCACGAAGTTCTTCTACTCCGGCCGCCACATCAAGAACTGTGACCAGAAGTTCGGCGTCTTCGGCCGGGGCACGAAGGGGGCGTTCACGATCTCTGCCAGCGGCCACTCGCCGGCCCGCTGTGCTATCTACAAGGGGCAGGCAGAGGACAAGGACAAGCTCCTCTGGACGGCCGAGCAGCCGGAGCCGAATCCCTACCGCCGCGAATGGGAACACCTCGTCGATGCGATCATCAACGACAAGCCCTACAACGAGGCGGTCCGCGGGGCCGAGGCGAGCCTCGCCACGGCGATGGGGCGGATCGCAGCCCACACCGGCAAGCTCGTCACCTATGACGGGCTGTTGAACGGCGACTACGACCTCACCGCCGGCGTGGCCGACTTCAAGGCCGACTCCCCCGCCCCGGTGCGGCTCCTCGCCGACTCCACCTACCCCGTCCCGTCACCGGGCAAGTTCAAGTACGAATACAACGACTGATCGCGGCCACGCCCGCACAGTCGTCTCTGCAACCACACCGGCCCCGGGGGAAACCACTCCCGGGGTCGGTCGTTGCCGGGCTCTCTCTCTTCCGCGTCCCCTCTCCTTCAAAGGCATTCCCCGATGGTGCGCTCCCCGATCACGCGGCCGATCGTCCAGATCTCGCTCGACCTCACGAACATTGACGAGGCCCTCGACACCGCGGCACTTGCCATCCGCGCCGGCGTCGACTGGCTCGAGGCAGGGACGCCGCTGATCCTCGCCGAGGGGCTCCATGGCGTCCGCGCCCTGCGGAAGGCCTTTCCCGGGGTGCCGATCGTCGCCGATCTGAAGACGATGGACGGCGGCTATCTCGAGGCGGAAATGATGGCCAAGGCCGGCGCGACGCATGTCGTCGTGATGGCGCGGGCCCATGCCGAGACGGTCAAGTGCGTCGTCAAGGCCGGGGCCGATTTCGGCGTCGGCGTCATGGGCGACAACATGATCTGCGAAGACATGGTCGCGGGCGCCAAGTGGCTCGAGGACCTCGGCTGCGACTACGTGATCCACCATGTCGGCTACGACGAACGACGCGGGATCGCCGCGGCCGGGCACCGGATGCCAAGCCCGCTCGACCAGCTCCGCGAGGTGGTCGCCGCCGTGCACATCCCGGTGCAGGCCGTCGGTGGGCTGTCCCTCGAACAGGCGATCCAGTGCCCGCAGTACGGGGCGCCGCTGGTCGTTCTCGGGGCGCCGCTGACGATCGATGCCAACTCCTTCAAGACCGCCGACGGCAATCTCGAAGCCTCGCTGCGGATGATCTGCGACGCGGTCCACTCCCAGCAGGTGCCGGCGAAGGCCTGACGGAATCGCGCCGGATCCTTCCCTCGCAAGTCGTCACCCAGCCTCTTTCCAGCTACATATCCCGGAGAATCCCCGATGAGCCAGTCGTCCCCCGGAGTCGTGAACTTTGGCGCCGCCCGCGGAAGCGTCGAGCTCCGTCCGATGGAGCGGCCGACAATCGCCGACAGCGACATCCTCCTCGAGGTGGCCAATGTCGGCGTCTGCGGCAGCGACCTCCATCAATGGACCGGCGACCACTCCTGGCAGGTGAATTACCCGGTCGTCCTCGGCCATGAGTTCGGCGGGACGATCTTTGAGGTGGGGAAGTCGGTCGAGGGCTGGAAGCCGGGGGACCGGGTGGTGAGCGAGACCGCCGCGATCATCTCGGCCGACAGCCCGCTCACGCGCCGCGGCCTCTACAACCTCGATCCGACCCGGAAGGGTTTTGGGTATGGCGTGAATGGCGCGATGACGAGGTTTGTCCGTGTGCCGTCGCGGATCCTTCACCGCGTTCCCGACAGCCTCCCCTTCGAGCAGGCCTGCCTCACCGAGCCCTGCTGCGTTGCCTACAACGCCACGGTCAAGAATGCCCACATCGAGCCGGGCGACCGGGTCGTCGTTCTCGGCCCCGGCACGATCGGGATCCTCTGCGCGGCTTTTGCAAGCCTCTGCGGCGCCGAGGTGGCGGTCGTCGGCTTGGAGGCCGACAGGGGGCGGCTCGCCGTCGCCAAGAAGTATGGCTGCGAGGTGGTGATCGGCAGCCCGAAGGATTGGGCCTGCGCCCGTGACGGCCTCGGCTGCGACGGCGTCATCGATGCCGCCGGCGTCAGTGCCACGCTCGCCATCGCCCTCGACATCGTCCGCCCGGCCGGCTGGATCAGTAAGGTCGGCTGGGGGAAGGCCCCGGTGGGGATCTCGCTTGATCCGCTCGTGCAAAAGAACGTCACGCTCCAGGGGAGCTACAGCCACAACTGGCCAATCTGGGAGCGCGTCCTCGCGCTGCTCACGAGCGGCCAGCTCGACGTCAAGCCGATCATCGGCGGCGTCTGGCCGCTGGAGAAATGGCACGAGGCGTTCGAGGAGATGCATGCGGGGCATGTCGTGAAGAGCGTCCTCGCCCCGGCATGAGCAGCTCCCCTTCCCGACGTCCACGGAGCAAGGGGGCGGCGGTCGCCGGCCCCATCACGGGCACGCTCGTGTTCGAGGGGGGCGCGATCGTCCTCCCCGACAGGCTTGTCGAGGGGAGCCGGATCGTCTGCCGGGAGGGAATGATCGCCGCGATCGGGCCGCGCGTGGCGGTGCCGCGCGATGCCGTCACGATCGACGCCCGCGGTGCTTTTCTCGCGCCCGGGTTTATCGATCTCCATGTTCATGGTGGAGGGGGCGCCGACTTCATGGATGGCGACGAGGCGGCCGTTCGCACGGCGCTTGCCACCCACGCCCGCCACGGCACGACGACGATCTTCCCGACGACGACAACCGGGTCGCCTGCCCAGATCGAGGCGATGCTCGCCGCCTGCCGGAGCGTCCGCGACTCCTGGCAGCCGGGAGAGGGCGCGCGGATCGGCGGCGTTCACGTCTACGGCCCCTATTTCGCGGCTGACAAGGTCGGCTGCCACGCCATCGATGGTCGCCGCGATCCGCTGCCGGCGGAATACGCGGACTGGTTCCGTGACGACCTCGTGCGGATTGCCACCTGCGCCGCGGAGCTGCCCGGAGCCGAGGCCTTCTATCGGGCAGCGCAGCGGAGAAAGTGCCTCGTCACCTGCGGCCATTCCAATGCCACCTGGGGGGAGATGGAGCGGGCCTTCCGGGCGGGCGTGCGGCATGTCGATCACTTCTGGTGCGCGATGAGCTCGGTGGTGTCGTTGCGGGCCCGATGCGGAACCCCGATGGAGGCGGGGATGGAGCAGTTCGTCCTGGCCACGCCGGCGATGAGCACCGAGGTGATTGCCGACGGCGCCCATCTCGGGCCCGCTCTGCTCGCCTTCGCCCTGCAGATGCTCGGGCCAGAGCGGCTCTGCCTGGTGACCGATTCGAGCCGGGCCCTCGACATGCCCGCTGGCCGCTATCGGTTTGGTCCGAAGGAAGGGGGAAGCTGGTTCGAGAGCGATGGCCACGTCGGCCGCGCCGGCGGGTCGCTTGCGAGCAGCGTGATGGGGATGGACCACATGGTGCGCACGATGCAGGCAGCCACCCGGGCCGATCTCTCCACCCTGATCCGCCTGGCGAGCCTGACTCCGGCGGAGCGTGTGGGGATCGCCGCCGAGTGTGGCAGCCTCGCGGTCGGCAAGCGGGCCGACATCCTCCTTCTCTCCCGCCGGCTCAACGTTCGGCGCGTGTTCATCGGTGGAGTCGAAACGCCCGTCTGAACTCCCATCGAGCCATCGAAGCGCGGCTGTCGACAGCCGCTACAATCCCTCCACCCACCAGAGGAATTGCCCATGCGCCTGGCAGAGAAAGTCGTGATCGTCACCGGCAGCGCCACTGGCATCGGCGCGGCGATCGCCCGCCGCGCTGCTGCCGAGGGGGCGAGCGTCGTCATCCATGGCCTCGAGGCCGACCTGGCCCGCGCCGTCGCCGCGGAGATCGTGGCCCGACACGGGAAAGGACGGGCGGTCGTCCATGTCGAGGAGCTTTCCAATCCCGGCTGTGCCGAGCGGCTTGTCGACCTGGCCGTCAACACGTTTGGCCAGCTCGATGGAGTCGTCAACAATGCGGCGATCGTCGCCTCGGGGGATCTCGCCTCGACGACGCGCGATCTCTTCGAGCGGATCATGGCGGTGAACGTGCTCGTGCCCCTCGAGCTGACGCGGGCCGCCCTGCCACATCTGCGGAAAACGCGCGGCAGCGTGCTCAACATCGGTAGCGTCAACGCCCACTGCGGCGAGCTGAATCTCCTCCCCTACAGCCTCTCCAAGGCCGCCCTCCAGGCGGCGACGCGGAACCTCGGTGACACCCTCTTCCGCGCGGATGGTGTTCGCGTCAACCAGGTGAATCCCGGCTGGGTTCTCACCGAAAACGAGATCGCGCGGAAGCGGCAACAGGGGCTCGACGACGACTGGCCCGGCCGCGTCGACCCGCAGTTTGCCCCCGCTGGCCGGCTGATCGCGCCGGAAGAGATCGCGGCGGTCGTCGTCACGTTCCTCTCCGATGAATGTGGCCCCATCAGTGGCCAGGTGTGCGACCTCGAGCAGTATCCGCTCCTCGGGCGCAACCCTCCGAAGACGATCCAGCCGTCGAAAGAGACTTGATCGCCGCTCCCCTCCGCATCACGATCCGTTCCTCCCTGCCTTTGGAAAATTGAATCATGCCCCTCCTCCCCGCCACCACCCGCACGGCCGTCCCGCGTCTGGCAGCCTTCCCGAAGGCCTACATGCAGGCGCTCGTGAAGGATGGCAGCATGACGCTCGCGGAGTGGATCGATCTGGCCTCGACGCTCGGCATCGACGGCCTCGAGTGGTATGCCGGATTCCTGGAGATGGCAGACGAATCGGCCTGGCCGGGCTTCCGCCGGGCGGTCGAGGCCCACGGGATGGTGATTCCGATGCTCTGCTGCTCCCCCGACTTCACCCACCCCGATCGGGCCTTCCGTGAGCGCGAGATCGAAAAACAAAAAACCTGGATCCGGATGGCCCACGCGCTCGGCGCGGGCTGGTGCCGGACACTCTCCGGGCAGCGGAGGCCTGAGCTGATGGCCGAGGAGGGGGTGGCCCTCGCCGCCGAGTCGATCCGCGCCTGCCTGCCGCTGGCGCGCGAGCTGGGCGTGACGTTGATCATCGAGAATCACTACAAGGACGACTTCTGGCAATATCCCGAGTTCGCCCAGAAGATGGATCTGTTCTGTGCGCTCGTCGATGCTGTCCGCGATCCCAACTTCGGCGTCAACTACGATCCGAGCAATGCCTCCATCGCCGGCGACGACCCGCTCGAGTTGCTGCGGCGCGTGTCGAGCCGGGTCGTGACGATGCATGCCAGCGATCGCTTCCTCATCGAGGGGACGCTCGAGGACTTGCGCCGCGAAGAGGGGGGGAGCGCCGGCTACGTGAAGCGGCTCCGGCACGGCGAGATCGGCAAGGGGCTCAACGACTACGACGCGATCTTCTCGGAGCTGAAGAGCAAGGGCTTCTCGGGCTGGATCAGCATCGAGGATGGCGTCGACGGGATCGACCAGCTCCACCGCAGTGTCGCCTTCCTGAAAGGCAAGATTGCCGCGCACTGGACTGGCTGATCGCACGCTGGC
>JBBAVV010000100.1:0-10666 GCA_040397545.1 Pirellulales bacterium
CCATGGCCAAGGTCTACTACGTCGGCGACTGGGCCGTTCTCACCGGCCCGTGGTTTGCCGAGAGCCCCTTTCAGAACGCGATGAAGGGGATCGAGATCTTCAACTACGGCAAATGGCTCAAAGACGCCCTCGAGTCGACCGGCGCGCACACCGTCGAGAGCGTCGCTTCGTGGGATTTCTACAAGCTCGGCCCCGGGGAATATGAAAAGATCCTCGCCGACTACGACGTCATCATCTTCAGTGACGTCGAAGGAAAGCTCTTCCAGCTGGCGCCGAACTTCTTCGACCGCACCAAGTTCGGCAAGGAGGTGCTGACGTTCCCCGACCGGGTGCGGCTGACGATCGATGCGGTCAAGGCCGGCAAGGGACTCATGCTCCTCGGCGGCTGGTATTCCTTCACCGGCGAGCAGGGAAAAGGGGGCTGGGGGCGGACGCTTCTCAAAGGCGCGATGCCGGTCGTCTGCCACGACCACGAGGATCTCGTCGAAAGCACCGAGGGCTATCAGCCGCGGGCGACCGTCCATGGCCGCGAGCGCTTCGCCGGGATCGATCTGACCACCTGCCCGCCGATCCTCGGCTACAACCAGGTGCGCGTGAAGCCGGGGGCGGAATTGCTCCTCGACTTCGTCGAGACCGGCGACCCGCTTGTCGTTCTCGGCCACGAGGGGCAGGGGCGAGTGCTTTGTTACACCTCCGACCCGGCGCCCCACTGGGGCTGTAACATGGTGTTCTGGGATCGATATGCCGAGTTCTGGCTCCGCTGCCTGGAGCTCGTGACGCCAAAGGCGTGAGTCACTCGGCCGCTTCCTGCCGGATGGCGATCGGGACGTAGCCCGCTTCGAGGCCGGGAGGGGGTGTGACGATCAGGGCCGGGTCGAGGCTGGCAAGCTCGCCGCGCGACGGCGGCGGGAGATAGTCGCGGTCGATCGGCCAGTGGCGGTGGAGCTTTTCGACGCGGGCCTGGAGACGGGCACGCTCGTCGTCAGAGAGATTCGCATTGCGGATTGCCGGCTGATCGACAAACCGATACCAGGCGTAGGTGACGATGCTGCCGTCGCCGAGGCGCGTCTCGAACGGGCCGGCGACGGGGCCGGGGGTCTTCCAGAGACTGTCGGGATTGTCGGGGGTGACGTACGGCTCGGCCGGCGGGGCCGGGGGGGTGTGAAACTCGACGTCGGCGAGCTTCGTCTCGGCGGGGACGTCCTTCGCCGCCACAACGACCCACTCTGATTTCGACGCCTCTTTCACGAGCCGGTAGTACTCCGGCAGCGTGGCGAGGGGGCCTGAGAAGGCGTCGGTCTCGGTCACCGTTTCGGCGTTCCAGCGGTAGCCGTAGGTGTGCTCGTCGAGGGGGATCGGCGTGGCGAAGGAGTTCCAGGCGAGGGCCACCTTCTCCTCACGGCGGGCGCCGGGAGCGTAGATCCGCCAAGTCGAGCCGCCGCCGCCGGTGAAGCGGTGGAGCGCCGACCCGGCCGGATCGATCGTGCCGCTGGCAGGATCGCCGCCGTCGAACCAGGCGGCTACGGAGTCCCACAGCGCGGTCTTGTCGTAGGCGGTGATCTGATGGATGACGGCCGACTCGTTGCCGGCGTTGCGCGGGAAGGAGGTGGGGGCGATGCGGGCGTAGGTCTCCCCCTTGGCGTCGACCGCCTGGACGGCGGGGACATATTGCGTCTCCATCTGCACCGCCTTGTTGGGATCGGCAGGGCGGGCATCGAGAAACCTGCCGGCAAGCTCCGGCTTGTCGAGCGTGGCCCGCGACCAATAGGAGGGGAGGAAGAAGGCGATCGGCCCTTTGAAGTTGGCGGCGCTTACGAACAGCGTCCACGATTGATTGCCGGTCGGAATCGGCTTTCCGGCGGTGGTGGGCAGCGGGTCGGTGAGCGGGAGGGGGAGATAGCCGTAGCCAAAGAGCTCGCCGCAGGTCCCCTGGGCGAGGTTGAGGCCGTCGGCGGGCCAGACGATCCGCGGGCTCAACTGGGCCACGCCATACACCCCCAAGGGGGCGTTCCAATCGCGGCTCTTGCCGGCGCCAGGGCCATTGGCCCACTCGTCAAACTCGAGCGTCACACCCCCCATGATGAACTTCGGCGTCTCGGTGGCGAAGCGTGTATCGCGCCACCACCCCAGCCCTCCTTCGATGTCGGAGTAGATGTTCTTCGGCTTCGGCTCCTCTTGCTTGGCAAACATCCAGGTGCCAAACAGCCCGGTCTGGAAGCGGTTGCCCGGATACTCCCGCACCAGCGGCCAGGCCGCGACATACATCGAGAAGCCGGCGTCGTAACGCTCGGGGACTTTTTCATGGGGGACGAGCAGATAGCCCGACATCTCCACCTCCTCGATCCCCTCGGCGGCGCGGGCCGTGGGCCGGTTGCCGAGGCCCGATGGGATGAAGAGGGAGGCGAGCAGCGCTGCGACGTGGATCGGACGGAGAGGGCGGGTCATCGGAATCGCTCCTGGGATTTGTCGGCGATCGGATCATAACGCTCGTGCGCAGCCAGCGTGCGGCGGCGCTCGTAGGCCCTGGCGAAGGGCCACCACACGGCCATGGAGAGAACGATCGACACGATCCCCCATACGGCCGCGCGCCAGTCGCCGCCGGTGACGAGCCAGTGGCCGATGACCGGGGGCGTTGTCCAGGGGATGCCGACGACCGGCCGGCCGACGAGCCCCCACTCCATCAGCAGCCAGCTCGTCGTCGTGAGGAGGACGGCATTGAGGACGTAGGGAACCATCAGCAGCGGATTCAAAACGATCGGCAGGCCGAAGAACAGCGGCTCGTTGATCTGGAAGAGCTGTGCGGGGAGCGACAGCCTTGCCACCTTGCGCGCGACCGGGTCGCGCGAGTTGACCAGCAGCAGGGCAAGCGCGATCGTCGCCCCGGTGCCGCCGACGTTGACGAAGGTGGTGAAGAACCCCAGCGCCGTGGTGTGGGGAGCAGCGGCAGATGAGTCCCACGCCTCGGCGTTCGTGGCGAGATACTGGAGAAAGACCGGGGCGACGACCGTGTCGAGGGCGTTGTCGCCGTTGACGCCGAAGCTCCATAGGGCGGTGACGAGGAAGGCGTAGACGACGATCCCGGGGAGGGTGTCGAGGGCGAAGACGAGGGGCTGGAAGAGGCGCCGCAATCCTTCGGTGAGATCAAACCCGAGGACGAACCGAACGAGCCAGAATCCCGTCAGCAGTACCGCCAGCGGAAAGAGCGCCGCGAATGATTCGGCGACGATCTGGGGCACCTCTCCCGGCATCCGGATCACCGCCCCCTTCCGCGCCATCAAGGCCTGCACCTCGACGGCGATGACGGCGACGAGGATCGCCGTGAGGATTCCCGCTGATCCCAGCGCCTCCATGCGGAGGGATGCCGTGGCCGGGTCGAGCGAGACGAGGAGAAACGACACGCCAGCGAGGACGACACTCGACAGCCGGTCTTGGCCGCGGCGGCCGCCGAGATCGTGGGCAACGGCGAGGGCGACAAAGAGCGCAAGCACCCCGAAGGTGGCGGTGACGGGGATCTCGAGGAGCGGGGCCCAGGGGGCGATCGCGCGTTCGAGCGCCGGCAGCGGCGGATGGGCGATGAGCATGAACAGGCCGCCGACGATCGTCAGCGGCACGACCGCCACGACGCCGGCACGGATCGCAGCGGGGATCGGGCTGTCGGCCAGTGCCGTCACCCTGTCGCCGAAGCGGCGAAGTGAAGAAGCGGGGGATGTCGGGGGAGCGGTCATCGATCGTGTCGCTCCGCGGTGGAAGCGGGCGGGGCATCGAGCCGCAGCCCCATAAATGTGCAGCCATCGGCGCCGCCGACTCGGCACAGCTCCGCAAAGCCGAGCTTCCGGTAGAAGGCCTGGGCGCGGGCGTTGACCGTGCCGACACCGAGGTGGACGCCGGGGAGGCCGCGGCGCCGCAGTTCGTCGAGGACGACGGTCATCATCCGTGTCCCCAAGCCCCTCCCTTGAGCCCGCGGCAATAGATCGATGTGGATGTGGGCGGGGAAGTGACCGGGGGGACCGGGGATGAGATGGTCGGGATGATGGTAGAGGTGATGGATCTGCTGGGCGCGAGTCCAGGTCGCCGGGGCGCCGGTCGGCGCGGGGAAGCGGGCCGCGAGATCGGGGCGCCACCGCCGCTCATAGGCGTCGTAGAAAGCTGCCGAGTCGGCGGCGCCAAGGCAGTAGCCGCACACCCCCTCGTCGTCCTCCACCACCCAGGCGAGGTCGGGGGCGAAGGCAAAGTAGGGGCCGACGAAGATCCGCGGGAGCGCATCGGGATCGTCGCGGTAATACGCCGTGCCGTCGCGGCCGTCGTCGCCGGTTTCCAGGCAGACACGATAGGCCGCTGGTTGGTCTTCGGGGCGGGCCGGACGGATCGTGAACGCTCCTGTGCCGGGGCGGGGCCCTTCCCATGGCACCGCGACGATGTGCTGGAGGGCGGCGAGAAAGCCGCCGCGGAACGTTCCGGGGAGATGGTCGTTGTCGGGGAGGAGTGGTTCGCCCTGCGCGGCGCGGAGCTGGTTGTCGGCATGATGGAGGAAGAGCGTGCATTCCTCGCGGAGGGGCCAGAGGCGCCGGGCGAGGGCGTGGAGGAGGGAGCGGTCGGCAAGGTCGGCGAGCCGAGAGCCGAGCGCCTTCAAGCGCCGCGCGGCGTCGAGGGCCTCCGCTTCGGCGCGGCCCCAGGCGGCCGGGGGTTTTTGGATCACACCGCGGGCGCCTGCCAGCAGGGCTTCGGCCCCGGATCCCTGTTCGTACGGGCTGTAGAAGCAGTCGGCCAGGAGCGTGAGGTCGGCGAGCGACACCGGCTCGCGCGCGGGCCGATTCGGCGCGGCGTCGAGGAGGCGGAAGGCGGGGAGCCAATCGTCGATGGCGCTCTCGAACGCGGCGCGCGGATCCCACGGGCCGTCACCATGGAGCCACCTTGAAAAAGTATGGAATGGGACAAAGTTCAGCGGCAGCTCGTTGTTGGGATTGAGGAAAACGCCGCGGACAGCCGCTTGGAGATCCCGCGGCCGGCCGGCGTAGGGTCCGGCGAAGAACCGCTGGCCGTCGTAGTCGTCGGCAAAGAAATTGTCCCAGATGACGGGCTTACGCTGCAGCAGCGCCGTCACAGCGCGCAGCGCCGCTGGAGTAATCTCGGGGGCAATGATCTCGGGGCCGGTCCAGAGGATGTCGATCGCGGGGGCGAGCTGACCCCCGAGGGTCTCGAGGTAGCCGATCCCGCCGAGGCCGGCGGCGGCCATCCGATCGCAGTAGGGGGTGGGGCAGAGGAGGAGCGTCCCCCCCGGCACATTCGCGGCGATCCACGCCTGGGCCCGGTTGGCGACGTGGGCCTGGGCAGCGGCAAGCGTGCCGAAGCGGACGGCGTCGGCCGGGTCGAGGGCGTCGGGGATGTCGTCGAGGAGGAGGGCGAAGCGCCGGCAGCCGAGCCGGAGGAGCTCGGCGAAGCGCGCCAGCAGCGCCGCGACATCGGCCTCATCGGTATGGCGGATGTCGAGGCCGGGGCTCACCCCCCAGATAAAGTCGATGCCGCGCTTGCGACAGTCGGCGATCAGGCTGGCGATCCGCTCCGCTTCGGCGCCGGGATAAGGCTCGCGCCAGGCGGCGCGATGGTGGGGATCGTCCTTGGGGCAGAAGAGATAGACGGTGAGGCCGAAGCGGGCCATCCAGTCGAGGAGCGTCTGCCGCTCGGCGTCAGACCAGGGCGGGCCATAAAACCCCTCGATGACGCCGCCGGGGATCGGGCGGGGAGGATCTTCCATGGTGGCGGCATCGCCGGAGGGGCTTCGTCCAGGGGAACGGATCGCGGTCGTTCCCTTGCCGGGCAGTCGCGTTGGAGACACGTCGCGCGACGGAATCCAGACCGCAGTATGGGCGAAGCGGCGGCGGCGGGGCAATTCTGCGCCTCACTCACCGGTCATGGCCCCCGCCACGACTCGAGCGCCACGCCGAACCAGTTCCACAGCTCCGGGAACGTCTGCCCGATCACCATCACCAGTGGAATGACCACCCACGGCGCCAGCTTGGCGATCAGCGCCCAATCGAACGACACCTTCCCCGCCGTCGTGCCGGCGATCCGGCTCAAGACCTCGTTGGCCTCGACGGAGACGAACGTCGTCACGACGGCGATGCCGATGGCGACGAACGACAGCGTGGCGGTGAACTGAAACCACGGCCGCGGCTGGAAGGGCAGGCTGGAGATCGCCACGAAGAGGAGGATCGCACCGAACCCGAGGCCGAAGATCGTGATCCGCAGCTGGGCGCCGATGAAGGTCACCCAACGCTTGATGCCGATGGCCCGCTGTCGGGCGGCGCCGTCGGCGGCGGCCGTCTGGTCACCTTCCTCCGCCGATTCCGTCGCTTCGGCTGGGTCGAACGCCGAAGCGCCGGCCTGAACCGAGTCCTGGCTGGCATAGAGGAGCCGCCCCAGCCAAACGTCGCGCGGGTTCCTCGTGGCCTCGAAGCCGGCGGCGAGCCTTGATTGCGGCGCATCGATCTCGCGCTGTAGCGCGCGGAGCTGCTTGAAGAACCGGAAGCGAAGCGCGAGGAGCTGCACGAAGATCACGCCCCAGGTCAGATAGCCGAACAGGATCAGCGAGACGATGCCGACATTGATCCAGAAGCTCGGATAGACCGGCCGGACATGGCCCAACAGCGTTACGAGCCAGAGGACGAACAGCCCGAGGCCGATCCAGAGGAGATAGGCGTGGGGGGCCGGCTCGCGGGAGGCGGAGGTCTTTTCGCCGTCGGTCCTGGGCGTCGAGAGCAGCCATGCCAGCCCCCGCTTGGCTATCGCGAGCGCTTCCATCCCCGAGACTGGATACGAGAGCTCGTCTTTCTCCTTCGGTTCACGCTCCGTGTCGCGTCCTTCGGCGCCGGCGCTCCCCGCCGATGTCCCCACGAATGACGTCTCGATCAGCCAGCAGCGCATCAATTCTGCGCGGCAGAGCACTTCAATCCCCAGGCAGGCCGTGATCAGGGGAAGGAGCGGCGAGACGCCGTTGAAGACCCAAGAAGTGGTCGTCAGCCAGGGGAGCCAGATGTCGAACACCTCCGGCTTCCGACCGACGAACAACAGCCAGACAGTGTTGACCAACACCACCCCTGCTGCCAGGCAGTTGTCGACGGACTCATCGATCGGCTTCTCCCGATTGCTCGCCCATCGTCGGGCCAGCACGTCGACGATCGTCCGCAACAAGAGCATCCCTGATAACAATGCCATCAGCGTGGTCACCAGGATCACTCCGCCGGTGGCCGTGCCTTCTCCCATCAGCCAGGGCAAACTCCACCGGGCGAGGCATGCCACGACGGCGATGAGGGCCCCGAGGGCGATGATCCGGTCCGGTCGCCGCCACGGGCCGAGCACGATGATCCCTGCGAGCATGTAAAGCGCCAAGGCGACACCGATCAAGCCAATCGACTGGCGTGCATCGAGCAGGAACATCGCCCATTGATGGATGCCACAGACGAAGACCTGGAGCCAGAGGGCCAGGAGGCCAACGAGCATCGGCACGAACAGTCGCCGCGCCTTGGCGGAGTCGTAGTGGCCTGGCTGGTCGGGGGTCGACCACCACTCCCGCATCGGCCGGATCCAGGCCGGGATTTCCCCATTCGCCGCTGCCGGCCTTTTCGGCGGCAGGAATCCCCCGGTGGCCCAGAAGGCTAGCCCGGCGGCCACGAACTGGAGGAGAAGAATGAAGCGGAGAGAGAACGGGTGGGTGTCGTGGGTGTCGTGCGACGGCGGGACGTTCCCGATGCCGTCCTTCGCCTCAGAACGCACTTTCACCTTGATGACAGACGTCGGTTTTTTCTCGTCCACCTTGACCGGGGTGCTCTGCACCGGCCAGACGCCCTGATCGCCGAGAATCGATATCCACAGCGGAGGGGAATGATCTTTCTCGGAGTATGCGGTGTTCCAGTCATCGTGTGGCGGACCGTATTCCACGAAGGGAATCTTCTCCTTCTCCTTGAGGGTGAGCATCGCGATGCCGCCGTCGAAGGCGTCTGGATCCTGCTGAATGACCCTCGCGCACGACACGGCATTGAAGAGGGCGTAGCCGGTCAGGTTTGCGAAGACGTACCGTGCTTCGGAATCCTCCCGAAACGACCATTGTTGGTTCGTGGGGAACATCGGGTAGGTGGAGGCAACGATCGTGCCCCGCAGCGCCTGCCGGTAGTCGGGATGCTCGTGGGCCAGATCCCCCCCGAGGAGGACGAGCTGCGCCCGGGGTGCGTAGCGCCGGACCTGTTGGGCGAGGAACACCCGGTCGCGGTGATCGGTGGCGGTGATGCCGACGACGTCGTAATCGTTGCGGGCGATGTCGAGGAGAATCTGGCGGAGGGCCAGCTCCGCATACGGGCCCTGCATGCCGGGATCGAACCGGGGCAGGACGTCGCGGGCATTTTTCTTGTCCACCGCTGGAAACCGGAGGATCGTGCCATCGGTGGCGCCGACTGGAAGCTTCTGCTTGCTCTCGCCGCTGGTGGTATTCGCATAGGCGTCGCGCACCTTGGAGATCCCGGTGGGGAAGGGGTAATAGGTGCGGTCGAGGTTTGGGCGTTTCTTTTGTTCCTCCTCGTTGGACTGGCGCGGCAGCCGCTTCAGGCCGAACAGTGTGCCCGTCTCACTCAGCCAGGCGACCTTCGGTTTCTTTCCGTAGATCCGCTCGAGATAGTCCGAGACCCCCTCCCACATCGCCGATGTGCTGAGGACCGTCTCGCCGTAGGGGAGGTCGCATCGCGAGGAGAGGGCTTTGAGCCTCTTCAGGTCGACCTTCATGGCACTGTAGTTGAGGATCACGGGATCCCGCTTCGGCCAGATCGTCGCGTCGTGCTGGAGCGCCAGGCCGAGCGAATCGACCGAGCCGGTGAATACCGGCCCGAGGATCGGGAGACGCTTGGTGGGTGTGGCGTCCGTGGCGTTCGCCTCGAGTCGCTTGATATGACGGAGGGCCGCATGGAAAGCCTCTCGGTCGATCCCGGAAGTGATCCATTCGCCGACGAGGTAAACGAGGATCAGATTCTGCTTCTGCGCGCGGCCGTCCGTCTCCGACTTCCGGAAGACGAGCAGCCCGGGCCTTCCGGTGGAGGGTTTCGCTTCTTCCCACGGCAGGCTCCACCGATCGAGGGCATAGCCATGGGCCCCGAGCGCCTTCTGGAGGGCATCGATCTGAAGATCGAAGCGGAAGCCGACGGCTGACGTCTCCGGATCGGCCACGCAGAGGATGAGCGGCTCGATCGAGACGTTCTTCATCTCTCCGATGACCGCGAGGGGAACCGGGGCTGGCGGATCCTTGCTGTTGCCCTTGCTCTTGCCCTTGGTCGTCGGTTTCCACACCCCGAGAGACCTGAGGATGGCTTCGTCGAGGCTGGTCGTGGCCGGGGTGGCGTAGGGATCGGTCGGATCCTCGTCCGCCCCGTCGCTCTCCTCCGCCACTCTTGGCTCGGCCGGTGGCCTGGCCGAGGACGGGCCGCTGGTCGAGGTGATGCCGAGAGGGAGGAGCGACATCGTCGCCAGCATGGCGAACAGCCAGCCGAAAAATCCGTCGCGCCGTGTGTCGCGGTCCGCAGTCATGCCGGGAACATACCCTCACCGAGAGGGGTCTGCAAATGGGGAGTCGATCGGAAGAGGCAAGGTGCGGCGGGCCCCCCGGCGCCGGGGCCCGGTCACGAACCCCCGGAGAGGGGATTAAACTCTCCCCCGCGGCGGCGCTTCTGGCGCGTCGCTTCAGAGACGTCGATCGACGCGGGGATCGGGCAGGCAAGGAGCCGCAGCGATGGGGGGAAAGGGAAAAACCGGGGGGAAGCGCAGCGCCCGCGCTGCCGACGATCTCTCCCTCGATCTGCCTGTGCCCCCCGGAGGGGAGCCGTTGGCGATGCGCTTCTGCCGGATCCCGGCAGGGGAGTTTCGGATGGGCTCGCGGAGCGGCATGAATTATGAGGAGCCGCGGCACCCCGTCAGGCTGGCGGAGGATTTTTGGCTGGGGAGGTTTGTCGTCACGCAGGGGGAATATCGGCAGGTGCTGCAAGGGCTCGGTCTGGCCGGGACCAAACGGCCAGATGGGGAAACGTGGAACGACTCGCCAAGCAAGCACGAGGGGAGCGATCGGCTCCCGGTGGAGCGGGTGAGCTGGGATGACGCCCGGCTGTGGTGCGAGGCGCTGTCAATCTGGCTCGAGCGCGAGGGCTCCCCATGGCGCGTGCGGCTGCCGACGGAGATCGAGTGGGAATATGGCTGCCGGGGGGGAACGGAGACCGAATATTGGACTGGAGACGACGAAGCGGCGCTGGTGGACGTGGCGTGGTTTGCGAACAACTCCGGAGGGAAGCCGCACGCTGTCGACGAGCCTCTCCTCCCCTCCGGCGACTCACCGAAGTCGAGCGCGTTTGGCTTGGTCGGCATGCATGGGAATGTCTGGGAGTGGTGTGCCGACAGCTGGACCGACGGCTACGCCAGCCGCGCGGATGGCTGGGTGGCGCAGCCGTCGGCCGCGGCGGGCGATCCACCTCGAGCAGACCGCCGCCGCGTGATCCGCGGCGGGGCGTGGATCCGCTCCGCCGGGGGGTGCCGGTCGGCCTACCGCATCAGGGCCTCGCCCGGCGGTGACCGCCTCGTCCTCCAGGGATTCCGTGTTTGCTTGGTCCGCGGTCCGGCAGCCGAAAAAAAACCAGCAGGC
>JBBAVV010000101.1:0-10620 GCA_040397545.1 Pirellulales bacterium
CGAAGCGCACCAGCGACAGCGAATTGGCCCCGGCCTGCGTGATCCGGCGCGCCTCGCACTCCTGGGCCGGAAGCGGCAGCAAGGCACTCCGCTCCTCCAAGAGCCTCTCTCCCTTCGTGCCATCCTTGCCCCGCAGTCGCCGGGCGAGATCCGCCCGGCAGCGCTGCTCGAGCGTCTCGTTGAGATCCGCGAGCGACTCGACGCTCGGCACGGGCACGAGGAAGTTCGCCCGGCCGAAGTCGACGAGGCATTCGACGTGCCCTTTCTCGTTGGCCCGCCGCACCAGGCAAAACTGCGTCTCGTAGAGGTAATGGCTCTGAAGCCGTTGAAACTCCCTCGTCACCTGCCGCTCGCGGCTCCCGGTGATCTTCGCCACCGCGATCTTGCTGTTGTCGTAGCGGATCTTTCGCGGCACGCCGCTGATGAAGCGGAAGGCCCGATTATGGCCTTCGAGGAATGCCTCGGTGCACTCCCGTGGAAACGCCTGAATGTAGAGGGCATCCGAATACGGCAGCGTCATCACGAACAGCGCCACCTGCTGCCGCTCACCGGCGATGTCGACGTACGCGAAGCCGAAGTCGACCTGGGCCTCGCCAGGAGGGTGCGAGAGCGGCACGAAGACTTCCTTCCTGGCGTCCTTCCACTCCCGGACCGCCGCTTTCACCATCGTGACGCCGCCGGTGTAGTCCCGCTCTGCCTTCAGCCGGTCGAAAATCCGCTGCGCCGTGTGGTGCTGCTTCTTGGGCGCTTTCTTGTCCTGCTCCAGTACCTCGTGGATCCACGCCAGATGTGGCCCCAGAATCGGTTTCTCACGCTTCGCCCGACGGCGATATCCGGGCGGCTCGGCGTGCGCGAGCATCTTCCCGAGCGTCCGCCAGTTGATGCCGTATTCCTGGCAGGCCGCCCGCTTCGACAATTCGCCGGTCAGCACCCGGCGCCGGACCTCGGTCCACATCTCCATCGCTGCATACACTCCTCGTGCCTCGCTCTCGGTAGGGGGAAATTGCGGCTTCGCCGCAATTCTCCGCTCCGGGACCACTGCACAGTTGTGCGCTGCATTTTTCGACCGACCGGGCTACCCCGCCGCGCGCTGTACTTTTCGACCGGCGTTCACAGTGAGCCCAGTCGGCTGGCGGTACGACTCTCGGCCTTGTGGCTGATGCTGGCTGCCGTGGCGCTGTTGGCGCTGGCGATCTGGCTCTTTCTGTCGCCGCTGTTTCGCTGGCAGACGGGAGTCGTCGTGTTCGGCATCGACAGCTATTCGCAGTTTGCGGTCGATGCGATCCCTTTTTTCGATGAGGATCTGGCCGGCCTGACCGATTCGCTGTCGCCTCTCTTGAGCTCGCGATTGGGCACGAAGCCGCTCCGCCTCACCGGGTTTGAATCGGCGGATGCGGTGCGGACGAGTCTGCCCGGACGGATGCGGCAACTTCCGCTGCGTGCCAAGGATGTGCTCGTGGCCTATGTCCGCGGGCAGTCGATCGTCGTGCCGCCGCTGTTCGATGCGGGTGGCCGTTCTTCCCTGCCGGCGGATCCGCTCGCGGGCACCGCCTGTCTGTTGACCACCGACTTCAGTATCAGGGGAGAGCGGCCCCAGGGCATCGTCCGGTGGCGGGAAGTCATCGAGGCCATCGGGGCGAGTCCTGCCACGACAACCCTGTTGGCGATCGATCTCGGTGATCTGGAATGGGATCCGCGCCTCGGAGTCATGGCAAACGTCGTCGCCAGACAGCTCGACGAGGATTTCTCTTCACCGCAGCTGTTGGCAGGCGATCAAAACTGGATCATCGGATCGCAGGATCTTTTTGGGATCTCGCGGGCAAGTTTTTCCGCCCGACGGACGCTCTTTGCCCGCGCGCTCGAGTTGGGATTGGGAGGCCATGCCGATGCCGCCCCGTGGGGAGATGGCGATGCTGTCGTGGAGCTGGATGAACTGGCACAATTCATGAGCGTGCAGATCGGGGAGTGGAGTTTGGCTCTCACCGGCGGGCGTTTTCAGCAGCGGCCCGTGGTCTGGAAATTGGGCCAGGGTCGCGTGACGCTGGCCGATATTCCGGCGGGGATTGAAATTGTTCGTGTGCCCGGGCTGCGGATCGAGCCGTTGAAACGGCAGGCCGCGATTGCCCCCCAGCCCCCAGCCCGGGTCGACCGACCGGACGGCAGGGCCACGGACGAGGACGGAGCCCGCCGCCGCGACGATGATGCCCTGCGGTCAGCGGCTTGGAACAGCGACGAGGCCGCCGCACCGATTCGGCTTGTCGGCGGGGAACCGCCGCCGCCGTCCCCCCCGAAACCGTCGGCGGTGGCAGACGGGATACCAGCCAATCCAGCGCCCGCGCCGTCCGCCGATGCCATCGCCTTCCCCGCGGACCAGGCACGCTCTCCGGTGGTTCCGCCGCTTGCCTCTCCCGCCGAGCTGCCCACGGCAGCCACGGCCGCCTCCCCCGCCGTCGAGCGGGCGATGGTTCCTCCTCGAGGCGGCGAAAATCGGCGTCTGGATCAGTCGTCGAAGTCGACCGACGCTGATCCAGACCCTGCTGAAACGTTCGCGCTCGAAATCGACCGTATCGCGGCGAGGCGGGATCCACCGAATGCCGCAGCGCCACGTCTGCTCCCCATCGACTACTCCCCCCACACCTGGAATCGACTGGTAAAAATCGGGTTCTCCGCCGACGTTTGCTCCCGACCGTTGCTTCCTCAGGCAAGCTTTGCTCCCAGTCGTTCGCCACCGGAACAAGCCGGAGGCGGACCGTCACCGGATCCTCCGGTCGGGGAAAGCGCTGGAAGCCCACCATGGCTGACAGCGCGAAAGGTTTTGCGGGAGCTCTCCGTGGACGTTCAGCGCATGACGGCTGACAAAGACCCGGCAGGATTCGAGTCCGGTCTGGCGGTGGTCAATAACCTCCGCGATGCCCGGAGCATCGCCCGGCAAGCCGCGCTGTTCAGGGCTTGGGATGAGGCCCCACAGCCGATGCGGGAGGCGATTGCCATTCGCAACGATGCGGTCAAGACCGTGTTGGAGGTGGTGGCGTTCAACGGCGGCTATTCCGGGGGGGCCGGTCCGCCCGTCATCGATCCGATGGAATGTCGCGTCCTTGCAGAACAGGCGTTGGAACTCGGGCGGACGATCTCCATCGTCACCCACGGTTCCCCGTCGGATCAACGCGCGATGCAGCTTCGACTCGCCTCCTTGTCGGAGCTTTGTTCGACCCAGACAGCGTGGCTCCGCGAACTTGCCGTCCGCCCTGTGTTCCCGAAAACCAAACCGGGAGACGCATCCCGGGATCCCCGTTTTGCTGCGGTCTCCTTGGATCTTCGGCAGTGGCGGGCTGCGATGGAATCGACGTTTCTTTTGGGTACGCAGCGTGGTTTTTTGCCGAGTGAGTCAGGGCAATTCGACGATACCGCTGGTGGGGGCGCTGATCCGATGAGCGCCCTGGCTTCGGGGGGGAAGTTCACTCTGGAGGTCGTCCGTCAAGCGTGGCTGCCTGTCGACGCTCCACCCCAGATCGACAGTCAATCGCTGCGGTCGATCGGCCAGCTTGTCGAGGCCTTTGCTGCCGGATGCGATGCGGCTGGCATCGACTCGGTGTCGACCATGGTCGTTCCCCAGGAAATTGCCGGTGCGGCCGCTGACATCAGACTGCTGCGGAAAGAAGCCGGCGAACTTACCAACACCGCCAGCAATGATCGGGCGGCGATGGCGGCGATCGCCCGACTCGGAGGGCGATGCGCCAAGCTCCTTTCCGGCGTGGTCGCGTCACTCTCACGGATCCCGGGGGGAGAATCGGTGATTCTCGAATCCGATCGCGTCGCAGCGCTTCTGCGGATCGTTGATTTCCGGGATGTCCCCGCGTTGCCTCGGATCCTTGTGGCTGCCCCGCCGTTGGCATCGCAGCAGAGGAAAACTGCGATCGCCCTGCAGACCCTTGGTGCTGCCCGATTGGATGGTGCTGCCCGATTGGACCTTGGAGCCCCCCTCGCCGTAACGCTGCAACTGCCCGAATTGGGAGAGGGAGTTTCCTCCGACACCAACCTCCGACTCCAGTATGACCCGGCGGAGTTGGAAGTGCGGCTGCAAGGTGGACCGATCGTGGAACCGGATCGGCCCATCCCGCTGCGCTCTCTTTCACTGCGGGGAAGGGTTTTGGATCTGCGGTTGCGGGCCGTGGGGCTCAATCGGACTGCAGCGCCTTGGAAGTCGACCCGCCTGGCCGCCATCGCCGAAACCGGCGAAGACTCTTTGCGGGCCGAGTTGGACGTTCAGCTTCCCGAACGGCGTGACATCATCTGGGCGGCGCGGCGAACCCCGCTGGCCTCGCCCCGCTTCAGCCTCGACCGGCGGGCCCCCGTCGGCAGCGGTGCCGACGGGTGGGATTTTTCGACCGATTCGTCATCCGAACACGCCCCATCGGGTGTGACGGCCTCGATGCTGATTCTCTCGGCGCTCCCCGAACAGTCCACGGCCTGGGAGTTTGGTGTGGTGAACACGGCATCGTTCGCCCGGCAGATTTCATTGGATGTTTACTCTCTGCCCGAAGCCAAGCCGGGCGAAACGAGAGAGGAAGTCTGGCGGAGTTTTTCGTCGGCCATCGTGTCTGGTGGATGGTACGGCACAGCGCTTGCCACGATCCCCACGATGGCCCTGGAAAACTCCGATCGGATCATTCCCGTCGTCTTTCCGCCACCGACGCCCGCCGTGGCGCCATTGCCGGCCCCATCCGGTGCGAACACGGCCACCGGCGTCCCTCCGCCCGTCGCCCCGACCGAAGAACCGATCAGTCCGGATCTGGCCGTTGTCATCCGGGAATTGACTCCTGACCAACCTCCACTCATCAGCCTCACGAGGCTGATCCTGGCGGCGGAACATCCCCGCCACCGCGTCGCCGTGAGCGCTGTCTGGCATGCCCGCGAGCGGTCCATTGTGGTGTCGGTGAAACCGGTCGCCTTTCAGACGCCGGGGTCCACGGAAACAACCAAGACAGCCCATTTCGCCAGGGTCTCCCTGGAGCCACTGAAGAACGCGCCGGCCTTCAGAAAGCAGCCCCTCGCCATCCGCAAGGGGACGGCTTTTCTCGGCCTCGGCCATGACTCCGACACGATGGTGGCGATCTGGAACGGTGGCGCGCAGGATGGCCGGGCCTGGCTGGAGGTGAAGGTCGATGGCTATCCACGGGCCTTCGTATTTTCGGTTGATTGTTCGCCGGCCGCCGATGGCGAGATCCAATTGCCGCAGTTGGATTGGCGAGCGGTGCACATCACCCAACCGGTTGACAAACAGACCATCCAGGCAGCCCCGGCCAAGGCTCTGCCGATGAAGATGACCATCGACCTGCCAGCCGATGCGATTGGTGAAGGCGTGCGGAGTGCCGGCGAGGTGATGCTCTCCCTGCGGGCGGTTTCCGACGGCGGTGTTGAGTCTGAAACGACCCATTCGGTTTGGACGAGCACGGAAGACAGGCAGGCGATTTTCTCCCGGGGGAAGGCGAAGGCGCCTGCCACGTTTGCCGTCAACACGAAGGTTCAGGACTGGGAGATCGACGCGTCGGGATTGGGATTCGAGAACGTGGACGTGGTGGCCGAAGTCAGCGTCCGCGTCCCTGGCTCACAGCAGGCGCTCTCGGATCGCCGCCTGTTCGTGATGGACGCCAGGGCACCGGTGGTGGAGGCGCCCCCGAGCATGACCGTGGTGGTCGGCAGGCCACTGGTGGTGCCGGTTCGGGTCACGGATGACCCACGGGAATTCGCGGGCGGCCCCCATCTGGCCGGTGTCTCCGGTGTGGCGCGGGTCGAATGGGGGCTCGATCTCAAAGGTGTCGGCAAGCCGGCAGACTGGCAACCAGCCATCAATCTCGGCGATGGCACCTACGAGGTGCGCGTGGACACGGCCAAGCTCCCGCTCGGGGATCGATTCCCTCTGTTCATCCGGGCCGTTGATCGCGCTGGATTGGAGAACACGCCGGAGCCAGTGTGGCTGGAAACAGCCCCAATGGTGGCGAAAAACACGATTGCTGGCCGGGTGATGCTGGAGGGATTGGGCGAAGCTGGCGTCTCGGTCTGGCTCGATGGTCCAGGGGATCGCAAGACCGCGACCTCCAAGGCCGGCGGGTCGTTTGAGTTCGTCGATGTGGAGCCTGGCGACTACACCCTGCAGGCTTCGGGGCCGGTGCGCAACCGGGCGTATCGGTCTGAAGCGGTGAAAGTGTCTGTTCAATCGCCACCGGCCCCAGCGGCAAGCGTCACACTGCAGTTGAAATAGGCCACGCCCGACGGGACATACACGATCGATGCCTGGCCGGCGAGCGAGTGAATCCAGATCATCGGGCGGTGCGATGCCTTCGTGGCGACGTCGGGCAAGGCGCCGGATGTCGTCAAGAATCCCCGCGATCCCGCCGCGGACCGCTCCCTCAGGCCGCAGGTGTTTTCCCCGAACGCCGGCGTGGAGCTGACGCTCGAGATGACACCGATGGCCCGTTGTGTGGCGACGGCGGTCGACGAGGAGGGCACGCCCGTGGCCGGGGTGAAGGTGGAGTCGGGCCCGAATGTCGGCTGGTGGAACAGCGGCTCCGAAATCTATGGCCGAACGCTTTTGCGCGGCGAGAAGGTGCTCCTCGCGCGGGGCTGGAATGATGCTGCCGACACCACGACGCGAGCCGAGCCGTTTCCAGGCCAGACCGACGACAAAGGAATGGTGACGCTGTTGATTCAGGCCGGTGAAGAACGCTTGGTCGTGCGCAGCGAGGCCCATGCGCTGCCGGGCCATCCGCCGCAGGATCACTCAAAACGGGACGTCGTCGTTGCCGGCCTGCGAATAGTCTTCGTTGACGTCGATGGCGTCATCCGGGCCCTCGCTGGCCCGCCCGCTCCCCGACACCTTCTTGAATGACATCCCCTCGGCACTCAAGAAAAACTTGACCTCGCTGCTGGCGTCCCGCTGCCAACGGCGGCCGCTCAAGCGGTAGGTGACCTCGATTTCCTCTCCCTCAGCCAGATCGTCCACCGCGTCGCAGCCATCCTTCACGAACTCGACAGGGATGAAGTTCGTGAACGCGCCCTTCGACTGCTCGAGGACCACGAGACGCTTGCGGAAGCCCTTCTGGCCGAAGGACTTGGTCTCCTCGATGAGGTGAACGACGCCGCGGACGGTGGGGTCTTTCATGGGATGTTGGCCGTTGGTGGTCTGGGTCGGTTTGAGCCCCGCTGGGGGGCGCGGTTTCGAGGCAAGAGAATACCACACGCCGCCGCCCCGATGACGGCCGGGAAGGCAGGGCCAAAACCCCGCCCGACACCGCTCCGCCCGGCCTGATGAGGGATTTCGCGCTCGGTGAGGTGGGAGGCCGTACCGGGAGAGGATCCCGCCGGCCTATTCGTGCTCCCCATCGATCCGGGCTTCGCCGTCAGGGTCGATTTCGACGTGCAACGTCATTGGATGGCAGCAGACCGGGCAGTCCTCGACGTAGGCCTGATGGGCTCCGGCCGAGAGATCGATCGGCACGACGATCTCCTCGCCGCAGGAGTCGCAGACATACGTCGCCTCGGCATCGATCCGGGCCCGTGACCTCTTCCGGCGGCTGCTCTTCTTGCGGCGCGACTTGCTCATGGATGTGATCCCGATGGATGGCCGTGCTCCCGATGGATGGCCGTGCTCCCGATGGATGGTAGTGCTCCCGATGGATGGTAGTGCTCCCGATGGATGGTAGTGCGCCCGATGGATGGCCGTGCCTGGGCCCGGGCTCGGCTCACATGCCGTAGGGAAACTCGGCGTTCTCGGTCAGGCCACTGCTGCGAATCGGGGCGAGCGCCTTGGCGTATTCCAGCAGGATCCGCTCGGCGAACTCGATCCGGCGGCGGAGCCAGGCGTCGCGATCGCCCGCCGGCGTGGCGCCGACGAGCACGTCGTTGACATCGTGGATCAGGACGTGCTCCGGAATGTAGACCAGCCGGCTGTTTTTGTAGCCGCTGGTCCGGAGCTCGTTGACCGGATAGCTCCCCCCGCGCGACGCCGAGACGGCCACGATCAGCGCCGGCTTGTGACCGACTTCCTTCGGACCGGCAAACAGGAGCAGGTTCTTGAGGGCCGGGGGCACCATCCCGGCCCATTCGGGCGCGATGATGACGAAGCCGTCGGACCGGCGCATCGTGTCGCGGCAGGGCTTCCACAGCGCGGCAAGCTCGCTCTCCCCCTGCCACAGGCTTTCGTCCCACAGCGGCAGCGGATTGCCCGCCAGATCGATCGTCTCGATGGTCACGGAGGGATCGATACGGGCGAGGTCGTGGGCGATGTAGGCGCCGACCCGGCTCGACTGGCTCTGTTTGCGGTGACTGCCGACGATGATCGTGAGTTGCATGGAGGCTCCTCTCGGGGCGGGGGACATGGAAGCGAGTGATACGTGGCGAAGGAGTCCCGAAAGCCGGAGCGTAGCAGATCGGCCCCGATCCCGGCCCTCGTCAGCAGGTGGCATTCGCCCGGGGGGTTGTTCGACCGCGGCGGGAGGCGCGCCGGGAAGACCACCGCCGTGAACGACCCGGCGCGGAGCGACACGCTGCCCTACTCGCCGTACCGGTGCTCCGCCCGGATCAGGAGCCGGCCGCGGGGAAGACCGCCGAACTTCTCCAGATCGACGACCGCGTCGTACTCGCCCCGGCCGGTGGAGACGAAGACATCGCCGCCCCTGAGCGGCGGCGAGACTGGCTGATCGATGCCGCCGGCGACGCCGAATCCGAACTGCGTCACCCGGCCGCCGAAGGTGACCCCCGCTTCCTTCGTCGCGAGCCCGCGGTCGAAGAGGTCGCCGGTCACCGTCTTGCGGCCGAATGGATCGGTGCCCCCCGCGGCCGCGCCTTCCTCTGCGGTGGCCGGGTCGTCGGGGAGGAGATCGATCGAGCGTGGCGCGGCGAGCCGTTCGGTGATCGCCTCGCCGTCAGCGGGTTCCTGGGCAGCGCCGCGCAGGGCCCCGGCCGCGAGGAGCAGGCCGACCAGGATCGCCAGGCGGGTGGAGGGGGCACGGGAGGCTTTCAGTAGGAGGCGACGATCTGGGCGCGGATGAGGAGGCCGGTCTGCCCGGCCACGAAGCCGGTGCGGTTCTGCCCGGCCGGTGAGCTCTCGAGCCAGGCCGCATCGAGGGTGAAGAAGAGGTTGTCCTTCCCCGGGAGGAAGAAGCGGTTGAATCCCCCTCCCCACTCGGTGCCCGAGCCGTAGGCTCCGGTGACGTACGAGGTGCGGGCGTAGAGCTCGGTCTCGCGCGGCACGACGAAATAGCCGGCCTTCACGAAGCCACCGAAGGCCGACGTCGAGCCGATCGGCAGCGGCCCGGTCGCGCGGAAGTCGAGCAGGTCCTGGAAGTAGAGCTCCGAGGAGAGCGCGAGGCCGCGGTATTTCCAGGCCAGGTCGATCGCCGCCAGGGAGATGTCGTAGGAGAGGAGCGTGACGCCGGGGGCGAGCGCTCCCGGCGTCGTGATGATCGTGCCGTCGGAGAGGCGGATGGGGGAGTTTTCGACGGCGTCGCTGGCCGATTGGCTGCCGCTCCCCAGCGCGTAGGTGTAGCAGCCGCCGAGCCGGATCGCCCCCTCCTGGTGATCCTGGAGATCGGAGTAGCCGCGGCCGAAATCCCCCCACGGCTCCCACCATGCCGATCCGGCCCAGGCGAAGCGGTTGTTGAGGGCCTCGGGGAGGAGGTTGAGGGTGTTGAAGCCGTTGGCCACCATGGCGTGATAGAAGAGGCCGTCGAGCGGCTCGCCGGTAATCCACACCCCCTGGCTCAAGCTGGGGCGGAAGAAGGTGGTGGCCATGGTGCGATCGGCGCTCTGGAGCGGCGCGAACGCACTCTCGATCCACTCGCGTGACCCGGGCACCTTCGACTGGCCGACGCTCAACTCGAGCGCCTGGCTGAAGCGGTGGCTCAACCAGAAGGCCCGGAAGCCGATCGGCTGGTTCGTGACGGAGTTGTAGTCGATGTTGAGCAGATACGAGAGCCGCGGGAGGAGCGCGTCGCCGGAGAAGATCAGACGCCCGCGGGGGATGCCGAAGTAGTTCGAATTGGTGATCGGGACGATGCTCCCGGCGCTGTCGGTCCACGAAGGCTCGGCCCGGGAGAAGCCGTCGTAGCGGAACATGTTCTGGTTGCGGATCCGCAACGAGAACGGCGTCTGGCCGGGATCGCGAGGCAGGATCGCGAAGCCGTCGTCGTAGTCCGCGCGGAACCGGCTGCCGATCCATTCGGTGTCGTTGTCGATGGGGGTAGGTGGCTCTTCCCAAAGCTCCGGCAGCGGTGGCGGGATCGCCTCCGCGGCGGCGGCCGCCGCCACCGGCTCGGGTGGAGCCTCGGCGGCGCGGGTAGGGGAAGGGGGCTGGGCGATCAGGGCAAGGCAGACAACGATCGCCAGGCAGCCGTGGAGCGGCCTGTGAGCGGATCGCTGTGGCGCTGCCATGGGCATCTGGCGGCTTCTCTTGCCGGGGTTGCCACCGGGGAAAGCGGTGGGCTGGGGGAGCCGGGGGAGCCGGCGGCCGTCGCGCGGACCTGCCGCGATGGCAGGGGATCTCCCCGGAAGCGCTCATCGGCCGATTCCGCCGGTCGGGTCGAGAAATCTGGTCGGGAGATTGCGGAGAGCGGCGGGGGAAAA
>JBBAVV010000102.1:0-10594 GCA_040397545.1 Pirellulales bacterium
CCGGCTTCGGTGGCGGCGCAGAGCCGGTCGAGCTCGTCGAGCGTGATCGACAGCGGCGGCCAGATGACGACGACGTCGCCGAGCGGCCGGAGGATCGCGCCGTGCTGCCGCGCCGCCAGGCAGGCCTTCATCCCGCGCTGCTCCTGCCAGGGATAGGCCCGGCGCGGGGCCTTTGCGGCCACTAGGTCGATGCCGCCCACGAGGCCACACTGCCGCACCTCACCGACGGCGGGAATCTTTGCGATTCGCGCCAGATGCTCCCCGAGTCTGGCGATCTTCGGGGGGAGCGACTCGAGGACGCGCTCGTCGCGGAAGATGTCGAGCGAGGCGAGGCCGACTGCGGCCGCCAGTGGATTGCCGCCGTAGGTGTGGCCATGGAAGAACGTCCGCCGCTGGGCGTAGGTGCCGAGGAACGCTCGCCACACTTCCGCGGTGGTGAGCGTCGCCGCCATCGGCAGATAGCCGGCGGTGAGCCCCTTGGCGAGGCAGAGGAAATCGGGCACGACCCCTTCCTGCTCGGAGGCGAACATCGTGCCGGTGCGGCCGAAGCCGACGGCGACCTCGTCGAGAATCAGAAGCACGCCGTGTTTCTTCGTCAGCTCGCGGACGCCGCGCAGGTACCCCGCGGGGTGGATCCAGATTCCCGCCGCCGCCTGCATCACCGGCTCCAGCACCATCGCCGCAACGTTTCCGGCATGCTCGACGAGCACGCGCTCGAGGAGCTCGAGCGACTCACCGAGGGTCGGCGCCAGCCGGCCGGTCGACGGGCAGGCGCCCCCGGGGCTGGGGAGCCGGATCGGCTCGAACGTCAGCGGCGCGAAAACAGACGTGAAGCGGTCGACCCCGCCGACGGCCACGGCGCCGAGGGTGTCGCCGTGATAGGCCTCGCCGATGGCGATGAACTTCGTCCGCCCCTCGCGCGGCGGATCGGCCTGGAGCCAGTACTGGAAGGCCATCTTCAGGGCCGCTTCGATGGCGCTCGAGCCGTCGCCCGTGAAAAACACCTTCTCCAGGCCCGTCGGCGCCACCTCCACCAGCCGCCTGGCAAACTCGATCGTGGTCGGATTGGAGAGGCCGAGATTCGTCGTGTGGGCCACCCGGCCGGCCTGGGCCAGCAGCGCCGCATCGAGGCGCGGATGAGCGTGGCCGTGGACGTTGCACCACATGCTCGCCGAGCCATCGAGATAGCGGCGGCCGTCGCTATCGATGAGCGTGCAGCCCTCGCCCCGCTCGATGAGCAGAGGCTGGTACTCCTGCATCTGCGTGAACGCATGCCAGACATGCTCGCGGTCCCACGCGGCCAGGTCGGCAGCGCATGACTCCGGCCCCGACGGATGGAAGTCTGTCGGGGCCGGAGGAGCACGGAAGCGGGGAGCGCCGCGCGAATCGTGGCGCACTTCGTCGGGCATGGGAGGGCGTCAGGCCGGGGAGGCGGCCAGATCCGTTTCTTCGGCGGTTTCTGCAGCGGGCGCCGTTGCCATCGCCCCCACGAAACGGTCCTTGACGTCGTTGAAGTTGCGCATCGATGCGAGGTGCAGATAGACGAGCTCGAGCTCGTCGGTCTTCACAAGCGACTCGAGCTTGGCGCCGTCGAGGGCCCGGAGACGCTCCCGCGAGACGCCCAAGAAGCCGCGGAGGGGGACCTGCTCGCCGCCAGGGAGGGAGACGATCGCCTCCATCGGCTCGAGGAGCCCGAGCTCTTTCAGATGGCGCCCGAAGACACGCGTCCGCTCGAACTGCGTTTGGTATTCCTTGAGAAACTCGAGCACCCTCCCGGCATAGGCCGTCGGCTTGCCGTCGGCATCGAAGAGCCGCTCGCCGCGGCCGTCGGTGTTGAAGCCGGGGTGGGTGTCGTCGATGCACAGCGTGAGCGTTGTCTGATCGGGGCTGGCGGAGAAGACGAACGGATAGCGGCGGACGAAGGCCGGGACATACTTCGCCTGCCATTGGGAATCGGCAGAGACATAGAGATTCTGGTGCGAGCGGACACCGAGCACCGCCACCGGCATGACGTCGTCGCCGGAGGCGGTGAACACGATCGCGTATTCCGAGGCCGCGGCCAGGATCTCGATCGCCGTCAGCGGCACGGCGTTGATGCCTGACGCGAAGGCGTAATCGGGCACCGGCTCAAACGACAACTCCCGATGAACCGCCGAGCTGAGCGGGACGGCCGACTCGTAAATGAGCAATTGCTTCGCCATGACAAGGTTCCTCGAAAGAATGCCGGTAGGACGCGCGGCACGGCGGCCGCGACCGTCAGAGTCTATGGTGCCACCACCCGAAGGGATGGGGGGGATGGGCTCTGTTACGGCAGCGGGGCGGGATCGGTTCGGTCGGGGGGGAGCGGGGGCGGCTCCGGTCACATCTGGCGGATGAGCTCGAGGCACATCGCCCGCACCTTCCCCGGATTGACGTTCGGGTTTTTCTTCTTCGCTTGGCCGATGAGCCCGGCGGCGGCCTGCTCCTTTCCCCCCTGCACGTCGGCGACGACGCGCGGGTTGGCGGCGAGGAGCTCGCGGCACAGGCTGATCAGTTCGTCGTCGTCGACCGCGGCGATCCCCATCGAGGCGACGACGTCGTCGACCGTGCGGCCGCCGGCGAGAACCTCGGCGAAGATCTCCCGGGCCCGGCTGGTGTCGAAATCCCCTTTCGCGACCCGGCCGATGATGTCGGCCACGGTGGCGGGGCGGACGGGGAAATCGTCGATCGAGCCGCCGCGCTCGTTGAGCGTCCGTAGCACATCCTGCTGCATCCAGTTGCTCGCCACCTTCCCCTCGCCGACTCTTCCGGCGAGATCCTCGAAGTAGGCGACGAGCTCACGCCCCTGATTGACGAGAACGTCGGCGTCGTAGGGGGGAATCTTCCACTTCGCTGCGAGCGCCTCACGGAGCACCGACGGCGGATCGCCCATCGCCTCGCGCGTGGCTGCGAGCCACTCCTCCGACACCGTCACCGGCACGAGGTCGGGCTCGGGGAAGTAGCGGTAGTCGCTCGACTCCTCCTTGTGCCGCTGGGCCCGGGTGACGCCGGCCGGATCGTCCCAGCCGCGGGTCTGCTTCGGAGTCTTCCCCATCTCGGCCTTCGTCGCCTGCCACTCCTCATATTGACGGGCTGATTCGTAGACCAGCGCCCGCTCGACGGAGCGGAAGCTGTTCATGTTTTTGATCTCGACGATCGGCGTCTTGGCGATCCGGCCGCCTTCGCAGGGGATATGGAGGTTGACATTGGCGTCGACCCGCAGGCTCCCCTCTTGCATGTTGCAGTCACTCACGCCGAGGTAGACAAGCAGAAGCTTGAGCTCGTTGAGCCAGGCACGGGCCTCCTGCGGCGACCGCAGATCGGGCTCGCTGACGATCTCACACAGCGGCGTGCCGGCCCGATTGAGGTCGATCCGCGTGTCGCCGGTGCCGGCCGTCTCGTCGTGCATGCTCTTCCCGGCATCCTCCTCGAGATGAACGCGGGTGATCCGGACGTTCCTCGTCAGGGCCCCCTTCGGGTCGACCACCTCGAGGGCGCCCTGCGACGAGAAGGGGAGGTCGAACTGCGAGATCTGATAGCCCTTGGGGAGATCGGGGTAGAAGTAGTTCTTGCGATCCCACTTCGTGAACGGCGCGATCTTGCAGCCGAGGGCCAGCGCCGCCCGGACGGCGAGCTCGAAGGCCGTCCTGTTCATCACCGGGAGCGACCCGGGGAGGCCGAGGCAGGTCGGGCAGACCTGCGTGTTCGGCGCGGCGCCGAACGTGGTGGCGCAGCCGCAGAAGAGCTTTGTCCGCGTCTGCAGTTGGACGTGGACCTCGAGGCCGATGACGGTGGTGAAGGGCACGGCGGCGGTCGGTGTGGCGGTCACGGGGGGCGCTCGTGAGGGGGCTTCGGTTGAAGGGCTGGGCCGGCATCGGAAACGCCGGGGGGAATCGGCGTGGCGGTGGGTCAGCGCGGCCGGGCGGCGATCGCTGGGCGGCGGCGGTGCCAGTCGGTGAGGTGCTGGTAGCGGTCGGTGGCCCGGAGAAGGAGGGGCTCGGCGAGGGCCGGGGCCTGGAGTTGGAAGCCGATCGGCAGGCCTCCCTTGGTGAACCCGCAGGGGAAGGAGATCCCCCCGACGCCGGCGAGGTTCGTGCAGACGGTGTAGAGATCGACGAGGTACATCGCCAGCGGATCGCCGCTCTTCTCGCCGAGCTTGAACGCCGCCGTCGCCGACACCGGCCCACCGATGAGATCGACCTTCTCGAAGGCGTCGAGATAATCCTGGCGGATCAGACGGCGGACCTTCAGTGCCTTGGCGTAGTAGGCGTCGTAGTAGCCGGCGGAGAGGGCGTAGGTGCCGAGCATGATCCGCCGCTTCACCTCCGGCCCGAATCCCTCGGCCCGGCTGCGGCAGTACATCTCGACCAGCGCCGACTCGAATCCGCCGCCTGACGCACCAGGACCCTTGCCGGGCTCGGCCCGGTGACCCCCCGGCTGGGCCGGGTGTAATCGGCCGGGCTCGGCCCGGTGACCATAGTGGGCTCCGTCGTAGCGCGCCAGATTGCTCGACGCCTCACAGGGGGCGACGAGGTAGTAGGTGGCGACCCCGGCATCGGCGTGCGGCATGTCGATGTCGATGATCGTGGCCCCGGCGGCGCGGAAGGCGGCAAACGCTTCCTCGACAGCATGGGCCACCTCCGGGTCGAGACCGGCCCCGAAGTGGGCCGGCACCCGTCCGATCCGCACACCCTCCAGCGGCCGATCGAGATCGGCGCCATACGGCGGCACCGGCGACTCCAGCGACGTCGCGTCACCGGGGTCGTGGCCGGCGATCGTCTCGAGCAACAGCGCGCAGTCGGCGGCGGAGCGGGCCATCGGGCCGATCTGATCGAGGCTCGAGGCGAAGGCCACCAGCCCGCGGCGGCTGACGCGGCCATAGGTCGGTTTCAGCCCCGTGATCCCGCACAGCCCCGCCGGCTGGCGGATCGAGCCGCCCGTGTCGGAGCCGATCGCCACCGGCGCCATGTCGGCCGCCACGCATGCCGCCGAGCCGCCACTGGAGCCCCCCGGGGCGCGGGTCAGGTCCCAGGGATTGTGGACCGGGCCGAAGGCGGAGTTCTCGTTCGATCCCCCCATGGCAAATTCGTCCATGTTCGTCTTGCCGACGATGACGGCGTCGGCGGCCCGCAGCCGCGCCACCACCTCGGCGTCATACGGGGGGCGGAAGCCGGCGAGCATCTTCGAGGCGCAGGTTGTCGGCTGGTCGAACGTGCACAGCGCGTCCTTGACGGCCACGGGAAGCCCGGCCAGGGGGCCGAGCGGCTGGCCAGCCTTCCGCTTCTCGTCGATCGCGGCGGCGGTGCGGAGGGCCCCTTCCCGGTCGACCGAAAGGAAAGCATTGATCTGGCCGTCGAGCCGTTCGATCCGCTCGAGGAAGGCCTCGGTGGCTCGCAGGGCCGTCAAATCGCCCTGGCGGATGGCGGTGACCAGGTCGACGGCTGACATGTCGGAGGGTTGCATGGCGGGTGCGCGAGGGAGGCGGGGGAACCCTGGGCTCGGACAGAGCGGGGGAAGGCGGGCGTCGCGGAGGCGGGGGGAGCGGGGCGCCGGCCGGGAGCGGGCGCATCAATTGGCGCCGGAATCTCCGAGAACGGCCGGGACGAGGAAACACTCGCCGTCGTGCCGGGGAGCCGACTGGAGTGCCTGGGCGGTGGTCAGCGACGGCTGGGGGACGTCGGCACGGAAGACGTTTTGCGTGTCGAGCGGATGGGCCAGCGGCGCGACATCGGCGGTGTCGATCCGCTCGAGTTGGCTCACGAAGCCAACGATCGTCGACAGTTCGCGGGTCATCGTGTCGAGGTCGGTCTCGGACAGGGCCAGGCGGGCAAGAAGCCCGACCTTGGCGACGTCGTTGCGGGAGAGGGACATCGTCGACCTCGCAGAAGGATGGCGGTCGCTAGCCGCCCGAATAACGGCACCACATTACCATGCCGCCCCGGCGGACCACCTCCCGCCATCGCTGCCGCACGCCACCGAGACAGCCGCCGATCGTCGGGCATCCCGCGGGGAGACGGGCGCGATCAGGGCCGGGCGCGCGGGCCGGACGGCACCACTTCGGGCGTCGTCGGCTTGGCCTTCTCCACGCTCGGCAGGCGGAAGGGTTGCTGGCGGACGAGTTTCGTCACCGCACCCCCCTTGATGCACTGCGTGCAGACCAGGAGCGTCTTGGCCGTGCCGCGGCCCACGGTCACTCGAAGACGCTGGAGATTCGGCTTGAATTTCCTCCGCGAGATGCCGGTCACCTTGGTGCCGACGCCGCCGAGGTACTTGGCCTTACCGCGCAAGGTGACGGTGTTGCCCATCGAAAAACCCTTGCCGCAGACCTGACAGGAACGTGCCACGGTACTTTTCTTTCATCGCGTGAACGGAATCGGAGGCCCAGTACTGACAGGCCGGCCCCGGGGAAGCCCTTGAGAATAGCCATTCGGGGCGATCCCGCAAGACGAACGGGGTGGCGACACGCCCCGGAGGGCAAATCGGGCCGAAACCGGGTGGTGTCGGGGCATGTGGCCGGGGCCGGAAGCCCCGCAACGCCCCTTTCCCCTCGCCACCCGCCGGGGCTCACCCGGCCTGCTGACGGGCCCGCCGGAGGATCGCGAGAGCAGCTTCGTGAACAAGACCGTTGGTGGCGATTCCCTCTCCAGAGTCGATCCGCTCGCGTCCCTGCCAATCGGTGAACCGGCCACCAGCCTCGCGGATCACCGTCTCCGCGGCCGCGGCGTCCCAGGCGTTCATGAGCGGATCGACCATCAGATCGGCCCGGCCGGTGGCGACCAGCAGGTAGCCGTAGCCGTCCCCCCAGGTGCGGCAGATCAGGCAGGCGTCTTCGAGGCCGTCGCGGGCCGCGCGGCCCCCTTCAGGGCCCCCCAAGAACGGTGGGCGGTCAGCAAACGACGTGAAGGCGCTCGAGCAGACGAGCGACGCGTCGAGGGCGTCGCGCCGTGAGACCCTGGCTCGGGTCGGTGGGGCGCCGCCACGACGGTGCCAGGCGCCCCCGCCGGCCGACGCATAGACCAGCTCATCGAGGGCGGGGATCGCAATCACGCCCACCACGCCTGGCCCATCGAGGCCCTCGGTTCGGCAACCGACGAGTGTGGCCCACAGCGGGACACCGCGGATGAACGATTTCGTGCCGTCGATCGGATCGACGACCCACTCGTAGCCGCTCGTCCCGGCCGTTCCGCCGGTCTCCTCGCCGAGGAACCCGTCGTCGGGAAAGGCCCCCAGGAGCTCGCGCCGCAGGATCCCCTCGGCGGCGATGTCGGCCTGCGTAACCGGCGAGGCGTCGGCCTTGCTCGTCACCTCGAGCCGGGTGTCGCCATACCAGCGGAGCGTCTCGATCGATGCCAGGCGGACGGCTTCGAGGGCCGCCGTGAGGCGAGCGGCAACGGCGCCGTCATCGCCGGGGCGGGGGACGGTCAGCGGGGCTGCGGTCATGGTGGTCTCCGGTTGGAGCGGTCTTTGATCAATCCTGGCGGGGCGGGTCGGCCGGAACTACGGCTGCGGGAGCAGTCCGCCAAGTGACCAGGAGCAGCAGCCCTGCGCCGATCACGAGCCAGGTGTCGGCGAGGTTGAAGATCGGCCAGTCGATGACGCCGTCGAGTTGGAAGTGGATCCAATCGCGGACGGCGAAAACCGGTTGGCCATCGCGCTCCGCGGGGGCATGCCACAGCAGGCCGGGGATTCCGAGCCGGTCCCACAGATTGCCGATGATGCCGCCGGTGATCAGGCCCAGCGCCGTCAACAGCGCCCGGTCGGTGCGGGTCTCCCCCCGCGACACCATCCAGAGGATGCCGGCGATCGCCGCGCACGACACGGCAGCAAACACCATCCCCATCCCCTGACCCATTCCGAACAGCGCCCCTTCGTTGAGGTTGGTCTCGAGCGCGAGCATCCCCGGGACGAGGACGATCGGGGCCTGCTCCCCGGGCATGCCGAGGCGGGCGAAGAGGACGGCCTTGGAGACCAGATCGACGACCGCCGCCACAACGGCGAGCCCCAAGTACCATCCCCATCCACCGTTCCCCCCGGCGGCACCGCCCCGGGCGGAGGGGGCTGGGGGAGGAATATCCATCGGGCATCCATTCCGGTGGCAGCGTGAGCGGAAAACCCGGCACAGAAACGACGGCGATCCGGTGGCGGCGGAGGGGGCGCGGGAGCAGGCGCCGGCGACCGCGCTACCGAGGATACCGCGGGCGGCCGCCGTTGCCATCCTCCATCTTCTCGGCACAGCGAATGCACATCGAGGCGAAGGGAATCGCCTCGAGACGCTTCTTGGCGATCACCCCGTCACATTCCTCGCAGATGCCGTAGGTTCTGGAGCGGATCCGGTCGAGGGCCTCCTCGACCTGTTCGAGCGTTCCCTCCTCGCAGGCCATCAGCGAGAGTGTGAACTCCTGCTCGTAAGCATCGGTGCCGATGTCGGCCATGTGGATCGGCATGCTGGAAAGATCGCCGTTGGCCTCGGAGCGGGTCTGCCGGAGAGCGGCATCGGCCATCGTCGTCACGTCGCCACGCAACCGGGCCCGCATCGCCTCGAGAGCGAGCTTGTAGGGCTTCATCTCGGCGACTTTCATGGTCGCTTTCATGCCGTAAGTCTCCCCGCGGGGTATGCGCACCCCCGCCCGTCGAATCGAACCCGGACGCTCCGACCCAGGAGAGCCCCACCGAGAGAGCCCCCCGGGGGCAATCTTCAGCGCAAAAATTCTAGGCTCGAGGGGGGCAGCTGTCAAACTGGCAGGTTAAATCCCGGGGATTCCTTGCCGGCTCGATGTTGGTGACCTAAGTTGACGGAGAACCGGCTTGACGGAGAACCGGAAAATCTTTCCACAGCGACGGCCGATCCCCTGCCGACACTGGAGAGAACCCGGAGGAGAGTCCCTTGGCCATCGCCGCCCGCACCGATGTCGCGTTTCAGCAATGCATCTCCCCCGCCTGTGGGGCGACCTACGCGGTCGACGAGGTGCACACCTCCTGCCCGGCGTGCGGCAACCTCCTCGACGTCGCCTACGACTGGAACCGTCTCCGGCCCCCCACGTCGTTCGAGGTCTTCGAGCGGAAGTGGATGCGCCGCAGCGACCCGCTCGCCTTTTCCGGCGTGTGGCGGTTCCACGAGCTCCTCCCCTACGCCCCGCGGGAGTCGGTCGTCACCATCGGCGAGGGGCAGACGATGTGCCCGGTCTCCGACGCCGTCGGGGCCTTTGTCGGGGTCAATCCCGGTCGGCTCCACCTCCAGTACGAGGGGCTCAATCCGTCGGGATCGTTCAAGGACAACGGGATGTGCGCTGCCTTCACGCACGCCCGGATGATCGGCGCCCGTCGCGCCGCCTGCGCCTCCACGGGCAACACCTCCGCGTCGCTTGCCGTGTATTGCGCCGTGACGCGGCTGATGCGCGGGATCATCTTCATCGGATCGGGCAAGATCTCCTCCGGCAAGCTCTCGCAGGCCCTCGACTACGGCGCCCTCACGATCCAGATCGCCGGCGACTTCGACGATGCGATGGCGCGGGTCAAGGAGGTGTCGGGAAAGCTCGGCATCTATCTGGTCAACAGCGTCAATCCCTTCCGGCTCGAGGGGCAAAAGACGATCATGTTTCGGGTGCTCGAGTCGCTCGGCTGGGAGGTGCCCGACTGGATCGTTGTTCCCGGTGGCAACCTCGGCAATTCCAGCGCCTTCGGCAAGGCGTTCGCCGAGCTGCGGGCCCTGGGGCTCATCGATCGGGTGCCGCGCCTCGCCGTCATCAACGCCGCGGGGGCAAATACCCTCTACGAGCTGTACCACCGTCGTGGCCTGCGCTGGAACGGGGGCCGGGCCGACCTCGCGCCCGCCTGCCACTATTACGACGAGCTCGACCGTGACCATAGCCGCGCCGACACGATCGCCAGCGCCATCGAGATCAACCGTCCTGTGAACCTCAACAAGTGCCTGCGGGCTCTCGAAGTGTGTGACGGGGTCGTCCGTGAGGTGAGCGAGCAGGAGATCCTCGACGCCAAGGCCCAGGTCGGGGCCGGTGGCCTGGGGTGCGAGCCAGCCAGCGCCGCGAGCGTGGCGGGGACGAAGCAGCTCGTCGCCGAGGGGGTGATCGGGAGAGACGAGCGCGTTGTCTGCATCCTGACGGGCCACCAGCTGAAAGATCCGACGGCGACCGTGGCCTACCACACGACCGACCAGAAGCTCTTCAACGAGGTCCTGGGGAGCCGGGGTGTCAGCCGGGCGAGCTTCGCCAACCGGGCGGTGACGGTCGGCAACCGGCTCGACGAGATCGTCCAGGCGATCGATCTGTACGGCTGATGGCGAAGGCCGCCGTCCCGGCGGCGGCGTGGGGCTGATGCCAGCTCACGCCGCCGTTCCGACGGCCGCTGAGGGTGGGCGTCGCTTTCCTGCGGCCGTGGCCGAAGGCCTCTCTTTCGCGATCAAGTCTGCTTCCGCGCCCAAAGCTTGACGGCTTTGCAAGGATCTCCCACACTCCGCCGAGGGGGAGGAGCATCGTCCTGCGGGGGGCGGTGGACGAAGTGCGGGGCTCTCGCTTCGTGGCTCCCAAAAGAAAACGATTCCTCTGGGGGAGATGATCCG
>JBBAVV010000103.1:0-10425 GCA_040397545.1 Pirellulales bacterium
CAGATCAAGCGGGCGGCGGAGCCGCCTCGGGCAAACAGGGAGCGGAGGCCGAGCAGGCGGAGCCAGACAAGGCCGGCGGAGCAAGGCCGACGTCGGGCGGAGCCGGCGAGGACGGAGCGGGCGCGCGAAAGCGACTTGGACGTGGTGTTGTGTGTCGTGACGTGTCGGGCTACAGCAGTGCCGAAGCACGGAGCCTGCTGGCAGCCGCCGCCGGGCGCAGCCCGGCGGCGCGAGATGCCGATGAGGCCACGCGCCGCGCGATCCCGTTTGCCGTCATCGGAAAGATCAATAAACCACAGTCTTGCGGTTACACCGCGCTCGACTTCAGCGCGTACGCCGAACTGACGCACCTTTTTCTCTGGGGCCTGTCGGACCTCGAGAAGATCACGGGGCTGCCGGAGAACCTCGTCTGTCTTGATGTGCGTAAGTGCACAAAGCTGAAGTCGCTCCCTGGTGGGTCGCTCCCGCATCTGGAAACGCTCGACCTCGGTGGCTGCAACGCGCTGCCCGGCCTCCCGATCGGTTTTGCGGCGCCGGCGCTGCGGTGGCTCCACCTCGATGGGTGCCACGCCGTCACCGGCAAGGGCGCTCTCGCCATCAAACGCCTCATCGAGTCGTGCACAAACCTCGAGGAGGTGACGCTCTCCGGCTGCGAGTGGCTCACTGAGCTGAATCTTCCCGATCAGACTGCAAATCCCGAAGACCCCTCCGGCGGCGATCCGCGGTTTCCCGCACGTCATCTCAAGAAGCTCGTCCTCCGTGGCTGCACAGCCCTCCAAAAGCTTCCCGATCTTGTTGATTTTCGCTGGCTCCATCATCTCGATGTGCGCGGGTGCCCGAAGCTCGAGGTGATGCCGGCACTTCCGGTGGGCGCGGAAGCAGCCCGGCCCATCGGCATCCGCACGCTCTACGCCACCGGCTGCGACAACCTGCGATCGTTCCTCGGCATCGACATTCGCTCGGGGCATCGGGAAAGCACGGCCGCGATCGAGAAGTCGGCTGCCGCGGAAGGGAAGGTGAATGTTGCCGAAAACTTCCGCGCGCTCTCCGCCGACCCCGACACGGCCGAATTACCGATGGCGAAGGTGCTCATCCTGGGGAGCGGCCGCTGCGGGAAGACGACGGTCGCCAAGGCCCTCCGCTGGCAGCGATGGTCCGAAGCGGAGCGAGATCAAAAAGCCAGAGGGCCTCAAGATCCCCGCGTTCGCCAGTCCCCAACGCCCGACATCCGCCTCGATACGCTCGCGTTCCGGTTCGCCGCAGGCGGCAACGGCTCGGGATCGGAGGTGACCGTCCACGTGTGGGACTTCGGGGGGCAGGAAATCTACCACAACACCCACCGTCTGTTTGCCTCGGAAGGAGCCGTGTTCGTGATCGTCACGACGACCCCCGCGAACCATCGCATGCGGGTACGGAAAGATATTCGCCGCCAGCGGCTTCACGGCGCTGCCCGGAAACGGTTCTTGGAGGAAAACAGGTATCGTGAGCTCGGTTACTGGCTCGACTACGTCCAGGAGGCGCGCGGTCGCCTGCGCGAGGTGGTTGACGAATCCGGCGACCACCGACCACGAATCGTGGTCGTCGTGACCGGTGACACCGATCATAATCAGGCCATCGTGATGCTCCGCAAGCAGGCGGGACGGCACAGGACACGCGTTGGCGGAGAGATCGACGTGTTCACGGCGAATGTTACCGACCCGGGCGCCTTTGATGGCGTTGATTCTCCGTTTGGGCGAATCAGTACCGAGGTGGAGAGTGCCGCTGCCGAGATGGTGAACGAGCTCGGGGTGCAGGTGCCGAGGCTGTATGCCGACGTGGCAAGGAAGTGCCAGCGCATCGTCGAACGCAACTCGTTCATCGCGTCGGAGATGCGCGAAGGTCGGAGCGTGAATGAAACGCCCATCGAAACCAAGTCGCTCGTGGATTGGGGGACTCTCGTCAGCGCGCTTGATCGTGGCAGAACGCGAACCACCCGGGAGAAAACAGAAATGGCCCGGGCGATCGCGCACCATCTCCACGTGTGTGGTCTTGTGTTTCTCCTCCGGCAAACCGACACGGTGATGATCGATCAGCGGTGGGGCGTCGATCTCGTCTACAAGTTGGTCGTCAGTCCACTGTCGATCGATGCCACACGCGCGGCGATCCATGCCAAGACGCATGGCCCGTTTTCGATGGTCTGGCTTCGTGACCTCCTCCATCGGGAGAAGCATCTCCACGACCATTGGTCGTTCCTCGTCTCCCTTGTCGATGCCTGCAACATCGTCGTGAGCCTTGGCAACGATCGTTTCCTGGCGGTGCATCCTGAATGGCTTCCGCCGATGGATGGCCGGGTTGAGCAGGAGCTTGTGAAAAGTTGGGGCAAGGCGGCCCGTGATCCGGATGAACTTCCGGTCGTGAATCACAGTTTCGCGATCCACGATACGGCCAAAGGGCTCGTCCTCGGGCAGAGCGGCTTCCAGAGAATCGTGGCGATGGTGGCGCGAACGATGGATCGGGCGCTTGTGGAGTGGCTCCTTTTGGGCCCGGTGATCGAGGCACCGACGCGATCGAATCGCGAACGTGGTTTGCTGGCCTCGGTGACAAGAAACCATCGCTTCTGGCGGGATGGGTTCCAGGTCGAGTGGCTCTGGGAATGTGACCGTGTGGATGAGGCGGCGGAGCCCCCGGCGGGATTGGTGTCGGTCGGACGGGAATCCCTCTTGCTCCGGATGGAGTGGAAGAGCCTCCCGAAGACAGAGTCCTTCCGTGGCGGCATCTTCGTGCAGATGCTCTGTGCCGACGAATCGACGAAGGCCGATCGGCTTCTCGAAGCGCTCTTTGGTCGCCGCGATTCGACTGGCAAGCTCATCGATTCGGCGCCGGCCGGGTTCCCCGCGCCGCTGGCCGAGTATTCCTACACATGTGACAGCGCCGACACGGCACACGATCTCCACCTCCACGACTTCCGCCCTGCCGATCAAAACCCCGAAACGGCCCGCTGCCTGCGTGGAATCGGACAGCCGGGATGGTTGCATGCCCATGGGCCGAAGAACGGCGGCCGCTTCGATGTGACGATCTCCTACCGGCGGAAGGCATCGGCCGAGTTCGTGAAGGCGATGCACGAGGCGCTCACCGAGGCAGGGATTCTCGCGTACTACGATCTCGAACGGATGATGGACGATCCCAAGCCCACGTCAGAGGCCAGGGCCCCCAATACGCTCGAGCGGATCTACGACACACTCAAGATGGCACGGGTGTTGATCGTCGTCCCGTCAACCGACTACTTCGCCAGTCCGGTGAGCCAGCCGACGTACGAGGACAATGTGTTTTGCCCCTTCGAGTTGGCGGAGGCTGTCGTGGCGGCCACGTCGCGGCCCCCCCGACGCGATCCGCGGTTTTATTTCTGGGTCAGTCCTGACGAGTCGGGGCTTTCGCGCGCCGATCGATCCCATAGGACCCCGGGGCAAATCGGGGCAGCGGTCAAGGGGTTGGTTCAGGCGACCTATACGGCGGTTGTGTCGGAGAGAACCAAAGGAACCGGCGATGGGGAATCGACGCTCCTCCACCAGCGCGAAGACACGAGCATCGAAGTCGCACGACGGGCGATCACGAATCGGCACACCGAACCCCTGTTCAAAGCCGTCGATGGCGGGGAGCAGTACGTCACGATCCCGCGGTCAGCCAAGTCGTGGGACTTCTCCGCGCTGATCGGCCGCATCAAGAGCGTCCTCATCTCGTCGGCAACGCGCTCGGTTGATGACTGACCGGCCTACTCGGCATCGCGAAGGCATGTCGGGCGACGGGATCGGCGCTGACGACCGGTTCCACGCCGAATACCAACACCTGGGCGAGCCGGTCTGGGTTGCCGTGCGATATCTCGCCGCGCCGGGAGTTGGCGTGGCTCCCCGATTCCCGTCCGCGCCGCTGAACGTATCCCGGGGCCGCTTACCGGACAACGCGCGCCCCGCCGCCGCTGATCTGCTTCTCGACCTCTTTGCGCGTTGCCATCGAGGTGTCGCCGGGGGTTGTCGAAGCGAGGGCCCCGTGGGCGGCGCCGTATTCGACCGCCTTGTGCGGATCGTTGAACTCGAGGAATCCGAACACGAGGCCGCTGGCGAAACTGTCGCCGCCGCCGACCCGGTCGAGGATCTCCAGGTCCGGATACTTGCGGCTGTCGTGGAAGACACCGTCGTGCCAGAGGATCGCCGACCAGTCGTTCTTCGTTGCCGAGACGACGCGGCGGAGCGTCGTGGCCGCCACCTTGAAGTTCGGAAACTCCTTGACCGCCGTCTCGATCATCGCCTTGAAGGCGTCGGTCTCGATGCTCGAGATCGCATGGTCGACCCCCTTGACCTCGAAGCCGAGCGAGGCGGTGAAGTCTTCCTCGTTGCCGATCATGACGTCGACATGCCGGGCGATCGCCTGATTGACCTCGCGCGCCTTCGCCAGGCCTCCGATGCTCTTCCACAGGCTGGGGCGGTAGTTGAGATCGTAGGAGACGATCGTGCCGTGCTTCTTCGCGGCCTCGACCGCCTCGATTGTCAGGGCCGCTGTCGAGGGGGAGAGGGCGGCGAAGATCCCGCCGGTGTGAAACCAGCGAACGCCAACGTCCCCGAAGAGCTTCTCCCAGTCGATATCCCCCGGCTTGAGCTGGCTGGCGGCGGTGTTGCCCCGGTCGGGAACGCCGACGGCCCCGCGGATCCCGAAGCCGCGCTCGGTGAAATTGAGGCCGTTGCGGACCGAGCGGCCGATGCCGTCGTCGTCGCGCCACTGGACGAAATCGGTGTTCACCCCACCCTGATCAATGAAGTCTTCGATGAGCCGGCCGACCTCGTTGTCGACAAACGCACTCACCAAGCCGGTCCGCTGCTGAAAACACTTCCGCAGGCCGCGGGCGACGTTGTATTCGCCCCCCCCTTCCCAAGCCTGGAAGTGGCGCGCGGTGCGGATCCGCCCCTCGCCTGGATCGAGGCGGAGCATCACCTCGCCGAGCGACACGCAGTCGAATCCACAGCGGTCCTTCGGCTTGATCGGCAGCGACATGGAGGCTCCTTCGGGGGATTGGCTGGGACTTTGGACGGTGTCGAATCGAGCTGTCAGGCGGTCGGCAGCGTGGCGGGATCGATCTCGGCCACGCCTGCCTCGCGGGCCAGCTCGTTGAGAGCGGCGACCTCGGCGGTGGAAAAAAGCAGGCCGCCGGCCCGGCAGGTGCGCTCGGCTGCCTCGGCTTCGAGCTGACCGGGGAGGATGCAGCCGGCGTTGCCATGGCCGAGGATGTCGGCGAGGATAGCCTTGACGTTGTCGCTCTGCGAGCGGCCAAAGGGAAACGCCGCGCCGCTGATCGCGTCGGGGTGAATCACCTGGAAGAAGAAGGCACACCCCTGCTTTTCCCCGGCCACGGGAGCTCGGCTGCGGATCGTGGGGAGCGAGCCGCCGATGAGAGCGGCGACGATCTCGTTGATCAGCGACAGCCCATAGCCCTTGTGATCGCCGAAGGGAAGGAGCGCCACGGCGGCGTCGGGGTCGGTTGTTGGCTTGCCGGAGGCATCGACGGCGGCGCCGGGAGGAAGCGGCTTCCCTTCGCGCTTCAGCTGCTGGACGCGCCCCATCGCGATCACGGACGTGGCCCAGTCGATGACGATGGGATAGCCGATGGCGTCGGTCGTGGGAAAGCCCCAGGAATGGGGATTGGTGCCGAGCGTCGGGTGAACGCCGCGGAAGGGGACGACTTCGGCCAGCGACGCAGTGCAATTGGTATAGGCGATGTAGCCGCGGCGGGCGGCTTCCATTACGTAGCCTCCTCCCCACAGATAGTGGAAGGCGTTGTCGACCGAGACGGTGCCGGTGCCGTGCCGATCGGCCAGCGTCATGCAGCGTTCGATCGCCTCCCAGGCGACGGCCTGGCCGAGCTTCTTGTTGCCGTCCCAAACTTCCGTCGCATCGAAGCGGGAGGGGAGCTTGCGGACTTGGGCTCCGGGCACGCAGCCGCCGGCCTTCGAGCCGAACAGCTCGTCGAGGTGGAGGGCCTTGATCGCGTTATGGGTGCGGATGCCGTGGGTCGTGGCGGCGGTGGCGAGCTTGGCGGCTTTCTCTGCCTCGTCGGCGGTGTAGCCGCGGTGACGGTAGGCGGAGACGACGATCTGCTCGTGGATCCCGACGGGGACGACGTGGAAGGTCTCGGCCATGGTGTTCTGCTGGGTTTCGGGAGCGGGAGAGGCGAGGGTGGGCTTCAGACGACCTTCTTCACCGGGACTTCGGGGTTGATCTGCGCCAGCGGCTTCTCGCCGCGCATGCAATTGAGGAGATTCGTCACCGCCGCCATCGCCTGCCGCTGGACGCTCTCGTGGGTGCGCGAGCCGACATGCGGGGTGACGAGGCAGGTGGGGAGGTTCGTGAGTGGGTGGCCGGCCGGCGGCGGCTCGACATCGAGGACATCGGTGCCGTAGCCGCGGACGCGACCGCTTTGCAGCGCGTCGGCCATGTCGGCCGAGTTGACGATCTCGCCCCGGGCACAGTTCACGATCAACACCCCCGGCTTCATCTGCCGGATCGTCTCGGCGCGAACGAGGTCGCGCGTCTCGGGGGTGAGGTTCGTGTGGAGGGAGACGATGTCGGCGAGGCCGAAGAGATCGACGAGCCCTGCCGCCCGCCGGATGCCGTGCCCGGCGGCGAAGGCGTCGTCCCAATGGAGGTCGTAGCCGACCACCGGCATCCCGAAGGCCCGGGCTCGAATCGCTACCTCCCTGCCGATCCGCCCCATGCCGACGATCCCGATCGTCTGCCCCATCAGCTCGTGGCCGGTGGCCCGCTTCCAGCCGCCGGTGCGGGTCGAGTCGGTGTGGAAGAGGAGATTCTTCTCCAGCGCCAGCATGAGGAGGAAGCAGTGCTCGGCGACGGTCGTGTGGTTGACGCCGGGGGTGAAGAGGAGCGGAATCCCCTTCGCCGTGCAGGCGGCGACGTCGATCTTGTCGACGCCGATCCCGTACTTCGAGAGCACTTTGAGCCGTGGCGAGGCCTTCTCGATCACCTGCTTCGTGATCGCGTCATCCCCACAGAGGTAGCCGTCGATCGCGCCGACGAGAGCGAGGGTGTCGGCCTCGGAGAGCGGTCCACGGGCGGTGACGATCTCCCAGCCAGTGGCAGCCAGCGCCGCGTGGTGGGGGCCGGGGGTGTCTTGGAAGGAGGTCGTGGTGAGAAGGATTCTCGGAGTCATCGAGGTGTCCTGGGCTGACGCAGAGGGGACTTGATCGTGCACTCTTACCCGACGGAAACCGTCACCGCAAATTGCTGGCAAGGGGGCTTTAGTAGCGGTAGCCGATTCCGGTGTTGGCGAAAAAGTTCGGCGAGGTGTCGTTGAGCCCCCAGCCGAAACGGAGGCCGAGCTCGAGGTCCTTCGTGAGGAGAACATGGCCGCCACAACTGCCGTATTGGACGTTGATGGCCTTCTCCTTACCGGTCGTCATGATCCCGAAATACTCGGCGTGCACCTCCCACCGCTCTCCGAGCGGGATCTTGAGGGCCGTGGAGGGCGCCCACTGGTTGAAAAAGTCCTCCTCGGCCCAGCCGGTGCCGTAGCGAATGCCCGAGCGCCATTCCCACCCGTTGGCGAAGCGCCAGGCCCACGCTTCGCCAACCATCATCGTCGATTGGTGCGTCGGCCCGTAGAGCGGCGTGATTCCCTGGACGATCAACGCTGACATCGGGATCCAGCCGGCTTGATCGGTCGTCTCGAGCTTGGCCCCATAGAGCATCCGGCTCTCCTCTTCCGAGATGAGATCCTCGCCGCCGACTTGATTTCCGGAGGCGAGCCCGGGGCCGCCGGCTTCGTAGTTGACGCCGAGTCGCAGCTCGAACCGTTCGCCGATCCCGCGGCGGATGAGGAGCTCGGGGAGGCTGTGGGCCTCCGGGCCGGTGGCGTTGTCGATGAACGAATACGAGGCTTCGGTGATCGTGCGCCCGGCGCCGGCCGTGGTGGGGGCGAAGGTGAACGTATCGCGGTCGGTCTCGAACTCCTCTTCATCGTCCGTCCACGCCTCTCCGGCGCGCCGTTGCCGCACTTCCATCTGCGCCGGCAGCGGCTTCGACAGCAGGACCGTCAGCGCGACGGCCGTGGTCAGCGAGAGGAGGATGGATCGCACAATCGCGCTGCTGGGGCGGTACGAGCTCATGAGCGATCAGGACTCGGACGCGGTGTCGGGCGGTCGAAGTGCCAGGTGAAGCCGAGGCCGGCCCAGTAGCTGCAGATGTCGACGCGGGTCGAGTTCCCGAGGAACTCCGTGGCTGGGAACATGCCGCCGGCGAAGGCATCGAAGTCGAGCCCGGGGATCACGTCGCTGTAGCCGAAGCCACCAGAGATCCGGTGTTCGTTGACGATGGCGAACGGGCTTTGCACGTACTTCACCGCCGGAATCCCGCCGGGCACCTGGACCGGGCCGATCGATGTGCCGAAGCCGTTGTCGATCGGATTCTCGGCGAAGGCGTAGCCGGCCCGGAGCTTGAGCCGGTCGGTGGCGCGGTACTGGGCCCCGAGTTGCATCACCCACTGCGGTTTGTAGATGCTCTGGAACAGCGCGGCTGAGTCCCAGTCGAGGAACAGGGCATCGGCGGCCAGCAGCAAGTTGCCATCCATGAGCGACTCGTTGGAGATCCCCATCCCCACCGTCTGTGGCAGGCCCATGTCGACGTCGATGGGGCGCGACTGGCCAAAGAGGGTCGCCTCGTTCGGAAACCGGAAGGCTTGCGTCGAATGGTAATAAGCCCCGAGACGGGTTGCATCCCCGACGAGGTAGTTGATGCCGACCCCTCCCCGCAGGGCGTAGGCATTCGTCATGTTGCTGACGCCGACGAAAGGCCCCGAGACATAACCGTCACCGATGAACATCGTCGCTCCCACCGAGAGCCGCTCCGTGAGGGCCACGGCCACCGACGGGGCGAACTCGAGGAACAGGAGGTAGGAAGAGGTGCCGTTACTGGCGGGATTTTGGACATAGCTCGATCCGCCACCGGCAGCGCCGAGGACGGCGATCCCGACCGTCGTCGGGAGGGCGAAGCCGTCGAGCTCTTGGGAGACGCCGATCGCCGGCACGACCGCCCCCGGGGTTTCGCTCTTTTCGGAGAACGGCTGGACACCGAGGAGCGGGATCGGGGCAGCCTGGGAGAGTCGGGCCGTCGGGCCGACGAAGGCACCGCCGATGGTGAAGTGGGTCCCCTCATACTGCGTGAGGGCCGCGGCGTTGCCATTGATCGCCGAGATAAAGTCTTGGGGCGCGGCCACGCTCGTGCCCGCCATGCCGCCCGAAGCTGGCATGAGGGTGTTGCGGAAATCGATACCGTAGGTCTGAGCTGAGGCTCTTCCTGCCGAAGCAGCGAGCCAGACCGTTGCCGCAAGGATCAGAATCCGTTGTATCGCTCGCACGAAGTCTCCCCCCTCGTCCGCAGATCCCCCTCGTTCCGCACGACCCGCACAGCCCGTTCCATCGGCGTCTCTGTCTGTCTCCCTTGAGGACTCCCCCCCGGGGAGCCGCGACCGGGGGACCAGCGCCTCCGCCGGCCTCGCGGAACGACGGCTTGGGGGGAATGGGCAGCCGTGGAAGCGCGTGCGGATCGGGGCTCCGGGGCAGAAGGAACGTGACGGTTCCTCCGTCGGTGGCAGCCGTCACGGTTGTACGGCCGACTCCGCCGATGGATGTTCGGCAGGAGACGCTTTTGCCATGGGCTTCGCGGAGAGGGCCCAAGCGTCACCGGGCGGCCACAGAAGCAGGGGTGTCCGATGAAGATGGTCCGAAGTCTATTTGGGTCAGGTGGCATTTCAGTGGTGACCGTGATCCTCACCGGCAGCCTCTTGACCGGGGGCGCCCGGTCGCAGGAATCCGACTTCGTGGGCCAGCCCGGTCAGGTCGGAGCGTTCGAGCGCTTCGATCCGGTGCTCGATGACGGCGTCATGGACGGCGTCATCCCCAAGGGACAGGATTGGTATCTGTTCGGGAAGCCTGAACGTGCGGGTGTGTATGGCTGGATCGACGGCGGCTTCATGGGCAACTTTGCCAATCCTGCAAGCAAGTTCAACGGCCCCTACAACGCCGTCGACCGGGCCAACGAGCCGATGCTCAATCAGATCTATCTCGTTGGCGAGCAGACGCTTCCCGGTGACGGCGAGGCCGGCCTCGGCTACCGGGCCGATCTCATCTACGGCGAGGATTTTCTCCTCGCCCAGTCGACCGGATGGGAGGTCAGCCCCAGTCGCGCCAATGATTGGAACAGCGGCGAGTATTACGGGCTGGCGATGCCGCAGCTGTTCGCCGAAGCGGGGAGCCAGGATCTCAACGTCAAGCTCGGCCACTTCTATTCCGTGGTGGGCTACGAAGGCCTGCCCGCCGTCGGCAACTTCTTCTACACGAAAGCCTACAGCTACCAATTCGCCGGCCCGTTCACCCACTGGGGCGGGCT
>JBBAVV010000104.1:0-10241 GCA_040397545.1 Pirellulales bacterium
GCCGGCGAGCACCGCCTGCGCCCGGAAGGAGTGCGCGGCTGCGCTCGAACCGGCTGCGGGAGTGTCGTCGGGCGCGGGGGGGGAATCGGACATCGGCAGACCGGAGAGAGTGTCCGGGGGGCCAGAGCCGCGGACGACGGCCGAAGGGAGGCCTTCCCGGATCTCCAGCCTACACCGGGCCATACGATCGAACTGCGGAAAGTTTTCCCGTGACGGAGGCTCCAGCCATGCCATCAATCGACAGGCCCGACCCGGTGATTCTCGGGCATCTGCTCTCGGAGCACCGCGAGCTGTTTCAGCAACTCTCGGCGCTCCGCACGATGCTGGCCTGCGAATCCCCCCCGACTGCGAACGCCTGCGCGAGATCGTTCGGGCGATCGCCACGCTCCGCGGCCATCTCGCCGACCACTTCCAACAGGAGGAGTCCGGGGGGTTCATCGAGGAGGCGGTCGCCCGCATGCCCCGACTCGGCTCCGCAGCGACGGAGGTCCTCGGCCAGCACGGGGCACTCCTGACCGATCTTGACCGGATCGTGGACCGCTTTGCCGATGCCGGTGAGGCGCCGTGCGCCGAGGCGTGGCGAGACATGCACGAGGCCTTCGACGTCTTCATGCACCGCATGCAGGCCCACGAACGCGCCGAGAATGCCGTCGTCCAGCAGGGCTACAACGAGGATCTCGGGCTCGACGACTGACGCCCGGTCACATTCACCCGAAGATCACCGTCCGCCGGCCATGGAGGAAGACGCGTTCCTCGGCCACCAGCCGCACCGCCCGGGCGAGCACGAGTTTCTCGACATCGCGGCCCGCCTGCGCCATCCGCTGCGGCGTGTCGGCATGGCTCACCGGGATCACGTCTTGGGCGATGATCGGCCCGGCGTCGAGCTCGGCGGTGACGAAGTGCGCCGTCGCCCCGATGAGCTTCACGCCGCGCTCGTGGGCCTGCTTGTAGGGGCTCGCCCCGGCGAATGCCGGGAGGAACGAATGGTGGATGTTGACGATCCGGTCTGCATAGTGGCTGATCGCCCCTGCGGAGAGGACCCGCATGTAGCGGGCGAGGACGACATACTCCGGCGCATACCTGCGGATCTCCGCAACCAGCGCCGTCTCGTGATCCTCCCGCGAGATCCCCTCGTGGGGCACGTGATGGAAGGGGACGTCGAACCGCTCGACGAGGCCACGCAGGCAATCGTGATTGGAGACCACCGCCTCGATCCGCACCGGGAGATCGCCGCAGGAGGCCAAGAGCAGGAGCTCGCCGAGGCAGTGGGGCTCGCGCGTCGCACAGACGACGATCCGCCGGACGACGTCGCGGCTGACGCGGACGGTCGCCCCGGCGGGAAGCGCGGCAATCAGGAAGCGCTCGAGATCGGTAGCCGCCACGGGGCCCGCGGCGGGGGTCACCTCGGCGCGGAAGAAAAACCACCCCGCGGCGGCATCGACGTATTCGTGGTTGGTGTCGATGTTGAGGCGCAGCGCCTGGAGGACACCGGTGATCCGGTGGATCAGCCCCACCTCGTCGGGGCAGTCGACGAGGACGATCTCTCGGCCCGGTCCGGCGGCGGTCAAGCGTCTCCCCCCCACGGCCGCCGTGTGGAAACGCCTTCGCTCCGCGTCACCGGAAACGCCTCGACCGCCGGCACCCAGGCGAGGACGACGTCGTCGACCGAGATCTCCGTCTTCTTCGGGGCGATCTCGATCGATTCGAGAACGAGCCGGTCGGGATTCGCCTCGAGGCGTACCTTCTCGAGGTCCTCGCCCACCTCCTCCTCGAGCGTGGCGAGCTTCTCCTCGAGGTCGGAGAGCGCCTCCTCGGCATGGACGACGTCGGCCTGCTGCCGCGTCGCCCGGCTCGCCGACCGCAGCGACGTCGCTGCCCGCCCGACGGTCGTGGAACTGGCCATTTTCCGCCCCAGGATCGCCGACAGGACGGCGGTGCCGATCGAGACGTAGGTCTGCATCGACTTGTTCTTTGCCTCCGCCTTCTGCTTCTCGACCTTCTGCCGGGCCCGCGCGATCCGGTCGTTGAGCGCGGCGAGCTTGGCAGCGCTCTTGTCGCGGATTCGGTCGACCTCTTTGTCGCGCCACTCGCGCACCTGCTGGGCGATTCGGACGCGGAACTCTCCTTCGGTCTCGTCGGGGCGCGAGACGGCATCGATCGAGGGGGCGGTGAAGACCGTCAGTTTTGCCGTCCGGGCGAGATGATTTTTGAGCGACGTTCCCAGGCTCGCGTAGGCCTTCGCCGCAGCCAAGCCCGGCGGCAGACCGGCGAAGCCGCCAGCCAGGGGCGCCGTCTCCACCTCGGGCACCTCGGCGAACTGCCGCCCCCCCTCCCAGGCCGATTCCCCGAGCTGATCGCCGGCCGGGGCCAGGCAGAACACCTCCCGGTCACAATCGATCCGGGCCTTCGTATGCGTGAAGCGGACCCGCGCCCGGCCGAGGATCGCCGGCTTGTAGAGGAGCCCACCGGCCGGCACCGGCCCGTCGGGGGAGAGGAACACCTCGCGAACCCCGGGGGGAAGGAGCGGCCGCGGCCCCGCTCCGCCGCCGCCGGCCCCGGAGGCAAATGGATTGACGCGGGCCACCGATCCGGCGGGCACACTCACCGCCCCCTGGAGGCGCTTGATCTCCTCCCGCAGCAGCGGCCCGCGGAGGTACGACATCGTCCAGCGCGTCTGGAAGACCGTCTCGTCGTCGTCGTGGACCGAATGAAGGAGGAACATCCGCTGCTCGAGCCCCGCGAGCAATCGATCGACCCGAGCCCGGTCGAAGCCGGCCCCCGAGGAGCTGGCCGCCCCTTCGAGCCCATCGAGGACGCGCGCCTTGTCGCGGGCCGTCTGCAAACGGCCGAGGAACCAGGTGCCGGCGTTGGAGAGGGCCTTGTAGTCGAGATCGACCGGATTCTGCGTGGCGAGCACGATCCCCAGGCCGAAGGCGCGGGCCTGCTTGAGGAGCGTCAGCAGCGGCGTCTTGCTGGGGGGATTGGCCGTCGGCGGGAGATAGCCAAACACCTCATCCATGATGAACAGCGCCTTGAGGCTCGATGTTCCCGCCTGGGACCGCATCCACGACACCGCCTGACCGGCCAGGAGCGTGACAAACGCCATCCGCTGGGCGTCGTTCAAGTGCGCGATCGAGATCACGCTTACGCGCGGCTTCCCGGCCGGTGTCCAGAGGAGCCGGCCGACATCGAGTGGCTCGCCGTGGAGCCAGGCGTCGAAGCCCGGCGCCGCGGCGACGGTGTTGAGCTTGCTGGCGAGTTGGAAACGGTCGGCGGCCGGGAAGAAGTTTTCCAGTTCGAGGAACCCGACCCGCTCGATCGGCGGGGCGGGGATGGTGCGGACGAGCGTGCCGAAATCGACCTCCTGGCCGCTCTTCCACAGGGCGTCGACGATCGCCGACACGAGGAGATGCTCGCGGCTGCGCCCCGGCTCGGCGTCGATGCCGGCCATGGCGAGGATCCCGGAAACGAGCGACTCGATCCGCTCGCGCCGGGCTTCGGGATCGTCGAGGATCGCCTTGTCGGGCGCCTCCAGGCTGCCGAGCATCGCCAGCGGCCGGCCGGCCGAGCTCCCCGGGGTGTAGACCGCCATGTCGACGCCCGCGCGGAGCCGGGCGATCCGCTCCCCCGACTGCCCGCTCGCGGCCAGACCGTCGGCCCACTTCTTCGCCGTCTTCTCGGCGAGCTCGTCGAGCGTGAGGCCGTCGCGCTTGGCGGTATCCTCTTCGAGCCAGGGGCGGAAGTCGGACGGCCGCAGCTCCGGGAACGTCAGGAGGATGTTGGCGAGATCCCCCTTGGGATCGATGACGATCGCCGGAATGTCGTCGATCGCCGCCTCTTCGATGAGGCTGACGAGCAAGCCCGTCTTCCCACTGCCGGTCATGCCGACACAGACCGCATGGGTCGTCAGCCGCCGAGCGTCGAGGAGGAGCGGCTCGCGGCCGGGCTTGCCGGAATCGGGATCGACCCGGCGGCCGAGATAGAAGACGCCGAGCCCTTCGATGTCAGCGCCGAGATCGCTTCCGTCGTCGCTGCCGCGTTGGTTGGTCCGACGCTCTGCCATGGGTGCTCCGCATTGCGAGAAAAACGAGACCGCAGGGGAATCCCCATTTCACCCCGACACGCATCGCCGGCACAACCCCGCTCCCCCCGCCTGATTGCAACTCCGGGCTCGGGGCGTTCGCTGTCGGTGCGATCAATTCAGGGCGCCGCTGCGGAGGGGTCCCCCGGGGGACCGGCCGCGTTGCGACCATGGTCGACGCCGTGGCCCACCGGCGCGGGTGCCTCAACGGGCACACCCAGGAGCTCGCTCCCGGCGCGCTCCAATTCCCGCACCAGCGGCGCGGGCCAGAGCCCGAGGAGGACGATCGTGGCGAACAGGGCCGTCAGTGTGATCCGTTCACGGGGGAGAACGTGGTGCCGCGGGCCGTCGACGCTCGACGGCCCGCCGAAGACCATCAGCCAAGCTCGCATCACCGCGATCGCGGAGAGGACCGTCGCCGCGATCACGAGCAACCCGGCGTGGAGCTGCTCGTCGAGGCTCCCCGACACGAGGAGGTCGTCGGCCACGAACGACAACGTCCCCGGGAGGCCAATGGTCGACAGCCCGAAGAGGAGGAAGAACGCCGCCAGGAGGGGCGCATCGGCGAATCGCCCCTGCGGTGTCTCCAGCGAGAGTGGCCCGGCCCGGCTCTCGAGGGCCCAGCCGACGAGCCCCAGGCCCGTCAGCGCCAGCCCGCTCGAGATCCAGGTGCAGAAGGCGCCGTTGAGCTCCATCGGTAGCTTGCCGGCGAGGCCCGCCAGGACGAGCGCCGACTGGCTCATCGCCAGGGTCCCAATGAGCCCCCGCAGGTCGCGCTGCACCAGCGCCAGGGCCGCGCCGTAGGTGGCCGTCAGCAGCGCCAGCTGCGAGAGGAGGATCAGCTCTGCCCCCACGCCGTCGCCATGGTCGGCATGGCCAAAGAACAGCCGCACCGCGGTGTAGGACGCGATCTGGGGAACCGTGGCGGCCAGCGCCGTCGACATCGGCGCGCCGCGGAACAGCGCCGGATACCAGGAGTGGAACGGCACGATCCCCTTCCGGACGAGCACCGCCAGAGCGACCAGCCAGCCGCCGCAGGCGCCGACCGCTCCTCCCCCGGCCTCCCACGGCGGGTCGGCGATCATCATCAGCGTACCGACGGTCATCGAGGCGACGGCCATCGTCATGATGATCGCGTAGACCCGCGCCGCGATCTTCCCGCCCGGCGTCGCCCGCGTGCTCCACCAGGTGGGGAGTGCCGTCACCACCCAGGCCACGATCAGGACGAGCGGATGGGCGGTGGAGAAGAGGGCGAGGGTCGTGGCCGCCCCGAGCAGGATCCTCGCGGTCGCCGGCCCGTCGAGGAAACGCTTCGGCGCCATCATCACGATGGCCAGCTCGACCAGCGCCACAAATGGCAGGAGCACGGCCGTCAACCCGTCGACGTGAACGAGGTACCCACCCCCGAGCCGTTGGCCGAGTTCGAGCGTGACTTCCGATCCGCTCATCCAGGCGCGGGTGATCGTCAGGCTGGCGACCAACGACACCAGCAAGCTCGCGATCGCCGGCGTCCGCGGGCCCGCCGGGCTCCCGCCGCGGCCGACGTGGAGGGCCGCCGCCAACGGCGCCGCGATCGCGGCCGTCAGCGCCGCCACCAGCGGGATCTCGTGGCCGTCGAGAATCAACGCGACCTCCCGTGCATCCGCCGCTCGACAAGGTCCCGCGCCCGGTCCTCCGGGCGCGTGCCCAGCCAGTCGATCCAGCGCAGCTCTGCCGCGCCGAGCCATTCGAGAAATCTCCATACCGGCCCGACCACGAATCGCGACAGCGCCATCTCCTCGAAGCCGCGGTCGAGGGCCACCCGGTAGAGCCAGGCTTGCGCGCTCTCCGGCAGGAGCCGGACGGCCGACCAGGACGCGGCGCCGGGATGTCCGCCGAGCGCCGCCTCGAGCTCATGCCGGTCATGGAGCGCCGAGGGGGAGCGGAGGATCTGGAGGCTGCGGAGGATCGCGTGGCTGACGATGTGGACCAGGGCCACGACCCGGAATCCGAGTCCGATCTCGGCGAAGATGATCCCCGACTGGGTCATTGACGCATAGGCGAGCATGCTCTTGAGGTCGGTTTGCACGCGTCCGACGAGAGCGGCATGAACCGCCGTGGAGACCCCGATGACGACGAGCACGAACCGGGCCAGCGGCGCCGCATCGAGGAGCGCTTCGCACCGCAGCAGCACGTAGGCACCGGCGTGGATCGACAACGCGCCGTAGAAGATCGCGCTCGACGGCGTCGGCCCCTCCATCGCCCGCGGCAGCCAGTTCGAGAAGGGCACCTGGGCGCTCTTCCCCATCGCCGCGAACACCAGCAGGAGCGACACGAGCGTCGCGCTTCCGGGGGAGACAAGGGAGTTGGCGTTCGGCCAGACGCCACCGAAGAGCCGTTCGAAATCCCCTGACCCAACCGCCCGGTGGATCATGACGCCGGCGGCGAGCAGGCCGACATCGCAGATCCGGTAGGTGGTGAAAGCCCGCAGGGCCGCCTTGAGGGCGTTGGTGCGCTCGTGGAAGAAGCCGATCAGCATCGTGGAGGAAATGCCGAGGAACTCCCACCCTGCGAACAGCACGTCGATGCTCCCGGCGAGCACCATCAGATTCATCCCGGTGCCGAACAGCGCCAGGAGAACGAAGAACCGGGTGAATCCGGGCTCGCGGTGGAGGTATTTCCCGGCGAAGGCATTGACCAGCGCACACAAGCCGGTCGAGAAGCAGACATACGGCACAGACAATCCGTCCGCCACCAGGTCGATGGTGGCGTCGTGGTGCCCGACTGAAAACCAGGTGCCGAGGTGGACCTGCTCCGGGGCGAATCCCCGCGTCGAGAGCACCATGAGGGTCGTCAGTCCGGCGAGGAACGCCACCGTGAACGCCGAACCGACCAGGCGGGTGGTGGCGCGCTCCGACAAGGGCCGATCGAGGAGCGCCGGCAAGCCGACGAGGACGAGGGTCAGGGCCGGCGCCGCGAGCTGGAGGACGACGAGCGTCGCGACGATCGCATGGGCCGAGGCGGACGTGGCCCCGAAGAAGCCCAACAGCGGACACGCTGGTACGATCGCTCCGGGAATCGTCATGCGCCCTGGCTCCCGGAGTTGGTCGGTCGTCCGCCGGTCTTCCGGCGCGGCCGGATGGAGCCGGCCACTGATTCCCGCGTGACGCGGGCCGGCGGAAGATGGCCGCGATGCCCTCTGAACCAGTCTGCCGATCCGGGCACGACCGGGATCTCCGCCATCTCGGGCACGAAGGGGACGAACCGGCCGTTCTCGAAAACCGCCATCGCCTGGGAATCGTCGTGGCGTTCGAGCTCCAGCCGGGTGGGAATCCTGGCCACCAGGGCGACGCGTCCCCCGAGCCAGACGGTGAGCTGCGGAAACGCCACCCGGGCCACCAGTGGGACGGCCGCCAGCGCCCCGCCGTGCCCACCGAGGTCGACGTCGAGGACAGCCTCGACGTCGGCCGGCCGGATCCGCCCCCGCTTCAGTTCCGCCCGATAGCGTGCCTCAGAGAGGAACGGCTCGGTGCCGAACAACCGCGCCGCATGGAGGACCGCCTGCTCGAACGGCTCCTCTTCGAAGGCATGGAGCGTGTTGTGATGGAGAAAGACGCCGATCGGCCCCTGGGCCGGGAGACAATGGGCGGCGTGGGCGATGGCACAACCGATCAGGTCCTCCCGAGCAGCGCCGGATGGAGCGTCAGACTCAGGGGCGGCCGATGCGCTCGCCGCGACGTCCGCAGGAAGCGTTTTGTCGTGTCCTCCGTGCAACACAGTGCCTGCCGAGGGTGGGCCATGGGACGTCGAAGATGCGGGCGAAGCCCCATCGCTGTTCAGGCGATGACGGTCGGAGCTCTGTGGCCGAGGACGCCAGAGCCGGCAAACTGGCGTGGCCGCCGAGCCAGTGGGAGCGCGAGTATGACAGGAATCGGCAGTCTGATTCATCCGCGATCAATCCTGCCCGCTTTCGATTGGGTAAGCGGTTGCAACGGCGAAGAGGAAAACCGCGCGGAGAATCATCCCCGCTTCCCCCGGGGAAATAGGGGCAAGCCGACGTTTTTGGTAGTCTCCGGAGGGTCGGGAGCGGGCCTTCCCCGCCCCCCTACCGCCACTGCCCAGTGAGTCGTCGCCGTGGATGATTCTCCCCCTCTTCCCCGTCGCTCCGCCCCTCTCCAGGCGACCGCCCCCCGCCGCGGCGTGGTGCTGCTCGTCGACGACCAACCGATCATCGGTGAGGCGGTCCGGCGGATGCTCTCCGGGGAGGACTCGCTCGACTTTCACTACTGCCGGGAGCCCGCGTCGGCATTGACCATGGCCGCCGAGATCGGTCCGACGGTCGTCCTCCTCGACCTCGTGATGCCCGACGTCGACGGTCTTGAGGTGCTTCGCCGGATGCGCGGCGACGAACGCTTCCAGGATCTCCCCATCATCGTCCTGTCGACGAAGGAGGAGCCGGCAGTCAAGGCCGAGGCGTTCGCACTCGGGGCCAACGACTACCTCGTCAAACTACCCGACCGGATCGAGCTGGTAGCGCGCGTTCGCCATCATTCGCGCGGGTACGTCGCCCTCCTCGAGCGGAACCTGGCGTTCGCGGAGCTCCGCGTCAGCCGCGAGATGCTCGCCGACGACCTCGCCAGCGCCGCCAGGTATGTCCGCTCGCTCCTCCCCCCACCGGGCCCGGTGGCGGGGATCCGCGCCGATTGGCGGTTCATCCCGTCGGCCGATCTGGGGGGCGACGCCTTCGGCTATCACCGGCTCGACGACAACCATGTTGCCATCTACCTCCTCGATGTCTGCGGCCATGGCGTCGGCGCCGCCCTGTTGAGCGTGTCGGCGCTCAATGCCATCCGCGGTGAGGCGCTGCCAAACACCGATTTCCGGGATCCGGCGGCCGTCCTCACGGCACTGAATCGGGCCTTTCCGATGGAGCGCCACAATGACATGTTCTTCACGATCTGGTACGGGGTCCACGACCACCGCCGCCGCAGGCTGCGCTGGGCCGGCGGAGGGCACCCCGCGGCCCTCCTCGTCCACCCCGCCGTCGGATCCGGAGCCGGATCCGCTGCCATCCCCGCGGGGATGGCGTCGATCCCCCTCGATTCCGAGAACCCACTCCTGGGAGCGATCGAGAGTCTCGTGTTCTCGGCTCGGGAGATCGATGTTCCGGCCGAGGCCTCGCTGTGGATTTTCAGCGACGGCGCCTTTGAGATCCCCCGCCCCGACGGTTCGATGGGGTCCCCCCAGGCCTTCCGCGACCTGATCACCACCCAGACCCGACCGGGAGAGGCGGCCCTGAACGCCGTCGTAGCCTCGACCAAGGCCCTCGCCGGAGGGGGTGATTTCCTCGATGACGTGTCGATCCTCGTGGTCGATTTCGACGGATGAAGTGCTTTCTTCGCGGTTTCAGCCCTGTTCCACCCCCGCGTTGGTCCGGTCGCCCCGATCTGCACAGGATGGCACGGGGCCGTCTTGCATGCGATTCCCGAATCCGTACACTCAAGGGTTTCCCGTCCCGGGACGGTCTGGCTAGCGTAGCTCAATTGGCAGAGTCCCTGATTTGTAATCAGGTGGTTGCGGGTTCAACTCCCGCCGCTAGCTCACTCCATTTCCAGGAGAGTTCCAGGAGAGTTCCAGGAGAGTTCCAGGAGAGCGTTCCGAGGGAGCATCGTCCGACCGAGGCTTCGTAGTCCGAAAGCATCATCTCCTGCCGTGAAGATCGCGGCCGGAATGGAATCTGTGGCAGCGTTCCGAACGGGATGCTGGTCCGAGGCGGCTGCGGATCGGGAAAGACCGGTGGCGCTGGAGCGATCGAAGCGGTAGCGTTTGTGCGGCAGGTTTAGATTCGGGGAGATTTGGATCCCAACCGATATCACCATCACATGAGGGGAGTTTCCCGAGCGGTCAAAGGGGCTTGACTGTAAATCAAGTGGCTCTGCCTTCGCAGGTTCGAATCCTGCACTCCCCACTTTTCATCCTTGGCCACCCCAGGCCCCGCCCCGAACCGCCTGACGAACAGCACTCTCTTCACCGATTTCAGTCAACCTCCAATCAACGATCACCCTCCGAGTTGCCGGTCCGACGTCCCGCAGCCAATCCACCACGAAAACCAGCAACCGCCGCCAGCATCAAGCATCCGCCAGTTTCAGTAGGCATCCGCCAGTTTCAGTAGGCATCCGCC
>JBBAVV010000105.1:0-9595 GCA_040397545.1 Pirellulales bacterium
TGGTCAGAGCATCTGACTCTTAATCAGAGGGTTCTTGGTTCGAGTCCAAGACGAGGCAGTAAGGTTTTTCCCGAGAAAAACGATGAAAAAGGCCCCGGAATCGGGGCTTTTTTTATGCGCCGAGCCGGGGGCGAAAGACTGCAAATTGTCCGGCAAGGTCCGCGGTTGTCCCTTGCCTCTGCCCACAAGATGCCGTGATCGCACGGTGCGCGGCAATTTGAAACGCCGAGGGATGGGCTGACGCAGGCAATCCGCGACAGCAGGGCCGATGACCTGCTGACCGTCAATGGCAACCAGTTCGGCGCTGCGGGAGCACATCCAGAAGATCTTCGCGGACTCGAGTGAACAGGCTCCAGGCGGGGTCGAACAACGAAGGTCTCGAAGCGATTCTCAATGGAAACAAAAGCGATTGAGGTGCGATCGCCCTGCGCCCCGTCTGCGTGATGGTTGATTCCGCCATGCCGACATGGTAACTTCCCGCCGGAAAAGTGTTCGAGTAGATCCTCGGAATAACTCGGCACTTGTTAACGATCCATGGCGGTCTGTTGGACTGTCATCTGGGGAATGCCGGGCAATGATTGATTGTCCGTGTCAGCGCCTCTCTTCTTGGAGTAAGTCCATGTTCACGGGACGCAAAGTTCAAACCCTCGCGCTGGTTGCACTGGCGGCCGGTCTCGGCTTCCTGATCGCGGTCACAGGCTCAGGCCGGCCACGCGTGGCGAGTGCGGGAGACACGGTCGCGGCCGATCTCAACGCCGCGCTTGCGCAGCGCAATCAGGGGGTCGAAGCCAGGGCCGCGGCATCCGGCAAGAAGCCGAACATCCTCGTCATCTGGGGCGATGACATCGGGCAATCCAATATCAGCGCTTATACGTTTGGGCTCGTCGGCTACCGAACCCCGAACATCGACCGCATCGCCCGCGAGGGGATGATGTTCACCGACTATTACGGTGAGCAGTCCTGCACGGCGGGACGGTCGGCCTTCATCCTCGGCCAGAGCGTCTTCCGATCGGGCCTCTCGAAAGTCGGCCTGCCGGGCGCAGAACTGGGAATCAGGCCGGAGGACCCGACGATCGCCGCCATGCTCAAGGCGCAGGGCTACGCCACCGGCCAGTTCGGCAAGAACCATCTCGGCGACCGGGATGAGCATCTGCCGACCAACCACGGATTCGACGAATTCCTCGGCAACCTCTACCACCTCAACGCCGAGGAGGAGCCGGAGAACGAGGACTATCCGGCAGATCCCGCGTTCCGCAAGCGATTCGGCCCCCGGGGAGTCATCCGGTCGACCGCGGGGGGGAAGATCGAAGACACGGGGCCGCTGACCCGCAAGCGGATGGAAACCATCGACGACGAGTCGGTCGCGGCGGCCGTCGACTTCATCGATCGCCAAGCCAAGGCCGACAAGCCGTTCTTCTGCTGGTGGAACGGCACCCGGATGCACTTCCGGACCTACGTCAAGAAGGAACTGCGGAAAATTTCCGGCCAGGATGAGTATGCCGACGGCATGGTGGAACATGACATGCACGTCGGAAAACTGCTCGAGAAACTCGATGCCCTGGGGATCACCGACAACACGATCGTCTTCTACTCGACCGACAACGGCCCCCACATGAACACCTGGCCGGACGCGGCATGGTCGCCCTTCCAGGGAGAGAAGAACACCAACTGGGAGGGGGGCTGGCGCGTGCCCGCCATGATCCGCTGGCCCGGCCACATCAAGCCCGGCTCCGTCACGAACGAAATCGTCCACCACATGGACTGGTTCCCCACGTTTCTCGCAGCTGCGGGGGCGCCGGACGTGAAAGAGCAGTTGAAAAAGGGGGGCGTCAAGGCGATCGGCCGCGAATACAAGGTGCATCTCGACGGCTATGACATTCTTCCGCTGCTGACTGGCAAGAGCGAGAAGAGCGATCGCAAGGAGGTCTTCTATTTTTCGGACGAAGGGGATCTGACCGCCCTCCGCTACGGCGACTGGAAAGCGATGTTCATGGAGCAAAAGCGAAAGGAGACCTTGCGGGCCTGGATCGAGCCCTGGACGCCGTTGCGGGTGCCGTTGATCTTCAATCTGCGCAGAGACCCGTACGAACGGGCCTACTTCACGTCGAACACCTACTACGACTGGTTGCTCGACCGGGCCTTCTTCCTGGTGCCGGCCCAGGCCTATGTCGCACAGTTCCTCGCCACCTTCAAGGAGTTTCCGCCCCGCCAGAAGGCGGGTTCGTTCAACCTTGATCAGGTGATGGAAAAGCTCTCGACATCCGGCGGTCAGGACTGATGGGCGCCGCGCTGCCGGCCGCCCACGCCGCAGCGGCCCCATCGACGACAGGGGTTGGGCAATCTGGGGGCGAGGCCGCGAGGCCGGGAGGGCGCGCAGGCCGCAGAGGCGGAAAAGTGGACGCACGCCGCAAAATCGGCCGATAGAGGATTCAGGGGGCGGGTCTGCGGCAGCCTGCCGACCTGTGGAATCCGTTTCTCCGCGACCCATCCGCACACGAGCCGTCTGATCGACGGACGAGGTGGGTTCGACGGAGCGTTGCCGCACCATCACGCCGTCTCTTCAGATCCGGCCACAGCGGCCTGCTCGTGCGGCCCCAGATCGTCGCCGCCGACTGAGGGCCCATCGCCATGAAGCATGCGTCCATTTCGATCCTCATCGGCCTGCTTCTGGCAGTGGCGGCGCGCAGTGACGCCCAGGATGCGGCCGAATCCGGCGGGCAGGTGATCACCGAACGGCTCGCCAACCCCTATTCAATTGATCTGCTTCCCGACGATCCGGCCCCCCCCCCGTTCGAGGACGTTCCTGGTGATGCCGGGCAGCCATCGGCGGCGGGCCGCGACCCGTTCGGCCGCAAGACGGTGACCGGCGACCTCTTCGACCGCTGGTTCTCGACCAAGGAGTCGGGCATCACCTTCGGCGGTCGCGTCACCCAATTCGGCTTCGGGCTCGCCGGCGGCATCGACCGGCCGGTGCCCCCGCCGCTGGGGCAGGGTGACGTCTTCCGTTACACCGGTCGGAGCGAATACGACGCGGTCATCGATCTGGAGAAGTTCGGTGGCCTGCCCCACGGGCGGCTGCTCATCCGGGCCGAGCAGTGGTACGGCGAGTATGGCAACGTGTCGCTGCGGTCGGGCGCCTTCACGCCGGTGGTGTTTCCCGCCCTGCTGCCGCCGCGGCCGAACGACCCCGGCGTGCCGTACATCACCAACTTCCTCCTCACGCAGCCCCTCTCGCCGAACTGGGTCGTGTTCGGCGGCAAGAAGGACGTGCTCAGTTCCTTCGACCAAGACATCTTCGCCGGCGGCGACGGCACCGATCAGTTCGTCAACCAGGCGCTGATCGCCAATCCGGCGTTCCTCCTCGGCTTGCCCTACTCCTTCTTCACCGCGGGAATCGTCTCCCCGCGCGACTGGGGCGGCATGGCGATGTTCGTCATGGATCCCAAGAACCGCACGGCCGACTTCATGCAGTTCGGCGATTTGTTCAACCAGGGGATCATCATCGGCGGCGAGATCAAGCTGAAGACCGGGTTCTTCGATCTGCCGGGACAGCAGCACGTGGGCGGCGTCTGGAAGCACCGGGAGCAGCTCGACCTACGGTTTGCATTCAGCCCACCGGACCCTGGCTACCAACCGCCGGGCAGCGGCCTGCCGACGAAGTGGGACTCCTGGGTCGTCTACTACGGCGTCGACCAATACCTCGTCCGCTACACCGACAAACCCGATCGGGGCTGGGGCCTGTTTGGCCGTGCCTCCATCTCCGACGGCAACCCGAACCCGATCCGTTCCTTCTTCAGCGGCGGCCTGGGTGGGTTCAGCCCGCTGGGGAGGGAGCGGGGCGACACGTTTGGGCTCGGCTGGTTTTTCGTGGGGGGCAGCGACCAGTTCGGTCCGGTTCCCACGGCACTGCTCGGCCCAAGAAACGGCGCCGGCGTTGAATGGTTCTACAACATCCAGGCCACGCCCTGGCTGAACATTACGCCCGACGTCCAATGGATCCGTCCGGGGCTGGGGGCGATCTCCACCGACAACGCATTCGTCTACGGCCTTCGGGCAAACGCCACCTTCTGACGAAGGACGTTGCCGAAGGCGTCGACCATGTCGCCGGCAACGGTCTAGGCCGCTCGGATGACCGGTGCGTCACACCGGGCAAGCGCCTCACGGTATGCCTCCTGGCGGAAGTAGGCCGGTGGGCCTCCGGCTTGGACTAACCCCGGGGCATCGGAAAAGCCCCTGCTGACTCTGAATCAGAGGGTTCTTGGTTCGTGTCCAAGACGAGGCATTCGTTCGGTCACACCGCCCAGGGGGCGAGGGCGTTACCGGCCGATTTGGCCGCGACGCCCTCTGGCGTCGGTCGGGCATCGCCCCACCTCATCTCCGTTGGCGGGGCGGGCGACTGCTGGGCTTCCCGTCCAGCCGGCATCTTCGGCTTTCGTGTCCCCGGCGAATCGCCTTCGGCCAGAGCGGTCGATAAGATGATTGAACGGGCCGAGCGGACGCGGAGGGGTGATCATGGTGCGCGGCGTGCTGGCGATCGCGGCTGGCGTGGCAATCGGCGTGGCTGTTTGGGGCGGCGATGCGGCGCTCGCGCAGCCACCCGCCGCGGAGAACTTCGGCGGTTATGCCGTTTCGGAGGGGCCGTTCACGTTCACCGGCAACGGCCTCGTAGGCACCTCCATCGGCCGGTTCACGTTCTTCAACAACGGGCTGACCGCCACCCGCGTCGGCAACGTCACCGCTTGGAACAACGGTGCCGTCTCGACGGGCCTCGGGCGCAACGAAGTCTTCAGCAATGGCGTCGTCGGCGTGCCAACGAGAGGGGGCATGGTCTTCACGCCGGGGTTCGCCCCGCAGTCCCAGCCCCAGTCCGCCGGCCGGCCTGCCGCCCGCCATCACGCCGGGCATCCCGACGCCGGCAATCGCGGTGCGGGGCCGCCGGGCGCGCACGGGCCGCGATCACACTGACGCGCTGCGGGGGCGCTTTCAAGCGGTTGGCTGCGGCGATCGGTTTTTCCGGATCATGTGGGCCGAGAGCCAGCGCTGGACGGGAAGCTCGATCGCGAGATGGAAGAGGATCGCCGTCCCGATCGCAGCCGCAAGCAGGAGGACGTAGCTCGCCGCCATCCCGGCGATTCCCAGCTTCTGCATGCCGCACGCCATCGCCACCTTGCAGCCGACGCTGAACAAGGGGTAGTGGATCAGGTAGAGGACGTACGATGCTGCGCCGATGAGTTGGAGCAGACGGCCACCGCCGAGATCGGCACCGGCTTTCTCGGCGGCCACGGCGGCGAGGATTGCGACGCTGCTGGCGATTCCGAGCCCGTAGACGTTCCAGTCACCCAGGGACACCCAGTGATGGGCACGGTTCATCGCAAAGCCGACGAACGAGATCGACGCCATTGCCAACCAGAGAAGCGGGCGGGAGGGGCGCAGCGCCCCGTCTGACGCGCGGGCCACGACAATCCCCATCCCGAACAGCCAGACGCAAGGATTGAGGAGAAATGTCAGCGGGAAAACGTTCCCTGGCTGATACCGGAGCGAGGCAAAAGCGAAGGCATACCCGACGGCGACGAGGAGGCCGAGCCGCAGATCGACAATCAAAAGCGCGAAGAAGAGATAAAAGAGAACCTCGTAGCGGAGTGTCCAGGCGGCGATGATCACCGGGGATCCGGTCCCTCCGACGACGGCGGGGTCCTGGGGAAAGAGAAACCACGCTCCAGTGAGCGTGCCCGGGTCGGTCGGCAGCGTGGCCCGTGTCGCGCCGAAGGGGAGGGCGAGGAGGCAGACGAGCGCGAAGACGATCCAGTAGGGGGGGTAGATGCGAATCGCTCGACGCTGCAGGTAAGGGATCAGCCGCGATGGACGGGAGATGTCGGCGGCATGAGCGCTGGCGATGATGAATCCGCTCAACACGAAGAAAAACTCGACCCCCGCGTCGCCGAACCGGAAGGGCGCCGCCACCCACGGGACATTGAAGTATTTGGCGTCGGCGACGATGCCCCCGAGATGGAACAACACGACGAGGACTGCCGCCAGGGCTCTCCCCGCCTGGAGCGAGGCGAACAGTTTTCGGGATCCGTGTGCTGCGGCAGGCTGTGGGGGCGCGGCAGTAGTCAAGGCAACTCGTCGAAAAGCCGGGGAGGAAGGGCCGAGTCGGAATGTCGACGAACGGCTGTGAACAGCGTCGAACCGGATGATCCTACGGCCCGACGGACCTTGACGCCACCACACGCTTGTGGCGGAGAAACCAACGGGTCACGAACCGGCGGTCGCTTGCAGGAGACGCAGGCTCGGCTTTGAAACTTCAAAAAAGGGTGAGCCGGGCGGAAGCTGAAGCAGGGCGAGTCTGTCCGTCCAAAAAGGGAAGCCGGCCCGGCTGACGCCGGACCGGCTTCCTTGGGTTCTCGAAGCCTTGCGGCCTGGATCACTCGCCCAACTTCGACACCGTCTCGATCATCGGCCTGACGATCCCGCCGAGGACGTCAGCGACACCGGGCAGCGCCAGCACCGAATCGGCCGTCGAGCGGACCGCGCCGATGTTTTCCCCAATGAAGGTGCGGATGAACGCCTTCTGCTCGGGGGAAAACGCTGCGGTGGTCGTCTGCGCCACCTTCAGGGCATCACCAAGCTCGGTGAACACCGGCAGGGCGGCCTTGGCCGACTCTGCATCGGTGACGCCGGCGAGGGTCTCAGACAACCTTCCAAACCATCCCGAGGCGACCTCCTGGAAGCGGGCAACCTGCTCGGGGATGGCAGTGCCTACCTTGGTCTCTTCCATCACCTCGACCGTCTTGCCATCGGTGGCTTCGACCTTGGTCGAATCGACGACGACACCACCCGCCTCGACACGGGTCTCCTTGGCTTCGACACGCGCCACCGGCTTGCCGTCAACCATCTTCTCCTCGGTGACAATCGTCTCCTCGACGCGGGCGGGCGCCGCCTTCTCCGTCACTGTGGTCTCGACCTTTGCGGCGACCGGCTCCCGCTTCGGGGCTTCCTTGACAACCGGCGCGGGCTCCTTGGCGACGACTGGCGCGGGCACCTTGGCGACAACCGGTGCCGGTTCTTTGACGACGACCGGCGCGGGCTCCTTGATCACCACCTCGCGGGTCACCATCGGCTTTTCGACGATCTTTTCAACGACGGTCTTCGTCTCGACCACCTTGGGGTTCAGCGCGCCTCCGGCCCAACCGCCCAACAAGCCCAGAACTGGGCCGGCAACCCAAGGAAGGATCGAGGATTTGGCAGCTGTGCCATCCTGCCCACGAGGACCGATCGTGCCAGACTTTCCATCGACACCATGCCGGCCATCACTGCCGGGCTTGCCGGCCACGCCGTCGCGGCCAGGGGCGCCGTCCTTCCCGGGCAGACCGGGCTCGCCACGCTCCCCCTTGGGGCCTGCGGGCCCCTGCGGGCCGGGCTTGCCGTCGAGGCCATTCTTGCCGTCGAGGCCATTCTTGCCATCGAGGCCATTCTTGCCAGGCGCCCCGTCTTTGCCGTGAAGGCCGGGCTCTCCGCGTTCCCCCTTCGGTCCGGCAGCGCTAGGCTCGGCATTCTTGCCATCACGGCCCGGCGCACCATCGAGGCCGTTCTTGCCGTCGAGGCCGTTCTTACCAGGCGCCCCGTCCTTGCCATCGAGGCCGTTCTTGCCAGGCGCCCCGTCCTTGCCATGGAGACCGGGCTCGCCACGTTCACCCTTCGGGCCGGCAGCACCAGGCTCGCCGTTCTTGCCATCACGGCCCGGTGCACCGTCGTGACCGTTCTTGCCGTCGAGGCCGTTCTTGCCAGGTGCCCCGTCCTTGCCGTGAAGGCCGGGCTCACCGCGTTCCCCCTTCGGTCCGGCAGCACCGGGCTCGCCAGCCGGGCCACGCGCTCCAGCAACACCCGCCTCGCCGCGGACGCCCTGGGCGCCAGCCGCTCCGGCGAGCGCCGCCGTGGCGACGCCGGCGAGACCGGTAGCCGAACCATACTTCTGCCAGAGATGGAGATCGTGCCAGCGGCCGTGTTCGATGTCCCACACCCACAGATGACCAGTGGAGGAATCGTAGTAGGCGTCTCCGGCCTCGGCCCGGCCAGGGAGGCTGTGAACGTCATCGACAAGACCGAGAATGCTGCGGACGGGGGGGAAACGCTTGATGCTCATGGCAACCTTACGCGAGGCGAAAAAAAGATGAATATCGACGCAAGGCGGCGACTCTATCCCTTCGTCGGGGTGCGTTCAATTGTCCGAAGGGGCAAGCAAATGATTTATCGCAGCACGCTCCGGCGGCGGAGAAACCAGCGCGTCACAAACCGTCGGTAGCTGAACATGAGCCACAGATTCGGCTTCGAGAACAGGAGCCGCGTCACCATCCCCCACAGGCCGGGCTTGTGGGCGTATTCGATGTGCTCGTCGATCCTCGTCCGGCCGTCAGGGAGCGGCGTGAAGGTGTGGGTGTGGGCCCAGGCCGCCGCCGGCCCCGCGGCCTGGACGTCGGTGAAGCCCCGGTCGCTCACGTCACGATGGACGGCCGTCCAACGGAGCGGGAGCGGGCCGACCCAGAGGACGAACTTCGACACCGACCCCTCGGCGAGCGGCTCGATCGAGATCAGGCGGACGAAGGTCGGCGGAGGGGTGAGTCGCTTCAGAGCCGAGGTGTCGCGGTGGAAGTCGCGGACGGCGGAGAGCGGGGCATCGACGGTGAAGGAAAAATCGAAGACGGGCATCGGCGGCACCCCGTGGTGGAAGGTGTGTCAGGGGGTCGGAGCAGCGCCGTCGATCGCGCTGACCGCGGCGAGGGCCTTCGTGACATGGTCCTGCGAGGCCAGTTGCGCCGAGAAGACGAGCCGAACGATGCCGTCACGATCGATGACATAGGTCACCCGCCCGGGGAACAGACCGAGGGTTTTGGGAACCCCAAAGGCTTTCCGCAGGCTGCCATCGGCGTCGCTGGCGAGGAGGAAGGGCAGCTTGTGCCGCGCGGCAAAGGCCCGATGGGAGGCGGCGCTGTCGCTGCTGATGCCGATCACTTCCGCCCCCGCCGCGGAGAAGGTCTCGTAGGAATCGCGGAATGCGCAGGCCTCCTTCGTGCAGATCGGCGTGTCGTCCTTGGGATAGAAGAAGAGGACGAGGGGACGCCTGCCGACCATGTCGGCCAGCCGCACCGTGCTGCCGTCGTGGGCCTGGAGCGTGATGTCGGGGACCCGGTCACCGACGTTCAGCGGAGGCATGGAGGGGATTCCTGGGAGGGCCTGGATCGAGCCGTATCGTAGCCCACGCCGCGGATGGCGGGAGTGGCGCCCATGACGTCACCGCCAGAATCGGCACGACCCGCCCCAGACCGCGGTTGGCTCTCGGCCGGGACCCGCTCCCCAAATCGATCCCCTCCACCAATCACGACCTATGGTTCGGTACCCGGCCGAGCCGGTGCCATGAGGTCGTTGATCGTGAGTTTCAATTCCATCGCAGCGCTGTTGGTGGTGCTGCAATTCTGTTTCGGCTGCTGGCTCGTGGCCGGGGCCTTCCTGGGCCGTCCGCGCTGACAGCGTCTGATCGGCCCGCCCCCGTCATCTCCCCGGCGCCTCGGCTTCGCGGATCGCGGCGCCATCTTCGGGA
>JBBAVV010000106.1:0-9253 GCA_040397545.1 Pirellulales bacterium
TGTCCGCGTCGACTCCCTGGGATTCCGTGTTTGCTTGGTCCGCGGTCCGGCAGCCGAAAAAAAACCAGCAGGCGGCGGAGCCGCCGGGGGGAGGCAGCGAGCGGAGGGGGAGCAGGCGAGGTCAGACAAGGCCGGCGGAGCAAGGCCGCCGTCAGACGGAGCCGGCGAGCCCGGAGCGGGGGAACACGTTCGGCAGGAGGATCTTTCTGTGGCGGCGGGCCAAGGCCCCGCCGCTAGGGCGCTGCTCTTGGCCGCCGCCGGGCGCAGCCCGGCGGCGGCCAAGCCGACGCTCCCCGATCCTGCCCGGGTGAGGGTCCTCGCCCTCGGCTGGTTCAACCCGGTCAGCAGGTTAAATCATTTCCAGTCCTGCGGTCATGCCCGGCTCGACTTCAGCCGCTTCACCAACCTCACCCATCTCATTCTTTGGCGGCTCTCCGATCTCGAGAGGATCACCGGCCTGCCAAAGTCGCTCGTCTGCCTCGATCTGCGGAACTGTGCGAAGCTGAAGTCGCTCCCTGCGGCCGCGCTTCCGAACCTCGAGAGTCTTGATTTCGGCGGGTGTCGATCACTCGAGAGCGTGCCTGGCTTTCATTCGACACGCCTCCGCTGGGTGCACTTCGACGGGTGCGAGGCGATCGACGCTGGCAATCCTCATGCGCTCAACGACATCCTCAAGGACTGCGACTCGCTCGAGGAACTGACGCTCGTCGATTGCCCGTGGGTGACTTCTGTTCGGCTCCCGAGTCAGCCTGCCACGTTCCCCACCGGCTGGAAGCCGGTCGGCGACCCGCGTTTTCCGCCCCGCCGGCTCAAGAAACTCGTCCTCCGCGGCTGCACGAAGCTGCGGGAGTTGCCCGATCTGGAGGGCTATCGCTGGCTTCACCATCTCGACCTCCGCGGCTGCACGACGCTCGAGGCGATGCTGGCGCTGCCGGTCGGCAAGGCCGAGGGCAGGCCCATGGGCGTGCGCACGCTCTACGCCACCGGCTGCGAGAAGATGACGTCCTTTCGCGGCCTCGATATCCGCCGCGTCCACCGCGGCGAGGGGACACCCGTCGTCGCCGGGGCGACAGCGGTGGAGGGGCGGCCGCGAAACGTCGCCGGCCAGTTCCGCACGCTCGCTCGGCTCGCCGAAGATCCGTCGGTCGAGCTTCTGATGGCGAAGGTCCTGTTCCTCGGCAGCGGCCGCTGCGGCAAGACGACCGTTTCCAAGGCTCTGGCCTGGAAGGCGATCGGTGAGCAGGGGCGGGCGAAGCCAGAGAACGCGGATCTCCGTCCGAGCCAGGACGAGCGCTCGACCTCCAACATCCGCCTCGACGAGCTCCATATGCCGTCGGGCCGTGCCGAGCCGACGACCGTCCATGTCTGGGACTTCGGCGGCCAGGAGATCTACCACAACACCCACCGCCTCTTCGCCTCCGAGGGGACGGTGTTCGTGATCGTGACGACCCACCGCGACACGCACACGGCGCGCCTCGAGAAAGAGATCAAAGATCGTCGCTACGAGAAAGCGATGAGTCTGGAGGAGTTCAAGGCCCAGAACACCTACCGTGAGCTCGAATACTGGCTCGACTACGTCTGGGAGGCGCGCGGGCTGAAGCGCGTGGAGGACTACCGGACATCGGAGCGCCGGCCGAGGGTTCTCATCGTATTCACCGGGGCCGCCGAAGACGGAAATCGCCGGAGTTTTCTCGTCGAAGATTATGTGAAGCAGCAGGCGGGCCGGTATGGCGATTTGATCGGCAGGGGAGAAGACAAGATCCCGGTGTTTCCGCTGACCGACATCGACGATGTCGACTACGACAGCGACTATGGTGAATTGGCCCCGATCGAGAAGGAAGTGGTGGCCCACGCCGCGGCCGTCGCGGATGAGCTCGGCATTCGGATGCCGAAGCTCTACGGCGACATGGCGAAGGCCTGCAGCGATGTCGTGCGCGACAACATGGCGAAACGGGCTCGTTTTCCCAATCAGATCGACAAGCCCCTCGCCATGGAGGCGTGGCAAAAGCTCGTCGCCAAACACTACTCCGGGCTCACCCCCGCCCAGCTCGACGAGGTGGCCCGGGCGATCGCCGAGTATCTCCATGAGTGTGGCCGGGTGTTCTTCCGCCCGAGACCACGTCTGCCGCCGACGGTGATCGTCGACCAGCAGTGGGCGATCGATCTGGTCTACAAGGTGGTGGTGGATGCGCCGGCCCGGTCTACCACGCGCCAGGCCCTCTACGAGTTGACCCGCACTCCATTTTCGGTGGCGGACTTGAAAAACCTTATCGGCGACGACGTGGCCGCCGATGACTGGGATTTCCTCCTGCCGCTCCTCGACGCCTGCGACATCGTCATCGATCTGGGGCAGGGGAAGGCGCTCGCCACCCATCCCGGGCTCCTCGGGCCGCTCGATCCGGACACCGAGGAGAGACTGGGGCGCGAGTGGAGACGGGCGTGTGACGAGGCCTCGCGTCGCGGCACACGGCTCGTGAATCACAGCTTCGCGATCCAGTCGACTGGAAAGGGATTGCTGCTGAGTCGGAGTGCGTTTCAGCAGATCGCGGTGGCGATCGCGCGGCACTCGACTGGCATCTCTTGGTGGCTCGAAAGCGGAGCCAACGAAGAACATGCCCGGTCAGAGCTCAGGAAGGCGGTGCACCATGATCTGACCATCGATGCTACCGCTTGCTTCTGGCAAGAAGGCGTCCAGATCACGTGGCAAGGGGCCCTTTGGTCGCTCGCAGATACCAGTGGGCCCAATAGCGAGCCCACAGACGTGATCGTCCTCCGCATCCAGTGGGCCCATACCATGAGCCCCGCCTTCGACGGCGGCCGGCCGAAGCCCGACTTCACCGGGGGGATCTTCGTCCAGATGCTGTGCGCGAAAGAACTGACCAATGCAGCTCGGCTCCGCGAACTGCTCTTCGGTTCGGCCGATCCAAACGGGCAGAAGCGCTCGGCGTCCCGCCTCGGCTTCGATCCGCCCCTCGGCGACTTCAGCTTCTCCAGCGACGAGCAGTCCCGGGCCGATCTCGTCGTCCACGATTTCCGTCCTGGTGACCTACCGCCGGACATGGATTGGCGCCTCCGCGAGCGCGGCGTCGGCTGGCTCAAACCCAACGGCCCCGCGAGCGACATGCCGTACGACGTCGCGATCTCCTACCGGCGCAAGGCGTCGGAGCCGTTTGTGAAGGCGATGCATGCGGCGCTCACCGCCGCCGACTTCGACGCCTACTACGACCAGGAGCAGCCGAAGGACGAAACATCTCCCGTCCTCGAGCGGCGGAATGAAAACACGCTGGAGCGGATCTACCGCTTCCTGCGGCGCGCCCGGGTGCTGATCGTCGTCCCCTCGGAGGAATACTTCGCCAAGCCGACGAACCAAAAGCTGCGCAGCGACAATACGTTCTGCCCGGTCGAGCTCGCCGACGCCGTGCTCGCCGGCATCGATGCGCACGACCGCCGCCCCGAATCGCACCATTTCTGGGTCATCGCGCCGGAAGGGAACCATGTCCCGGCAGGCACTCTCGGCGAGGCAATCGACGACCTTCTCCGCCAGAGCTTCGAGATCGTGGCCATGCCGCGGATGCAGTCCACTGCCGGGAGGACGGAGATCCACGCTTGGGAAAATGAGCGACTTTCCCAAGCGATGAACAACCTGCACACACAACGATTCCAGGAGTGGTCCAAAAAAACCTGTCACGGCGGCGATCAATGGATCGTGATCCCCGCGACCCCCACCGACCCCGGAGCCGGCTACGACTTCCGAGGTCTGATCAAGCGCATCAACGAGGTTCTCCGATCTCCGCGCCCGGGTCGGCCCTGATCATCCCCTCATCGATACCAGGCGGCTGCGAGCGACATCGCGCGCTCGGCATCGGCAGCTGGAGCGGCGTCGAGAAGCATTCCCGCACTTCTGAAGCGCTGTTCGACAGGAGGGGGTCGGCGTGAAGGCCCACTTCGGGAAGCCCTCCGACGGGCTCGTCGTCACGTCGAATCGGGGCAACCGGTTGTGACAGGTTTCTGCAAATCTCCGCGGGACCGGCGGAGATGATCGGGCCGACCTCCGCCGGGCCACGCAGCCGTACCGTCGGAAACGCTACGCTCCGCTTTTTCTGCCGGTCGGCTTCAGGCGGGGGTGTTGACGAGTGCCTTGAGGGCCGGCGTGAGGGTGTCCCACAGGTGCGGATGGGCCTCGACCAGCCGGACGATGTCGGTGAAGTCCTTCGCCTGCTTGCTCTGCCGCCGCGTCGGTTCGCCCCAAGCCTTTATTTTTCCGGCCAGCGTGTCGGCCAGGCAAGCCACCCGGAGGAGAATCCCGTGCACGTCTGCAGGCACCGCGCGGTTCGGAAAATCGCGGTAAAACTCCTCGGTCGACAGTTGAACCGAGACAGCCGATCGGCCCTTGAGATTCACCGACCAGGGAAACCGCTCGCTCTTGAAGCCGGCCTGTTCGAGCAACCCGACCGAGCGCTCGACGTCATCGAGTGCCACGACGAGATCGACGTCCTGCGTGACCATCTGCTGTTGAGCCCAATGATTCACGGCGACGCCGCCGATCGCACACCACCGCACATCGGCCCGTTCGAGGCAGTCGACAAGTCTCATCACGTCATCGGTGCCGCCGGACGTCTGCCAATCGTAGAATTGCTTTGCGGTCATGGCCCCATTGAAGTCTGCTGATTTCACCCTGTCCAGTGGAGAATCGATGCCTGAAAAAGACTTGTTTCGGCAAATGGTGGCGACCATTCTTCCGGGATCACCAGTCGTCGGAAGGCCCGGTCACACCGACCAGAGCGGCGCGAGCCTCGACCTGCGGATGCGGGCATCATCCGTGGCGAGAGGAAAACCCGCCGCCTGCGCGGTGGCCGGTTTTGAGCGCCGGAATCCGGCTATCGAAGCGGCGACGGGATCGGCCCTACGGAAGGGATGATCGTTGGGGTCGCCCTTCGCGGCAGTCGGGCGATGTCGATCCCGCGGCGCCGAAGTTTATACCCGTCGCCCCACGTTCTCTGCGCTGCCCGGCCCCAACTGCCGCCGTCGCGCTGGCCCTCCTTGCCGCGGCCGGTCCGATGGCCGGTGTGCCGCGTTGGATGCCGAGGCCGCATCGAGCCGCGGCCGCGGCATGGCGTATCATGAAGAGCGACCACGATTCTCTCCCGCGGGCTGGCCGGACAGGTCAGGGATTTCCGCCATCATGCCTGCCGCAGCACCGCCGCTTCTCGCCTCGCATCCGCTCCTCGACTCGACCGATCTCGATGTCGTCCGGGCGGTCACAGGGCGGGCATGGGGGAAACACGCCAGCGACGTCATCGGCCGGGACCGCTACCGACTCCGCCTCAACCGGGTCGAGGGGGCAAGGTTGCCGGTGACGTTCGTCGACTGCTCCGCCCGGATCGAGGCCCGGATGGAGGGGATCGGCTGCCAGTTTCAGGTGATGGTGCCGCTGTCGGGGGGCATCGACATGGTCATCGACGGCCGGCCACTGTCGACGTCTCCCGGTGAGGCGGTGTTCGTGCGTCCGGCCCGGTCGATGCGCTTCGTTGCCTCCCCGTCGCGCTGTCTCGTCGTCGATCTTCCGGATGGTGTGCTGGACGAGTGGTTCCATCGCCACCGGACAGCGGCCCGTGCCATTGCCGGCCGGGTGCTTGCCGGCAGGAGCGGAGGGAGGGTCGTCCGCGGAGCGCTCCGACTGGCTCGGCTCTACGACCAGACCGCGCCGCGCCGCGACGGACCGTCGGCCGCGCTCCCCCCCGCCGTTCCGCTGGCCGAAGCCGCGTTGTTGGCAAGAGTCGGCGAAGACCTCTTCGGTGAGGTGCCGCCGCCAGGCGATCAGCCACCCTGCGAACGGGTCGTCGTCGAGGATCTCCTCGACTGGCTCCGTGCCCACCGGGCCGAGCCGGTGTCGATGGGGGATCTGGCTGCACACGCCGGGGTCTCCGTCCGTGCCGTGGAGCAGGCGTTTGCGAGCCATGTCGGCGCTCCGCCGATGGCCTGTCTGCGGGCGATGCGACTCGATCGTGCCCGCCGATTGCTGGAAGCCGCGCCGGCCGGTTCGAACGTGACCGCCGTCGTCCTCGAGGCAGGCATCAACCACCTCGGCCGCTTCGCCGGGGAGTATCAGCGGCGCTACGGCGAGCTCCCGTCGGAGACGCTTCTCCGCAGCCGCGGGACGTCTTCCACGGCGGGCACAGAGGGCGCTTCGCAAAACGGATATCGCGCCGGCGGGGCCATCGGCTAAATAGTCTTGATGAAGTCCACGCTCTGTCGATCACGGCCTTCCGGCTCCCCGCCTCCTCCTGGAATCAACCTGCCCATGCGTTTCGCCGCCGCCACCCTGCGCCGCCTCGCCCCCGCTTCCGCCGTCGTGCTGGCCCTCCTCTCCACGGTTGGACCGATGGCCGCAGCCGCGCGTGCCGAAACGTTCTCCGTCACCAGCACCTCGTGGGGCTTGGCGACGACTGCCGGTACGCTCGCCTGGGCGATCAACCAGGCCAACACCTCGTCCGCCACCGGCAACGTGATCTCGATCGCCCCCAACCTCCTCATCGACGTCGATGGAGCGACCGCGATCGATGCCGGCCTCGATCTCGCCCAGTTCACGCGCTCGGTGACGATTCAGGGAAATGGTGCCAAGCTCGTCGGCAATCCGACATTCGTCACCAGCGGTGGCCAGACGATCACGAAAGACAATCCCGACGCATTCGTCTCCGGGGACACCCCAGTGACTCCGTCGTTCTCGTTTGCGAAAATCGGCACTTTCAACCAAGACAACAGCGATATCACCGTGTCGATCTCCGGCCTCAATGCCGATGGCCTCAACCGCTTCGCCCTCGTCGAGGCCGGTGCCCGGCTCGACGTCACGACCGCGGGAATCGTGAACTCGGTCAACTTCGACTTCAGCGGCAGGAACATCACGCCCGGATTCGAGGCCCTCACCGGCGCCACGCTGAACCTCGATCGGGTGGTGATCGACAAGGCCTCCGGCCTCACGTCGCTTCCCGGGGGCATCGTGGCCGGGAGCGACGCCACGATCAATCTCTCGTCGAGCACGATCCGGGATTCGAACAGCGGCCCGGCCATCGTCCTCGCTGGCGGCACTGCGAATGTGGTCAGTTCGGTCCTCGACGGCTCTGGCGGCGTGACGGTGACCGGCGGGAGCTCGGTCGCGACCGGGACGGTGAACTTCGTCAACAGCGTCGCCCTCCTCGCCGGCCCCCTCAGTGGCGGCGGCAATGACAGCCCCGAAGACAATCGGTTTCTGGCCGGCGCCGGCGGCGCGATCAACGCCACCGCCAGCACGATCATCGCCGACCTCGTATCGCTCTCCGGGTCTCCCTCGGCCGCCAACGGGGTGCCGCTCGACGCCGCTGGGGGAACGATCGCGCTGCGTTCGGCGGCCGTGATGGTGACAACCTACGACGCTGATGGCTTCAGCGGGCAGATCGGCTACCAAAAGAGCGCCGGCGGCGTTCTCACGGCTGATGCCTGGTCGTGGGTTCGTCCTACCCCCGCCCAGACCGCGAGCCTGCTGCCGACGCTTTTCAGCCAGCCCGCGCTCATCACCGGAGCGCCGGGGCTTCCGGTCGACACGATCTCGGTGAGCCCGCTCATCGAAGAGACGCTTCCGTTTCCGCTGGCGAGTGTGCCGCTGTGGAATGGCGTCCTCGTCGGGGTCGTGCCCGATGCCAATGGCGCGAACGTCCTCCTCAATCCGATCGACAGCAGCGTCATCACGCTCGATGTCTTCGGCCAGGCACGCACCACCGGCGGCCTGCGGAATGCTGGGGCCGTGGAAAGCACCGTCCCGGAGCTCGACCCGGCGTCGCTCGGCGGCGGGCTGTCGCTCCTCTTGGGGGCGCTTGCCTGCCTCGAAAACCGGCGCCGTCTGCGGCGGTAGGCTCCACTCACGGAGCTCTGTCGGGAAGTGTCGAGTTTGCTCGACAGTGGGGTGGGTGTCGAGTTAACTCGACACCCAAGTGGGAGCCGCTCCCTTCGCCTCCGCGCGGACTGGAGCCATCCGAAGAGACCGCGACGGTTCCGTGGTCCGGCCATGCCACCGCCCGCCACCACGGGAACCGTGAGCCCCTCTCACTCCGCCCCGTTCCACCCGCGCATGAGCCACTCGAGGCTCTCCGGGAGGATCGCGCCGCCATGCTTGCCGTTGTGGCCGCCGATGCCGCCGACGAGTTTGTGGTCGTAGCCGGCGAAAGCGAGGGCCTTCTCCATGCTCAGATTCGAAAGCCACCAGTGGCCATGCCGGTTGTCGAGGTCGTGCTCGCCGGCCTGCAGGTACACGCGGATCGGCTTCGGGCTCTCCTTCGTCTGGCGCACCAGCGACGGATAGTGATCGCCGCCGCGGATGTCGGTGAAGCTGCCGACATGCGAGAGCACCCTGCGGAAGAGATCGGGCCGCTCGAAGGCGACGGTGAAGGCACAGATCCCCCCCGACGAGATTCCGCAGATTCCACGCATCGCCGGATCGGTCGTGAGCCGGAGGCCGGCGGCCTTCAGTCGCTCGTCTTTCGCCGCCAGGGGGAGGATCTCGCACTCGAGAAACTCGGCGTAGAGCGCCGAGACGGTGTCGTACTCAACGCTGCGGTTGTTCGCCGCCGGCTGCCAGCCGGGCTTCTCGCCGGGCAGCTCGGTCGCCGTGTGGCCGGGATCGATGAAGATCGCCGCCAGCGGCGGGATCTTCCCGGCATGGACGAGATTGTCGAGGACGATCGGAGCCCGAAACTGCCCCTGCTCGTCGACGTAGGCGTGGCCGTCCTGGAACACCATCACCGCCAGCCCCTCGTCGCCGACACGCTTCAGGATCGACTCGGCCGGAAGGTGGATCCAGACCCGGCGGACGGTGCCGGGGAAGGTGCCGGTGCTCTTGTGGACGAGCAGCCGCGTCGAGCCGGCGGCGACCCCTTCGGCCCGGGCCGTGCTCGTGGCGGAGAGGACGTAGTCCTTGTCCCAGTCGGGATCCTGCCAGGCGATAGCCGGCCGGGGGGCGAGGAGGGCCAGCAGGCCGAGGACGAGGGCCGGGAGCGGAAGACGCACGGGAAAAACCTCCGGAAGGAGTGGGCGTTGAGGGGAAGCGAGGAGCCGCGGCCGACGGAAAGGCTCACTGCTGCTGACGATCGGCGCCGGTCTCGAGGACCGCCATGAAGGCCTTTTGGGGGATGTCGACCGAGCCGATGCTCTTCATCCGCTTCTTCCCCTCCTTCTGCTTCGCCCACAGCTTCTTCTTGCGGGAGATGTCGCCGCCGTAGCACTT
>JBBAVV010000107.1:0-9128 GCA_040397545.1 Pirellulales bacterium
AATGGGACGCTTACCAGAGCCGGAAGTCACCCACAGATTCTGCTGAGGAGGCACATAAGGAAATGGCTCATGGATCGCATTTCTTGGAAATCGACCTTCGGTCTTGCCCTCGCTGCCATGGTCTGCCTGATGGCCGCCCCGGCCAGCGCCGGGATCGTCTACAACGTCACCAACAACCTGGGCGACCAAAATGGCTGGTCGCTTGCCGGCACCATCACGGTCTCGGCAGCCGGCACGTATACGGATACTAGTGCCATCACGGCATGGAACATCACGGCGTCGCAAAGCGGGACGAACTACCTTTTTGCAAATAACGCGGGCACTCCGTCGAAGTCCCTCCAAGGCACTATCGTAGCGACCTCTAGCCAACTTCTTTTGATCACTAACGGGAGTTTTGTGCTCAATTCGAAAAATACCGCTCCCCGCAGTTATCTGATTTGGTCTAACGCTCGGGAATTTGGATTCGGACCCTCAACCAAATACAAAGCTGCGATTTTGGAGTCACCACTTTGGGATACAGGTGCATTTAGCCCTGTCGTCGGCGATGCTTGGGTTCTTGGCACAACTTCCGCCGTTCCCGAGATTGACCCCGCCGGGATGGGCTCGGTGCTGGCCCTCGTCACCGGGGCCCTTGGGCTCCTCGAGCGTCGTCGGCTGAAGACGGCCTGATCGGCAACGCTTCGGGCTCGATGCCCGTCAAATGCAATTTCACAAGCCGGGCCGGGCATCGCAAGGTGCTCCGGCCCGGTGTTTTTCATGGTGGCGGAGACACGATCCGGCCCGAATCAGGCAGTCCTCCGCTGACTCAAGTGGCGTTACCCCATCCGGCAATTGGATGCGGTTGGACGAATCGGACAAATTCTGGACGAACGGGCGCACGAGCGGCTCGAGCGCTCGATTCTGGCCGAATTCGCTGCCGGTCTGGCGACGGGGGCTCTCTATACTTCCCCCATTGACAGGGGATGAGGTGCGGCAGACCGTCCACCGACAGCCGGCTTCCGCGGAGCTGACGTCACGCCGGGGCCGACAGCCGCCGGCGGCCGAGAGATGTCGCCCCCCTCTCGCGTCCTTTCGGAGCCGGCGGTCACCATGAGCCCCCGCGAGCTTCTCACGCGCTGCGATCCTGCCCAGGCCCAGGCGGCGGGAGCGCACCTCGTTGGGCAGGACGGGGCCATGCGGGCCTGGTTTGTGCCGTCGCTCGGGATGACGGAGTTTTTCGTCTTCAACACGGTGTACTGGCTCGTCATGGCCGTGGTCCGTTATGAGTTCTCGGCCTACTTCAACGCCGAAGGGGGAAAGGCGCTTTCCGGTGCGGTTTTGCGAGGGTGTTGCGGGTGGCTCACCGGCTGGGCGGTCCACCTCATTCTCAGCCGGCCCGCGATGCTCGATCGTCCGCTGGTGATCCGCGTCGTGGTCGGACTGGTGATATCGATCTTCGCAGCACTCGCGTTTTTCGTGCTTGTGCCCTCGCTGCAAGCCCCGGTTCTCACCCGACAGGTGATCACGCTCCTGTGGTGCGCCATCTACTTCGGCCTCGAGGCCAATGAAACCCGGAGGCGCGCGGAGCGGGAGGCGGCTGAAAACATCTCCCGCGCTGCGTTTGCCGAGGCGGCCGCGCGCCACAATGAGCTGCGGCACCTCGAAGCGCAGATGAATCCCCACTTCCTCTTCAATGCCCTGAATTGCATCGTGGCCGCCAGCCGCGATCACGTGGCCGTGGAAAGGGTGACGCAGGATCTCGCCGACTACCTGCGCTTTTCACTCGCGCCGTCGCAGCCCCTCGAGCCCCTCTCCCGCGAGCTCGACGCTCTCGAGAAATACCTCGCCATCCAGCAGAGCCGCTTTGGGGCCGATCTCGTCTGCCGGATCAGCTGCGCGCCGGAGGCGCGGAGCGTGCTGGTGCCGCCGATGATGCTCCAGCCGCTGCTGGAAAACGCCTTTCACTATGGGCCCCAGTCGAGCCCGATGCCGCTGAATGTCAGCGTCGAGGCGAGCGTCCGTGATGGGAGGCTCTGTGTGGTCGTCGCCAACAGCGGCTCCTGGGTGCCCCCCGATCCGGCCCGTTCGATCGGCTCTGGCATCCAGACGCTGCGGAAGCGGCTCGGGCTCCTCCTCGGGCCGGCCGCGACGGTGGAGGTGGTTCGCGAACAGGGCTGGGTGAAGATCGTCATCCGGCTGCCCGCTGGCGGAGTGCCTGTCGACCAAGCGATCCCGACGGTCATCAAGTCCTGACACGGAAATCCCACCGATGCCCACGGCGCTGCTTGTCGACGATGAACCCTCCGCGAGCGCCCGGCTCGGCGATCTTCTGGCCGCGTACGGGGAGATCGAGGTCCTCGGGGCGGTGCGGAGCGTGGAGCAGGCGCTCGCCTTCATCGCGGGGAAGGTTCCCGACATCGTCTTCCTCGATGTCGAGATGCCAGGAGGCTCGGGGCTCTCCCTCCTCGAGAAACTCCCCGCCGAAACGGAGGTCTGCTTCGTCACCGCCTATTCGAAGTATGCCGTGTCGGCCTACGACTTCGGCGCCGTCGACTACCTCGTCAAGCCGATCGATCCGGATCGTCTCGAGGTCGCCGTGACCCGCATCCTCCGGGCGTTTGGAAGTAAGACGGCCGCCCCCGCTCTAGAGGCCTCCGACAGCCCTGCCAAGTCCCACGCCGCCACGTTTGTGATTCCCCTCCGCGATGGGGGCGCGAAGACTATCATCCGCTGTGACGACATCCTCTGGATCGAGGGAATGGGAAATTATTCGCGCGTCTGCATCGCCGGCGACGGCAAGCCGATGTTCGTGCGGCGCAGCCTCGCCCAGTGGGAGAAAGATCTCCCCGAGAAAGATTTTGCCCGGCTGGGGCGGTCGCAGCTGATCCGCCTCGAGCGCCTCGCCCTCGTCACCTGGCAGTCACGAAGCGAAACGGTGCTGACGTTCACCGGCAGCAGCGAGACGCTCCCGATCGGCCGTGCCGCGGCCGCACGCCTCCGCGAGCTCACCGACGCAAAGCCGACGGAGTGACCGGGCCGGCGTAGCGCAGCCGTTGCCCTTCAGACCGGGCGGTCTGCTTCGTAGGTGGCGATCAATTCGTCGAGCTCGTGGGCTGCATCGGCGTCTGGCCAGGCGGAGCGGCGGAGGTTTTTCCACCAGGGCGTGGGGCGGGGATCGAGCATCCGGGAGGCCTCCCGACGGCGACGGCGCTCGTCGGGGGAAAGATGGGCGAGGATCGCTTCCATGGTTCTTTCCAGCCCCACGAAAACCTCCGCACGCTCCTCCGGAGTCATGCCGACAACATGCCGGGCGTCGGCCTCGATCGATTCTCGATCGGTGCGGCGAGGATAGGGGAGCAAGTCCACAGGGCGGGCTCCAAGGGAAGCGACCAATCTGATCCTCGAAGCGCAAAGCCGACGGAGTGACCGGGCCGGCGTAGCGCAGCCCGGTCACTCCGCGACGGTACGGGCCTTGCCTACTTCACCTCGCCGCAGTCGGTGATCACGATCTTGGCGCTCGTCTTGCCGCTGGCCGACCCGGCCTTCTCGACCGCCTTGACGACATCCATCCCCTCGACGACGTTGCCGAAGACGACATGCTTGCCGTCGAGATGGGGGGTGGGGACGGTGCAGAGGAAGAACTGCGAGCCGTTGGTGTTCGGGCCAGCGTTGGCCATGCTCAAGACGCCGGGGCCGGTGTGCTTGAGCTTGAAGTTCTCGTCGGCAAACTTCGCCCCGTAGATCGACTTCCCGCCGGTGCCGTTGTGGTTGGTGAAGTCGCCCCCCTGGCACATGAAGTCGGTGATCACGCGGTGGAACGACGAGCCCTTGTAGCCGAAGCCCTTCTCACCGGTGCAGAGGGCGCGGAAGTTCTCGGCCGTCTTCGGCACCACGTCGGCTCGGAGCTCGATCACGACCCGGCCGGCCGGCTTGTCGCCAATGGTGATGTCGAGGAAGCAGCGCGGGTTGTTGGCGTCGGCAGCGGTCAAGGTCGATACCCCAAATCCAAGGTGTGAAAGGGCAAGAGCAGCGACGGCCATCGACAGGATGGCTCGGCGCGAGAAGGCACTGGCGCGGTCAAGCGGCGTGCGGGCAGGCATGTCGCGAATCCCCGGAAAAAGTGGGAGGTGGACGTCCACGCGACAGTGCGCGACGTCGGTCACAAGACACCCGATCAAGCAGCGGCTTCTACGGAGGCCAATCCGCTCGCTCGAGAAAGAGATTATGAACCAATCCGCGCCCGGTGGAAAGCGCCAGCGCCGCCCCCCTGCCCCGGGCTACGCGAGGACCTCGCGGACCGGTGTCCCGCCGCCGCCGATCTTGAAGGGGCGGCCGTTGGGGGCGTGAAACTCTTTCTCGTACGGGAGCCCTGCCGCCGCGGCGACGGTGGTGTTGAAGTCGGCAACGGAAATCGCACCCGAATCGGGGGAGTGGCCGCGCTCGTCGGAAGCGCCGTGAACCACGCCCCCCTTCACCCCCGCTCCGGCGAGGACGCAGGAAAAGACCGCCGGATGGTGGTCGCGGCCGGCGTTCTCGTTGATCTTCGGCGTCCGGCCAAACTCCGTCGCCAGCACCACGAGCGTCGTGCCGAGCAGGCCCCGGTCGGTGAGGTCGTCGAGGAGCGTGGCCAAAGCCTTGTCGAGCCCGGCGGCCTTCGTGGGGAGCTCCTCGAAGAGATCGCGGTGCATATCCCAGCCGTTGACCTCCACCTCCACAACCCGCACCCCCGACTCGACGAGCCGGCGTGCGAGGAGGCATCCCTTGCCGATCACGCCCGCTCCGTAGCGATCGCGGACGCTCTCCGGCTCCTTGGAGAGATCGAAGGCTTCGAGGTCGACGCTTCCCAGGAGCCTGACCGCCTCGGCATACATCCGATCGTAGGCCTCGATCTGGTTGCCGCCGTAAGAGGCCTTGAAGTCGCGATCGACCTTCTCGGCAAGCGACAGCCGGCGCTCGAAGTTCTCTTCGGTGAGATACGCGGGGCGCATCGTGTTCTCGAGGCCTGCCTTTGGATCGGCCACCGGCACCGGCGAGAGGGCCGGGTCGAGAAAGCCGCTGCCGGGATGGTCGTTGCCGTTGCCGACGAGGACATAGCCGGGGAGATCCCCCGGATGACGGCCGGCTGCGTGGAGCGCCCAGGCGCCGAAGGCCGGATGGCGGATGGAGTTGATCTGCGGATAGCTCGTCCGCATCAGATACGTCCCCTGCTCGTGGGCCCCGGTCTGGGTCGTCACGGCCCGGAGAATTGCCAGCCTGTCCGACATGCCGGCGAGCTTCTTCATCGACTCGCCGAAGACGATCCCCGGGGTCTTCGTCTGGATGACGCCCGTCTCCCCCTGCTCCTCGCGCCCCGGCTTGGGATCGAAGGTGTCGAGATGGCTCATCGCCCCGCGCATGAAGAGCGTGATGATGTTCGTGCCGGCGGGGAGCGGCTCGGCCGCAAAGCCGCTTGGGCGCTCGGCAAGGAACGCGTCGACCGCCGTCACGCCGAGGGCCGTGCGCGCGATCCGGGCGATGGCGCCGCGACGGGCGAGACGGGAATCGAGCCAGGAGAGATTCATTGCCGGCCTCATTGGATGAAGAGGAACTCGCGCGTGTTGAGGAGCGCCCAGATCAGATTGCCGCAGCCGGTGCGGCGATCGACTGCGCCGCGGATCTCCTCGAGGGCCAGCTTCCGGTCCTCCTCGTCGGGGAGCCGGGAGAGGACCGAGAGGAAGATGACGTCAACCGCCTGAGGAGGATCATGCTCGGCCAGTTCATCGACCACCGTCGAGCCGCGCTCGAGCATCGCGTGGGTGATCGGGCCGTTGAACATCGCCAGGATCTGCGGGACGGTGGCGACCGTCCGGTTGCCGTCGATCGTCTCCCGGTCTCCCTGGCCGAACTGGCGGAGGAAGTGGCCGAGGGGGAGCGGCGTGGGGAGCTCGCTTGCCCGCGCGAGGAGCTGGCCTTTGTAGCCGTAGGTCTGCATCGTCTGGCGGCGCGTCTTCCGTGGGCTCTGGGAATCCTCATAGCGCTCGAAGGCGGCGTGCGCCGCGTCGAGGCCGGGGTTTTTTCTGGAGAGATCGAGGTTCACCGCTGCCGCGAAGGCTTCGCCGGTGGGGCGCTCGTAGGCCCAAGGGTCGTGGGCCACGAGCGTGAGGATCGAATCCCACAGCTGCTCGGCTGATTGCCGCCGCAGGCTCGGTGCGGCAAACGAAAACGCCTCTCCTGTCGTCGGGTCATAGGGGATCGCCCGCCGCTGCCAGGCCTCGGTCGAAACGACGATCCGAACAAACTCGCGGAGATCGAAGTCGAGCCGGAGCATCTCGGCGGCGAGATGATCCATGAGCTCCGGATGGGAGGGGGGATTGTCGGGGCGGAAGTCGTCGATCGGCTCGACCAAGCCGACGCCGAAGCAGAGCTTCCACATCCGGTTGGCGATCGTGCGGGCAAATTGGGGATTGTCGCGCGAGGTGACCCAGGCCGCGAACTGGGCGCGGCCGTCGAGATCGCGGGCCTCCTGGGGCACTTCCCCCCAGAGGACATGGGGCGCGACGCCCTCCTCCGGCTTGGCATCGTCGTATTGGTAGTCGTGGGGGAGCTTCAGATCGCGGTCGCGGAAATTGACGACCGTGCCGTTGGCTTGGAGAAACTGCGTGAAGGCGTTGTTGACCTTCGTACCGTTCGCATTGGCGCGCTTGCGGCTTTCGGCGATCAGGGCCCGGACATTCTTTGCCGTGGCATCCGCGGTGTCGGCGCGGGCACCTTTGCGCATCTCCTTCCGCACCGGCTTCTCCGGCTTGCCGCCGGTGCCGGAGCGCGTCCCGGCGGTGAAGGCGGCCAGTTCATAAAACTGATGCTGCGTCCAAGCGTCGAAGGGATGGTTGTGGCACTGGGCGCAGCCGATCTGCGTGCCGAGGAAGACGCGGACAGTGTTGTCGACATAGGGGAGCGGCATCCCTTGGTCGCGGAGCTGATAGCCGACGGCGGGATTCTCCCACAGCTTGCCGTCGGCTGTGAGCATGTCGTGGACCCACTCGTCGTAGGGGCGGTTGGCGGCGATCGACCGCTTCACCCAATCGAGATAGGCCTCGCTCCAGAGGTTTTTCTGCGGCCGCTCCGTGAGCCGGAGCGTGTCGGCCCAGACGTTGTAGAACCGGCTCACCCAATCGGCACTTTCCAGCAGGCTGTCGACGAGGGCCGCGCGTTTGTCGGGATCGGTCGAGGCGAGGAAGGCGCTCGCCTCGTCGTGCGTGGGGATCCGGCCGCCGAGATCGAGATACGCGCGGCGGAGAAACTGGGAATCGGAAAGCGAAGGGGGGGGCGCGACGCCGTCGCGGGCGTGCCGCTCGGCAAGGATCGCATCGATCCGGGCCGCGGCGGCGCGGACGCTGTCGCGCGCCGTGCGATCGATCGGGGCGACGGCAAAGGACGCGCCGTCGGGGGCGTCACGGACCGCGGCCGGGAGCCGGAAGGGCACCGCGGCCCGGGCTCTCTTCGCGCCGGGCTTCTTTGCCTCGGCCCCGAGGCCCGTGGACGCGACGAGGCCCGCGGAGGCGGCGAGGCCCGCGGAGGCGGCGGCGACGAGAAGGGCGACGAGGAAAGGACGGGAGGGGGGCGTCGTTGGCATCGTCGATACGCTCCACGGGGGGGGCTGGTCGCCAAGCAACGGCCGGGGCCGCGGCGTTTTGCTGAAGTTTAAACTGCCGAGAGGGGAAAAGGTTCTCTCTCCCCATCGGCTAACCTGCCAGTATGGCAGGGCACCAAAAAATAACGCGAGGCATCGCCGCCGCGAGAGAGCGACGGCTATGCCCCGGCAGGAGGGCAGCCTCCTGCCGGGGCACGCGCTCTTGCCGCTGCCATGCCGCCGCAATCAAAGCGATCAAAGCCTGAAGGGAACATTCAGCGGCCGAACCGCCGTCGTTCCAGCAATCCCAGTCCACCGACGATCAAGCCCAACACGGCACTCAAGCCGTTCGGGTCGATCTCGGGGACGGGGGAGCCGTTGACCGGACTTGCGAGACGAATACCGACATCGGGGTACCCACCCGACGGGTCGTACGAGAGGCTGCCGGAGGACGAAACATTGAACGCGTTGTTGAACCAACCGCCGCCCCGCAGCCCACGAGACGAGCCGGCAGCACCCGTGAAATCGTTCCATTCCCACACGTTGCCGCTCATGTCCAACGCCCCGTAGAAGCTCGGGCCGCCGTTGGTCCCCACCGTCGTCACGTTGCCATTTTGGCTATTCCAGTCAGCTTGCTCGTTGTAGTTCGCGAAGTTGCCAGTGCTGCCAGCAGAGCCGATTCCTGTCAAACCCGCCGTCACCGCCGTCGGGTCCGAATCACTCTGCGTGGCGTAATCCCAGTAGCCCGCGCTCGTGCCTCCGCCCTTGTAGTACGCCGCCTTGTACCACTGGTCTTCCGTCGGGACGTAGAACGTCGCCCCCGGGTTCACCGCGGGGGCCGTGCCGGTGGTCTGACCGCTGACGAGCGTGTACGCACCTGTCTCTGTGCTCGACGAGCTCGTGGCACCGTTCTGATACCAGTTAGACACCCGCGCCGCATCGAACCAACTCACGTAGTTCACCGGCTTGTCGCCCATGTCGGTCTTGGCCAAATAGGTGTACGCACCAGACGACCCGGATTGTGTGATGCCGCCTTTGGCGTCGTTGCTCATGTCAGTGTCGTAGAGCGAGTAGGTGTCGGTCGCAGCGACAGAGTTCAGGAAGTCGGTGTACTGCTGGTTCGTGAGCTCGTACTTCATGATCTTGAATGAAGTCGCCACGGCACCGTAGCCAGCAACAGCGGTATCAGCGGTGTTCCCTGGGTCGCCGACCGTCACCCACTCGAGCGGTTCGGCGTTGGCGAGAGAGCCCAACGGGAGGCAGGCCAAGGCAGCCAGCCAAAGAGAAAACGGTTTCAAAGAAAAGCGGGCCATAGGATCCATCCATTTGATGAGCAGATCTGCATTTAACTGAGAGCGGGAAACATTCCGCCTGCTCATTCAGGAAACCACTAAAACATTATTTCAGGGCCATTCCAAGGCCCTGTCCGAATTCTCACAGAGTTTCCGCAAGCCACGGCCGGCCGATCACTTTTTTCCGCCATTTGTCCAGCCCTGCGGCTCCTCGACGCCGAGATGCTGCTTGGAGTCGCGGAAGGTGA
>JBBAVV010000108.1:0-9005 GCA_040397545.1 Pirellulales bacterium
GCCTCGCGGTGACGAACTTCGACAACTCGAAGAAGTTCATCCCCGGCTGGCGCAATGCTCATCCGAACGGAATCGTCGCCGCCAACGCTCCCGCCGACGTGCCGTTCACCACGGTCTCGTGGCCGGTCATGATTCTTCCGAATATCGAACGTCTCGACATCTACAAAAACATTTGGGAAAACGTGGCGAACGTTCCCGCTACCGGGGCTGTGCCGGTCGAGATCTTCGTTTGCCCGTCTTCGGTGCCGGCTAACGCTTCGGCCCCCACCATCGCCTATGCCGGAAATGTCGGAATGGGCTACATCCGAGCCGGTTCCCAGGTTCAATTCCGTGACGATAGCGTGATGCTCGACACCGTTGGAAAGACCACCGCGGGGAACCCTTACGCCCCGATGAAGAACAGCGTCGACCACATCAGCGGCGGGGACGGAGCTTCGATGACGCTCCTCTTTGCAGAAAGGTCCGGGGCCCTCTACAGCCCGCAGGCCTACTACGATGTCTGCCCTCCGTCGGCGGTGACGTCGTTCAATTTTAGCAAGCTCGACCCTTACCCCGGTGCGTCGAGTCCGCTGTCGCCGATCCCTGGCTTTGGTGCTTTGCCGACCAATTACGGGTCCGCTCCGAGCACCTCAGGGCTCATCACGTCGACCAGCCAAAAGATGATGAACCTGACCCCGGTTGAGTTCGCTGCTCTGACTGCAATGGGCGTGAACGCTTCTGCTACTCCTTCGTCCCGCCACCCCGGCGGTATCGTCGCTGCCTTCTGTGACGGGCACGTCAAGTCCTTGAGCGATGGACTCGATCCCCGCGTCTACTGCCAACTGCTCACCCCCAACTCGGTCAGCCAGGCTGGGTTCATGTACCCCTACATCTACGGCAACTCCGACTTCAACACGAAGGTGATCTCCGAGAAGGAGTTTGAGTGATCCGCTAAAAAACGGCCTCCCCGACGGCCTCGCCGCGGGAGGATCCGCTGCCTACAAATGAAGGGCCGGTGGTGTCGAAGCCCGACACCGCCGGCCCTTCGGCTTTCCCGCTGGCCTTTCCCCCCTGGCTGCCCCCGCTTCCCCGCCCCTCTCGCTGCCCGCCCTCCCCGCCCCCTTTTTCACGGCTCCCGAGGCCTTCAGCCATGACTGCCGCACTCTCCACGGGTTTCTCCGCCGCCGTCACCAGCCCCCCGAGCCCCCGCCACACGGTTGACCTCGGCGGCCTCCGCCTGCGGCTCCTCGCCCATCCGATCTACGCCATGGTCGATAGCCCGAAGCGCCTCCGGCGCTTCATGGAGCACCATGTCTTCGCGGTCTGGGATTTCCAGAGCCTGCTTGTCGCCCTGCAACAAAAGCTCACCTGCACGAGCCTCCCCTGGATCCCCACCCCCGATCGCGAGGCCCGCCGGCTCGTCAATGAGATCGTTCTCGACGAGCAATCCGACGAGCTTCCCGACGGCACCCACGCCTCCCACTTCGAGCTCTATCTCGATTGCATGCGCCAGGCCGGCGCCGACACCGGCCCCGTCGAATCGCTCCTCACGCTCCTCGCCGCCGGCATCCCGCTCGATCGCGCCCTCGACGAGGCCCGCGTGCCCGCGGCCGCCGCGACGTTTGTCCGGACGTCGTTTGCGATCATCGCCTCGGGCTCGGCCCACAAGATCGTGGCGGCCTTCACGTATGGCCGCGAGGACGTGATCCCGGAGATGTTTCGGCCGCTCGTCGTGGCGCTGGCCGCTCAGGATCCCCACAGCTGGGAGCGCCTCCGCTTCTATCTCGAGCGCCACATCGAAGCCGACGACGAGAAGCATGGCCCGATGTGCCGGCGAATCGTGGCCAGCCTGTGCGGCGATGATGCCGGCAGATGGGCCGAGGCCTCCGCCACGGCCCGCGGCTCACTCGAAGCCCGCCTCGAACTCTGGGATTCGATTGCCGCCGAACTCGACCTCGGCGAGAACGCCTCCCGCTGAGGCCGAGCGTCGCCCGGCGAGAGGCGAGAACGGCCGCCCGCGACCTGCTTGACCAGGGAGGATACGCCCGTACACTCTTGAAGAGTACGTCTTCTCTCTGGAGCCGCGGACCTACCGCGATTCACCATGACCCTCGAACGATTTCGTGACGCGATGCGGGCCGAGCCCTTTGTCCCGTTTCGGGTCTACCTCGCCGACGGACGATTCATCAGCGTCGTTCATCCCGAATACGTCGCCTGGAATCCCGGTGGACGCACCGCCGTCATCATCCAGCCCGACGACTCCTGTCAGCACATCGACCTGCTCCTCGTGACGTCTCTCGAGTTTCCCGCCCCGGAGCGAGGCGCCGCCTGAAGCCTGCCCCGACCGAGGGCGTGCTCGCTGCCCGTGGAAAAAGTCGTCCCTGACCGCATCGGCGGCGGGCCAGCCGGTGGGAACCGATTCGCTCGAGACACCCCCGAAAACAGCACGGCCCGGCCATGGCGGATGCCATGACCGGGCCGATTGTTTGCTCTAGGAGGGCGAGCCGTCCGCCCGCCACGAAGATCACTTCGCGGCGGCGAGATCGGCCTTCCTCTTCTCCTCGATGATTTCCTTCTGGATGTTCCCCGGCGTCGGCCGGTACTTCGAGAACTCCATCGTGAATACGCCCTGCCCCTGCGTCATGCTCCGCAGGTCGGTCGAGTAGCCGAAGGTCTCGGCCAGCGGCACCTCGGCGATGATCGTCGAGGTATTGCCGACGGTCTCGGTGGAGATGATCAGGCCGCGACGCTTGTTGAGCTCGCCGGTCACCGGCCCCTGGAAGTCGGCGGGCACCTCCACCTCCATCTTCATGATCGGCTCGAGAAGGACCGGCTTCGTATTCAGGAAGGCCTCACGGAAGCCGGCCCGGGCACAGATCTGGAAGGCCATGTCGGAGGAGTCGACGTCGTGGTAGGAGCCGTCTTCGAGCGTCGCCTTCACGCCCACGATCGGGAAGCCCGCGATCGGCCCCTTGTTGAGCACGGAGCGGAAGCCCTTCTCCACCGACGGGATGTACTCGCGCGGCACGCGACCGCCGATGACGGCATCCTCGAAGATGAAGTTCTCGGGCTCCTCCTCGGGGAGGGGCTCGAGATGGCCGACGATGTGGGCATACTGCCCTGAGCCGCCGGTCTGCTTCTTGTGCTTGTAGTCGTACGGGGTTCCCCTCGTGGGGGCCTCGCGGTAGCTCACCTTCGGCGCACCGACGGCCACCTCCACCTTGAACTCCCGCTTGATCCGCTCGACGTAGATGTCGAGATGGAGCTCGCCCATCCCGGCGATGAGCATCTCGCCCGTCTCGTCGTCGGTCGACATCCGGAAGGTGGGATCCTCGCGGGTGAACCGCTGCAGCGCCTTGCCGAGCTTGTCGAGGCCGTCGCGGTTGACCGGGGTGATGGCCATCTTGATGACCGGCTCCGGCACGAACATGCTCTCGAGCGTGCAGTATTTGTGGTCGGTGGCGTAGGTGTCGCCGCTGGCCGCATCGACGCCCATCACGGCGACGATGTCGCCGGCATCGGCCGAGTCGATTTCCTCACGCTTGTCGGCATGCATCCGCACGATCCGGCTGAAGCGCTGCTTCTGGCTCGTGCGCTGGTTGATGTAGGCCTCGCCCTTCTTGATCGAGCCCTGGTAGATCCGCATGAAGGTCAGCTGGCCGTAGGGATCGTCGACGATCTTGAAGGCCATCGCCACCAGCTGCTTGGTCGGATCGGGAATGAGATCGAAGGCCTCGTCGGGCTTGTCCCACTTCTTGGCGATCACCTTCCGCTCCAGCGGGCTGGGGAGGTAGCGAACGACGGCGTCGAGGAGCGTCTGCACGCCCTTGTTCTTGTAGGCCGAGCCGCAGAACACCGGCGTGATGCTCTGGCTCTGCATGGCCGCCTTCACGATCGCATGGATCTCGTCGTCGGTCGGCTGCTCCTCGGAGAGGAGCTTTTCCATCAGGCTGTCGGAATACATCGCCAGCGCCTCGAGCATCTCGTGGCGGGCTTGCTTGGCGGCCTCCTCGAGCCCGGCGGGGATCTTCTCGCGGCGGACGGTCTCGCCGTTGTCGCCGTCGAAGTAGCAAGCCTCCATCGCCACGAGGTCGATCACTCCCTCGAGCTTGTCTTCCTTGCCGATCGGGATCTGCATCGGCACCGGATCGGCACCGAGCTTGTCCTTGAGCTGCTTGACGACGCGGTCGTAGTTGGCGCCGGTGCGGTCCATCTTGTTGACGAACGCCAGCCGCGGCACCTTGTAGCGCTTCATCTGCCGGTCGACCGTCATCGACTGGCTCTGCACGCCGCCGACGGCGCAGAGGACAAGGATCGCGCCGTCGAGGACGCGCAAGCTTCGCTCCACCTCAACGGTGAAATCGACGTGGCCCGGGGTGTCGATGAGGTTGATGTCGCAGTCGTGCCACTTCACGCTCGTGGCGGCACTGGTGATCGTGATCCCGCGCTCCCGCTCGAGATCCATGTAGTCCATGGTCGCGCCGTCACCGCCGCCCTTCACTTCCTGGATGCGGTGGATACGGCCGGCGTAAAAGAGGATGCGCTCGGAGAGGGTCGTCTTGCCGGAGTCGATGTGGGCGGAAATGCCCATGTTGCGGAGCTTGGACAGATCCATGGGACCGGTGCACCTGCGGGAGGGATTGAGGACGGAAGGAAACGGAGAGGGGCCGGGCCGAGCGGGAAACATTCGCCGGGGTCGGCCTGGCAGCGCCGAGGAAGAAGCTGGGAATATACTCTTGCCCACTCGATCGTGACAGTCGACCCGTTCCATCACGGGAGCGGTGTTTCTCCCCACAGTTTCGGCCCCCAGTTGCCGTTTTTTCGGCCGGGAGATTGCTTGATGACCCCCCTCGGCCCCTCTCCCCCCCCCAATTCCTCCGATCCCGCCCCCCCCGCGCCCCCCGACCACGGCCCTTCCCACCCCTGGGAAACGTGCGTCTGGCCGCTGGCCGCCTTCCTCGCCTTGGGCGCCCTCGAGCCGAGCCCCTCCGGCGGCGGCCTCGCCGCAAGCCTGGGGATCCCGATGTCGGCCTACCCGGCCGTCTACGCCCTGCGGCTCGCCGTCACCCTCGGGCTCCTCGCCTGGCACTGGCCGGCAACACGCAGCTGGCTCGGCCGGGCGAGCTGGTGGCCGGCGCTTCTGGGCCTCTTGCTCGTCATCCCCTGGGTCGTCCTCGCCACCCTCCAGCGCGAGGCCGGCTGGGCGGGCTGGGCCGGCGGCACGGGGGAGCGCGCCGCCTTCAATCCCTTCGAGGCCTACGCCGGCAACACGATCGCCACTTGGGGCTATCTCCTCCTCCGCGGCCTCGGGCTGGTCGTCGTCGTACCGATCGTCGAGGAGCTTTTCCTGCGCGGCTTTTTGATGCGGTATTGTATCAACGAAGATTTCTGGAAGGTCTCGTTTGGCACCCTCACGGCGGCCGCCGCCGGCGCCTGTGCGGTCTATGCGATCGGCACCCACCCGGCCGAGGCGGTGGCGGCGCTGTGCTGGTTCGGGATCGTCACCGGCATCGCCGCCTCGACGCGCCAGCCGATCGATTGCATTCTTGCCCACGCCGGCACAAACCTCGCCCTCGGCGTGTGGGTGATCGCCACCGGTGCCTGGTGGCTGATGTGAAACCGCGTCCGGGCGCCAACAGGCCGATGCGTTTCCCGGGGCGACGTAGCCGACTCGCTCCGACGCCGACCGGCCTGCTCCATGTCGGCCAGGCCCGCACCTTGGTCCGCGGCGCCGATCTGCTCACGAATGCCGTGCGGGGATCGGCATGACGGCGTGCCCTCTCGCTAGCCCCCAATCCTCCGCCCGCCGCCTTCACGCGAAAACCGCACCCGCCACCATTTGGCCAACGGCCCGAGTCGCCGGAAGTCTTCGACCCCGAGATTCACTTCGCGCGTCACCCCCGCGCGGAATCCTTCGGACAGCGCCACCAAGGCGGCCTCATTGACGGCCGGTTGGCCCAGCACGCGCGAGGTGGCGGCGAAGCTGGAGGGCACATTGACCGCCTCGCCGGTGGCAAAGTGGTGCATGACGCGAAGGCCGTAGGACAGGATCGCATCGACATTGGCAAGCTTGCCGGTGGTGACGTTATCGTGGCCGGTGACGATAGCCGGAAAGGGACGATCGGCCGCCGCCTCGAGGACCCGGGCGGCAAGCGCTTCGCGCGGGCCGTCGGCGAGGACGACGAACCGGGTGTCGCGCCGCGCGAACCAGCGCTCGTGCCTCATCTGCAGGGCGGCAAAGTGGGATGCCCAGCGGCGCAGGTCGTAGCGATTGAAGTAGTAGAAGCCGGCCTCCCCGGAAATATGCGAAAGCGCCCGCGATTGGGCCAGATCGACGATGTCGCGTCTCACGAAGACGTAGCGTGTGTCGCCGCCGGTGTTTCGACGGTGGCGGTCCAAGGCTTTCGCCAGGGGGCGGCGTGTCCTCGGAACGTGGAAGTTTTCGCTCGAGATCAGCAGCGTGTCGCAGCCGTGCTTCGTCGCCTCCTCCCGACAGCCGTCGAGCCAGCGATCGAAATCGGTAAAGCGTCGGTCGCGCAACAGGATCCAGGCATCGGCATGCTGGTCTGGCCACGACGCCCCCGGCAGGCTCGGCGGATACCACACTCCCAGCCCGGCGAGTGTTTCCCGCGCAGCGGCAAGCGCCCGCTGCACGCTCGTGCTTCCGGTCTTGTGGGGGCCGACGTGCACGGCAAGTCGGATCGGCTTGGATGCTGGCACGATCAGCGGGTCTCCTCGGGAACCAAGTGCGGTGGGGCCACGTCCCCGGCAGAATCATCTCCGACCGGGACCGGCAGTCGGACGGTGACGAGGGTACCCCGACCGGGGCGAAACTCCACTTGACACTCTCCCCCGACAAGCCGCGCGCGTTCCTTCATGCCGGTGATCCCGAACCCGCGTTGGATCTGCTCCGGGTGCCCTTCCCCCACGCCGAAATCCTCCACCCGGATCTCGATCTCGTCGCCAATCCTGCGGACGAGGAGGAGCGCCTTGGGGCTGTGGCTGTGGCGCCGGACGTTGGAAAGCGCCTCCTGGATGATCCGGTAGATCGGCACCCGAAACGACACCGGCAGGTCGCACGCGGCCGGATCGATCGTCGCTGTTACCTCGATCCCCGCCGCATGGAGATCGCTGACGAGCATCAGGATCGCGGCATCGAGGCCGAGGTCGTCCAGTTCCGCCGGCCGGATGCCGTGGATCACGCGTCTGCCATCCTCGATCCCGCGTGCCAGGCAGCCGATCACGGCATCGATTGTCTCGCCGCTCGCCGCGGGGAGGACATCGCGGGGGAGGCTTTCGAGCATCATCTTTGCACCCACGGCGTACTGAATGAGGCCATCGTGAAACTCCCCGCAGAGGAGTTGCTTCTCTTGCTCCTGGACCTCGATGAGATTCCGGAGCACCCGCTCCTTCCGTTCGAGGTCGGCCCGGGCGGTATGGAGCTCGGTGACGTCGGTGGAGACGCCGCCAACGGCGAAGATCCGACCGGCGTCATCGAGGATTGGAAACTTCACCGTCACGAACTCGTGCGCGCCATCGCGCAGGTCGATCGACTGCTCGAAGGTCTGCGAATGGCCGGTGTCGATCACGCGCGCATCGGTCGCGGCGAATTCGGCCGACATTTCCCGAGTGAACCACGCATCCGCGGTGGTGCCAATGCAGTGTTCCTTCATCTCGGGGAAGATCCTGCCGTATTGGTTGTTGACGAGGAGAAACCGGCCGTCGAGATCCTTGAGATAGACCACGGCCGAGGTGTGATCGAGGAACTCGCGGAGGTAGGTATCGCGCTCGCGGAGCCGGGCCTCGGCGCTGGTCGCCGATTCGGCCTGCGACTCCAGATCGCGCCGCGACCGCTGGAGCTGGTCAAACAGCCAGATGAAGATCCCGCCGGTGGAGAGGGAGAAAAGAGCGACGACGAGCGGGCCTGGAGGGAGGGTGGAGAGATCGACATGGGGGACGATGAACAGCCGGAAAAACGCGATCCCGATCGCCAGCAGGGCCATCACCGCCGGACCGGTGCCGAGCCAGTAGGCGATGAGCACGACGGTGAGATTGGCCCCGAGAAACGCATGCCGCGGGCCGACGAGCGGATCGACCCACCAGCGAAGCGCCGTGGTCAGGGCGACAAACAGCAAAGCCAGGCCGTAGCGCACCAGCGGCGACAGCCAATCGGAGGTGGGGCTCTTGGCCACGTGTCGGCCTCGCTGGATCCCGGGCAAGCGGCGGCAGTAACGGGGCGGGGCCAACCGTGCGGCCGGCCCCTCATCCGGGGCCCCGCCGAAAAGCCCTCTTTCCAGTCTATCGCTGCGGGGAAAAAGTCATCCTCGGCCGAACCGGCTGCGGGGGGAGCCGGTGGCGCCTATCCCCATGAAAAACAGCCGGGGTTCTCGAGAACTGGCGAGTCGCGACTGGCGACTGGCGCTGTCGCCAGTCAGGGGCCTCATCCGCCGACCGTGCCCCGGGCCGGGCCGCTGGTCCCTGGCATCGTCTGGTTCGAGAGCCGCAGGAGGTGCCCGTCTCGATCGGCGTGCCAGTATTCGAAGCGTGTCCCGAAGGCCTGTCCGTCGCGCGTGTGCCAGAAGACGTCGTGTTTCCCCCACTTGCTTTCGATGAGGACAAACCCATCGTCCCCCACCGCCTTGACGATCCCGGTGTGGACCGGCCGGCCGTCGTCGCCGCGGTAGACGATGAGATCGTCGGGTAGGGGGGCGGCGACGCGCTCGTAGCCGTTGTCGTTGAGGATCTTGTCGACGCTTTCGATCGGGATCCAGTAGCGACCGCCGGTGAACACCCAGCCGTGGCAGTTGGAGAGGGCATCGCCGCGGCCGGCGACGATCAACTGGCCTTCAAACCCATCGGGGATCCCGCGTTCGGCGGTCTGGTCCTGGGGCCATCCCAGGGGGACAACGATCCCGCCATCGGTGAGGGCGAGCATCCCTGGCACCGGCAGCATCCGGGCGAGCTTGGGCTGCTGGGCCGGCTTGGCCAGTTGAGACTGTCCGGCAAGTCTGGCCTGTCCGGCAAGT
>JBBAVV010000109.1:0-8847 GCA_040397545.1 Pirellulales bacterium
CCCGATCCAGCCCCCGATCCAGCCCCCGATCCAGCCCCCGATCCAGCCCCCGATCTCCATCGCCCACCGTCGACCGGTCGGCCTGGGCCGTTGGCATCAAGAGTATTCATGCGTACAGTATTCTTATGCCTGCCATCAGCACCTTCTTCGGCATCGTGATCGAAATGTTCTGGCGGGAGCATGGACCGCCCCATTTCCACGCGACCTACGCCGAACATGAGGCGACGATCGCCATCGAGACGCTCGATATACTTGCCGGAGATCTGCCTAGGCGGGCGAAAGGCCTCGTGTTGGAATGGGCAGAGGAACACCGCGACGAACTTCGGGAGAATTGGGGCTTATGCAGTCACCTGATGCCGCCGAATCCGATTCCGCCGCTCGATTGATTCCGCCAGCCCGCTCCCAGGCCCCGTGGCGGGTCGTTTCCGTCAGCCCGCAGCCAGGCAAGAGCCTCGTCGTGCGGTTTGTTGACGGCACGACCGGGCGGGTCGACCTCGCCGGCTTCCTCGGCAGCGGAGCCGTCGATGGGACCCTGTTCGAGGCCCTTCGAGCCGACGCTTATTTTGCTCTGGCCCACGTCATCGATGGCGCCGTTCGTTGGCCCAACGGGGCCGATCTCGCTCCCGATGCAATGTACGAAACGGTGCGTGAGCGAGGCTCCACCGACCGCGAGACTCCTCCATAAGGGCTCGCCTTCTCCCCGACGCTGCAGCCGACATTCCCCGCCCCGGAACGCTTCGGCTGGCTCGAGTTTGTGGCCGCACAGCCAACGCGTAGGGATGAGAGGCCTGCCGCGACAGGGGCTCAATCAGACGGCCCGCGCTGACCCGGCTCCGCCCGGCGGCGACGTGGACGACGGACACGCCGCCACTGGGCCCCGATGAGCAGGCAGGCCGTGCCGGCCAGCAACGAGGTCAGAGCCCCCGGCTCCGGCACCGACGACACGAGGAGGCCGGTCTGCCCGTAGCCGCCGATGTTTGTCACGGGGTCGAGGACGTAGCGGTCTCGGACGACGGCGTAGAGCGTGTTTTCCCCCGCGAGCACGTCGGCCACTCCGGAGAACCTATGGAGAAGGCCGAGATTCTGCTGCTCGGCGCCGATCTGCGTGCCGCCGATGATCGACGGCAAGAGGGTCGTCGAACCGGTGATCTCCCCGTTGACGAAGAACGACAGCACGTTGTCGGCTGTCGCCATGAGATCGAACGCCGCCGACCCGGCCTCGGAGGCGATGAACGTCGTGGCGTAGATCGTGGTGTAGTCGGACTGGGCTCCCACATTCGACGGATAGAGCGAATTGGTGGTATCCGGACGGAGCCCGATCCAGCCGGCGCCACCGAACCCGTCGGCACCGTGGAACCAGGTCGCCGGGACTTGGAACGACGGGCCGCGCCCGGAGAAGAGAGAGGCCTCGTACGCCAGGAAGACGGGCGTCTCCGGGAGGGCGACGACGCGCCAATAGGGATCGCTCGCAGTGATCGCCGGCGGCGGTGCAGCCAAGGCGGTGGTGTGGATCCCGGTCACGATCGGCGCGGCGCCGGCGGGACCGAAAATCGATGGCGACCCGACGAGGATCCAACCGATCGCGTAGAGCCAGCGCCGATGATTGTCGGCGATCGAACGGGGGAATCGAACGGGGGAATGATTCACGGGAGATCCTCGGTTGGGCCGCCGGCTTCGGCTGGCTGGAAAAACGGCTGGGGCCATGACAGCGGACCCGACCGCGCAACAAGGCGGTTAGGCCCGGGTCGGCCTACGCTCCACTCCGGTTCCGCCTGGGGGCGGACGCCGTAGCAGCACGTCTTCCGAGAATCGGATTCCGGGCCGGAATCACTCCTGGCCGAGCCACGGGGGGTGGCGTCGGCAGAGGGTAAGCCGGTTCGGGATCCGGCGAAGGATTCGCGGCGGCGGAGCGCGGATCAAGGCGCCTGCCCGGCGCCGCCCCGGTTGTCGTCCCCCGCGACCGGACACCCGCGCTGTGTCAGCGGCAGCGCGTCTCCTCGATGCTCCGGCAGGCCGCGACGACTCGATCAGCGGGGCGGAGCCTTCGCCGGCGGGCGCAAGTCCCCAAACGATCGTTCCGTCGCTTCCCAGACGGTGAGGCTCGGGGCATAGCCGAGCTCGCGGCGGGCTGCGGAGAGGTCGAAGTAGTGGTCGGTCGCCATCTCCTCGGCGAGGAACCGTGTCAGGGGGGGATCGGACGTGAAGCGGCAGGTTCGCCACGTCGTCTCCGCCACCGTCGCCAGCACCCGCGCCAGCCGCGCGGAGATCTTCCGCCGCACCGGGGCGACGGAGTGCAACTCGAGGACCCGCGCGATCCAGCCCCACAGTGGCACCGGCGTTCCCTGGCTGATGAAATACGCCCGCCCCCCCGCCGACGGCCGCTCGTCGAGCGCGGCGGCCGCAAGCCCGTGGGCTGCCACGCAATCATCGATGAAGGTCAGATCGACGAGGTTCGAGCCGTCGCCCACCTGCACGAGGCGGCCGGCCCGGGCACGGGCGAGAATCGTCGGCACGAGATTCGTGTCGCCGGGGCCGAAGATCAGGTGGGGCCGCAAGGCAATCGTTCGCAATGCAGCGCCGTGGGCCGCGAGCACGGCCTGCTCCGCGGCCGCTTTCGTCTCGGGGTAGAAGGCCTCGAAGTGGGCCGGGTAGGGCTGCGACTCATCGACCCCCCGCAGCCCGGCCGGCGTGGCCACGACGCTCGGCGACGACGTGAACACCAGCCGCGGCACGCCGGCTTCACGGCAGGCGGCGATGACATGGTCGGTCGCCACGACATTGCCGGCCTGGAATGCCCGCTTGGGACCCCACATCTTCACATGCGCCGCGGTGTGGAACACGCATCCAACGCCGGTGAAGATCCCGGCGAGCGACGAATCGGCCGCGGGGGCGGCGAGATCGTGGATCACCGTCCGGATCCCTTCGGCGGCGAGCATCGGGGACGGGCGCCGGGCGAGGGCGATGACGTCGTGGCCGAGAGCGTGGAGACGGCGGCAGAGGGCCGAGCCGACGAAGCCACTTCCCCCCGTGACGAGCATCCTCATGCCAGCGCCGTGCCCCCTGGCCCGATCTCGATCGCCGGCTGCGTGGCGGCCCAAACAGAGAGCTTGTCGCGGAAGATCTTGGCGTTGTGCCGGGCATCGACCGGAAACGACGGATGGAAGTAGAAGCGCCGGATCGACGTGGTCACCGGATCAGCGGCGGCCAGGGCCCCCAGCTCCTCGGCCAGACGGCGGCGGGCAACGACGGAGTGGGGCCAGTGCTCACTTTTCGGCTCGACGACGAGCGCCGGCTGTCCGTCGACGGCGACAAGCGCCGACCGGCCCACGGCCGGATGGCGGTTGAAGACGTTCTCCACCGGCACGCTGTGAAACGCCCGCCCGGGCGTGTCGACCATGTGCAGGCGTCGACCGCAGAAATAGAGTTGGCCCGTGGCATCGAGGTAGCCCATGTCGCCCATCCGGTGCCACACCCGGTCGCCATCGACAATCTTGCCGGCCGCGGTCGCCTCGGGGCGCCGCAGATACTCCCGGCTGACGGTGGCACCACTGACGACGATCTCGCCGATCTCGCACTCGGCGCAATCGACGAGCGTCTGGCCTCCGGGGGCCTCGACCGGGCGGACGATGCGGAGGGTGACACCGTCGATGGCGCGCCCCACCGGCGTTCCCTGCTCCCCTGTCAGCGCCGTCACCAGGGTCTGCTGGCGGAGATCCGCCGCCGCCGCGATCGTCACCGGGAGTGCTTCGGTGGCGCCGTAGGGGGTGAAGCTCTCCGCCTGGGGGCAGGCGGCCGCGACGAGGTCGATCGTCGCCTGCGACACCGGCGCCCCGGCCATGAACACGCGCCGCAGCTTGGGGAGCGACGTGCCGGTCTGCCGGCAATACTCCGCGAGCTTCGACCACAGCGTCGGCGAGCCGAAGCAGGTCTCGTTGCCGAGATCCTGCATGACACGCACGATCCGCCCCGGCACGAGCGACAGCGGCCGGCTGGGGTTGAGCGGCGGGAAGATGCTCCCCACGCCGAGGGCCGCGGTGAACAGGCTGAAGACGGGGAGGAGCGGCAGATCCTGCTCGCCGCCACGGAACCCGAACTGCGAACGGAACACCGCCAGTTGCGCGGTGAGCATGCGGTTGGTGAACACGACCCCCTTCGGGGTGCCGGTGGCCCCCGACGTGAAGGCGACCAGCGCCGCGTCATCGGCCAGGCGGGGGATCGGGGCAGGGGGCTCGCTCGACGGCCGGAGCAGATCGCGCACCCGCGTCGCCCCGAACATCGGGAACCGGCTCGCCACCACACAAAACCGCAGCGACCGAAACAGCCCGGCCGCCTTGAGACGGAGAAGATGCGCCTTCGGCATGCCGATGAAGCCGCTCGGCTCGGCTTCTTTCATGCAGGCGAGGACCGCATCGATCCCCATGCCGGGATCGATGAACACCGGCACCGCGCCGCGTCCCATCACGGCATAGCTCAAGGCGAGGAAATCAGCTCCCGGGGAGACGAGCATGATGACCCGTTCGGCGGCCCGCAGCCCAGCCGATGTCAGGCCGTGCTCGTAGGCATGGATCCGGGCCGAGAGGGCAGCGAAGTCGATGGCGTCGTACTTGGGCGCCCCGCGCCAGCGTGGGAACGACGCCCGCGTCACCGCCGAGACCCACGGCGCGGCCGCGGCCGCCACCAGGAGCGCCGCATAGAGCCCGCCAGCCGCAGGACGCAGGTCGGCGGGCCCGGCCGGATCGGTCGCCAGTCGCAGCGGATCGATTTTTTCCCCACGCCGATCGGAGAGCGTCGGCTGCCCCCCGGGGTGGGTGGCCCGCAGAAATGTCCCGACCTCGGTCACCACCCGCTCCGGGGCATCCTCGATGACCAGATGCGAGGCGTCGGGGATCGGCACCACCTCCGCCGCCGGGAACAGGGCGGCGACATGACGGAGGATCCCGGGATGGAAGCAGGGATCGCGCATCCCCCAGATCAGCTTCACCGGCTTCCCCGCCAAGAGCGGCAGGCCCGCTTCCATCTCCTTCATCACGGCATGGCTCGGATGCGAGGCCTTGAAGGGAATGTCGCGGACGAAGCCCCAGATCGCCGTCCGGCTGGCGCGCGTGGGATAGGGGTGGAGATAGCCCTCCCGCACATCGGCCGCCAGCCCGTGGGCGGCTCCCTGGCTCACCAACAGATTGAGAAACCAGCGCGAATGCTGCGTCAGCCAGCGGCCGAAACGCGGCGAGGCCGCCATCCGGATCACCGGCGGAAGGAGCCCGGTCTCGGCGAGCATCGTGTTGAGGTAGACGAGCCGGTCGACATCGTCGGGGCGCCGGACGGCCAGCCCCGTCCCGATCGGCCCCCCCCAATCGTGCATCACGAGCGAAAATCGGCCGATCCCGAGGTGGCCGAGGAGCTCCTCGAGATGGGCGATCCGGTCGACCGCCCGGAAGTGGACGTCGGCTGGCTTGTCGGAAAGCCCGCAGCCGATGTGGTCGGGGACGATCACCCGGAAGTCGCCCCGCAGTTCGGCGATCAAGCGGCGGAACTGGAATCCCCAGGTGGGATTGCCGTGAAGGCAGACGACGACCGGCCCACTTCCCTCGTCGACGTAGTGGAGGCGGTGCCCCGCCGGAGCGCCGGGACAACTTCCCACCGAGAGGAACCTGGAGCGGAACGGAAAGAGCGTGGCCAAACCGCCGGCATCCTGGCCACGAGGGCTTTGGCTCCGCGTGTCCGGGCGGTCGATGGGGGGAAGTCCGTTCATGGCTGGATCGGGCCTGTCTCCTACCACTCGAATCCAAGGAAGCGCGTGTTGAGACCACTGCCGAAGGCGGCGAGGACAACCTTCTCGCCGCGTTTGATCCCCTTCTCCTCCGCACCGATCGCCAGCGCAGCGGGAAGGCCCGCCGAGACCATGTTGCCGTAGCGCTTGTAGATCGCGTAGTCCTTGTCGAAATCGAGCCCCATCTCGCGGTAGAACGCGTCGTTACACTGCCGCCCCACCTGGTGACAGAAGACATGGTCGACGTGGTCCTTCGACCATCCCAGCGACGCGGTGACGTCCGGAAACGCCCGGCCGGCGAGCTTCGCCGCCGCCGCGATCAGCTGGGCCGCGTCGGAGGTCATGATCGGCGCGATCCCCTCCCCCTGGCCGACGCTGAAGTCGCCGTTCCCGATGCAGAGCTTGTGATGCTGCGACGCCAAACGGGACACCCCACCGACGAACTGGTGGCCCCCTTTGGAGACGCTCGAGTGGCATAAGACGGCCGCCACGGCGCCGCACCCGAGCGTCAGCGTGGGGAGCATCTGGAGCATCTTCTCGCGCGTGATCTCGGCGTCGCCGAGGATCTGGTCGAAGGTGGAGTGGACGACCTTCGAGATGTTTTCGCCGGAGCAGAGCACCCCCACCTTCACCGTCCCGGCCTCGATGAGGTGGGCGAGCATGATCAGCCCGTCGCTGAAGCCGATGCAGGCATTGGTGATATCGAGGGCGAGCGACTCCTCGGGGATGCCGAGATTATGGTGAACGAGGCAGGCCGTCGCCGGCTCGAAGAAATCGCGCGACACCGAGCAGTTGATGAGGGCACCGACATCCCCGGCGGCGAAGCCGGACTTCTCCAGCGCCTCCCGGGCGGCGATCGTCGCCACGGAGCTGGGGCTCACGTTCGTCGGCCACATGCAGCGCGTGGTCACGCCGCTGACGCGCTCGAGCGTGCCGAAAGGGATCCGCAGCCGCTGGTAGGCGGGGGCGAGTCGCTCCTCGATCTCCGTAGAGGACAGCAGCGTGGTGGGGAAGTGGAGGCCGAACGCCTCGAGGCGGACATGGTCGAACCGGAACGAGATCATCAAGTGCTCCTCACTGCCCCGAAACCCCACCGACACCGTTTCAGACTCCACCACCTTCAGGCCGGCCCGGCCGCACGCTGCGGATCGCCGCGACCTTCCACGGTCGATCCGCAGAGGATATCCGATCCGCTCCCCCCCCACCGCGACGACGGCGGCGCCTCCCCGGCGCGGGCCGCCACGGCGGTGGGAAAGGCCTCGAGTTGCCGCATCGTCTTCTTTCCCACACAGATGTCGAGCAGCCGCCCGAACCGCCGGAAAACGCTCTCTTGCCGGTAGGGAAGTCCGTACTGGAGGCAGAGCGCCTTCACCCGCGGTTGGATGAGGCAATACTGCCGCATCGGCAGGTCGGGGATGAGGTGGTGCTCGATCTGGTAACCGAGCCAACCGCTCATGTAGTCGACGATCTCGGGGCCGCAGTGGTAATTCGCCGAGCCGAGCACCGACGTGACGTAAAACTCCCCCTTGCCGCCGTAGTGGAAGCGGAAGCGGTAGAGATCGTCGGCGGTGTGGTTGGGGGCAATGACGAGGAATGTGTGAGCGTTGGTGATCACCTCGGCGAGCAGCTTGTTGACGAGCACGTACACCGCCGCAGTGCCCCCGAGCGGCAGGAAGAGGAGCGGAATGACGACGAAATGCCAGGTGACGTAGGGGGCATAGCACTCCAGCCACAATCGGCGCACCGCCGGGCGGCGGACATCGAAGACGCTCTCCAAGGTCAGCACGGCCATCGGCACATTCCGGCGGCGCCGGCGGCCACGATCTTCGAGGACAGCGAGCGAATTGGGGGCGTAGTAGATGATCTTCCAGGTGCAGGCGGCGACGGCGACGAACACGACTTTGAGGGCCACCGGGATCCGCATCCGGCGGAGAAACTCCAGATGCCGCTCCGCCACGTCCGGATCATCATCCTCCCCGGTGTGGTAGTGGTGGAGGATGTTGTGCTCGTGGTCCCAGGCCGCGGGAAGGAGCCAGTCGAACCAATCGAGATACCGCCGCCAGCCACGGGCGAAGCCCTGGCTCGTGTAGCGGCGCGGGATCCCCGGCACGCGGTCGTATCCGCGGTGGAGGATGTGGTGTGCCAGAAACCACCGGGTGTACAGACCGAGGCTCAAGGCCACGGCGCTGACGGGATTGGGGCAGATCCAGGCGGTGGCGTAGCCGAGGAGCGTCGCCACACGCCCATACCGCTCGATCCGCTTGAGATGGCGGAAGTCGGCAGGGCCGATCGCGGCATACGCCTCCGACTTGATGCGGTCGATGCCGGCACTGAAGCCGGCGACATCGATCTGACCGAGATCCCCGTCCGTGGCCTCCAGACCGATGCTCATGCAGATGGACCGTGGTGGGGCCCTCCAGACCCGATCCCCGGCCCAATTGGCCGAACGGTCGAAGCACCAGGAGGACGGCGAAACGGAGGGGGGGTCAAGGGGCAGGGGAAGCGGCCAACCGGACTCATCGTACCCCTTGGCGGCGGCGGGGAAAAGCTGGCGGCACGCGGTTTTCATGCGGTTTGAAGGGAAAAAACATCGGATCCCCCCCTTGACAGCCAGCGCCCCGTAGGCGTCAGCCGCCCCAGATCGGCCAGGCCCGGCCACCGGCCCGCTCCAGCCGCGCAAGCCTGGTGTCGTAGAGCGATTCGAAGACCGGCTGCGTGAGCACCGCGCTTGTCGTGCCGGCGGCGAGGACGCGCCCGGCCTTGAGGACGATCGTCCGCTCGAAGGCGGGCAGAATCTCCTCCACATGGTGGGTGACCATGACCACCGCCGGGCCTTGGCCCCCCCGCAGATGATCCCCCAGCCAGCCGAGGAAGCGCTCGCGCGCCCCGGGATCCATCCCGTCGCACGGCTCATCGAAAACCAGCAGGAGCGGGTCGGCGATGAGCGCGCGGGCCACCATCACCTTCTGCCGCTCCCCCTGGGAGAGGACGCCGAAGGGGCGGTCGGCAAGATCGGCGCAGCCGACCCGCTCGAGCTCCGCCGCCCCCCGCGCCCGGTCGGCCTCACTCGGCTCCATCCC
>JBBAVV010000110.1:0-8718 GCA_040397545.1 Pirellulales bacterium
TCGAAGGGCATCTCGGTGATGCCCAGCGCCACGCGGGTGTGGATGCCGCGGTCGCCGAACAGCTCGTTGAAGAGGTGCGAGGCGCCGTCGAGAACGCGGGGATGGCCGCGATAGCCGGGGGCACAGTGGACGTAACCCTCGACGCGGACGATTCGGCGGATCGCCTCGAGATCGCCAATCGCTGCCTGGAACTGGGCCAGGGCATTGATCGCGCAGACGCGGGCGCAGGCCTTCCCTTCCGCTTCGCTCACCTCGGCACCGATCCGGCCGACATGAAGGAGCTTCCCGTCGACCCAGGGAAGCTGGCCCGACGTGACGACGAGGTTGCCGGTGCGGATCGCCCCGACATAGGCTCCGGCCGGCTTTGGCACCGCGGGAATCGTGATCCCGGCCTTTTGAAGCGCCGCGGCGACGGAATGGGTTTGGCTGGACATGAAACGGCTTCCTGCTTGACGGGTGAAAAAATACTTCCGTGAGGCTCCACCGTGCCTCGAGCATTCCAATCGTACCTGTGGATCGACGATTGAGCATCGGCACCGCCGTCGATCTCGGCAGGGACGATGACGAGCGTGACTCCACCGCCAAAGGTCGGCCGCCGGTAGGATTGCCTCGACACTTCGGGCAAGCGCTCGGCAGTGTCCGGAGGAATCATCCCGGAGGAGCGCGATGCGAAGCGGAACAGTGACCCGTGTTTCTCGGATCGGGTGCGTGCTGATCATGACGGTGCTCGCGAGCCCGCTGATCGCGGCCGATACAGTGCACCTGCTCGAGTCCGCGCCCGCTCCCGTCGACAATCCGCTCAAAGGCCTCGTGCCCTATTCAGGCGCCGTGCGCGGCTCGTTTCCGCATGCGCTCGAGTTCAACACCCTCCCCTACTCGGCGCTCGTGAAGGGATACGACGACTTCGACTGGCAGCCGCTGGAGACCCTGCTCGACGACATCGCCAGCCGCGGTCACCAGGCCGTTCTGCGGATCTATTTGGAGTACCCAGGGAGGACGGGCGTGATGCCAGAGTTTCTCATCAAGGACGGGCTGACAATTCATGCCTACCTCAACACCAACACCGATCCATTTCCGGCAGCGCTGGTGGAGACGCCTGACTATGAAGACCAGAAGCTGCGACGGTCGCTGCAGAGCTTCATCCACGCCTTCGGGAGAAAGTACGACGGCGACCCGCGGCTCGGGTTTGTCACCGCCGGCCTCCTCGGCACCTGGGGGGAATGGCACACCTACCCGAGGAGCGAGCTGTTTGCCAGCAAGGCGGTGCAGATCGAAGTGATGGAGGCCTATGAGGCGGCGTTCAAGCTCACCCCCGTGCTCCTCCGCTATCCGGCCGGTGACGACACCTTCCAGAAGGCAAAGAACGCCGACCGCCCGTTCGGCTACCACGATGATTCGTTTGCCTGGGCCACGCTCCACACCGGGAAGGACGGGGACGAATGGTTCTTCATGACGGCGCTTGCGGCCGCCGGCCCGGACGCCGAATCGAAGTGGAAAACGGAGCCGATCGGCGGCGAGATTCGTCCGGAAGCGTGGGGAAAGGTGTTCGATGAGCGGCCCGGCGACCCCGCGATCCAGGACATCCGTGCCTGTGTGGAGGCGACGCATGCTTCGTGGCTGCTCGACAGCGGCATGTTCGAAACGCAGCCGGACGGAGACCGGGTGCGACGAGCGGAAGCGCTCGTCCGCGGGATGGGATACGACTTCCACTGCCCGAAAGTGATCATCGGCGCGGTGGCCGCCGGAACGGTCTCCGTCCGGCTGGAGATCGTCAACCGGGGAGTGGCTCCGTTTTATTCCGACTGGAAGGGGGAGTGGGGCCTCCTGTCTGACGGACGGGTGGCGAGAACTGCCGAATGTTCCGGTACGTTGACGGGGCTCCTGCCTGGCGACGAGCCGAGGGTATGGACCGGGTCGCTCGACGTGCACGGGGTGAGCGCCGGCACGTACACGCTCGCCGTGCGCGTCGCCAATCCCCTGCCCATGGGCAAGCCGTTGCGGTTCGCCAACGCCACCCAGGATGCCGATGCCCCCGGTTGGCTTTCGCTCGGCACGGTGCAGATTCCCGATTGACATTTCCCGCTGAATCCTTCGGTCGGCAACGCCGAGTCGGATCGCTCGCGGCCCTCCCTGCGGAAGTCCAGGGTCGAGTTGCTCCCGGGGCGGCTACGATGGCGCACCCGTCGATGTCGTCCGGCGGAATGCCATTCGCGCCCGGAGCAGCCCGATGTCGCCCGCCCCTTCACGCACCGTCGTCGTCACCGGATCCGCTGGCCGTCTCGGCCGGGCCGCCTGCCGCGAGCTGCTCGCGCGCGGCTGGCATGTGCGGGCGTTCGATCGCTGTCCTTCCCCCGCCGGCGAGTCGATCGTCGCCGATCTCGCCGATGCGGCGGCCGTCGCCGCCGTGCTCCACGGTGCCGACGCCCTCGTCCATCTCGCAGCCACCCCCGACGACGACGACTTCGCCGCCCGGCTCCTCCCCGACAATCTCCTCGGGCTCCACAACGTCATCGAAGGAGCGAAGGCCGCCGCCGTGCCGCGCGTGGTTCTCGCCAGCTCCGGCCAGGTGAACTTCGTCCAGCAGTACGAGGGCCCGTGGCCGATCCGCGTCGCCGATCCCCTCACCCCGCGCGGCTGGTACGCGATCACGAAAGTCGCTCTCGAGGCCGCCGGCCAGATCCACGCCCGGGTGACCGGCGCCACCGTGATCTCCGTGCGGCTGGGATGGTGCCCGCGCGACCGGGCCCACGCCGAGGAATTGGGGCGGAGCTTTCACGGCCCCCACTGCTATCTCTCGCCGCGCGATGCCGGCACTTTTTTCGCGGCTGCCGTGGAACATCCCGTCCCCGTCGGTCACCACATCGTCTATGCAACGAGCCGACCGGCAGAGATCGCGATGGTCGATCTCGAGCCGACGAAAAAACTCCTCGACTGGGAGCCCCTCGACCGCTGGCCAGAAGGAGCGACCGTCGACCTGCCGGGCTGAAGCAGCAATTGACGAAACAGCGAGGGGTTGCCCGGTGGGCCACCGCTCATCGCGTCGAGCTAATACCGTACGACCTGCCCGGCCCCGCCGAGGCCCATGGCGGCGAGCTCATCCTCGGCCTTGGCGAGCATCATCGCCACGTCGCTGGCGACCGCCACGAACTGGAAGCCCTCGGCGACGCGGCGCTTCGCGGCGGATGCGTCGGCGGTGTGAATGCCGGGCGCCACGCCATGTTTCTTGCCGGTGGCGACGAGATGCGCGAGCGCCTGCACGAAGGCCGGATCGTCGCTCTCCATGGCGGGCTTTCGCCCCATCGATTTGAGGAGATCGTTGGGGCCGATGAAGAAGGCGTCGATGCCGGGAACGGAAAGGATCTCGTCGGCCTGTTCGACCGCGTCGATGTGCTCGGTTTGGACGACGACGAGGATCTCGTCGTTGGCCCGCTCGTAATACGTGCCGGGGTCGGTGCCGAAGTTGACGGCATGGAGGAAGCCGCCGACGGAGCGCTTGCCGAGCGGCGCGTAGCGGGCCGCCGCCACCACCGCCTCGGCTTCAGCGCGGGAGTTGACCATCGGCACGACGATCCCGAAGGCACCGTTGTCGAGAACGCGCTTGATGTTCTCGGTGGTGTTGTAGGGGACGCGCACCAGCGGCACCGTTCCCACGCCGCCACGCATGCCCGCCAGCGCCCCCTGCGCCGCCACGGCGCCGAACGCCGCCACGGCCGTCTCGATATTCACCGGCGCATGCTCGAGCTCGACGGTCAGCCAGTCGAAGCCGACACAGGCCAGCAAGCGGGCGGCGGTCGGGTCGGGGAGACAGAGCCACGTCCCGATGCTCGGCTCGCCGCGACGGAGCTTCTCCCGAACGGGGTTGCTTCTCATCGGATCGGGGCCCGGAGGGTGGGGGAGGAGAGGACGTCGGGATTGGCCACCTGCTTCGGCCGCCGGCCGGAGAGGCCATCAACGATCGCCTCGGCCGCCATCAGGCTCACCTTCTCGCCGGTCTCGACCGAATTGAAGGCCTGGTGCGGCGTGATCAAGAGCCGCGGGCAGCGCCGCAGGGGGCTGTCGACCGGCAGCGGCTCGGCGGCAAACGCGTCGAGCGCCGCCCCGGCAATCCGGCCGCGGTGGAGCGCCGCGATCAGCGCCCCATCGTCGATGAGCGCCCCGCGGGCGGTGTTGATCAGATACGAGGTCGGCTTCATCCGGGCCAATTGCGCCGCGCTGATGAGGCCCCGATTCTCGGGCGTCAGCGCCGAATGGAGGCTGACGAAATCACTTTCGGCAAGGAGCCGGTCGAGCTCGACAAGCTCGATCCCCTCGCTCCCCGTCTTGGCGACGTGCGGGTCGTAGCCGACGACGCGCATCCCGAAGCCGACGGCGCGCCGGGCCATCGCCTTGCCGATCCGGCCACAGCCGATGATTCCGAGGGTCTTGCCATGGACATCGTGGCCCCAAGCCACGCTCCACTCGCCGCTGCGGAGGAGATCCTGGCCGGCATCGACCCGCCGCGCGACGGCGAACAGGAGCGCCCAGGCGTAGTCGGCCACCGCCTCATCGAGGAGGCCGGGGGTGTTGCAGATCACGACCCCGGCTTGGGTCGCAGCGGCGAGATCGACGCAGTCGAGCCCCACCCCCCAGCGCGACACGATCTTGAGTGTGGCGATGTCGGGAGAAGCGAAGAACGACGCGTTGTACGCATCGGAGCTGGCGAGGACGGCATCGTAGCCGTGAAGGGCCTTGGTGAGGGCGGGAACGTCGAGCGGCCCGAACGGCTCCGACACGGTCACGGAGCAGCCGGCGGCGCGGAACAGCTCATGCGCCTTCGTCCCGGCGTCAAACGACGCTCGGGCGGTGAGCAGCACGTTCCAGGGTTGATTGGGTGTCATGGGGCTGAAATGTAGCGAATCACCCCCGGCACCGCATATCGCCCATTTCAACCCCGCATCCCGGATCGATCCCAGGTTCGGGGCTCCAGCCCCTTCTCCCCACGACCTTGCCGCAGACTGGCGGCATATCCGTACGATAAGGGGAGGGGGGCACGATCCGCCCTCCCACCACCCACCCAGCACGCCCTTCAGGAGGCCACAGAATGGTCGACACGATCACCCCTGCCGTTCTCGCCGAGACTCTCCGTCGGGGGGAGTCGTTCGATCTCCTCGATGTCCGCACGCCGGCGGAGTATGGGGAGGCCCATGTCGACGGGGCGCGGAACGTTCCCCTCGACCGGCTCGACCCCAAGGCGATCGCCGCCGAGCGCGCCGGGCGACCGGGAACGCTGTACGTCGTCTGCAAGTCGGGGGGGCGGAGCCGGCAGGCGTGCGAGAAGCTCCTCGCCGCCGGGCTGACGGCGGTCGCCAGCGTCGAAGGGGGCACGGCCGCCTGCGAGGCCGCCGGCCTGCGGCTTCTCCGCGGCCGCAAGGCGATGTCGCTCGAGCGGCAGGTGCGGATCTGCGCGGGGGCGCTGGTCGTCCTCGGCGTGGCACTGGCGTGGTTCACGCAAACCCCGGCCTGGACGCTCCTCTCGGGCTTCATCGGCGCGGGGCTCGTGTTTGCCGGGATCACCGACACCTGCGGGATGGGGATGATGCTCGCGAAGATGCCCTGGAATCAGGCCCCGCGCGGCGCCACCTGCAGCACCGCCAGTCGCGGGGCGGTGGTGGCCGTGGCGCTTCTGTCGCTGGCCGGTCAGGCGCTCGGCGCCGAGCATACGAAAGACTCGCTCGATCTCGTCAAGCAATCGACCGCCGCCGGCAAGGCGATCCTCGTCGATGTCCGCGAGGAGGAGGAGTGGGTCGAGGGGCATGTTGTCGACGCGAAGCTCCTCCCCTTGAGCGCCCTCGAGAAGGGAATCCCCACCGACGAGCTCACGAAGACGCTCGCCAAGGGAAAAATTGTCTACGTCCATTGCCAGGCCGGGGGCCGCTGCAAGAAGGCCGCCGACATCCTCGCCAAGAGCGGCTACGACGTGCGGGCGCTCAAGCCCGGCTTCCCCGATCTCGAAAAGGCAGGCTTCCCCACGGCCAAGGGAAAGTGACCGATGGGCGCGGGTCAGTCGCCGCGAGGATCGGCAAACGCTCTCCGCGCCTGCTCGAGGGCGTCGGTCGCGGCGGCTACCGGATCATGGGCCATCCCCTCGGAGCCTTCGCGATCGTGGGCGATGGCGACAAACAGGAGCCGGAGCGGTTTCCCGGGGACGACTTCCACACCGCTCCGCTCCCCGCCGGTCAGCGCCAGCCGGCCGAATGGATTAGCGACGAGAAGACCGTAGTCGCGGTTGTGCCACCAACTGGGGCGGAAGTTGTGTGCGCCGGGCACGACCGTGATCCCGGCGATGCCGCCCCGATCATCCGCCGGGCCGGAATCATCGCACCACGCCGCCGCCCGCCCCCACGTCCCTGCGGCTGTCGTCGCCCCGGTCGAACTGCGTATCTGTCCCCCCGCCTTTTCCGTGAGCGGGGTCGCCAGGCGGACGCCGAAGCCCATCTCCTCTTGGTCGCCGAAGAGGAGCGGCCGGTCACCGGCGTGGATCGTCGCCTCCCAGGCGAACAGGCGCCCCGAGCCACGATCGACGACTGCCAGCTGGCTCTCGATCCTTCCCATGGCTCTGCCATCGGATGCGACGAGCCGCGATTCGACGGCGAAGCGGACACCGTCCGGCCCCGGCTGCGGATCCTCGCTGAACGACACGTGCTCGATCGTCGCCTTGGTGCGCCAGAAGTCCTCCCCGGAGATGTCGCCGAAGGCGAGCCAGATTCCCGGGTGCATGGCGGCGTGATCGGTGGCGTCGATTCCCTCCCGCGGCGGATGAGCCCGGGTCACCGCAGTGCCGTGGGGCGCGTGGACATTCGCGAAGCAGGGGCGCCGCACGGTCGGATCGTCGAAGAGGAACTCGGCCACCGGCGAATCCTCCCGCCGAATCACGAGCCGGCCGTCGCGCTGCGTCACGGAGAATGGAGACGGGTCGTTGGCGCGGCTGGAGCCCGACAGCGCGAAAAGCGACGTCACGACGAAAAGGTAGACGATGGCTCTCATGGCAGCTTCGCCGGGTCGAGAACGACGCGCGCGATCGCCTCGCGGTTCCAGGTGTAGGTGATATGGACGAGACCGTCGGCCGACTGGATCACCGCCGGATAGGAAAACTCTCCCGGCTTCGTCTCGAGCGCCACCACCGTCTGCCAGGAGCGGCCATCGCGGCTGATGGCCACGTTGAGCGGCGAGCGCCCTTTGTCGGTGTGGTTGTAGACGAGAAGGTGGCGGCCGTCGGCGAGCGTCACGGCATCGGTGCCGGCGTTGGGGTTGGGGAGCGAGCCGAGCCGTAGCTCCCCCCAGGTCTTCCCGGCGTCCGTGCTCTCGATCTCAAAGATCTTCCCCTGCTTCGTCCGCCCCACGGCGAGAAGTTTTTCACCGCCAAGCTCGAGCAGCGAAGGCTGGATCGCGCTGACGAGCCCTTTCCCCCCACTCCCCTTCGTGTCGGGGGCGGCGTGGACCGCAGGCCCACGGACGAACGTCCGGCCGCCGTCGGTCGATCGCTCGAAGTGAACGCGCCAGCCATCGTCCTCACTGCTCGCCCCGGCGATCACTGTGCCGTCACGGCGCACCAGCGGCTTGTTCTTCACCGGCCCCACGGCATCGTCGTCGAGGCGCCGCTGCTCCCCCCAGGTGCGACCACCGTCGATGCTCTCGCGGACGACTCCCCACCAGGTGCTCGGGGAGGGCCCGACCTTCGCATAGAGAAAGAGGGGGGCGGCCGGTTTTCCCTGGCTCGCCCGGGCCGAGCCGACAAACAAGACCGGATTCCAGCAGGGGTGCCGGCTGCCATCGGCCTGCGTCCCCTCGATTACGATCCGCGGCTCGCTCCACCCATCCGCACCGTGCGTTGAGACCCAGATCGCGACATCCTTCTCCCCCTCGTCGGTGCCGCCGAACCAGGCAGCAACAAGCTCGCCGGCCGACGTCTCGACGATCGTGCTGGCATGGCAAGAGGGGGTTGGCCAGCCGCGTGGGATGACAAACTCGCGCAGCTGCACCGCCGGAGCCCCGAGGCCGGCGTAGGTCGGGGGGAGCGACTCATCGCCGCGGGCGGCCTGCCCGACCACCATCGCCAGCACCGCCGCCAGCGCCAGGGTGCCAATCGTTAATCGGCCGTGGATCGATGTCTGCACGCTCCCAGCCCCCCTCGGTGTCGGTTGATCGCCATGGCTCGCGCCGGAATCGTCCCCGCTCGGCCACGCCGGCTCGATCGTACCCGCGCGCGGAGGCCGGTGGGGAGGGGGCTGGGGGCCGCGATCGCTCGGGCCGGCGCTGCCTTTTTCCCCGCCCGGGCTGTGGCATACTCGGCTTCTCATCAGCGGCCGCGGCACGCGGTCGGCGGAGACGTTGTCGGGGGAGATTCTGGATGGAGCTTTCCGAGGAGCCGATGCGCACCGGGCCGCGCAACCGGTCGAGCTACCGCTGGCAGGTGGTGGCGATGCTGTGGCTGGTGTGCTTCTTCAACTACGCCGACCGGCAGGCCATCTCGGCGGTGTTCCCACTTCTCAAGGAGGAGTTCGGCTTCGATAGTTTTCAGCTCGGCCTCATCGGCTCGGCGTTCATGTGGGTTTATGCCGCCGGGGCCCCCTTCGCTGGCTTCATCGCCGACCGCGTCAAACGCGTCCACCTGATCCTCGGCGGCTGCATCTTCTGGAGCTTCGTCACCGTCTCCACCGCCTGGTGCTCGAAGCTCTGGCA
>JBBAVV010000111.1:0-8122 GCA_040397545.1 Pirellulales bacterium
TGGTACCGCTGATCCGCGCCGCGCTCGCCGCGGCGGCGTTCCTGGCGGCGACCTGCCCCTGCGGGATGGCCCAAATCCCCCCCTTCGATCCCCTCGGGGCGGTGAATACCGCTCTGGGGAGCCCGATCAGCGTCGCGGCGACCGTGGAGCCCGCGGCCGGTGGCAAGCCGGCGACCCTCGTTGTCACCGCGACGCTCGAGGAGGGCTGGCATCTCTATGCCCTCACGCAAAAGCCGGGGGGGCCGAAGGCGACGCGGATCGGGGTCGATGCGACGTCGGCCTGGCTGCCGTCGGCCCCTTTTGTGCCCGATTCCCCCCCGCATGTCCGGACGATCACCGATGTTCCGGCTTGGAAGGGGCTCCAGGTCGAGGAGCACGAGGGGACGGTCGTGTGGCGGGCTCCGCTGGAGCCGAATGCCGCCGGGGCCGGAGCCCGGGTGAGCGGAAGCATAAGCGTGCAGATGTGCCGCGAAACCTCCTGCTCCCCTCCGGCCTCGTTCCCGTTCACGGCCGATGCCCCCGCGCCTCCCGGTGCCCCTGCGACCGGCGTTACGGGTGGCGCCGCGGGCTTGCCCGGTGCGACGGCGGCAGTCATCGCCAAGCATGTTCCCCCGCGGGCCCATGCCGGTGTTGAGGCGGCGTTCGGGGCCGCGCGGCGCGGCCCGGACGGCGCGGGAGCGGAGGCGACGGTCTGGCCACTCATCGTCCGACTCGCCCCCGATGCCGGCTATCACCTCTACGCCCCGGCCGCGTCTGCCGACAGTGACGTCGGCCAAGGGAAGCCGACGGTGGTGTCGGTCGCCGAGCGGGCCGCGACGGTGGTTGTCCTCGCTGCCACTGCGTCCCACGTGGCCGAATTGGCGGCCGCCAACGGGGTCGACGGCCCGGTCACGTTTGAGGTCCTCCTCCCCGGCACCGAACCGGGAGACGCGGAGATCGTCGTCGGGTTCCAGACCTGCACGGAAACCTCCTGCGATCCACCGACGGCGGTCCGGCTCCGGGCGACGCTGCCGAAGATCGGCGCTGGGAACGAAGGCACGATCGAGTTCGGGCCGGCGAAGTATGCAGAGGCTGCGAAGAAGCCGGTGCCGGTGCAGGAAGCGCCCACCGCGGCGGTGCCGGCCGCGCCGCCGGCCGGCTCGGTTGATCCCCCTGCGGCCCGGCCCCCCGCCGCACCAACTGAAACGCCCGCCTGGCCGTCGCTGGTTGCCGCGCCTCCGCCGGTCAACGTCCCGAGACCGGCCCTCACCCTCCCGATGGCGCTCCTCTCCGGGCTCCTCGGGGGGCTGATTCTGAATCTCATGCCCTGTGTGCTCCCCGTGCTCGGCCTCAAGCTGATGTCGTTCGCCCAGCAGTCGGGGAAGGCGCGGGGAGAGGTTTTTCGCACCAATCTCTGGTATTGCGCTGGCGTCTACGCCGTGTTTTTCGCCCTGGCCACGGCGAGTGTGGCGGCGAACGTCGGCTTGGGGAGCCGCAACCTCGCCTGGGGGGAGCAATTCACGTCGTCCACCTTCAACATCACGATGGCGGCGATCGTGTTCGCCTTCGCGCTGTCGTTCCTGGGGGTGTGGGAGCTGCCGATCCCTGGCTTCATCGGGGAGAAGGCGGGGCATCTGCAATCGAAGGAGGGACCGTTCGGGGCGTTCCTCAAGGGGGTGTTGAGCACGGTCCTGGCCACCCCCTGCAGCGGGCCGTTCCTCGGGCCGGTGTTCGGCTTCACCCTCGCGCAGCCGACGTACGTGACCTACGGCGTATTCGGCGCGATCGCCACCGGCATGGCGCTCCCCTACATCCTTGTCGGCCTCATTCCGGGGCTCGTGAAGTTTCTCCCCAAGCCCGGGCTGTGGATGGAGACCCTCAAGGAGATCCTCGGCTTCGTGATGCTCGGCACGGTCGTGTTCCTGTTCACCTTCCTGAATCACGACTGGTTCGTGCCGACGTTCGCGCTTCTCGTCGGCATCTGGGCCGCCTGCTGGTGGATCGGCAAGGGGCAGGAAGCCACTGGCGGCTCGGTCGGTTTCGGGCGCTGGGTCCAAGCGGCCGGCGTGGCCGCGGCGATCGGCTTCGCGTCGTTCACGTTTCTCGGACCGGTGGAATCGATCATCCCCTGGGAGCCGTTTTCTCGGGGCCGCCTCGCCGAGTTGCGCTCCGGCGGGGCCACGGTGCTCGTCGACTTCTCGGCCGATTGGTGCATGACGTGCAAGCTGAATCTCGCCACCGCGATCGAGACCGACAAGGTCAAGGCGGCGATCGAGTCAAACAAGATCGTTCCGCTGCTGGCCGATTGGACGGAGGAATCGCCCGAGATCAAGGCGATGCTCGAGAGCCTCCAGAGCAAATCGATCCCGGTCCTCGCGCTCTTCCCCGCCTCACGGCCGGGCGAATCGCCGCCGGAGCCGATCATCCTCCGCGATCTGATCACGGAGTCGCAGGTGCTCACGGCGATCAAAGCGGCCGGCCCGTCGCGAGCAGGCGCCGCTCCGCGGGCGGCCGCGGTGCCTGCCGCCAAGGGGCACTGACGACGCCTGCGGCTAGCGGATGACAACCCGCGCCGTTGTCGACTCGGCCGCCTGCACCGAGCCGATCCGCCAGGCTTCGACGCCGGCGTCGGCCAACTGCGCGACAATGCTGTCGGCGAAGTGTGGGGAGACGACGAGCACCATCCCCACCCCCATGTTGAAGACCCGGTCCATCTCGGCGTCCTCGATCGACCCGAGTTTCTGCACCCAGGGGAACACATCGGGCACCTTCCAAGCGCCGCGCTCGAGCACGACCTGGACGGAGTCGGGAACGATCCGGGCGAGGTTTTCCTCCAAGCCGCCGCCGGTGATGTGGGCGATGCCATGGACCGGCTGCTTGACCCGGTATCGCCGCAGGACGCTGCGGACGGGGCGGGCGTAGAGCCGGGTGGGACGCAGCAGGGCCTCGGCGACGGTCGTTCCCCCCAGTTCCTCGACGCTGTCGTCGAACTTGAGCCGGCCGTACTCGAACACCGCCTTCCGGACGAGGCTGTAGCCGTTGGAGTGGAAGCCGGTCGAGGCGAGGCCGATGGCGACGTCGCCCGGCTGGATCTGCCGTCCATCAATGATCCGCTTCCGCTCGACGACCCCGACGACGAAGCCGGCGAGGTCGTATTCGCCGCGCTGGTACATGTCGGGGAGGATGGCCGTCTCGCCGCCGACGAGCGCACAGTCGCTCTCCACGCAGGCGTCGGCAATCCCGCGGACAATTCTTTCGAGGAGATCGGGGTCGTCGTGGGAGAGGGCGACGTAGTCGAGGAAGAAGAGCGGCTCGGCACCGGTGCAGAGGCAGTCGTTGACGCTCATCGCCACGAGGTCGATGCCGACGGTGTGGTGGATGCCGGCCAGAACGGCGATTTTGAGCTTCGTGCCGACGCCGTCGGTGCAGGAGACGAGGACGGGATCCTCCCAGCCGCGGCGGAAGAGCCCGGGGAGGTCCATCTGAAAGAGCGCGGCGAAGCCCCCCTCGGCACTGATCACGCGCGGGCACTGGGTCCGCCGCATGTGGGCGGGAAGGCGGGCCATGCCCTCGGCGTAGAGCTCGAGGTTGACGCCCGAAGAGGAGTAAGTCGCGCCCGCCACTGGTGTGTCGTCCCTCGAGGAGGCTGTCAGAAGGCCGATGGAGCTCGGCCCGACTCCCGGCATGGAGCCGAGACGGAATGGTATCATCGTCGCACCATGCCTCCCCGCAAGCCCCGAGCCACGCCGCGGCGGTCCCACGCCGAGCGGCCACTTCCGGCCCTCCAGTTCAGCCATCCCCTCCCCTACGGAGCCGTGCTTCGTGGGATGGGAGTCCAGTTCGTGGTTTACAGCCATTCGGCGACCGGCATGCGCGTCCTCCTCTATGACGCGGTGACCGACACCGAGCCGGCGGAGGTGATCACGCTCGACCCCGCCACCGATCGCTGGGGGGATATCTGGAGCATCCTCGTCCCCGGGGTGGCCCCCGGCCAGCTCTACCACTTCCAGGCCGACGGTCCGTTCGCACCGGAGGTCGGCCAGCGCTTCGACGGCAGGGCCCGGCTCGTCGACCCCTACGCGCGGGCGCTGGCGGGCGGGTTTCTCGTCGCCGCAGACGGCACGCTCGTGCCGCCGAAGTCGGTCGTCATCGACGACACCTTCGACTGGCAGGGAGACCGGCATCTGAAGCGGTCCTTGGCCGACACGGTGATCTACGAGCTCCATGTCCGCGGCTTCACCGCCTCCCCCTCGAGCGGCGTGGCCCATCCCGGCACCTACCTCGGGGTGATCGAGAAGATCCCCTATCTGAAGTCGCTGGGCGTCACGGCCGTCGAGTTGATGCCGGTCCACGAGTTTCCTTCGACGGCCATCCCGCCGCTCGAGGGACGGGGCAATTACTGGGGCTACGATCCGATCGCGTTCTTCGCCCCCCACCGCGGCTATGCGGCCGGCACCGAGCCGGGATGTCAGGTGCGCGAGTTCAAGGAGATGGTGCGGGCCCTCCACGCCGCCGGGATCGAGGTGATCCTCGACGTCGTCTTCAATCACACCGCCGAGGGGAACGAACTCGGGCCGACGCTCTCCTTCAAGGGGCTGGAGAATCGGGTTTACTACATGCTCGCTGACGGTGGCTCGCGCTACCGCAACTATTCCGGCTGCGGCAACACCGTCAACGGCAATCATCCGATCGTCCGCGAGCTGATCTTCCTCTGCCTGCGGCACTGGGTGCACGATTTCCACATCGACGGCTTCCGCTTCGATCTGGCGAGCATCTTGAGCCGCGACCGCAATGGCGACATTCTCCCCAACCCGCCGATCGTCGAGCTGATCACCGAGGATCCGCTCCTCGCCGACACGAAGATCATCGCCGAGGCCTGGGATGCCGCCGGGGCCTACCAGGTGGGGTCGTTCGCCACCCTGCGCTGGGCGGAGTGGAACGGCAAATACCGGGACGATGTCCGCCGCTACTGGCGCGGGGATCACGCCCAGACCGGGCACCTCGCCACGCGCCTGGCCGGCTCGAGCGATCTGTATGGCGACGACGACCGCCAGCCCTACCACAGCATCAATTTCGTCACCTCCCACGACGGCTTCACGCTCGGCGACCTCGTCGCCTACCGGGAGAAGCACAACGAGGCCAATGGCGAGGGGAACCGCGACGGCGACAACAACAACTTCTCCGACAACTACGGAGTCGAGGGGCCTTCGACCGATGCCGGGATCGTCGCCGTCCGGGCCCGACAGGTGCGGAATCTCCTCGCCACGCTTTTGCTCTCGCAGGGAGTACCGATGCTCGTCGCCGGGGACGAAATCGAGAGGACCCAGGGGGGGAACAACAACGCCTGGTGCCAGGACACGCCGGTGTCGTGGTTCGATTGGTCGCTCGTTGAGGCCAACGCCGATCTCCTCCGCTTCGTTCGCGAGATCATCCGCTTCCGGCTCGGCAATCCGACCCTCCGGCGGCGGACGTTCCTGCGCGGCGCCGCGGAGGCCGGCGGAGCGCTCCCCGACGTCGAGTGGTTCTCGGCCGACGGCGGGCCGGTCGACTGGGGCGCGGTCGGGGCGAGCCTGACGTGTTTCTTCGCCGCAGCCGTCGAACCGGCAGCCGCGAAGCCAGAGCCCGCCGCCGGGATCCCGCGCCACGTCCTCATCCTCCTCCACGCCGGCAGCGAGCCGCGGTCGTTCTGCTTGCCGCAGGCCCCCCATGTTGCGGCTTTGCCGTGGCGGCTGTTTCTCGACACCCGGGAGCCGTCGCCGTTTGACGTCCATGGCGAAGCCCTTGGCCCGCTGATCGAGGCTGGCGCGACCTTCGCGCTGCCGCCGCATGCGCTGGTCTGTCTGGTGGCCGATCCGCCCGCGGCCGGGCCGCCGTTGCTTGGCAGCCCGTCCGGGGAAGCGGTATCCTCGTCCTGATCGGTCCGACACGATTCCCCCGCTCTCCTCCTCCAGTCCGGAGTGACCCCATGCCCCGCTTCGCGGTCTCCTCGTCTCTCCTTTTTGTCGGGCTGCTCCTCGCCGGCTGCAACGGCTCGGCCCCCCCGGCCGCCGTGGCCAAGAAACAGGCCGATGTCGGCCCGGCGCTGCCGGCCGCCAAGGGCTCCCACGACGACCACGATCACGCCGGGCATGACCATGCCTCCCATGGCAGCGCGCCGGCCGAGGCGATGCCGGCGGACGAGGGGGAGGCCCACGACCACCATCACCCCGAGACCCTCGCCGAGCTCGTCGGTGAGCTCGACAAGCTCGTCGCCGTCGTCAAGGAGGGGATGGAGGCGAATGTCCGCGAGAAGGCCGATGCCCCGGTCCACGAGCTCGGCCATTTCCTCGGCGATGTGGAGGGGCTGGCGAAGGAGGCGAAGCTCCCGGCCGACGTCGAGACGGCCGTGATCGCGGCGAGCGAAGCGCTGTTTACCGCCTTCGACAAGATCGATATCGCGATCCACGGCGCCGACGACCTGGCGAAGGTGTGGGGCGACGAGGCCGCCGCGATCGAAGCGGGAATGAAGACGTTGAAGGACGCGGTTGCCAAGTGACGAAGAGCACCGGCAGGAGACGCTTGAACGCAAGTGGCTCCGGTGGCGGTGGCTGGGTCATCAGGGAGGATTTTTCCATGAGCTGTTCCATGCATTGTTCCTTGAGCCGGCGGAGGATCGTCGTCGCGGGGCTGGTGGCCGCCGCCGTGGGGGCGGCCGGGCGATCGGCCAGCGCGCAGACCGACGCCGCCGCCGTCCGCGCCAAGCTCCTCCTCCCACAGGAGCCGGTCGATCCCCTCACGCCGACGGCGGCGAAAGAAACGCTTCTCTCCAAGGATGCCCCCAAGGGGCCGCAGCCGATCGTGATCGCCGGGCGGATCGGGGCGAAGGGGATGGAGCCGTTCCTGGAGAACAAGGCGTCGTTCGTCCTCCTGGAGATCCCTGCCGACGACCATGCCGGCAAGGCGGGCCACGATGCCGACAATTGCCCCTTCTGCAAGAAGCGTTCGGCCAACGCTCCGATGGTGGCCGTCCAGTTCGTCGGCGCCGATGGCAAGGTGCTCCCGCTCGATGCCCGCAAGCTGTTCGGGATTCAAAAGGGGCAGGAGGTGGTTGTGAGTGGCCAGGGGGTGTTTGACCCGAAGCTCGCTATTCCCGTCATCCAGCTGACGGCCGATGCGATCCATGTCCGCAAGCCGGCAAAGAAGTGACATCATGACGGAAGGCGATGCCGGGGCAGTCGACGGGGCCATCCCGGTGCGCACCGCGTTCAAGGAATGGGCGGTGATCTGCCGGGCGCTGGCGTCGGGGCGGCAAGATGTAATCCTTCGGAAGGGCGGGATCGTGGAGCCTGGCGGAGCCTTCCGCCCCGAACACGCCCGCTTCCTCCTTCTTCCGACGTTTCTCCACCAGTCGGCCGAGAGCCTCGTGCCGGAGGCCCGCGACCTCCTCGTGGGGATCGACGACGACCGCCCCCCGGAGTCGTCGGTCGTGTTCACGCACGTCGCCTTCGTCCGTGCCGCGCACCGGATCACCGACCGCCGTGCCCTCGATGCGTACCGAGACCGTCACGTGTGGGCCGAGAGCGTGGTCGACGAGCGCTTCCACCGCTGGCAGGACGAGCTCCATCTCCTCGAGGTGGCGGTCACACCCCTCCCCTCCCCTGTCGTGCTCCCCTGGCAGGAGTCGTACGGCGGCTGCCGGTCGTGGGTGGAGCTCGAGGGACGGTGAGCGACGCTGGCGATCGGCCGCGATCGCGCCGCTGGGCTTGATCGGGCCGAGCATTCCCGCCCTCGACAATCGATCGGTGGCGCATCGGGTCTTGCACCCGTCGCTCTCGCCGTTCCGGGGAGAAGCCCACGTCCGCCACCCACCGAGGCGGAGTAAGTCAACGCCCGACGCGGGCCCTGCCGCTGCCGTCGTCGACTGCCGGCGCAGGCCTCGTCCGGCGAGCGTGCCCGTCACGCTGCCGGTGGTCCGATCAGCGGGGTAGACTCTCCGCCGGGAATCGGGGACTCGGCACGCCTGAATGACATCGCAGGGAGCGGCGGGATGGACGCGGGGCGGAAGGACGTAGCTGGCGGCAACGGCGGCGGAGACCACGATTTCTCCGCGGTGGAGCTGCCGACTCCGCCAGGGGGCAGCCGGCTGGCGATGCGGTTTTGCCCG
>JBBAVV010000112.1:0-3675 GCA_040397545.1 Pirellulales bacterium
TCAGCGGTTGCAGATGGAGAGATCGGCATCGAAGATCCGGACCTGCTCCCAGTTGTCGGCGTGCGCGGCGATGAAGATCTCGTGCCGCTCGGCCTCCTGATAGGTGTCGTGGGCGGCGCGCGAGTCGAACACGATGTGGAGGGCGACTTGCCAGTCGCGGTCGTTGACGTGCCGGTCGTACGGGGCACAGGCGCCGACGGCGAACACGACCTCTCCGGGGTGGCCGGAGAGGTGGTCACGGCAGGCGGCTATCAGACGCTCGATCGCGGCCGGGGAACGATTCTTGAGCCGAAAGAAAACGGAGTGGGCGAGCATGGTGGGGGAAAGCAAGAAGGTCACCGACAAACAGACTGACCCGGCTACGGCGCGGCGTCAGTCGCGGGCGACGGGAACGGCGCCGGGGAGTGGCGGCGGAGGGAGCGGCGCGGCGGGGGGCTGATCCTCGGACCGGCGCGGGGCGGCGGGGCCGACGATCCCGACCAAGTCGGTGTCGTCGAGCATCTCGCGCTCCTCGAGGGCCGCGGCGAGCCGGTCGAGCTTGTCGCGATGGTCGGAGAGGAGCTTCGTGGCGCGGATGGCGGCCTCACCGAGGATCCGTGTCACCTCGTCGTCGATGACGCGGGCGGTGTGGTCACTGAACTCGCGCTGCTCGTAGACATCGCGCCCCAGGAAGGGGTGTTCGTTCGAGCCGTGGCAGGCCACCGGCCCGACCTTCTCGCTCATCCCCCAGTGGGCGACCATCCGCCTGGCCAGGCGCGTGGCCTGAACGAGGTCGTTCTCGGCGCCGGCAGAATACTCACCGAAGACGAGCTTTTCGGCAGCCCGCCCGGCGAGGATGAACACGAGCCGGTTCTCGAGATCGGACTGGCCGATGTTCATCCGATCCTCCTCCGGCACCAGCTGCGTCACGCCGAGGGCCCGGCCGCGGGGGATGATCGTCACCTTGTGGAGGTTGTCGACGCCCGACAACAGCCAAGAGCCGAGGGCGTGCCCCGCCTCGTGGTAGGCCGTCATCGTCTTCTCACGGCCAACGAGCACCTCCTCGCGCTTCGGGCCCATCAGGACCTTGTCGCGGGCGTAGTCGAAGTCGGAGGAATCGACGGCGTCCTTGTCGTGGCGCGTCGCCCACAGGGCGGCCTCGTTGACAAGGTTGCGGATGTCGGCGCCGGTCAGCCCGACGGTGCCGCTGGCGAGTCGGTCGAGGTTGACGTCGGCCGCGAGCGGGACTTTTCTCGTATGGACGCGAAACAGCGCCAGCCGCGCTTTGTGGTTGGGGCGGTCGACGGTGACGTGGCGGTCGAAGCGACCGGGGCGGAGAAGGGCGGGGTCGAGGACGTCGGGCCGGTTCGTGGCGGCGAGCACGATCACCGCCTCCGACGGGCTGAAGCCATCCATCTCGGAGAGGATCTGGTTGAGGGTCTGCTCCCGCTCGTCGTGGCCGCCGCCGAGCCCCGTGCCACGGTGGCGACCGACGGCGTCGATCTCGTCGATGAACAGGATCGCCGGCGAGGCATCCTTGGCGGTCTTGAAGAGGTCGCGAACGCGCGACGCGCCGACGCCGACGAACATCTGGATGAATTCGCTGCCGGAGATGGAGAAGAACGGGACCCCCGCCTCGCCGGCGACGGCCCGAGCGAGGAGCGTCTTGCCGGTGCCCGGCGGGCCCATCAGCAGCACCCCCTTCGGCACGCGGCCCCCGAGGCGCTGAAAGCGGCGCGGATCCTTGAGAAAGTCGACGATCTCCTTGAGATCCTCCTTCACCTGCTCGAGGCCGGCGACATCGGCGAACGTCACCTGCCGATCGCTCGAACCGTAGCGTTTGGCCGGCGACTTGCTGAATCCCCCGAGGAACCCCGAACCGCCGAGTGGGTCGCGGGCACGCCGCAGGGTCATCCAGAATCCGGCCATGAGGAGGAGGGGAACGAGCATGTAGAGGCCGAGGAGGAGGCCAGTGCCGTCGGCCGGCTGGCGGACGGTCGTCTTCACCTCGTGCTCGAGGAGCATCTCGCTGAGCCCCTCACCGAGGTAGGGGGAGATCTCGATCTGGAAGGTGCGCGGCGCTCCTCCGCCGACCTCGCCCGTGCCGGTTTCCGCGACCGGCGTCTTGAATTGCCCCTCGAGGGAGTTGCCGGAGATCCGCACCTCGGCGACATTCCCGGCCTTCACCTCCCGGACGAACTCGTCCCAGGAGACGGGGGTGCCGCTGCCGGCCTGTTCCCGGATCACGATCGTCACCAGGGCGAGCGCGGCCAGCGCCAGCATGATGATCGCCGGCATGCCGAGGGGCCGGCCCCCACTCGGATTCGGCTTGGGGAAGCCGTCGTCGTTGCCGCCCCCGTGTTCGGGGAGTTTGGGATTGGATCCGTTGTCACGGGGGGACGTGTCCATCGGCGTTTCCGGCGGGATACGGTGGGCGGATGCCTCTTCGGCAAGTCATTTAATGTAGTCTAGCGGGGTCGGTTCGGCGCCAATCCCGCCCGCCAGGGGCATTTCCATGGCGTTGGCGGTGGGAAAGCCGGTCGCTGCCGGGCGTCCACGAGCCTTTCTGTCTCCCCACAGCCTGTTGACCAGAGCCCGTTGATGAAGTCCACCGAGCGACGCGATCCGGCGATGGGGGCCACGGCGAAGCGTGGCGTCGTGGCGATCGCGCGGTGGGGCGACCGCTTCCTCGCGATCCGGCGGGGGCGGGCGGTCGCCGCGCCGGGCCGGGTCTGTTTCCCGGGGGGGCATGTCGAGCCGGGGGAAGCGGAGCGGGAGGCGGTCGTCCGCGAGTGCCGCGAGGAACTGCAGGCCGACGTCGAGGCAGTGGCCTGTGTCTGGCAGAGCGTCACTCCGTGGGGCACCGCGCTGTCGTGGTGGACGGTCAACCTCGATCCGGCCGCGGAGCTGGTGGCCCATCCGGTCGAGGTCGAGGCGATCTACTGGATGACGCTCGAGGAGTTGCTCGCCGAGCCGGCCCTTCTCGAAGGCAATCGGGAGTTTCTCCTCCGCGAGCTGGAAAAAGGGGTTTGAGGGGTGTTTCGGGTTGTGAGCCTCGCGCGGCAGCCCGTAGACTCCCGCCTTGTTCAAGGAGGGGCTGCCGTCGGTTCGGTCCTCCGCCCCTCGAGGGCCAGGCAGGCTGAGGCCGTGACCCGTCCCTTCTCCTTCGTGTTCTTCTCCCCGTAACGATTTTTTCGGAGTTTTGCAGCGATGGAATTGACGTTCGTGATGTTCAAGCCGGACTGCGTCCAGCGGGGTCTGCTCGGGCGGATCCTCTCCCGCTTCGACGACAAGGGGCTGCGGCTGGTGGCGATGAAGATGCTGCGGATCACCCCCGCGATGGCGAAGCAGCACTACGCCGAGCATGTCTCGAAGCCCTTCTATCCGGGGCTCGAGGAGTTCATCACCGCTTCGCCCGTCGTCGGTTGCGTGTTTGCCGGGCCGGAGGTGGTGCGGGTCGTCCGCGACATGCTCGGGGCGACCAGCGGCCTGAAGGCGGCGGCCGGGACGATCCGGGGCGACTTCAGCGCCAGCCGGCAGATGAACCTCGTCCACGCCTCCGATTCCCCTGAGTCGGCCTCGCGCGAGATCGCCATCTATTTCAAGTCGGAAGAGCTCCACGCCTGGGAGCCGTCGCTCGCCTGCTGGACGCAGGCCCCCGGCGAGGTCTGATGTTCGCCGTTCCCGCCGCGCCCC
>JBBAVV010000112.1:3775-7681 GCA_040397545.1 Pirellulales bacterium
CGCTTCCCATCCCGCCTTCGCTTCCCACCCTGCAATCCCACCATGAGTGTTCTCGTCTTCGGGCATCGCAATCCCGACACCGATGCCATCTGCTCGGCGATCGCCTATGCCGATCTTCTCCAGCAGACGACCCGTCCCGACGCCATTGCGGCCTGTTGCGGTCCGCCGAACAAGCGCACCGAATACGTTCTCGACAGGGCCGGTGTGGCGGCGCCGCGGATCGTGATGGATGTCCGGCCTTCCGCGGAGGATGTCTGCCGTCGGGAGATCGTGACGGCCTCGTTCGGCGATTCGTTTCACGAGGCCTATCAGCGGATGCAGCGGGCCGACCTGCGGGCGATTCCGGTCGTTGGCAGCGATCGGAAGGTGGTCGGTGTCCTCTCGGTTTTGAATCTCATGGATCTGTTTTTCCATGACGAGGGGGATTCGATCAAATCGCGGACGGTGACGACCTGTCTCCAGAAGATCCACGACGTGCTCGGGGGGAGCTTCCAGCACGTCCTCGATCCGCAGCAGCGCGACGAGCTCCTCGTGATGGTCGGGGCGATGAGCGCCGAGGGGTTCACCGACCGGATGCAGCAGTACCCGGCCGACCGGCTGATCGTCGTCTGCGGCGACCGGCCGACGATCCAGCTCCCGGCGATCGAGCATGGTGTCAGGGCGCTGGTGCTGACGGGGGGCTTCAAGCTCTCGTCGGGGCTGGTGGAGCTGGCGAGGATCCGCCGGGTGTCGGTGATCATGAGCCCGTTCGACACCGTCAACACGACCCTCCGGATCAAGTCGTCGCAGTTCATCGATCCGGTCGTCGACACCGACTTCGTGACGGTGTCCGGGAAGGCGAGTATCGTCGAGGCCAGAGCGGTGGTCGAGCGATCACCGCAGCCGGTATTCCCGGTCGTGGACGACGACGGCGGCCTCATCGGCCTGTCGTTCAAGTCGGATCTCATCAATCCGCCGCGGCAGAAGCTCGTCCTCGTCGACCACAACGAGCTCGCCCAGGCGGTGAGCGGGGCGGAGGATGCCGAGATCGTGGAGGTTCTCGACCATCACCGCCTCGGTGGTGGGCTCAAGTCGCAGCAGCCGATCCGCTTCATCAACGAGCCGGTAGGGTCGACCTGCACGCTCGTCGCCCGGCAGTTCCGGGCATCGGGGATCGTGCCGAAGCCCGGGATCGCCCTGTGCATGGCGTCGGGAATCATCTCCGACACGCTCTTTCTCCGATCCCCGACGACGACCGACATCGACCGCGACATCCTCGCCTGGCTGCGCGGGCTGTGCACGATCGATCTCGATCAGTATGCCCGCGAGTTCTTCGAGATCGGGTCGGCGCTGCGGTCAAGCACGCCGGCCGGGGTGATCAGCGAGGATTGCAAGGAGTTCTCGGAGCAGGGCGTGCGGTTTTCGATCTCACAGATCGAGGAGACCGGCTTCGATCTCTTCTGGGAGCGGAAAGACGACTTGCGGACGGCCCTCGAGGACTTCGCCACCGGTCACAAGCTCGACTTCTCGGCGCTGTTGGTCACCGACGTCGTCAGCAATGGTTCGCTCCTCCTCCTCTCCCGGGAATCGGAGGCGTGGGAGGAGATCAACTATCCGCGTCTCGACCGCGGTCTCTACTCCCTCAAAAATGTCGTCAGCCGCAAGAAGCAGCTGCTGCCGCTCCTCTCGCGCCTGATCCAGGAAGCGAAGGCCTGAAGCCCGCGGCCCCTTGATCTCCGCGAGGGCCTGCCGGCCGAAGCGGCCATGACGATCGCGCCAGCCCCGCGGCTGCCGCGGCTCAGTCGCGGAGTTTGCCAGCGGGGGTATCGGCGGCGATCCGCTCGATCATGTCGTGGCAGGCGCGTTCGACGGCGGTCTGCCATTGGCTTTCGGCCAGAGCGGCGTTCATGTCGGGGCGGCTGTGGGCGAAGATCACGTCGCGGGCGCTGACGACGATCGCCCCCAGACCTCCGGCGTCGAAGGCCCCGCGCACGTCGGAGGCCCGTCCCCCCTGTTTGCCGAATCCGGGAACGAGGATCCAGACGTGGGGCATGGCGGCGCGGAGGGTGTCGAGTTGCTTCGGCCAGGTGGCGCCGACGACAGCGCCGACGAGGCCGTAGGCGTGCCGGCCGGGAGCGTCGCTTGTTCCTGGCGGGAGCGTGTCGGCGGCGAGGTGTTCGACGCCGGCGGCGACATGTTCGTGGAGGGGGGAGCCGTTGGCTTCGAGATCCTGGAAGTCGCGGCTGCCGGGGTTCGAGGTTTTGACGAGGACAAACAGGCCGGCGTGGCGGGCTTTGGCGGTGGTCACGAAGGGGGCGATCGAGTCGAGGCCGAGGTAGGGATTGATGGTCAGGGCGTCACAGCCCCAGGGGCCGGCGAGCCAGCCGTCGGCGTAGGCTTCGGCGGTGGAGCCGATGTCGCCCCGCTTGCCGTCGGCGAGGACGAGCAGCCCGCGGGCGTGGGCGTAGTGGATCGTGTCGGCCAGTGCCATCATCCCGGCGGGGCCGAGGGCTTCGAAGCAGGCGAGCTGCGGCTTCACGATCGGGATATGGGGGGCGACGGCGTCGATGACGTCCCGGCAGAAGCTCGTGTAGAGCTTGGCGAGGGCCGCGGGATCATCGATGGCAGCGGCGCCGAGGGCTGGGGGGAGTGATTCGCGGCGCGGGTCGAGGCCGACGCAGGCGGGGGTGCGCTTGACGCGGATGGCGTTTGCGAGCCGGGTGGAGAAGGGGAGGGTGTGGGGGAGCGTGACGGGGTCGGGCGTAGCGTGGTTGGATGAGGTGTGGTGGGGCGTGGGGTGAGGTGTGGCGGCCATGGCGTGGTCGTGCGGTTTTGAGTTTCGGGCGGTGGGGGGAGGGAATGACGCTGGTTTGCGAGCCTGGGAGCGTGGCTGGAAGGGCGACTGGAAGAGCGGCTGGGAGGGTTCGTGTTGCCGGCGGGGGGTGTTTGTGCAATAGTGTGCCGGTCGTCGAGCAGAGAAGCGAGAGCTGCGCGTGCTTGTCGGCGGAATCGGGGCGTGGCGCAGTCTGGCTAGCGCGCTTGACTGGGGGTCAAGAGGTCGCAGGTTCAAATCCTGTCGCCCCGACTGGTTGGTGCCGGCCGTCCATTTTCTTTCGTGGACGGCTGGCGAGGCGAAGGCAAGCCGCTTGAGCATCGCGATTTAGCCTAGTGGTGTACGGTAATTGTTGACGCAGACCCTGGTGCCCTAGGCGATATTTCCGCCTCTCCCGGTTCATGGCTCCGAGGGGTGCTCCGGTGACAGAGATTGTCTTCGTGGTCGAAGAGGCTCCCGAGGGGGGCTATGTCGCGAGGGCCGTCGGAGCGTCGATTCACACCGAGGCCGACACGCTCGAAATGCTCCGGACCGCGATCCGGGAAGCCGTAGCCTGCCACTTCGAGGAGGGGCACGGGCCGCGGGTGATCCGGCTGCATGTCGTTCGCGACGAGGTGCTCGCCCCATGAGGCTTCCCCGTGACGTTTCCGGCGAAGCGTTGGTGGCAGCGCTCTCGCATGCCGGTGACGTCATCATGCGTCAAAAATGATCGCACGTGCGCCTTTCAACGAAGATGCACGGGGAGCACCACGTCACGATTTCGCTTCACGATCCAGTGCTGGTGGAGACCCCAACGCGATCTTGAAGGACGTGGTAGAGCACGCAGGGCTGACCCGGGACGAGGTCGCCGAAACGTTGTTTGGGTGATGTCCAAACCACGCCCCGAGACAGCACGGGGTCATCGAGGTGCCAAGGAAGTCTGCTTCGTTGGACACGCGTTGGTGGTTAAGCACCACCTCGGAAGCCAGGGGCCTCCGCAGAATCCGTGGGAGAAAAAGGGGCTTGAGGGCGGTCCTGCGACGTGCGTCGAGAGGCCCCTCTGGGCTGATGGCTGCCGTCAGCGGGGTTCCAGTTCGGATGAATCGGCATCCACC
>JBBAVV010000113.1:0-1359 GCA_040397545.1 Pirellulales bacterium
CCACCAGCCGCTCCAGCCAGGCCCGCACGGCCGGGCTGTCGAGGGCGTCGAAGATATCGGCCAGTCGGCGGCGGATGGAACCCAGCACGGCAATCTCTCCGAAATGAGCGTTTCGCCTGGGCAATCGACGCGGTTCAACTTTTCGACGCGGTCCAACGCGTCTATCGTAGGCAGCAGCTCCCACCAGGGCGGGTATGTTCAAAAATTAACCTGACCAACCCCCGGACGGTCGGCGGTCTCCTCTGTGCCAATGGCCGGAGAGACACCCGCCTTCTCCACATGAGAGGGAAGGACCAGAAGGCTGGCAGAGCGAAATGGAAAAAACCGGGCCGGACACCTTGCGATGCCCAGCCCGGGTGGGAAACAGCGCTCTCCAAGCCCGACCGATCAGGCCAAGAGTTTGCCACGCCGACGACGCTGCTCGATCATCGCCAGCACCCCGGCGACGAGCGAGAGGGCGCTGCCGCCAGTTGCCGGATCGATTTCGGGAACGCCGCTGATCCGGGCGGCATCCATCGAACTGGCGAGTCGGAATCCGATCGTGTGGCTCTCCCACCCTGTCTCGCCGGTTGATCCGTTGGAGGAATCAAGATTGACGTAGTGATCCCACTTTCCGCTGGGGAGTCCTCGACTGATCGTGGACGAACCATCAAGATCAGTAAATTCCTGAACACTTCCCGTTTGATCAAACGTTCCGTAGGCACTGGAGCTCCCCGTGAACGCGCCAACATCGGTGAGGTAGTTTTGGTTCCATATGAGAGAAGACTGACCTGTCACCGAGACCCGGCCGATCTGGAAGTAATTGGCCTGGTTCGGATCGTTGCCGATCACGTTGCCCGGTTGTACGTCACTCTGCGTTGCGTATTTCCAGTATCCGGAGTTCATTCCGCCGCCCTTGTAATACGCAGCTTTGTACCATTCGTCTGTTGTGGGAAGGAAGAAGAGCGCACTGGTATTTTTCACGGGAGCGGCCCCGCTCATCATTCCGTTGAGCGTGTACGCACCGTCCTCCGTGCCTCCGGAACCTTGCCCGTTGTGCATCCAGTTGGCGTAGCGGGCCGCATCAAACCAACTCACGAACGTCATCGGCCGATTTGTCGGACTGCTGCACCCGGGGTACGCGATCCCCAACGGGGCCATGGCGCTGTAGGTATACGAACCCGGGGAGCCGCTGCGGGCGATGCCGAGAACCTCCGTGTAGTCCCCCATGCGGGGGTTGTACAAGTCGTAGGGATCGCTCGCCGCAACCGCGTTCAGGAACGTCGTGTACTCGCCGATCGTGAGCTCCGTCTTGCTGATTCGAAACACGTAGGGCACGGCTCCTTTGCCGTTGGCGTCCGGAGCATTCCCCGCGTCGCC
>JBBAVV010000113.1:1459-7268 GCA_040397545.1 Pirellulales bacterium
CTGACGTAGTTCATGATCAACTCTCCTGAATGAAAAAATCGAACACCATTTCATGGCAGACGCCGAACCGATAGTCCCAACTGTGCACGACATTCTTTGAACGCTTTTCGGATTCCATCCATCCGCGGATTGATGAAACGAAGCTGGCAAGCCTGATCACGGGCGAAGGCTTTCGGAACAATCGCCGCCGTCCGGTCCCGGGGGAAGCGGCAACGTGCCCCCATGTCTGACTCCTTGTGGCCATGATCATTTGCATCGCAGTGTGTCGTCTTCCGGTGGTTTGAGACCCGACGGTACTCCGCGCGATGACGAGTGAGGCAAGTGCTGTCCCTATGCCGACTCCCGTCAACATCGTCGGTCATCTTTCCGAGGATAGAGTTTTCTGGTTCGTCCAGACATTTCCCAGATGACCGATCCCCGAAACGCTCCCGAGCGATTATCCCCCCCAGAGACTATTTCTACGTGTCACCCCTTTGTCAAGAGGCTGGGTCTGGGTGTGATTGAACTGACCACTCGGGTCAACAAGAGCCGGTCAGCGCGCGAACGAAGCCCGGCGCTCACGGCTTCTTCACACACCGCCGCGCGGCCGGGAACGTTGGCAACGTTGTCGCTGTCGCGGCGGGGACATTTACATTTGGCGGCTGCGACGGCTTTCGCCTGGCGGGGCCGGTTTGCTGGCCGTCCCGGCAACCCACGCCGAGCCGAACCGGCCGGCAGACAGCGGCGCATGATCCGTTTCCGGCACCGCCGCTGCTGTTTGTCCAACGCTTCTGGACGGGTGGTGTGGACCTGACCGAAGTGAGTGGACGCCAACTGCAACTCTTATCGGTCACCGAGGCCGATGCGGCCGGCCCACTTGCCGATGCGATGCGGGGGCGGCCGAATGGGCGATGTTCGCGCTGGAAATGAAGCGGGCGGATTCCCGAAGCGATGGTGCCCGATCCGACGTCGAACCTTCCCATTCCGGGCTTGTCCCGGGGAGGGGCTTGGCCGGCGGGGGGCCCCGGCCGATATTCAGGGCTGGCGAGCGCGACGCGTCGTCCCCGGCGGTTGGAGTCCGCCGCTGGAAGGCGCTACCGACGGTCCCCATCGCCCCATTCCACACCGGAGCCCTTTCCTTGGAAACGTACCCCGGCGATCGCCTCGTCCGAGCCCTTCTTTTCGCGTTGGCGATCGTGGCGGCGAGCGATCCGCGCTCCGCCTCCGCTCAGGCTGATTCGGCCGCGGCCCTGGTGACGCCGTTGGTCGATACCGGACACCTGGCCGGAGCAGCCATGACGCCGTCGATGCACGGTCATCGATCCTCGGGCACCACGCCCCTCCGGCAGGGAGCATCCCGACGTTGAACGGCACCACGCCACGCCACGCCCGGCCAGCCGAAAGGCGGGGGGAGGGGAGTCGACGGCAGTTTGCCGACTACCGTCATCGTCGCCGAGATCCGGCCGAGCAGGCCACCCGGGCCAAGAGCCAGCGGCAGCGGTCGCTGCCGCGATTGCTCCTCGAACTGACGCGGGTCCTCGGCAGCGATTGGACCGTCGTGATCCTCGGGGTGTCGCTCGGCACGGCGTCGACGCTCCTCAAGCTCGCCCCGGCAGCCTCCACGAAGCTCGCCATCGACCATGTCCTCCTCGGCCAGACGCTCCCCACCTGGCTTCCCGCCTGGGTGCCGGTGCCGGCCGAGCCGGGAGGGCGGCTCCTGCTCCTCGTCGTCGCGGTGATGGCCACGATCCTCGTCGGGAGCCTGTTGTCGCTCGCCGGTCGGTGGCTCGTGACGCGGACGTCGAAGCGGGTCCAGGAGCGGATGCGCCGGCGCGTTTTCGCGCACGCCTCCCGGCTTCCGCTCCACCGCATCTACCAACTCCGCGCCGGCGGCGCGGGGACTCTCCTCCGCGACGATGCCGGCGGCGTCGGCGAGCTCGTCTTCACGATGCTCTTCAATCCTTGGCGAGCGCTGGTGCAATTCGTCGGCGGGCTCCTGATCCTCGCCTGGATCGACTGGCGGATGCTCCTGTGCAGCCTCCTCCTCATCCCTGCGGTGGCGATGTCGAGCATCCTCTGGAGCCGGATCCTCCGACCGCTCTACCGCGACATCCGTGCCCAACGGGCCGATGTCGATGCCCGCACCGGCGAGGTGTTCGGCGGGATGCGCGTCGTCCGCGCTTTCGGTCGCCAGCGCCGCGAGGCGGCGCGCTACACCCGCGCCAATCACCTCACGCTCCGGCTCGAGTTCCTTTCCTGGTGGTGGGGGCGGATCCTCGAGGTGTTCTGGGATCTCCTCCTCCCCGGCGCGTCGTCGGTGCTCCTCCTCTACGGCGGGATGGAGGTGCTCGCCGGGAGATTGACCCCCGGTGATCTGGTGATGTTCCTCGTATTCATGGCGATGCTGCTCGAGCCGGTGGCGGTGATCGCCAGCACCCTCGGACAGCTCCAGAGTAACCTTGCCGGGTTTGACCGCGTCCTCGATCTGCTCGCCGAGCCGCTCGACATGGCCGCGGCCCTGCCCGGTGCCAGGCTCAACCGCGCGGAGGTCGCCGGGAGGATCACGTTCGACCGGGTCTCGTTCCGGTATCCCGGTGCCACGGTCGACGTTCTCCACGGGATCACGCTCGACGTCAGGCCGGGAGAGACGATCGCCCTCGTCGGCCGGAGCGGATCGGGGAAGACGACGCTCTGCAACCTCGTGGCCCGCTTCTACGATCCGACCGCCGGCGCCGTCAGCCTCGACAGCCGCGACGTGCGGAGCATTGACGTCGAGTCATACCGCCGCCTGCTCGGCGTCGTCGAGCAGGATGTCTTCCTCTTCGATGGCACGATCGCCGAGAACATCGCGTATGCCCGCCGCGATGCGAGCCCCGACGAAATCGCCGCGGCGGCCCGCGCCGCCCATGCGGCCGGCTTCATCGATGCCATGCCGGAGGGCTATGGCACGCTCATCGGCGAGCGTGGCGTGCGGATCAGCGGCGGGCAGCGGCAGCGGCTGGCGATCGCCCGGGCGGTCCTCGCCGACGCCCGGATCCTGATCCTCGACGAGGCGACGAGCAATCTCGACAGCGAGAGCGAGCTTGCCATCCAGGCAGGGCTCTCCGGGCTGCTCCGTGGCCGGACGAGCTTCATCATCGCCCACCGCTTGAGCACGATCCGTCATGCCGATCGGATCGTCGTTCTCGAGGAGGGGCGGATCATCGAGGTCGGCAGCCACGACGCCCTCCTCGCCCAGGGCGGCCGCTACGCGGGGATGGTAGCGCTCCAGGCGCCGGCCGGCTGAACGGGCACTTGTGCCTTTCGGGAGGAAACGCACTGGCCAGAGGCACCTCAGCCGCCCATGATTGAGGGGTCGACGGGGGCAAAAGCGGCACGGCTGCACCGTGCCCCCCGTCGGTCGAGTCATCCCGCGGGAATCCCATGCGCGCCCTGCTCTCGTCCGTGGCCGGTTGGTTGTTGCTGCTGTCGCTCCTTTCGGCTCCGGTCGTCGCGGCGGAGGCCAAGCCGCGCACCGAGTGGACCGGCTCGCGGATCAGCGGGGCCCCGATCCCGCCGCCACCATACGGCCACGAGCCGGTCCTCCCCGCGCTCCGCTTCGACAAGCCGACGGAGCTCGTGGCGATCCCCGGAAGCGATCGGATGATGATCACCGAAGAGAAGGGGAAAGTGTATTCGTTCCCGATGCGGCCCCGATCCGGGGGCGACGGCTACGAGGAGGTGGCCCACGCCGACCTCGTCTGTGATCTGGGGTCGATCGAGGGGTTCGATCACCTCTTCGGCCTCGCCTTCCACCCGCGCTTCGCTGAAAACCGGCAGTGCTTCCTGGTCTACGCCCTCCAGGCGAAAATCGCCGACGGCACGCGCGTGTCGCGGTTCACCGTCTCGACCACCGATCCGCCGACGATCGATCCGGCCAGTGAGGAGCGGGTCATCGACTGGGTGTCGGGGGGGCACAACGGCAGCAGCCTCCAGTTCGGCCCCGACGGGATGCTCTACATCTCCGCCGGCGACTCCGGCGACGCCACGCCTCCTGATGCGCTCGGTACGGGGCAGTCGGTCGAGGATCTCCTCGCATCGATCCTGCGCATCGACGTCGACCATCTCGCCGGGCCGACTGCCGCAGGCGCTCCGCCCCGCCCCTACTCGATCCCCGCCGACAATCCGTTCGTCGACGTGCCGGGGGCGCGGGGGGAGGTGTGGGCCTATGGTCTGCGGAATCCGTGGCGGATGTCGTTCGACGGAACGGGGAGACTGTGGGTCGCCGACGTGGGATGGGAATTGTGGGAGATGATTTACCTCGTCGAGCGCGGGAAAAATTATGGCTGGAGCATCATGGAGGGGCCGCAGCCGGTGGTGGGGGATCGGCGCCGGGGCCCCGATCCGATCACGCCGCCGGTGATCTCCCATCCCCACACCGAGAGCCGTTCGATCACCGGAGGCTATGTGTCGACCACCCCCCGGCTCCCCGAGCTGGCCGGGGCCTATGTGTACGGCGACTATGTCACCGGGAAGGTGTGGGGGCTGCGGCACGATGGCACGCGGATCACCTGGCAGGAAGAGCTTGCCGACACGCCGCTGGCCCTCTCGACCTTCGGCCTCGGTGCCGACGGTGAGGTGCTCCTGGTCGACTACGACTCGGGCTCGCTCCACCGGCTCGTCCGCCGCCCGCCGGTCGAGGCCAACCTCCGCTTCCCCACCCGCTTGAGCGAAACCGGGCTGTTTGCCGACACCGCCGCGCAGACGCCGGCGGCGGGGGTTGTTCCCTATTCCATCAGCGCCGAGGCGTGGGCCGACGGCACGAGTGCCGAGCGCTGGCTCGCCCTGCCGGGGACAGCGCAGCTCTCGCTCTATGAAGCGCAGAATCCCCAGCAGGGTTTCATCCGCGGGAAGTTCAAGTTTCCCACCGATGGCGTCCTCGCCAAGACGATCGCCCTCGAGACCGCCCCCGGCACCACCCGGAGGATCGAGACCCAGCTTCTCCATTTCAACGGCGCCGACTGGTGCGCCTACAGCTATCTGTGGAACGACGAGCAGACCGATGCCGAGCTCGTCGGCCCGGAAGGGGCGGCGGTCCGTCTGGAGATTGCCGACCCGAACGATCCGGCAGTTCACCATCGGCAGAGCTATCGCGTCGCCAGCCGCACCGAGTGCCTGATGTGCCACACGACCCGCGGGGGCTCGCTGTACGGATTCACGCCAGCGCAGCTCAACCGGCCGGTCGATCCCCGTGTGGCGCAGGCCGGCATCGACTCGACGGCTGCAAACCAGCTGCGCTGCTTCGACGAGCTCGGCCTGGTCGCCAAGCCGCTCGACGAGAGCGTGACGCCACCGGTCGATCCTTACGACCCGACCGCCGATCTCGACCGCCGGGCGCGCAGCTATTTGCAGATGAACTGCGCCCAGTGTCATCTGCGTGGCGGGGGCGGAGCCTCCGATTTCGATGTCCGCTCCGACGTGGCCCTCGACCGCACGAAGCTCCTCGGACTGCGGCCGAGCCACGGCACCTTCGCCCTCGACGACGCGGCGGTGGTGGCGGCCGGCGCTCCGACGAAGTCGGTCCTCTACTATCGAATGGCGACGCTCGGTCGGGGGCGGATGCCCCACTTCGGCTCGACCGTCGTCGATGCCCGAGGCCTGAAGCTGATCGGCGACTGGATCGAAGCGCTGCCGAGCGAGGCCACACCGGCCGGGGCGGTCCCGGTCGACACCGACCCTCTACCGACCGGCGCCACCCCCTCAGAGGCACTCGGTCTCCTCCGGGCGATCGACGGTGGCGCGCTACCGGCCGACGAACTGGCACGGATCGTGGCTTGGGGAACTTCCCACG
>JBBAVV010000114.1:0-4468 GCA_040397545.1 Pirellulales bacterium
GGGGGTGATGGGGAAGTTCATCGCCGTCATGCCGTATGCCTTCATCTCCTGCCTGATCGTGTCGCTCGCCGAGGCGATCTTCATTCTTCCGGGGCACCTTGCCCACGACGATTCCGGCGTCCTCAAGCTCTTCCGCATCCTGACATGGCCGCTCCACCCCCTCCTGCCGGTCGTGAAGGCCATCCAGTCGACCTGCGACGGCGGCCTCAAGTGGTTTGTGAAGAGGGCCTACGCGCCGTTTCTCGAGGTGGCGATCAACCACCGCTGGGTGATGCTCGCCGGGGCGCTCGCCGTGCTCATCGTGGCTTTCGGCATGATCCGCAGCGGAATCACGCCGTTTACGATCTTCCCGAAGGTCGACTCGAAGCGGATCCAGGCCCGTGTCATGTTCCCCGACGGCACGCCGGTGTCGGTCACCGAAGATGCCGTCGCCCGGATCGAGCGGGCCCTCGACGATACGGCCGCCAAGCTCGGTGCCGGGGAAAGGCCGCTGGTGACGCTCGTCCACGCTTCGATCGGAGCCATCGACATGGAGGGGAAGCCCGGTGTCCAGTCGACGTCGAGCGGATCGAATCTGGGGGCGGTGAGCGTGGAGCTCGAGGACTCGATCCACCGCAGCGTGACGAGCGAAACCTTCCTCTCCGAGTGGCGGAAGGCCACCGGGAGCATCCCCGGCGTCGACAGCGTCGTCTTCGCGTCGGAGAACATCGGCCCGGCCGGCAAGGCGATCGAGTTCAAGCTCCTCGCGCCGTCGACGGAGGACGGGGCCCGGGATCTCGACGCGGCCGTCGAGAAGACGAAGGCTTTCCTCGCCGAGTACCAGGGGGTGATCGACATCGACGACGATTCCCGTCCGGGCAAGTGGGAATACCAGATGAAGGTCAAGCCCCGGGCCGAGGCAATGGGGGTGTCGCTTTCCGATGTCGCCTCGACGATCCGGGCGAGCTTCTACGGTGAGGAAGTGATGCGGCTCCAGCGCGGGCGCCATGAGGTCAAGCTCCTCGTCGCCTATCCGCGTGAGGAGCGACGGACGTCGGCCGTCCTCGATGATGTCCGCGTCAAAGGGGGAGACGGGATCTCCCGGCCGCTCACCGAACTGGCCGACATCAAAGTCGACCGCGGCTATTCGGAGATCAACCGGCTCGGGCAGAAGCGCTCGATCACGATCACGGCTGATCTCGACGTCGGTTCGGGGCTGACGAGCACCCAGGTGACCAACGACATCGAGCTGCGGCTGATGCCGTCGCTGCTCGCCGAATATCCCGACGTGCGCGTCCGCTGGGAGGGGGAGCAGGAGCAGACAAACGAATCACTGCGGAGCCTTGGCCTCGGGTTCATGGTGTCGGTGTTTGCGATGTTCGTCCTCCTCACGATGGAGTTCCGCTCCTACCTCCAGCCGCTGTTGATCCTCCTGGCGATCCCCTTCGGCATTGCCGGTGCCGTCTTCGGCCACGCCATCATGGGGCTGCCGCTGACGTTGTTCACGATGTTCGGCGTGGTGGCGCTGGCGGGTATCGTCGTCAACGACTCGATCGTCCTCATTGATTTCATCAACCAGCGCGTCCGTGAGGGGCGGCCGATGAAGGTGGCGCTCCGTGAGGCGGGCTGTCTCCGCTTCCGCCCGGTGTTCCTCACGAGCGTGACGACGGTCGGTGGGCTCCTTCCGCTCCTCTTCGACAAGAGCTTCCAGGCCCAGTTTCTCATTCCCATGGCGACGTCGATGGTCTTCGGCGAAATGGTGACGACGGTCCTGATCCTCGTCCTCTTGCCCGTTGCCTACACGTTTATCGGCGGGACGGGGCCGGTCGACGACCATGAGGAGATGATCCCGCAGGAAGCGCTCGCCAACCCCGACGAAGGAGACGACGAGTGGCTCCCCGACCACCTGAAGGTCGGGGGCAAGGCTGCTGTAGCCAGCAGATCGCAGCCGGCGGGGCATTGAGCGATGCCCAGGTTGATGCGGGCGCGGATCGCCCTGATAAAAGATCGCCTGCCTGACCGATGCGTGTGACGAGGACACGACAATGACGACGCTGCTCGAACAAGCGATCGACGAACTGCGGAAATGCAGCCCGGCGGAGCAGGATACCATCGCGGCCCTGATCCTCGAGGAGATCGCCGACGACCGTCGCTGGGAGGAGGCGTTCGCCGCCTCTCAGCCCGTGCTTCGTCAGCTTGCCGAGAAGGTGCGGGCGAAGATCCGCTCCGGCAACACCCGCGACATGCGGATCGATGACCTGTGAATTCGAAACTGGAAGACGACTTTCTTGCCTGCCTGAAACGACTCCCCGACGAAGTCCGGCAGACAGCGCGAAAGAACTATCGGCTCTGGATCGATGACCCCCGCCATCCGAGTCTTGGCTTCAAGCCGATCGGTTCGACGGGGGTGTGGTCTGTTCGGGTTGGAATCGGTTGGCGGGCGCTCGGTGTGGTTGAGGATGACACCATCACTTGGTTTTGGATCGGTTCACACGCCGACTACGACACGCTGGTGAAGTCGCTGCGTTAGCCGCGGCGTCGATCAGCCAAGGCCAGGGATCGGCCGTCCCTGGGAGAGGGTCGCCTGGAGCGATTTGGGGAGGCTGTCGAGGAGCCTCACTTCGGAGAGATCGAGGAGCGAGCGCGTGATCGTGCCGACGAGGTCGGGAATCGTCACTGGATCGGAGGCAGGCTGACCGCCGTCGCGGCTCGACCGGCCGACGACGGTCCCCTTCCCCAGCCCTCCGCCGTAGAGGAGGAGCGGGGCGAGGCCCCCCCAGTGGTCGCGGCCGCCGGCGGCGTTGAGCTGCGGCGTCCGACCCATCTCGCCGCAGCAGACGAGGAGGATCTTGTCGGAGAGCCCACGGGCCTCGACGTCGTCGATGAATGCCGCCACCGCATGGTCGAACGGGGCGCCGACATACCGCATCCCCTCGGTGACGGGAGCGTTGTTGATGTCGGCGTGCATGTCCCAGACGAAGCTCGTCGTCACGGTGACAAACCCCGCCCCGCGTTCGCAGAGGCGGCGAGCGAGGAGGAGCAGCCGGCCGATCGACTGGCCATGATCGGCGTAGTGCTTGTGGTTGTTCCACTTCTTGTCGATCGATTCCGGCCGGAAGAGGGGCGCGGTGTCGTAGCGCTCGACGAGCCGTGGATCCTCCTTGTCGAGATCGAAGGCGTCGGAGACGCCCCGGAGGAGGGTATCGAAGGCGGAGTCTTGGATCGCGCTGGCACCGCGGAGCGCGGCGAGATCGCGCCACCGCTTCCCCCGGTCGAGCTCGGCAAGGAGCCCGCGCCGGTCGCCGAGCCTCTCCTGCGGGAGGTGGAGCCGCATGTCTTCCTGGAAGCCGGCGCTGCCACCGGGCACGAGCGGCGCAAAGGCAGGCCCGAGGTCGCCAGCGGCGGCGAAGTTGCCGAAGTCGGTGATCGGCGGGCCGGCATCCTTGATCACGGCCGGAGGGAAGAGGGTGATGTTCGTCGGCATCGCCGTGGCAGGGCGATTGGCTCCGGCAACGCGGGCGTAGAGCGAGCCGAGATTGGCCCGGTTGGTTGCCGCCCCGACGACCGGTTTGATGTCGTGGTTGCCGTCGCCAGTGACGAATGAGCGGACGATGTTCAGCCGATCGGCGCGCTTGGCGAGCTCGGCGAAGGTCGAGCCGAAGGAGATCCCGGGGATCGAGGTGGCGATCGCGCCGGTCTGGGAATGGGCGCTGGAGGGGCCTTCTGATTTCGGGTCGAACGTCTCGAACTGCGACGGGCCCCCGTGCATGAAGAGGAAAATCACCGAGCGGTCGCGGAGAAAGCGGGCGGCGGGATCGTTCGGGGCGGCCGTGGCCATGCCGGTGGGCGACCGGCCAAACAGGCTCGTCAGGCCGGCAAGCCCTGCCAGGCCGGCGCTGCCGACACGGAGGAACGGACGCCGAGCCAGCCGGCCACCAGTCCGTACCGAATCGCCAATCGTGAGCATCGCCCGCCTCCTCCCCGTGAAAGGAAGAGTTTACAGTGGATCGACGGGTGTCCGCCAGACGACCGCCTCCGTTACGCCCCCAGGGGACCTGAAGATGAAGCCTCCGCAGCCCGCTGTCGCGCGTCCCATGGCTCGAGCCATGACGCTCGGCCTGCTCCTCGTCATCGCCGGCGGTGCCACGGCCGCTGCCGGCGGCTTTCGGGCCGGCGCGGCAGCGGTCGATATCACGCCGCGCAACGCCCCACCGGAGGCCCCCTCGATTGTTGCCGGAGGGTTTCTCGAAGGGCGGGCCGACCGCGTTCACGATCCGCTCCTCGTCCGGGCGATCGTGCTCGATGACGGCGGCGCCGAGGGGCAGCCGCCAGTGCGGCTGGCGCTGGTCGTCGTCGACACCTGCATGATGCCGCAGCCGCTGATTGACGAGGCGAAGGCCCTGGCGGCCGAGCGCACCGGAATCCCGGTCGAGCGGATCATGGTCTCGGCGACCCACACGCACTCCGCCCCGGCAGCCATGGGCTGTCT
>JBBAVV010000114.1:4568-6995 GCA_040397545.1 Pirellulales bacterium
CCGCCATCCACGACTATGCCGCCGCCGTGGCCCGCAAGGCGGTGAAGGTGATTGAGTCGATCGAGTACCGCGACGATGTGTCACTGGCAATGACGGAGAAGGTTCTCGATCTTGGCTATCGATTGCCGGACGAGGCTCGGCTTGCCTGGGCCCACGGGATCGCCGCCGGGATCACCGATGATCTCCCCAAGAACCTCCCCGAGGTGTACGCGCGTGAGGCACTGATCCTCCACGAGCGGAAGCGGACAACGGTCAAGCTCCAGGCGATCCGCATCGGTGAGCTGACGATCGCGACGCTCCCCAACGAGGTCTATGCCCTCACCGGCCTCAAGCTCCGCAACCGCTCCCCCGCCGCGATGCACTTCAATGTGGAGCTTGCCAACGGCGCCGAGGGCTACATTCCGCCCCCGGAGCAGCATGTTCTCGGTGGCTACACCACCTGGCCAGCGCGGACTGCCGGCCTCGAGGTCGCGGCCGAAACGAAAATCGTCGACACGCTCGTCGCGGCGCTCGAGGAGGTGACGGGCACGCCGCGGCGCGGGCCTGCCGATCGTCACGGGCCTGCCGCCGAGGCGGTGGTCGCGGCCAAGCCCGTCGGCTTGTGGCGACTCGACGACGAGGATGGCTCTGAGCCGCGCAGCGGCGTCTCCGGCGGCAGCCCGGCGACGCTCACCCCCGGCTTTGCCTGGTATCTCCCCGGCGTCGGCACGGGAACCGGTTGCGGCGACGGTGAGGCCCTTGTTCCTTCGGCATTTTCGCAATCCGAATCGATCAACCGGGCGGTCCATCTCGCCGGTGGTCGGCTCGTCCTTCCCGGCAAGGCCCCGGCCGGCGATGCGACGCTCGTGGCCTGGGTGTGGCTCGGCGAGCGGAGCGGCGCAAGCGACCGACAGGGAACACTCTGCACCGGCCTCACGGCAGAGCCACTCATCGCCCGCCAGGACAGCGCTCACGCCCTCGGGTTTTCTCTCGGCGCTCAAACATCTGAAAGGCGTTTGCGGGCCGACGACTGGCATCAGGTGGCGATCGTTCGGCGTGGCGACAGCGTCGATGTCCATGTTGACGGCAAACCGCAGCCGATGCTCACCGGAGAGACGATCAAAGGAACAGCGGCGATCGTTCTCGGAGATGGACTTCAAGGAAAGCTCGACGAGGTGGCACTGTTTGATCGGGCCCTTGATGTCGCGACGATTGCCAGCCTTTGGGAGGCATCGGGCGTGGGGGCGGAGCGGGTCGCCGCCGCCGAGCGACAGCGGGCTGCGGAGGAGCGCGAGACGCGGCTCGCCGGGGTGCCGGAGTTTCCCGTCGACCATGCGGCCCGCCTCTCGGCCCTGCGGCCGACGCGGGACTGGACGCTTGCCGAGCAGCCGGCCGATCTCGTCTCCACCGGTGAGGTCAGTTTCCATCCGCAGGCCCGAGCCGCCTTTCGCGGTGGCCGTCTCGCCGGCCGTGACGAAGCCCTCGACGACGATTGGAGCATCGCTTTCTGGTTCCGCAGCGACGTGCCCCCCGAATCACGCCCCGTGGCCGCCTACCTTTTTTCGCGTGGACCGGCCGGGGCGGCTGGTGCCCCGGGCGACCACTTGGGCCTCGGCGGCAGCGCCGTGCCAGGCGGCGCTGGAAAGCTGATCCTCTTCGACGGCAACGACCGCAACGGGCTCCTCGTCGGGGAGACGGTCGTCCCCCCCGGCACGTGGAATCATGTCGTCCTCGTTCGCCGCGGAGAGGAGGCGACCGTGTGGCTCAATGGCGGAGAGGAGCCGGAGTTCGATGGCACGCTTCCCGTGACAGCGGCTGACTCGCGGGAGTTTTTCCTCGGGAGCCGCAGTGATGATTTTGCCCCTCTCGCCGGTCGGCTCGCGGAGGTGGCGCTTTTCGATCGGGCACTCGAGGCGCGTGAGGCCTCGGCGCTGTTCGCGGCGAGTGGGCAGAAGGTCGGTGAGCCGGTTCTAGCCCCTGTGGCAGAGGAAGGCCCGCGGAGCCCGGAAGAGACGCGTCTCGGAATCCGCGTGCCGCCCGGTTACCGAGTCGAGCTCGTGGCCAGCGAGCCAGAGGTGCTCGATCCGGTCGCCTTCGACTGGGACGCGCAGGGACGGCTGTGGGTGGTGGAAATGGCCGATTATCCCTCCGGCATGGATGGCAACGGCGCTCCTGGTGGCCGCGTCCGGCGTCTTGAAGACACCGATGGCGACGGCCGGTATGAGACGTCTGTCCTGTTTGCCGAGGGGCTTTCGTTTCCCAACGGCATCGCCGTGTGGCGCGACGGCGTGATCGTCACCGCCGCGCCGCAGATCCTCTTTCTTGCCGACGAGGACGGCGACGGTGTGTGCGATCGGCGCGATGCCTTCATAGAGGGCTTCATGGAGGGGAATCAGCAGCTCCGCGTCAACGGCCTCCGCCTCGGCCTCGACGGCCTGCTGTGGTGTG
>JBBAVV010000115.1:0-6952 GCA_040397545.1 Pirellulales bacterium
ACGAGGCGGTCGCGAGTGCGTAGCACTCGAGAAAACCGGAGGTTTTCCAAGTGGAAAAAGGTCATGGATGGCTTTTTCCACGGGCAGGTAGGAGCCACCATGACGCAACCGCTCACTGACGGGCAGATCGCCGAGTATCACCGCGAGGGATACGTCATTGCCCGCGGAATGTTTGACGGTGAGGAGATCGATCTCCTCGGCCGGGCCGCCCGTGAGGATCGGGAGCTCGACCGGCACTCGTTCGGGCGGGCCGATGGCGAGGGGGGCGTGGTGCGGCTCTCGCTGTGGAACCATCCGGGGGATGGCCTCTACGGCATGTTCGCGCGGTGCCAGCGGATCGTCCGCTCGGCCGAGAGGCTTCTCGGCGGGGAGGTGTACCACTACCACTCGAAGATGATCATGAAGGACGCCCGCATCGGCGGCGCGTGGACGTGGCACCAGGATTATGGCTACTGGTACAACAACGGCGTGATCTGGCCGCTGTTGACGAGCGTGTCGATTGCGGTCGATCCCTCGACGCGGGCCAACGGCTGCCTCCAGGTGATCCCCCGTTCGCACGAGCTGGGTCGGATCGATCACCAGCTTTCCGGCGATCAGGCGGGGGCCGACATGGAGCGGGTGGATGCGGTCCTCACCCGCTTGCCGCTGGTGCACTGCGAGATGGATCCGGGGGACGCCATTTTTTTCCACGCCAACCTCCTCCACCGCTCCGACGCCAACCGTTCCGACCAGCCGCGCTGGTCGATGATCTGCTGCTACAACGCGACCCGCAACGACCCCTACAAGGACTCGCATCATCCCCGCTCCACACCCCTGTCGGTGGTGCCCGACGGCGCCATCCGGGATGTGGGGATGAAACGCTTCGGCGAGTCGTCCGCGAGTGTCGACTGGCTCGACGTCGCGCGCGACCGATCGGCTGCCCGTCCGGTGGCAGACCAACCCGGTTCGACGTCTGAGGAAGCGAATTGATGAGCCTGCCTGCGGCCATGAATCTTGCGCACCTGGCGCCGCTCCCCCGCGATCGCTCGATCGGCATCGGGTGCATCGGGGCGGGGTTCATCATGGCCGAATGTCACCTCGTGGCGTACCTGGCCGCGGGGCTCAAGCCCGTGGCGATCTTTGCGCCCCGGCGCGCCGCGGCCGAGGAGGTGGCGGCCCGTCACGGCATCCCCACGGTGCATGCCGACTGGCGCGGGGTGGTCGAGGACCGGGCCGTGGAGGTGGTCGACATCGCCGTTCCCCCCGATGTCCAGCCGGGAATCATCGAAGAGATCTGTGCGCTGGTCGAGCGGAAGGAAGCCCGAGTCCGTGGGATCCTCGCCCAGAAGCCGCTGGCGGGTGACTTTCCCACCGCCGCCCGACTCGTGCGCCGCTGTCGTGAGGCCGGGATCCGCCTTGTCGTCAATCAGAACATGCGCTACGACCACGCCGTGCGCGCCTGTGGCGATCTCCTCACCCGTGGCGTGCTCGGGGAGCCGGTGCTGGCGACGATCGAGATGCGGGCGATTCCCCACTGGATGCCCTGGCAGGAGCGCCAGGGCTGGGTGACGCTCCGCATCATGTCGATCCATCATTTCGACACTTTCCGGGGCTGGTTCGGCTCACCGCGGCGCGTGTTCACGAGCGTGCGCAGCGATCCGCGCACGGCCGAGAAGTTTGCCCATGACGACGGCATCTGCCTGTCGGTGCTCGAATACGACTCCGGGCTCCGCTGCTCGTCGCTCGAGGATGTCTGGGCCGGGCCGGCCCGCGAGGGGGCCGAGTCGGACTGCTTCGTGCGCTTCCGGGTCGAGGGGACGCACGGGATGGCGCTGGGGACGGTCGGCTGGCCACGCTATCCGGAAAAATCTCCTTCGACGCTCGACTGGACGACGAGCCTCGCCGCGCATGGCGCGGGGGTCTGGCACCGGCCGCGCTGGGAGGAGGCCTGGTTTCCTGACGCCTTCATCGGCCCGATGGCCGAACTGCTGCGCGATCTCGAGGGAACGAGCCCGGCGGTGGCAACCGGCGAGGAAAATCTCGGAACTCTTGCAATCGTCGATGCGGCGTATCTCTCGGTGCGGGAGCACCGGGCGGTGGAGCCCGCGGAGATCATCGCCGCGGGGTGATCGCCGGCAGGGCTGACCGGCGCGGGGTCGTTCAGTTCGGCCTTCGGGCGAGGGCCCAGACATTCATGGGGAAGTCGCGTTCGTTGCGCAGGGAATGGAGCCACGGATGGAAGCGCTTCCACACCCAGAGATTCGAACGGACACACGACGTGTTTCCCCACGATCCGGTGACGATCTCATCAAGTGGAAATCCACATTCAGCGAGGAAGTGGCGGAGGCCGACCTCGGTCCAGCGGGAGCAGTCGGTGGGGTACCCGTGGATTCTGATCAGGAACGGCAGCGTGATCAGGAAATGGCCGCCGGGGCGGAGCATGTCGAAGACGTTCTTCGCACCCCGGTAGGGCCAAAGAACATGCTCGAACACCTGCTCGGCGATCACCAGATCGAACTTCCGCTCGGTCGACTCGCTGCAAATGTCGAACTCGGGATAGTCGAGGGTCGTGTACGACTTGAAGGGGCAGCGGTCGCGCCAGAAGCATCCCGAGATTTCGGCAACGTCGAGGCTTCGGGTGGGAAGCTGCAAAACGAGTTTCAGCGTTTCCCGATTCATCACGACCCGGATCCACTGCTCGTCGCGGAAGCCGAGGAGTTTGGCGATCGCCATGACGCGCGGGCGAACCGTCGGGGCGGAGAGGAAGGTCGCAAATCGGGTCTTCCAGGTGCGCTCCGAGAACGAACCGACGACGTCTGGCGGGACGGGGGGTGCCGTGGGCATGCGGAGCTCGGTTTTCCTGGGTGCTTCCGGGACGGTGGGGTGTAGTCTACCCTTTGAACCGGTCGGATCCTTGCGTAGGCTGCCGGGAGGCGTGATGTTGAACCGAGTGCAGTGGTTTTTTGTCATCATCGCCGTGTGGGGTGGGGGCGTTCCGGTTTCCGTCGCGACGGCGGCGACCGTTGTCGGCCCCTCCTACTCCCGCGACGTCCTCCCGATCCTCGCCGCCAACTGCTTCGCCTGCCATGGCTTCGACCCGCGCGCCCGTCAGGCGGGCCTGCGCCTCGATGAGCCCGCCGGGGCCGCGGCGCTGCTCGACTCGGGGCATGCGGCCGTCGTACCCGGCAACGTCGCCGCCAGTGCGCTCGTTGCTCGGATCGAAAGCGCTGACGCCGGAGTGGTCATGCCGCCGCCGGAATCGGGAAAGCGGCTTTCGGATCGCGACAAGCGCCTGCTTGCCGACTGGATCGCGGCGGGAGCCCCCTACGAGCCCCACTGGGCTTTTACGGCGCCGGTGCCGGCACCTCCACCGGAGGTGACAGGGATCGGGCATCCGATCGACCGGTTTCTCGTGGCGGCGCTTGTGGGCTCGGGGCTCGAGCCGGCGGAGCCTGCTCCCCCGGAGACGCTGCTGCGGCGCGTCAGCCTCGATCTGACGGGCCTTCCGCCGACGGCCCCAGAGCTCGATCGCTTTCTTGCCGCCCATGCCGCCGATCCCGAGAAGGCCTGGGAGGGGGAGGTCGATCGACTCCTCGCGAGCCCCCACTACGGCGAGCGGCAGGCGCGGCTGTGGCTCGATCAGGCGCGCTATGCCGACAGCAATGGCTACTCGATCGACGCCCCCCGCGAGATCTGGCGGTGGCGCGACTGGGTCGTCGACGCCTCCAACCGCGATCTCCCCTTCGATCGCTTCACCATCCATCAGCTCGCCGGCGATCTCCTCCCCGACGCCACCGACGAAGAACGGATCGCCACCGGCTTCCACCGCAACACGCAGATCAACGAAGAAGGGGGGATCGACAAGGAACAGTTTCGCATCGACGCCGTCTTCGACCGGGTGGCGACGACGGGGAGCGTGTGGCTCGGCCTTTCGATCGGCTGCGCCCAGTGCCACGACCACAAGTTCGATCCGGTCAGTCAGGTCGACTACTACCGGCTATTCGCCTTCTTCAATAATCAGGCCGACGCCAAGCTCAAGGTCACTGATCCCCGCGTTGACATAGCGCGCCTCACCGCCGACCGCGACGCCGCCCGCGCCGAGGTCTATGCCTATGTCGAGGTCCGCGCCGAGGCCCTGGCCGGCTGGGAGGCGGGTCTCAATGACGATGCCAAAAAGCTCTTCGACGCCGAGCGGTCGAAGGCCCTCGCCACGCCGACTGCGGATCGCTCTGCCGATCAGCGGCGGATCCTGTTTCATGCTGGCTTGGGGGCCAACGATCAGGAGTTTCGCCGCCTCAACGAGCGCTATCTCGATCTCCAAACGAAGGTCACGGGGGGGCCGACAACGCTTGTCCTTGCCGAGCTGCCGACGCCGCGGCAGACGACGCGCTTCGTCCAGGGGGATTTCACCCGCCCCGCCGAGGAAGTCGCCCCCGGCACGCCGGCGATCCTGCCGCCGCTTGAGGTGGCCGGCACCCCACCCAACCGGCTCGATCTGGCCCGCTGGCTCGTGGCGCCGGGCCATCCGCTCACCGGCCGGGTGCTCGTCAACCGGGCCTGGCAGCAGTTCTTCGGTGTCGGGCTTGTCGAGACCGACGCCGACTTCGGGCTCATGGGCACGCCGCCGAGTCATCCGCTCCTTCTCGACTGGCTGGCTCTCGAAGTGGAGCGGCAGGGGTGGAGCCTGAAGCGGCTCCACCGGCTGATCGTGACCTCGCGGGCTTACCGGCAAAGCTCGCGCGTCAGCCCGCTCCAGGCCGAACGCGACCCGCACAATCGGCTCGTCGCCCGGCAGGCCCGGCTGCGGCTCGATGCGGAGCTGGTTCGCGACGTGGCGCTGGTCGCCTCGGGTCTGTTCTCACCAGCCTTGGGCGGCCCGCCTGTCTATCCGCCGATCCCTGCCGGAGCGACGGCCGTCGGCCAGGTGAAGCGCGACTGGCCGACGAGCACCGGCCCCAATCGCCACCGGCGCGGGCTCTACACCTTCCTCTACCGGGCCTCGCCGCCGCCGAGCCTCGCCGTCTTCGACGCCCCCGACGGCTATCAGTCGTGTACCCGCCGCGGCCGCAGCAATACGCCACTGCAGGCGCTGACGCTCTTGAACGACCTCGCCTTTGTGGAATGTGCCGAGGCGCTGGCCGCCGTGATTTCCCGTGACGGCCCGGCCGTCGCCTTCCGGCGCTGCACGGGGAGGGAGCCTCACCCAGAGGAGCTGGCTGTTCTTTCTCCCCTCGATCCGCGCGACGCCGCACGGGTCTTGCTCAATCTCGACGAGACGGTGACCCGCGAGTGATCTTTGTTGCGGTCGGTTTTTTGCTTGGAGCGCCTCATGCCTCACCATCATCCCGCCCCCGCTGGCCCGCTCCTCGGTGAGACCCGTCGCCACCTGTTTGGACGCGTGGGGGTTGGTGTCGGCGCGATAGCGCTGGGGGCGCTGCTTGCCGGCGAGGGGCGTGGTGCGGGGGAAGGGGCCGGTGGGCTCTCGGGCGTGCCCGGCCTTCCTGGCCTGCCGCACTTTCTTCCCAGGGCGAAGCGGGTGATTCATCTGTTCATGGCGGGGGGCCCCTCGCAGCTGGATCTCTTCGACTACAAGCCGGAGCTTTCGCGGCGCGACGGCCAGCCGATCCCGGCGAGTTTCACCGACGGCAAGCGGTTTGCCTTCATGAACGAGAGCCACCGCACCGATCTCCTCGGGTCGAAGCGGTCGTTTCGGCAGCGCGGGGAATCGGGAATGTGGATCGGCGATCTCCTCCCGCACCTCGGTGGGATCGCCGATCGGCTCTGTTTCGTCCGCAGCTGTTCGACCGATCTGTTCAATCACGCGCCGGCGAAGCTCTTTATGAACACCGGCACCGGCCGGTTTGGGCATCCGTCGGTCGGCTCGTGGGTGACCTATGGCCTGGGGAGCGAGAGCACCGATCTCCCCGGTTTTGTCGTTCTCCAAAGTGGCCCGCGCGGGCCCCGTGGCGGGGCGGTGTTGTGGGGGAGCGGGATGCTGCCAAGCGCCTATCAGGGGGTGCCGCTGCGCAACCGCGGGGAGCCGATTTTGAACCTCTCGAGCCCCGAGGGGGTGACCAGCGCCCGGCAGCGGGGCATCGTCGACGCCGTCGGCCGACTCAACCGGCAGCGGCTCGCGGTCACCGGCGACGGCGAGATCGCCACGCGGATCGCCGCCTACGAGATGGCCTTCCGAATGCAGTCGAGCGCGCCTGATCTGGTCGACCTGCGGAGCGAGACGGCGGAGACGCTCGCCCTCTACGGGATCGCCGATCCTGGTGAATCGACCTATGCCCGCAATTGTCTCCTCGCCCGCCGGCTCGTCGAGCGGGGGGTGCGCTACGTGCAGCTGTGGCACACCAACTGGGATCACCACGGCGGCCCGAGTGAGAATCTCGAAACGCATCTTCCGGAGGTCTGTGGGCAGGTCGATCGGGCGAGTGCCGGGCTTGTCCTCGATCTGGCCCGGCGGGGGCTCCTCGACGACACGATCGTCGTCTGGGGAGGGGAGTTCGGGCGGACGCCGATGGGAGAGAAGCGGGAGAGCACCGGTCGCAACCATCACATCGACGCGTTCACGATGTGGTTTGCCGGCGGTGGCTTCAAGCCGGGGTGTGTCCACGGCACGACCGACGACTTCGGATTTGCGGCGGTGGAGGGGGGCGTGCATGTGCGCGACATCCACGCCACGCTCCTCCATCTTTTGGGGATCGACCACCAGCGCCTCGCCGTCCGCTTCCAAGGCCTCGACGAACGGCTGACGGGCGTGAAGCCCGCCCGCGTCATCGGCGAGATTCTGGCGTAGAGTCGCCGGGGATCCCGCGCCTTCCTCGCCCAAAGCTTGACGGCTTTGCAAGGATCTCCCACACTCCGTCGAGGGGGAGGAGCATCGTCCTGCAGGGGGCGGTGGACGAAGTGCGTGGCTCTCGCTTCGTGGCTCCCAAAAGAAAACGATTCCTCTGGGGGAGATGATCCG
>JBBAVV010000116.1:0-6925 GCA_040397545.1 Pirellulales bacterium
GGGGTGATACGCGGGGTGATACGCGGGGTGATACGCGGGGTGATACGCGGGGTGATACGCTGGGATCGCATCACTCCGGCTCTTCGAGTCCGTGTTCCTGGAGCTTCTTTCGCAGCGTGTTGCGATTGATGCCCAGCCGGGCTGCCGCTTTGAGCTGGACGCCACCGCAGGCGGCGAGCATCTGCGAGATCAGCTCGCGCTCGACGCGGTTGACGACGCGCTCGTAGAGGGTGTCGTCATCGGGGCCGGAGGTTGTCATGCCTTGCTCGACGAGATCGCGGGCGAGGCTGTCGAGATCGCCGCCGCGGCCGGGGAGCGAGACGCTCGGCCGGTCGCCGCGGATCGCTGCCGGGAGGAGATCGATCGTCAGCTCGTCGCCCGGGGCGAGGATCACGCAGCGCTCGACGACGTTTTGCAGCTCGCGGACGTTCCCCGGCCAGTGGTATTTCACGAGCGCCGCAATCGCCTCCTTCTGGATGTGAACGACGTACCGGGCGTTGGCTTCGTTGTAGACGCGGAGGAAGTAAGTGATCAGCTGGGGGATGTCTTCGCGACGGCCGCGGAGCGGGGGGATATAGATCGGGACGACGTTGAGCCGGTAGTAGAGATCCTCGCGGAAGTTGCCCCGGGCGACCTCGTCGAGGAGCTCGCGGTTGCTCGCCGCAATCACGCGGGTGTCGACGCGGATCGTCTCGGTGTCGCCGACACGCTCAAACTCGCGCTCCTGGAGAACCCGCAGAAGCTTGACCTGGAGCTTGGCGGTCGTGGAATTGATCTCGTCGAGGAAGATCGTGCCGGTGTGGGCCGCCTCGAAGCGGCCGGCTCGGTTGGCCACCGCCCCGGTGAACGACCCGCGGACATGGCCAAACAGCTCGCTCTCGAGGAGGCTTTCGGAGAGGGCCCCGCAGTTGACCCGCACGAACGGTCCGCTCCCGCGCGGCGACAGCTCGTGGATCGCCTTGGCGATCAATTCCTTCCCCGTGCCGGTCTCGCCCACCAGGAGCACCGAGGCGTTTGACACGGCCACCCGCCGTGTCATGGCGTACACCTCCTGCATCGCCGGTGCCGTGCCGATCAGACCCTTGATCGGGGGCGCGGAGGGATCGTCACCGGGTTGGCCGGAAGGAGGCGGCATCGACAGGCGGAGGGAGGGCGGGGCGGACGCGCTTGGGGAGGAGGGCCAGGATGGTGCGGGCTGTTTCCCGCGGCCCTGCGTCCGACTTTCCAGTGTAGCTTCGGCACAGGTCCTCGACGTCATCGGCCGCCAGGAGCACGCGATAGCGGGTGACGTTTTCCCCGAGCGCCGCGAGGGCCAGGGGACGAATTTCGGCATCCGTGGCCGCCAGGGCGTGCCGGACGAGGCTCCCCTGGGCACCGGGCCTGCCGATCACCGCCAGGAGCTTGAGGGCCGCCGGGACGAGCGCGGGCGTGGTCAGGGCGAGCCGGGCCTGGGCCTCTGCGGCGCTGACGTCGTGGCCGCTGCGGCCGAGGATGGCGAGGATCTCGAGCGCCTGCCGGGCCCGCTCGAGCCGTTCTGCACTCCGGGCCTGCCGCCAGGCCGGATCGGCCTGCTCGGGGCCGGCAATCATCGCCAGCTCCTCCGGGAAGCGTGGCGGCGCGACGACGTTCCCCTCGGCGTCGAGCAGCGGCCCGAAGAAGCTCGGCAGCCGGTCAACGAGCGCCACACAGCCGTGGGCCCGCGCCTGGAGAACGAGCTTCGTGAGCTTCCTGCCGCGCGGATGGTCGTCGAGCGGATCGACGACGATCATCACCGGCGGCAGATCGCCCCGGCCCGCCTGCCGCAGCCCCTGGAGCGTCTCGAAGGCGCCAGGGAGCGCCAGCCGGGCGCCGAGGAGCACGAGCGTCGTGTCGGCCTCGGCGGCCGCGGCCTGGAGTGCCTCGTGCCCGCTCCCCACAACCGTCGTCCGGAAGCCATACTTCGCGGCCGCCGCGGCAAGCTCGTTGCCGACGGCGAGATCGGGATGGGCGACGACGGCATGATCGGTGCCGCGCGAGGTGGCCGCATGGAGGAGCCGCTCGACCACCCGGCTCGAGCCGCGATAGGCGGCATCACCACCGACGAGCGCCAGGGCCCTGGCGGCAGCGAAGGCGAGCCGCTCGTCGGGGGCGTCGACGAGCTTGACGAGGGCCTTGCGGGCGTTCGGCGGGAGGGGCGCCGCGGCGACGCGCTCCGTCGGCGTGTGCATCGCCTCGAGCTGCCAGACGGCGGCAAGGGCCACCTCGGGCATCTCCCGCTCGATCGCCGTCTCCATCACCTCGGTGACGAGGTTTGGATCGAGACTGTCGGGACCGGTGAAGGCGGCTGCGAGCCGCTCCGGCGCGATCGCGTCGAGCGCCGACGATGACGGGCCAGAAGCAAGGAGGAGCGATTCGATCCGTGCCAGGATCACCAACCGGACGGCGAGCGGATCGCGGGCGTCGAGGGCCTCGAGATCGCGCGCCACATGGGCGGCGTCGATGCTCCTCGCCAGGCGTGGGGAAAGCTCAACCTCGTCGAACGTCCCCGCCTCGACGTTCCAGCGATAACGCCGGACCGTGGCCGGGCCTTCGGCTGGATGCGGGGGCACCTGCGGGAGCCCCTGCGGCGTGAGAGCGCAGTCGAGCCGCTGGGCGAGGAGCGTGATCGCGGTATTCGGCCGCGGCGGCTGGAGGACCGCCGGGTCGGGCTCGCCGGCCAGCCGTGCCGCATGGCGCTGGAGGGCTGCCAGGGCGGCGCGTTGGGCGCCCGGCGGCGTGCCGCCGACGAGGGCCGGGGCGAGGAGGAAGTCGGCCCGGTCATCGAGGCCCGCCGCCTCGAGGGCGAGGATCGCCCCCTGCCAGCGGTTGACATCGGGGCTTGCGAGGATCGCCAGGAGCGGTTGGCGGGCGTCCGGCCCCAGGTCGGCGACGATCTCCCGGGCGAGAACGCGCGCCACCCGCTTCCCCGGCGCGGTCGACGCCAGCACATCCATGAGCGCAGGGAGCCCGTCGATGCCCGCCTTGGAAAGCTCCGCGACGGCAGCCGCGCGAACGTCCGGCGCGGCGCTTGCCAGGTCGGTCGCGGCGCGCTTCATCCGCGCTGGCGACCGGCGCCGGTCGCGGGCCGCGTCGCGCATTGCATCAAGAATATTCGGCGCGTTGGCATCGAGGGGGCGGAGATGACGGGCAAGCCGAAGGAGCGCTGCCTGATCGGCCGCATCGCCGAGATCGGCGAGAAGCTCGTCACGGCCGTCGCCGGCGTCGGCCACGGCGTCGAGCATGCGGCGAAACCACTCGAGCGCTGCGGCATCGGCGTCGACATCGGCGGCGCGGATCGCGGCGTCGAGCATCTGGGGCGCCGTGTCACGCTGATCGGCGGCGAGCGAGTCGACGACCGATTGCTGAAGGGCATCGAGCGGCCGCGGTTGGGCCGTGGTGCCCGGCCGCTCTTTGCCCGAGAGTACCGAGACGGTCCCGTCGCCGTCGTGGCCGTCGTCGAAGGGAAACTCCCACTTCGTCGTCGTCAGCGGGCCGCAGTTCGGGCAGGGCTGCCCCGCCCCGGCCAGGCCGCCGAGGAACAGCCCCGCTGCCGGCACCCCGATCAGCCAGCGCCGGCTTCCCCGCGGCGCCACGGGCACCAACCGCATGCGTTCCGGTCGTCCCCTCGCTGCCACGATGCCGTCTCCCCCGGGTTCACACGCCGCCAGCGCCGAGCCGCTGCTGCCACACCTTGATTTGGTCGACCACCCGGGCCGGCGCCGTGGATCCGAAACTCGCCATCCGTCCAACTGCCCTGGATGCCCCAAGTGCGCTCCGCAGCGTGCCGTTCCAGCCCGCGCAGTCTGCCGAAAACTCCTCATCGGCAAGCTCCTCGAGCGACACCCCCTTCCGCATCGCCCGCCGGACGAGCTTCCCGACCGTCTCGTGGGCCGTCCGCTGGGGGGTGCCGGCGGCGATGAGGGCTTCCATGAGGCTCGTGGCGTCGAGGTGCCCCCGGTCGAGCGTGGCGCCGATCCGGGCCCGGTCGAACGACGTCCCGGCGACCAGCGGCGCCGCCACGCCGAGGATCGCCTCGAGGGTGTCGATCGAATCGAAGAGCGGTTCTTTGTCTTCCTGGAGATCGCGGTTGTAGGCGGTGGGGAGCCCCTTCAAGAGCACGAGGAGCGCCTGGAGGTTGCCGATTGTCCGGGCCGACTTGCCGCGAACGAGCTCGAGGACATCGGGGTTGATCTTCTGTGGCATGATCGAGCTGCCGGTGCAGAAGTTCTCCGGGAGCTTGAGAAATCCAAACTCCTCGGTGCTCCAGATGATCCACTCCTCGGCCCACTGCGAAAGATGGATGCCGGCCAGCGCGATCACGAAGGCCAGCTCGCAGGCGAAGTCGCGGTCGCTGGCGGCGTCGAGGCTGTTGGCGGCGACCGCGGCGAACTCGAGCCCGGCGCGGACATGCTCGCGGTCGATCGGCAGGCTCGTTCCGGCCAGTGCCCCCGAGCCGAGCGGGAGGATGTTGGTGCGCTTACGGCAATCGGCGAGCCGATCGCGGTCGCGGCCGAGCTTCTCGCACCACGCCAAGAGCTGATGGGCGGCAAGGACAGGCTGCGCCCGGCGGAGATGGGTGTAGCCGGGGATAATCAAGTCGGCCTCGCGCTCGGCAAAGCCGAGGAAGGCGCGCTGGAGCGCGGCGAGGCCGGCATCGATCCGGTCGATCGCCCGGCGGCAATAGAGGCGCAGATCGGTGGCCACCTGATCGTTGCGGCTGCGGGCCGTGTGGAGCCGGCGGCCGGTGTCGCCCAGCCGCGCCGTCAGGGCCGACTCGACATGGAGGTGGATGTCCTCCTTCGAGATCGTGTAGGCGAAGGTGCCGGCGTGGATCTCCGCCCGGATCTCTTCGAGCCCCGCCCGGATCGCCTTTGCCTCCGCCGCCGAGATGATCCCGCAGGCCGCGAGCATCGCCGAGTGGGCGATCGAGCCGTCGATGTCGTCATCGGCCAAGCGCTGGTCGAACGACACGCTCTCCGAGAAGGCCTCGACGCGGGCGTCGGTCGCCTGCTCGAACACGCCTCCCCAGGCTTTTGGTTTTCCTGTGGAGGGGGGAGCGGAGGGATCGTGCGGGGAGCGGGGGTCGGCCACGGTGGGGTCCTGTCGAGGGGGCGATGGCAATCGGGGCGTGTGGGGACTGGAAAAGTATGCACTGTGGTGGGAGCGGGTACATTGCCAGGATGATCACTCCCGGCGAATTCCTCGCACCCGGCGGCCGATTGGCCGCCCGGCTCCCAGCTTGGGAATCCCGGCCCCAGCAGCTGGAGATGGCCGAACTGGTGGCCGCGGCGATCCGCGACCGGCGCCACCTCGTCGTCGAGGCCGGCACCGGCGTCGGCAAGAGCCTCGCCTATCTCATCCCCGCGGTCCTGGCGGCCACCGCCGATCAGGAGGAGGGTGAGGCGGTGACCGGCCCGCCGGCCGGAGAGACCGACCCCGACGGCGCGGACGACTCCCCCGAGGCGGCACCGATCGGCCGGCCGCGCCGGGTCGTCATCTCTACCCACACCATCGCGCTGCAGGAGCAGCTTGTCGGGAAGGACATTCCGCTCGTCCAGTCGGTGATGCCGCGCGAGTTTTCGGCGGTGCTCGTCAAAGGCCGCGGCAACTACCTCTCCAAGCGCCGCCTGATGATGGCGGTGGAGCGCCGCGGCAGCCTCTTTCAGGATCAGCGCGATATTGACGAGCTCGACGCGATCCACCACTGGGCGGTGCGGACCAGCGACGGATCGCTCGCCGACCTGCCGCAGCTCCCGGGCGACGTCGTCTGGGAGGAGGTGCAAAGCGACTCGGGGAATTGCATGGGGCGCGGCTGCCCGGCCTACTCCGAATGCTTCTATTACGCCGCCCGGCGGCGGATGGCCAGGGCCCAGATCCTCGTCGTCAATCATGCCCTGTTCTTCTCCGACCTGGCCCTGCGGCGCGGCGGTGCGAGCCTCCTCCCCGATCACGACATCGTGATCTTCGACGAGGCCCACATGGTGGAGGAGGTGGCCGGCGACCACCTCGGCGTCGGCGTGTCGAGCGCCGCCGTCGAGCGCGTCCTCTCCAAGCTCTATTCGGAGCGTGGCCATCGCGGGCTCCTCGTCCATTACGGATTCGACGATCTCCAGCGCGAGGTGCTCCGCTGCCGGAGGCTGGGGGAGGATTTCTTCGCGGCGGTGAAGTGTGCCGCGGGGAGCCGTGGCGACGGGCCGTGGCGGATCGCTGAGCCGAAGATCGTTGCCGACACCCTCGGCGATCCGCTCTTGGATCTCTCCCGCCGGCTCCGCGCCGCTGCCGAGGGGATCGAGAACGAAGCCGAGCGACACGACTTCTTCTCCCTCTCCGACCGGCTCACCGGTCTGGCGGGCTCGATCGAGACCTGGCTCGAGCAGGCGGAGCCGGGGAGCGTGTGGTGGGTCGAGGGAACTCGTTCGCGGCGCGGTCGGGAGCGCGTCCGGCTGTGTGGCGCGCCGATCGACGTCGGCGCCGCGCTCAAGCGCGATCTCTTCGACCGGGTGGGGACAGTCATCCTCACCAGTGCCACGCTCGCCGTGGGGGGCGGAAGTGAGGGAGGGGAGGGGGCCGGGTCCGATCCGTTTGCCTATGTCGAGAAGCGGCTCGGGCTGGCAAAGGCGACCGGTAGGCGACTCGGCAGCCCTTTCGATTACGCCGCGCAGGCCGAGCTTGTCGTCGTCGACCGGCTCCCCGATCCGAGCGAGCGGCAGGCGTATGACCGGGCGGTGGTGCGGATGATCCGCCGCTACGTCGATCAGACCTGCGGCCGGGCAATGGTGCTGTTTACGAGCTCCGCGTCGCTCGCCGCGGCCAGCGCCGAGCTGGCCGGCTGGTGCGTGCAGCGCAACTACCGGCTCGTCAGCCAAGCCGACGGGCTGCCGCGGTCGCGGATGCTCGCCGACTTCCG
>JBBAVV010000117.1:0-6486 GCA_040397545.1 Pirellulales bacterium
CCGCTCGGGGCTGACCGTGCCCCGTCGCCGGACGCTCGCCTCGGCCATCCATGGCCTCGGCTCTCTCCGCGCCGCCTGCGCTTTCGCCCTCCTATCCTGCGCTTGCCGGCGAGGCCGGCTCTCGGGGCACGGTCAGCCCCGAGCTTGCCGGTTTGGGGTGCGGAAAAAGGTGCCTGCCACCATTTGTCTGTCAATTGGTGGCTGGCACCTTTTTCCGGGCGGCGGCTGCGAAGCCCTTATTTCTGCACCCGCTCCAGGTAGTCGCCGGTTCGGGTGTCGATCTTGATCATGTCGTCCTGCTCGATGAAGGCCGGCACGACCACGTCGGCGCCGGTCTCGAGTTTCACCGGCTTGGTGAGGTTCGTCGCCGTGTTGCCGCGCATGGCCGGTTCGGCGTAGGCGACTTTGAGAACCATGTGGTTCGGCGCCTCCATTGAGATCGGGTTGCCGTTGTAGAGGAGCATCGAGCAGACGGTGCCCTCCTTGATCCACTTCCAGGCATCGTCGACCTGCTCCTTCGTCAGCTCGTATTGCTCGTAGCTGCTGTTGTCCATGAAGACGAACTGTTCCCCCTGCTTGTAGAGGAACTGCGCCTCGATGGTGGCGATGTCGGCGGCATCGAGCGAATCACCGCTCTTGTAGGTCCGGTCGAGCACCGTGCCGCGGAGGAGGTTGCGGAGCTTGCACTTGTAGAGTGCCTGCCCCTTCCCCGGCTTGACGAAATTGCACTCGATCATGAGGTAGGGGTCGCCGTCGATCTGGACCTTGAGCCCCTTCTTGAACTCGCTCGTGTTGTAGCCTGCCACTGCTTCGATGCTCCTGGACGTTGAACCTAAAACCCGATTCCTGATCATGCGCTCCGACGGCCCGGCCGCCGGGCGTTCCCTTTCCGGGCGGCCGGTCGTATCCTTAAAAATGTCTCCGGGGCTCCGCGGAAGACCGTCAAGGGTGGCCGCAGCGGTGCCGGATGTCAACGTCTCGGGCCGCCGCGGGAGCGCGGCGGCCCCAGGCTCCGGCTCCGGCCATCGATTCATCCATCCGCCCTCGGCCAGCTTGCCCCCCCATGACGCTCGAATCGACGCAGTCCGAGCCGGTCTCGGCCGCCGCGGCCGGTCCTGCGGCCGAGGGGCTCCGCGAGCGGGGATCCCCCCGGGAACGCTGGCAGGTCGAGCTGGCGGCCGCGATCCGTGATCCCGGCGAGCTCTGCCGGCTCCTCGGGCTCGACGCCACCTTCGCCGCCGAGGCCCGCCGCGCCGCCGGTGGCTTTCCCCTCCTTGTCCCCCGTCCATTCCTCGATCTGATAACCCGTGGGGATCCCGACGACCCGCTCCTCCGCCAGGTCCTGCCGCGGGGGGCGGAGCTGGCCTCGCCTCCCGGCTGGGTGGCCGATCCGCTCGAGGAAGCGGGGGCGCTCGCGGCACCGGGCTTGGTGAAGAAATACGAGGGCCGGGCGCTCCTGTTGGCGACCGGCGCCTGTGCGGTCCACTGCCGCTACTGCTTCCGCCGCGAGTTCCCCTATGCCGAGCATGGGGTCTCGTCGGCCGGCACGGCCGCGGCGCTGCGGGCGATCGCGGCCGATCGATCGATCCGCGAGGTGATCCTCTCCGGGGGCGATCCGCTCCTCCTCGACGACGACCGTCTCGCCGAGCTCCTCGAAAGAATTGTCGCCATCCCCACGATCAGCCGGATCCGGATCCACACGCGTCTGCCGATCGTGCTCCCGAGCCGGGTGACGCGCCGGCTGGTGGAGCTCCTCGCCGGCCTCCCTTGGCCGGCCGTGGTCGTGATCCATGCCAACCATCCGGCGGAGCTCGGCCCCGAGCAGGCCGCGGCCGTCCGCGATCTGGCCGCTTCCCGGGCGATCCTCCTCAATCAGGCCGTCCTCCTCGCCGGGGTCAACGACACGCTCCCCGTCCTCCTCGGGCTCTCCGAGCGGCTCCTCGCCATCGGCGTCCTCCCCTACTATCTCCACCTTCCCGACCGCGTCGTCGGCACGGCCCACTTCGACGTCCCGGAGGCAAAGGCGGTGGAGCTTGTCGACGGCCTCCGGCAGACGCTTTCCGGCTATGGTGTCCCGCGGCTGGTCCGCGAGGTGCCTGGGGAGGCGTCGAAGGTGACGATTGCCTGATCGGCTGTCGCGGCGGGCGTCGTCGAATCTCGGGTAAGCTGTTTCCGGGGCACGATGTCGCTCCCCCTAAACCCTGCCTACCCGTCCGTCGGAGCCAGTCATGAAGATCCTCATCGGTGTCGACGGGTCGCCCGCCTCGCTGGAAGCGGTGTCGCTCGTCGGCCGGCTCATCGACCCGCGTGCCGACGAGGTGGCGATCTATTTTTCCCCCGCAGAGCTCCAGCGCCGCGTCCCTTGGGGGCAGACGCTCGTCGAGGGGGCGAGCAAGGCGCTCTTCGACGAGGCCGAGGCCCGGCTTCCGCAGCCGTTCACGCGCCCCGTCGAGGCGATCGTGAGCACGAAGTCGGCGGCGGCCGGGATCCTCGAGGCGGCGATCGGCTGGAAGGCCGATCTCGTCGTCGTCGGCGCGAGCAACCAGACGTCGCTCGAGCGCTTCATCCTCGGGAGTGTGTCGCGCGCGGTGGTCCATGGCTCGACGCTGCCGGTGCTTGTCGTCCGCAACGCTCCCGCCGCCAGTGAGCCGATCCGGGCGATCGCCTGTTATCTCGCTGCCAGTGCCGAGGCGGTGGCCGCGGTGGTCAGCAAGCTCCGTTGGCCCGCCGACACGTCAGGCGAGGTGATCGGGGTGGCCGAATCGCTCCTCGCCGGCCCGCTGCCGTCGTGGCTGGAGCGGAAGGTGCGCGATCCGCAATCGGAGGCGATCGCATCGGCCTGGCAGCAGGAGCACGACGACGAAGTCGGCACGCTCTCCACGGCCCTCGAAGGCTTCCAGAAGCACTTGCCGCCGGCCTTCGGTGCGAAGGCCCCGATTGTGGTCCAGGGGAATCCGGGCGACCAGATCCGCTCCCATGTTCGCGATCATGGCGACAACCTCATCATCCTCGGCCGCACCCCGTCCGACGCGGTCACGCGTTGGCTCTTGGGGAGCACCTCCGAAGCGGTCCTTACGGGCGTGCCGTCGAGTGTGTTGCTCGTGCCGGTCGAGAAGGGCTGACGGCTAGCGGCGCCTGCAGCGCTCGACAAAGGCGGCGTAGTCGCGCGGCGTATCGATCCCCTTGGCGGCGTGGTCGATCGCCCCGGCCACGATGCCGATGCCGGCCTCGAGCGGCCGCAATTGTTCGAGGCTCTCGAGACTCGCCAGGCGCGACTCGGGGAGCTCGTTCCAGGCTTCGAGGACTTCGCGCCGGTAGGCGTAGAGGCCGACATGCTGCCACCAGTAGGGCGGGTTGGCGGCGAGAAGCTTTTCGCTCCACTCGCGGGCGGCGGGCACGCGTGAGCGGCTGAAGGTGATCGCCCGCCAGGCGCCGGCACTTTCCGGGCCGGGGAGCCAGGAGCCTGGCGTGCCTGGCTCGCGCCATGGGGTCAGCTCGGCTTTGACGGCGGAGGGCTCGTCGAGATCGGCGGCCGATCGCATCGGCGTGACGAGCGTGGCGATGCCGGCGGAGGGGCAGCGGTGGAGGAGATCGATGGCGGCATCGATGGCGGCGGCGGCGAGCTCCGGTTCGTCTCCTTGCACATTGACGATCACGTCGGCGTCGCCGAGCGCCCCGAGGGCCTCGACGATCCGGGCTGTGCCGCTGGGGGCCTCGGGGGACGTCATCACCGCCTCACCCCCGAAGGCGGCGACGGCGGCGGCGATCTCTTCGCTATCGGTGGCGACGATCACGCGCGAAGCTCGCGACGAGGCCCGGGCGGCGTGCCAGGTGTGTTCGATGAGGGTTCTGCCGGTGTCGGCGAGGAGCATCTTCCGGGGGAGGCGGGTGCTCGAGAGGCGGGCGGGGATGACGATCACTGCCGCGGGGGGCTGCGTGGGCATGGGGCGCTCCGTGGGCTGGCGGGCGGCGGGGCAGATTGGCCGGTTTTTAGCCTGATCGGGGTGGGGGGAGCCATGCCGGAATCGGCCGTGTGCGGCGGTGGCCGGGGCGCCTTGTTTCCGGTCTGGCCCCTGCTAGCATTCGAGGGTCGCGAGAGCGGCCACTTGCCCGAGTGGCGGAATTGGCAGACGCGCAAGATTCAGGTTCTTGTCCAGGTAACTGGGTGGAGGTTCAAGTCCTCTCTCGGGCATTTCCGGGGTTTTTCTAGCCCTGGGATCTCTTCCCCCGCCGGCCCTTCTGGCGGGCAGGTGTTGGCCCCGAAGCGAGCCCGCTGGCGGGCGTCCCCGTGGGACTGCGGCCCGAGGGCGATCCTCCGATGCCTGTCGTTTCGATCCCCTTCGCGACGACCAGGTCCGCGAGATTCGGCTCCGGGCCGACCAGGCGAGAATCCCGTTGGAGGCGTATCGGGCCCGGTGTGTCGGGGAGCTTCTCGACCGATCGGCGAAGGAGTTTTCGCGTGGCCGCGGAGCGGGTGATGGAGAAGCACGCCGAGCTCTCTCGGCGGGTGGTGTGACCATCCCGCTGCCTCACCGGAAATCCCGGTTCGATGGTGTCGCAGTCATCCGTCCAGCGAGAGAGTTCCGGGCGCCCTGCCGGCGGAGCCGAGCCCGATCGAGGCGGCGTCTCCAGCAACGCTAGAGCGGCATTCCTGAACGGGGCATTCCTGGTGAAATGACGCCGCGAGACGCATCGTCCCAAGAAAATTCTTTGCCTGGGGTTGACATTTCAAATTGCCTCTCGATCAAAACCTGATAGGATCGCAAGTGTTGGGGGGGGCGGCTGCGGAGTGATCCAGTAGTCGCATTCCCTGACCCATGACCTCGGAAGACGAGTTGGCATCTCTTCGCATGCGGAGTGGTGTCTGAGCGTAGGCCGATCGACGATTGAACGCTTCGCGTGTGCAGTCGTGCAGAATCGCCAGTCAATCTGAAGCTCCTTCAGCTGCTCGTCCAGTACGGACCCCGGTCCGTCGTTCTTATTCCGAGATGATCCTCCATGCGATTCAGAGTCCCTCTGCGCTTGAAGAGCACCTCGAGCCTCGCTCTCGCCGCCGCGATTTCGCGGCTAGGCGTTGGGCGGTGCCTCCGATTGCCAACACTTTCTGTCGCGCGTCGAGGCGCCCAGAAGGCGGGGCTTCACCTCCGTGCCGATCAGGCGGGCCTGTCGGCCGACTTTCCTGGCATCGATGATCCCGCTGGGGTGCTGAACGGCGGAGATCGGGCACGCATCCCGTTTCCGAGGGGACTGGATGGAGTCGCCGTTGCCGAGTCCGACCCGCAAATTTCCGGGAAAAAAGGCCGTTTTCGCCTCCCAGAAAAAAACGCGTCCGGTTTTGCCGGCGGCCTACGCCTATTCCGGTGGGGATCTAGCTCTGCCGAGAGCGGGCATCGTGTTCGGGAGGCGGGGATGGTTAGCCGTAGGACACTTATCCCCACCGGTGGGCCATTGACTCCCCTTACCGAACTGGTAGGATCTGGGCGTCTTAAGGACAACTCCAAACACCTATCCGAAAGAAACGCCCCGCCGCCGTGTGATGCGGAGAAAGATGATGGCTGCGGCTAGCTCATCCAGGGCGAGCTGACTTGGAGCGAGACGGTCGGATCGGACGCGAATGCGACGGAGTCCTGTGATCGTTCGGTCGACGACCCTTCGCCCTTGCCTAGGTTGTGGACACCTTACGGACCAGTGGTAGGATAGCTTAGGAGAGGGGGCGTCCGCCTATATCGAATCCTCTTAGACAGAGATGTGCGGACCAAGAGGGCGTGAAGGTGCGACGCAGACTTCGTTTCATGCGAACTCTGCGCCCAATATCGGCCAAAGCCCGATGTTATCGACCGGTATGCGTACAATGTGATGAGCGGGCGGCAGAACCGCCGCTCACTTTACTTAATTTTGGGTCTGGTCTGACAATAATATATTCCTAAACAAAAGGACATGAAAAAGTGGCTGCGTACAAGTGCAAGATCATCAACAACTCGAGTCACGATCTGATCATCAAGATCGCCGGAGCCAATGCCCAGTTCAACCTGAATCTGCGTCAGGGGCAATCGTACATCACCCCAAACTCACAGTTCCTGCTTGAGGGTGAACGCATCGTGATTGGCTGGGATGATTTCGATGAAACCATCGTGTGCTATGGGCTGGTAACTATCAACAAAAAGAAGAAAATCACGCTGAGGGATGATGTTGTTGCTGCAAAAGCCTCGCTCCATCAAATCACAGGCTCCTCCATCGAGGAGGAAGACGATCCAGGCCTCTGATCACCTAACATCAGATGCAAGCAGGTCGTGATGCAGAGTGACCTCTCACTGGTTTCTGTGCCACTGCTCATGAGACGGCTGGGGAGCGATGCGTGTGGTGTGTCCGACGGGTGGGCGTAGCCCCAACCGGAGACACACAACGCGACGCTGCCGGGACCGCCCCCAGGGCCAGGGCGATTGCGCCATGATGGGCAATCTGGCATGATTGGGCAATCCCGTCCTT
>JBBAVV010000118.1:0-6061 GCA_040397545.1 Pirellulales bacterium
CGTCGAACTGCCGGACCTCAAGCACGTTCGTGCCCTCGACCGCGCTGAACGACGTCTGCCACGACTTGCCCCCGTCCACCGAGTATTCGACGATCGCCCCCGACTCGACATTCCCGATCGTCAGATCGGCCACGCTCGTGATCCGGTCGGTGATGCTCGTGCCGGTGTCGTTCGCGAGCGACAGGCCGGGACGGAGGGGGGCCTGCGTGTCGAGCGTGAACTCGAACGGCGTCCCCGGTGACACGCCCCCCTTGCCATCGAACTGGCGCACGAGGACGACGTTGCCCCCCTCGACAGCCGTAAATGCTTCGACCCAGGTTTGGCCGGCGTCGATCGAGTACTCGATCCCGTTCCCAATCTCCACCCCCGTCACCGCCAACGCGCCGTCGGAAGTGACTGCGTCGCTCGTGCTGGTCCCGGTGTCATTCCCGAGCGACACGATCGGCGCGACAAGCGCCCTGGGGAGAATCGTATTGACGATCACCACGCCGGGATCGAAGTCGGTGTAATTGGCATTCGGGCTGATGAAGTACCAGAAGTCGAAATAGACTCCCGGTTCGGAGTGGGTCGTCCCCTCGAGATAAAGGCCAGACGACAGATCCTCGCCGTTGACACCCGTGGCTTCCCCGATAGCCGTGTGCGCGAGGCCATTGTCGGTCACGTTATAGGGCGTCACGGTGATCGTCGGGGTTGCCTTGGCGATCGCGCCGGACACGCCAAGGTTCTGGAGAACATAGTTGTCGGCAAGGACCCCGGTGAGCGTCAGGCCTGTCACTGTCACCGGCTTGCTGGAGCCGGCGTTGGGGTCGTCGAAGGTGCCCGTGACACCGGTCGTGACGAGCGTCGTCGACGGGTCGCCCGGCACGAGGCCGCCGAGTGTCGTCTGGCTGAGATCGAGCGGGGCGACCGTGCCGCCGTCGTAGGGGCGGGTATCGACGGTGATGCCGCTGACGGTGAGCCCCACGAGAACGCGGGTGAGGACGATGTCGTTGCCGTCCCCGCCGGCGTAGTCGATGCGGAACGTCTGCCCGTTGCCGGCGAGGAACACCGTCCCGCCAGGAAGCCCGGCAAACCCGCCGATGATTGGATCGCTCCCGTCGTTGTCGACGATCGTCACCGCCTGCCCCACGTCGGCGCGGCCAACGATCGTCAGATCGAAGCTGCTACCGCCGAGGTCGACCGTCCCGGCCGCCGTCAGCCCGGCCACGGTGGTCGCGCCGCCTGCCTGCAGGCCCACGGAGGGTGAAAATGTCGCCTGAGTCGTCAGGCCGATGTTGCCGGTGGCCAGGCCGGCGGCGAGACGGCCCGTCACCGTGAGCACGCCGGTCGTCGTCGTCACCATGCCTGGCCCGGTGAGACTGCCGATGGTGTCGCTCGAAGCACCGAGATCAAGCGAGCCGCCGCTCAGGGTCACGGCGCCGCCGTCGGCCAGGATGTTGCTCGCGCCGAGTTTGAGCGTGCCGCCAGAGACGATCGTGCCACCGGCGTAGGTGTTGCTCCCGGTGAGCGTGAGCCTCCCCGCACCCGCCTTCCGAAGCGAGCCGCCGGAGCTGGCAAGCGCCCCGGCGAACGTGACGTTTTGGCCGTTGCTATCGATGCTGTAGGTCTGATTGGCCGCCGTGGAGAATCTCGCCGAATAGTCGGTGGTGTTGCTCGCGGAATACTGGAGCGTGCCTCCACCGAAGCTGATCGTACCGGAGGTGCCGATCGCCCCCGCACTCCCCAGCACGAGTACGCCGCCGGTGATCGTCGTGCCGCCGGTGTAGGTGTTGGCCCCGGAGAGGGTGAGGGTGCCGGCGCCGACCTTCGTCAAGGCGCAATTGCCACTGAGAATCCCCGAGAATGAACCATTGGCGTCGCTGTTGCCGATCTGGAGCGTGAGAACATTCCGGATCGCTCCGCTCCCCGTCAGGCCTTTGACAAGGAGGGCGTATCCGCCGCCGTCGAGTTGGCCGTTGACGACGAGGTTTCCCTTGCCCGGTCCGGAAGGAATAGCATTGGCCGCTCCCTGCCGGAGCGTGGGATTTGCCCCACTGCCCGAGCTATTGCCCCCCTGGACTGTCGTGTCCCCTTGATAATCGTTTGCCGAGTTTCTGAGTTCGACGACCGACCCCCGCCGGTTCCGGGGGGCGGTGTTGTCGATCACGAGCCCGCCAGGGCCGGTCACCCTGCCGGTGATGATGAGCGTCTTGTCGGTCCAGTTTGTGGTGATGTTGCTCGTGGCGTTGAGCGTGATCGTGCCGCTGATCGTGCTCGACACCACTCCCCCGAGACTCGCCCCCATGATCGCGCCGTTCCAGGGCCCGCCGTTGGTGGCCTGCGGTCCGCCGGAGTTTTGGCCGTAACTCATGCCGTTGAGGATGATGGCGTTGGCGATATTCAACCCGGCGGTATTGAGGTGGAGGCTCGCACCGGCGGCGATGTCGATCGTGCCACTCCCGAGCGAGGTCGACGTCCCGTGGGGGCCGATCGAGTCGCCACCGACGCCGCCGTTGTTTTGGCCGATGGCGACGAAGCCGCCGGTGATGCGCGTGCCGCCGGAATAGGTGTTGGCCGCGGTCAGCGTCAGGCCGCCGGTGCCGACCTTCGTCAGGCCGCCCGTGCCGCTGAGCGTGCCGGCGAAGGTCGTACTCGTGTTGGCCGTGCCGACGGTGAGCGTCGAGTTGGCGTTGTTGAACGTCACCCTGGCCGTGCCGTTGTTGGCAAGTGAGCCGAACGTCGCCCCGATCGTGCCGGCCGAGAAGGCCAATGCCGCCGTGCCGGCGGCGCCGTTGCCGAGCGTCACCGCTCCGGCCACCGCACCGTTGACATCGACCGTGAGCGTCACGCCCGAATTGACCACGATCGAATCGTTGGCGGTGGGGGCCCCGTTGACACCGGAGCCAGTCGTGATCTGGCTCCAAGCCGTGTCCGCAGTGATGACGATCGCAGAATCGTGGAAGGCCTCGGTCGCCGTCTCGCCGGACGTCAGGCCAACGGCCCGGACCTCGAGACTCGCGTTGGCATACTCGCTGCTTACAAACCAATCGGTCTCAATCCGGCCGTCGGCGATGCCGTCACGGTCGGGGGCGATGCGGATGCCGATCTCATCGACGTAGGCTTCGAACCCTGCCAAGCCGTCAGTCACCTTCCAGGGGAGATTCCCCGGCGCGTTGTCGGCGATGCCGTCGGTGCGGACGACCTGAAACTGGATCGTCTCACCAACCAGAAAGTTGCGGTCGGGGCCACCGTCTGAGAAGGTGGTGATGAGGGCCGTGCTCCCCGGCGCATAGTCAAACCGGTCGGTGGCGATGTCGGCCGCGAGCAGCATTCGCGGCTCGAGTCGCGCGAGGCCATCGAGCCGCGCCAGCCCCGAGCGCCGCATATCGCGCCGGCTGCGGCGCTGGGCGCGGAGCAAGGCTCGCTCCCGGAAGCGGCGCCAGACGAGCGTGGCATGGATCCGTGCCCACCAACGGCGAGTCCAATTCGACTTCATGGCAAACCATCTCCCTGGAGCAGCCCTAAAAAGTCCGGAGCGTTTACGCTCGAGTCGTCATCACGGACCGGGCGGCCGATGCCCTCCGCGCGTCACTCCCCTCAAAGGAGGCGGTTATCGATGTCGTCTTGACGATGTTAAGGCCTCTCTACGACTGATCAAAGGAATTGGCCCACAAACGGACCGAAAGTTGCCCAGCCTTTGACGAAACGGGCAGATTCCGGGACGAACCAGCGCAGGCCCCCCAACCGAACCCCCCTGGGGGGTGGAATGTGGAGAGCCCGTTCCGAGCGTCTCCCCGCCGGCTCCCCCGCCTCACCTCGGCGCCCGGTTGAGGATTCCCGCCGCCGGCCCCAAGATGGAACGTGCCCACCTCACCCACCGGCCCTCCGAACCATCCGCCATGCCCGCCCTGACGACCCACCTCACGATCATCCGTCACGCCTGGGCCGAGGATCCGGGGCCGGGGGTCGACGACTTCCACCGCCGCCTGACGAAGCCGGGGCGGAAGCGGTTCGAGAAGTTCGTCCGCCGTCTGGAGAAGGTGGGGCTGGGGTTCGACCTGATCGCCACCAGCCCACTGATCCGCTGTCGGGAGACCGCCGAGACCCTCGCGGCCGAGCTCGGCGCGGGAACGCCGATCGCGATCGTCGATGCCCTCGCGCCGGGTTCGGACTGGCAGTCGCTCGTCGAATGGACGATCAGCCAGGATGCCGCGCGCGTAGCCTGGGTGGGGCATGCCCCCTGTGTCGGTCGCCTCGCCGCGCTCACCATCGGCGACGGCAGTGCAGCGATCCGGATGACAAAGGGGGCCGTGGCATCGATCCGGCTCGACGACGGCATCGGCCATCCGGGCGAGCTCGAATGGCTGGCCACCGCCGCACTGCTGGAAAGCTGACGTCTGGAAGGCCACATCGGCCCAGCAATGAGGGGCCCCGGCCGCGGGAAAAAGTGCCGGCAGGGCTTCCGGCGGCGGGTGGTAGAATCCGCTGAGTTTCCCCCCTTTCCCGAGGAATCGGCCCATGCGGTGCCCCTGCCCCGAGCCCTTCCGACGCCGTGCCTCTCCAGCGCGAATCGGGCTCGTCTCGCTCCTCGGGCTGGCCTGCTGGGCAAGCGCCGGATGCTCGTCGCCGAGCCGTGGTCCCGAGACCGACATCGTTGAAGTGGAGCGGATCGAGGTGCTTCCCGCCGAGACGTTGACCCCCGGGGCTTCAGGGGAATCGGAGGGTTCCCCGCCAACCGTCGACGAGGGGTCTGCAGACCGAGCGACCAAGGCCGGGCCCCCTGCGGTCGATGCCGGGGAGGCGACGCGCGCGCCTGTGGAGGAAGTCCCAGCCGCACCGGCGGCCAACTGACAGCCCTCCCTGCCCCCATCCCGGCGGCGTCCGTGGTCGTCTGCCGCCCTCTTCCCTTCATCCACTCCCCTCCCCCGTTCCCGATCCGACCATGAAAGACCGATCCAACTGGCTCCCGCTCGCCCAGGCCCGGGCCCCGTTCTGGGGCGGCGTCGACCTCGGTGGCACGAACATCAAAGTCGGCCTCGTCGACGACGATGGCCGCACCGTCGCCTTCCACACCGAGAAAACGCTCGTTGAGCGGGGGCCGGAGGATGTCTGCCGGCGGATGGGAGAGAGCGTGCGCACGGTCGCGGAGCTTGCCGGCGTGGCCCTCTCCGACATTCCGCGGGCCGGTCTCGGCACCCCCGGCCCGCAGGATCTGAAGGCCGGCTTCATCATCCGTGCCGGCAACCTCCCCGGCTTCGACGGCTTCAACGTCCGCGACCGGGTCGCGCACCACAGTGGGCTGCCGGTGACATTTGCCAACGATGCCACCGCGGCCGGATTCGGCGAACATTGGATCGGTGCTGCCAAGCAACTCGAGAGCTTGGTGCTCCTCACGCTCGGCACCGGTGTCGGCGGCTCGATCGTGATCGGTGAGACGACGATCGACGGCGCCAACAGCCATGCCTCCGAGTGCGGCCACATCCTCGTCGATCCGGCACCGACGGCTCGGATGTGCCCCTGCGGCAAGCCGGGCCACCTCGAGGCCTATGCCAGCGCCAAGTCTCTGATGGCCATGGCGAGGGAGCGGATCACGGCCGGCACGGCGCCCGGCTTGGCGGAGGCCGTGACCGGGAAAGCCGAGCTGACGCCGGAGCTCGTCTGGGCCATGGCCAGGAAGGGCGATGCTGCGTCGCTCGAGCTGATCGACACGGTGGCCCGCTGGCTCGGCATCGGGATCACGACCATCCTCCACACCCTCGACCCGGCGATCGTTCTCCTCGGCGGCGCCATGACCTTCGGTGGCGAGGTCGATCGGGTCGGCCACGCCTTCCTGGAGCGGATCCGCGCCGAAGTCCGGGAGCGGGCCTTCCCCCTCCTTGCCGAGCGGACGCCGATCCGTTTTGCCACCCTCGGCGGCGACGCCGGCTATGTCGGCGCCGCCGGCATGGCCCGCGCCGAGCACCTCCGCCTCCATCCCTCCGACGCCTGACGATCCCCCCGGCTACAATTCCCCCATGCCCATCGACTGCAAGCACATCCGCAACTTCTCGATCATCGCCCACATCGACCACGGCAAGAGCAC
>JBBAVV010000119.1:0-5845 GCA_040397545.1 Pirellulales bacterium
GTTCCTGGGGGGCTACGTGATCGCCACCGGCGCCTGGACGGAATGGGGCTGATGCGCGAATCGGCGCCATCGGCCTTGGCCCCCGCCGGCGCAGAGGGGGTCATTCCAAGTCGGCTTTTTTGATGACCTCGCCGTCATCGCGGCAGCCGAGATTGTGGAACACCCATGGATCGATGGACAGCCGAATCGGCCGGGACGCACCATCGCCAAAGACACCGAGCATCACGTCGGGATGGGGCGAACCGAAGGCAAGTTCCTTGTAGTGGCCGGTGTCGAAATCACGGAGAAAGGGATCGCCGATGCGGCGCCGTGTGGCGTCGGCCACTGGCGGATATTCTCCTTCCACGTGGGCGATGCGCATCGTCGACCAGTCGGCGCTCTGAGCCCACCCCGGCAGCTCCCACCAGTCGCGGGGATCGGCGGTGGAGCTCCCCTGGGCACAGGCTTTCTCGAGGATCGCCACGGTACTGGAAAGCCCGTCGCTGACCATCGCCGGCGTCACCGGCCGCCAGGCTCGTGTCCCATGGCCCCCCTTGGCGATGATTCCCCGCCACGTGTCGCGGGCTTCGGCTGGCCGAGGGGGCTTGGCCGGATCATGCTCAAAAAAATACTCCCCAATCACGCCGGCATAGTCGCCCATGGCCGGCTTCAGGCCGTCGCCATCAGGCAGGGAAAACCGCTGGCCGCGCGTCGGGCAGACATAGAGGGCGACTGGCGTCTCCACGAGCGCCGCTCCTCCTGGCGGGCGGATGCGGGGATCAAACTCCTCTGCCTGCCGGTAGAGCGATTCCTGTTCCATGAACGGGAGCAGCTGCACCCCCCAGCCGGCGCGGACAAACCCGTGCGGCGCCATCGGCACCGTGTGGAAATCCCCCGATGGCCCACCTGCGGAGGGAAACCGGCGCTTCCCACTCTCGTGGTTCTGGATTGCCAACCCGATCTGCTTGAGATTGTTCTGGCACTGCATCCTCCGGCTCGCCTCGCGCGCCTGCTGCACCGCGGGGAGGCTCAAGTTGATCAGGAGCGTGATGATCGCGATCACCAGGAGGAGCTCAACAAGCGTCAGCCCCGCGGGATGCCGCCGACGCGCCACACGATAGCCTCGTTGAATGACCATCATTCGAGCGACTCCCGCACCGCTGCCGGGACGGGCGCGGTTCCGCCCCAGTGCCTGGCGATCACCTTTTCAGCCGGCTTGTCCTGCGGCGTGTGGCCGGTGGGGTAGCGGAGCCCGGCATGGGGATAAGGCTCCCAGCGCCAGAGAAAGCAGCCCGCGCACCACTCCCGCTCGCCCACGGTGGAGAGAAAGGCTTCGTAGGCCGCCGCCTGTTCGGCCGGATCGGGATCGAGCCCCGATTCCTCTGAGCCCCATGGCTTCATCGCGCCGCCGTCGAAGGAGGGATAGCCGATCTCGGTATAGAGAATCGGCTTGTCGATCCCCGCTTCGCTGCGCCAGGCTTCGAGTGTGTCCATCCAGCCCCGGCAACCGGCCGCGAGTTGCTCAGCCGTGGGATCGGGCGAGTCGGCGAGCGCGAAGTAAGGATTGATACCGACGAGATCGAGGGCGTCCCAAAATCGCACTGCCCGGAAGCCCCCACGGGTGCCCGCCCCCTCGTGCCAGTTGGCGGCGTAGGTGAGCTTCCCTGGGTAGCGCCGCCGGACGTCGCGGATCAGATTCCGCCACTGGGCTTCGTGCTCCGGTCCCTCGAGGGTGTTCATTTCCGTGCCCAAGCAAAAGATCTCGACCTTCTTCCGCTTGGCGAGATCGGCAAACGTGCCGATGAACGCTCCGTAACTGCCAAACCATGGCTCCGCGTCGCGGGGCCGGATCGTGCCGCGCCAGATGCGCGACTTCACGTCGACCATCGGCTTGAGCATGACACGCATCCCCAGGCGGTGGGCCTCATCGATGGCATGACCGACTGATTCCAGCGCCGCCGACTTTGCCTCGTCGGCCCGGATCTCAGTCGACGTTTCGTCGTCCTGCCACCACGAAACATTGATCGCGACAGCACTGGCGCCCAGCGCCCGCACGTCAGCGAGGCTTCGATCGGCCGCCGAGCTTTGGAGTGTCCGTGGGCCGAATGCGGCAATCGACACGCCCCGCTCGATCTCCGCCGAAAGCCCGGGCCGGGCAAGCAGCATCATGACGATGACCCACAAGCCCCAGCATCGAGAACCTCCGCCCGGGTTCCCGGCAGCCGCTCTCGGGTGGGTTCGCCGCGGAGGGACCCGAGTTGCCGGCGAGATGGGCTGGCACCGCCTCGCCTCGGCGGGTGCTACTCCTAGAGCCGGCAGAAGACCGGTGGTGCTTGGCCGTTGCATGGCGAAAGTCCGTCACTTGCTACCGGCACCGCGCCATCGCCGCACCCACAACCAGATCGCATAAGCGGTCCAGCCAGCGGTGTTCATCCATCCTAACCACAACACGGTGTTCAACAATAACCGAGGATCATTCATCGAGGTGCCGGCCGGTGCCGCCGCCTCACTCGGAATCGACGCCCGGTTCTCGAAATAGGCCAAGTCGGCCAACTGGGCTGGCGTCAATCGCGACCTTTGAAGCGCCTTCATCTGCTCGATCACGGTGGGCTCTCCGGGGAGGCCGCGAGTTGCCAGCCCGATTGGCAAGACACGAGCCCTCCCCCAATCGCAACAAACCGAATCGTCGGTTGCTTGGTGCCAGTCGCGCAAATGCGATCCTTAACCCCAAAGCCACTTCCCCGACCAGCCCGGAATGAAGGCTTCATCCTCGCCGCTTGGCGACACACGACTGATATTCCAGGTCAATCGACTTCTGGCGCGCCTGCCGCTCGCCATCCGCCCATGTCTTATCCGAATACCACCCCCCCCAGGCAAGTGCCTCACACAAATCCATTCTCCGAATATTCCGATCGTAGCAGTCCCATTTCTTATAATCGGCCACGAGGCGGGCGGTTTCGTAGTCCGCTATCGCCCCACTAACACACGATGGGTACTTCCAGAACTCCGGCGTCATGAGGCACTTGAAATACGCCGCTTCAACCTTTTTGTTCGCCTCAAACATTGCCACATCGTAGTCACGGCGACAGCTCACGTTATCATTGTCATAGATATTCTGACAGTTCTGTTGAGCTACCCCATACTTCGTGTTCGCGGCTTCCATCCTCGCAGCCCGCAAAGCATTCGCCTTCTCTTCCTGCTCCCACTTGATCGCTTCGCAATTGCTTCCGACACCAGATATTTGATTCCCTTGCACGCGGATCTGGGCCAAGCATACGAACGCGGCTAAACCCGCCCAAGCCAGACAATGAATCCCGCTCCGCCGCTTGTTTGACCACTTCATCATTGCCTCACTACTCATTATTGAGCCCAAAAAGGAACAGTTTGACGACCACCATGATTCAAGACCTCTGTCGACCCCACCGCCAATACAACAAGGCTGCCAGCAGGAACACGACGGCCATGTTTACGAGGAGAGCCCCACTGAAGCGGCTCGGCTCGGGCGGCGCTTCCGGGGCCAAAGGAGCCGGAGAGGGGGACCGGGTCGGCGGTGTGACGCCTGCCTTCGTGGCTCGGGATGCGCCGAGGTCGATGATCTTTTTGATCAAGGCGGGATCAACCGGGTCTTGATTCCCGGTCTGGAGTCGGTGCTCCATGACGATCCGGGTGACTTCGCGGTTGTACTCCTCCTCGTCGAATCCGGGAGGAGCACGCAACACCGCATGTCCGGTCTTCGGATCCCGGAGGATTTCCCCGGTCACCGGATCACGGCGAATCGGGTCGTCTTCGATGGCTCTTTGCATTTGTTCGTCGATCGCTTTCCGACGGGCTTCCCTTTCGGCTTTAGCCTTCGCGAAGAAGCGGCGTTCCGCCTCGTTCCCGGCTTCCGACAGCGAACCGGCCACCGTGAATTGATACCCGTCGGGGGGAAGAAAGAGCTCGTCGGGAAGATGGGCGTTGAGGCGCACGTCTGTCACTACGGACGGTTCCCCCGGCGTACCCGCGCTGTCGACGAGAGGAATCTTTTCGATCGTCAGGAAGGATTCGGCATCCACGACCAATCGGGTTCCCCCGGGGATGCGGGCACCGGGGGGAGCGTCTTTCATCACTGCTTGGAGCCATTCTTCTGGTGTCGACTCGTCGACCACGAGGCATCGCTTGCCATCCCGTGTGACCGAGTCTCTGACGATGCTCCGGGTGGAGACGTCCGGCATCGACTCCCGCATGGCAGCGGAGAGCCGCATCGCCGTGGCTTGTGCCGCAGCCATCGCATCGGAGAGTTTGCTGCCCGTTTTCGATCCGGGATCCCATGTCCAGTAATCGCTCCCGACAGAGAGGGAACTCCGCTCGAACAAGGGGGTGACGGTGTCGACGCGAACCGCGGGTCCCAGATCGCCCATCTGCTTGATGCTGACGACGTTTTTCACGGGACCGGTCGTGATCCGGTATTGGATGGGAGGGGCCATCGCTTTCCGATTGCGTTCCAGAATGTCATCCGCTGTCAGATCTTCCCCACTGACCCGCGTCGCCAAGGTACTGACCAGGCACAGCACCCCCAGCAGGAGACGTTGGACGAGTGACGTACATTTCATGGCTTTAAACCTGGATGATTTGGAGATTCGCACGGCGCCCGGCCGGTGCTTTCGCCTTGCACGAGGATGTCGATCTGACTGGTTCGGGAATCATCGAAGCGGAGGCTGAGATAATCGCTCACGAGCCCCGCCGGCGCTGCGGGCGACAGCCGCACCGAGAGCCGGAGGGATTCCACAGCCCCGTCGGCTCCGGGCACCCGCTCCGTCCCCTCGACCTGCACATGCCCCCGGACCGCGCCGTGGTCGCGGTAGGTCTCCAGGATGCCAGCAACGTCGGAGCGGTTCGTGAGCGAGGCAGACTCGCCGCGCGAAAGCCGAAGCGTGCTCGGTTCACTCCACACGCGCCTCGGAAGCGTGGCCGAGAGCGAAAGACGGATCGTGGCGAGCTCGGGCGAATCCGCATCGGTGCGCAGGGTCAGCAGCCCGCCCACTGGGCCGGCGCGATCGTCCGGCAGGGAGTAGGAAATGTCGAGCACACCCCCAGCAGGGATTGTATCCCCTTCGCGCACGCTCACCTCTTGGCAGCTACAGCTCTTTTCGACCACCGTGACCCGGATGGGCCGGGCCGACGTAATGGTGATGTGAAACGTGTGCGTGGGGAGGCTTTCGGGCCCGAGCTTGCCAAGATCGACCGAGCGCTCGGAGGATGAAGCTTGCGGCAGGGAAGGAACAGGCGCAGAAGCAGGCGCCGGGAGGCAGCCGCTGACCAGTGGCCAGAGAAGGAGAAGCACGGTCGATTGGCTCGCTCCGGCGATCGACATTCCGCCCTCGACTCCGCAAGGCCCACTCGAGAAAATGGAACATATCTTATGGGGGGGGGGGGGCGTCAACAGATTGGTCGGTATTTCTGGGCCGATGACTCGGCCGCGCGAATTCGGTGGATGCTGAAGGCCTTCGAAACAAACCCAACGTTGGAAGCACGGGAGCGGGCGAAATGTCTGCGGAAATCACCAAGACAGACGCAGCCCTCGTAGCTGCGCTCGTCATCGCGATCATCACCCTCGGCCTGCAGCTTTTCGCCCCGCACTCTTTCCGCGCCCTCGACCCGCGCGTCTGGTCGCACTCGGTGTGGCTCGCGATCAACGTGGCGGTGATCGCCATCTTGGCTGTTATCCGGGTCCGGCAGGGATGAGGCGGTTCCGCCCCCGCAAGTGGACTGCGGGGAGGTGCGATGAATCGGTGACGAGCTCGATCTGGCCACCGGGATCGAGCCCCCCCTACTCCCAGGCGAACAGCCGCAGCCGGTTGCCGTCGGGATCGTGGGTCACGATCTC
>JBBAVV010000120.1:0-3715 GCA_040397545.1 Pirellulales bacterium
TTCACGCCGTCGATGATCCTCCGGCCGTCGCGCTCAAAGCCGACATCGGCAAGGTCAAACAGCGGCGGGGCGGGGCTGCGCATGGAACCATCCTACCGGGGGCCGGATTGCCGTCTGGCGATGCGGCCGCCGCAGGGACCCACGATTGACGACTCGACGCTGCTGGTCGGTCAGGGGGCGGGGGGCTGCGGCGGCCCGGGGGGGGTGATCGGCGGGATCGGGAAGCCCTGGATCGATGGCGGGAGGAGTCCGGCCGGGGGGCCGCCGGGCCCCGGGAATCCGGGGGCGCCGGGGAATCCGGAGGCGCCTTGGGCCTGCGCTGCTGCCGCACCCAAGGCACCAAGCAGGCGGAGCACGCCGGGATCGGCGTTGAGGCGGAGCTCGATGCCGTCGGTGAGCGGGCTGACGTCGGCCCGCAGCCTTCCGTCCTCGCCGACGACGTCGGCCAGCGACGAGGTGGCGGGAGATGCCTTCGCCATCAGCGGCCAGAGCTTCGCCAGATCGACACGTGCCGAGACGGGGGGAAGGGCGGAGCCGGGGGATGCGGCCATCATCATCCCCTTGACCGAATCGGTCTCGCTGCATCCGAGGCCGACCACCATCGATTCCTCGAAAGCACCGAGCCGCACCGGCTGGCCGCCAAGAGGCCCCATCGCGGCGGCGTTTGCCGCGGGCAACGGCGCCGAGAGAATCCCCTCGGCCGACTTCGTGACGGACGAATCAAAGGTGGAAAACTTGGTGATCGCCGCGAAGTACTCGCTGATTCCGGGAGTCGACCAGCGCATCAGCAACCGCGGTTTTCCCGACTCCTCCACCGCCACGACATATTCCTGCTCCACGTGCTCGGCCGCCATCAGCTTCCGGCTTTGGCGCTCGATCTCCGCAGCCGTCTCCGTGACCTCCGGGGGCAATTTGCCAGCGCGGGCCAAGGTCCCGTTGAGGGTGTCGATACTGCCGCCGAGGCTGCTCTCGATCAGGCCCCGCATGACAGCCCCGGTCGGTACGGAGATCCCCACCCAGCCGTGGGCGTCGTCGCGCCCGGCAGCGACGAACCGGGGCTTGAGCGCACCGTACGCGGCGAATGACTCGGCCATCGGCGTGCTGCTCTTCGCCCGGATCGTAAAGGCAACGTCCATCGCTTTCGTCGTCGGATCGATCGTCGCCTCGAAGCTCGATCGATCGGTGTCGAGCGTGAGCCGCTCCACCAGCATGCGCATCGACTTCATCGTCTCCTCCGCGGCGCGCCGCCCCTCCTCGGGGAGATTCGGGGGGAGGGGTGCCATCGAGAGCATCGCGTCGACTTGGGCGAGCCCCGCCCGCCGCACCTCCTCGGAAACCGCCCCGTTGAACGACTCCATCGCCACGTCGGCCACCACGACCGGCGCCGGCGGATCGGCGGTGGCGCTGCGGACGAGATCGGCTTCGTCGGAGAGGAGGAAATAGCCCGCGCCCGGCTTCGCAAAGACACTTTTCCCCAGCATGGCGATCTCGTAGGAGCGTCCCTTCTGGGTCATCTTCCCAGGGAAGACGGTCTCGAGCGTCTTCTGAAATCGCTCCTTCCCCAGCACCGGCACCGCCACCACCGTCCCGGCCGGCTGACCCTTCTCGTCGACATGGATCGTGATCACGATCGGCTTGCCGATATCGAAGCCATCGAGCGGCTTGCCGCCGGTGAGCGCGACAAACAGCCCGGGGATGGCACCGGCCAGCGCCTGCTGCTTGAGGGCATCGGCGAGAAAGACGCTGTCGTCGACGAGCGCCTTGTAGCTGCGGAGAACGATCCGCGAGCCGACCGGCTTCGTGACAGCCCCCTTCGCGGCCCCCTCGTTCCGCACCCAGTCGCGATCCTTCTTGGAGAGCTCCTTGAGGGGGATCTTTGTCTCCTTGCCTCCCTTCAAGCGGAGGTGGACCTGCCCATCCTCGAGCTTGAGAAACTCTGCCTCGCGCGAAAACTTCCCCGTGATGTCGGTCCAGCTGCGCGTTTCCCCCGCCGCCGCCGCCCCTTTCGGCGCCCCCTCTTGGGCCGGCAGCGGCATCCCCCCCCACAGGCACGCCACCACGCCCGTCAGGATCGTCGCCACGCGGACCGCCGCCGCACCCCATCGGATCGTTCGTCGCGTCGTCATCGAACGGTTCTCCCTGTGCGTCTCTGCTCCACCCTCCCGGACGTTATCCCTCGCGCACTGCCCCTGTCAACGCGCCGCCCGCTGCCCTTCCGGGAGCGGGGCCGGCGCTCACCCCCCGATCGCCGCGCTCGTTTCGAGCGGGCTGCGGATTCTCGCCACGAGGGGGGCGAAGTCCCAGCCCCCGGCGGCGCTCGTGCCGGGCACGAGCGACTGATCGGTGCCATGCCCGTTTCCCTCGACCCACTGTTGCCCTTGGTTTGCCAGGCGGCTCACCGCCAGGCAGACGCTGACATTCTCGCGGGCATGGACCTCGGTCTGCCCCTCCGGCTCGAGGAGACGCGGATGGACGAGCTTTTGATACACCTGGGAGAGGGTGTTGTTGACCGCTTTCCCGAGCTTGTCGACCACGACATGGCCCTGCGGTTTGGTGCCGTCGTAAACCCAAAACAGGTTCTTCGCCGGGCGCCGCGGGGCATCGACCTGCCCGGCCAGAATCGCCTCGGCCAGTTCCACCGGGCAGAAGGTGTTGTCGGCGATGTTGACTTCGCTTTCCGGCTCGGAGAAATAGTCGAGCGAGGGAACGATCACCAACACCCGCGCCCGGCGGAGCGTGTCGTAGATCCGCAGGAGGGTGTTGTCATCGCGGCGGCCCACGATCGACGGGTCGGTGTTATCCATGAGCCGCTCCTGGTCGTAATAGACGAGCAGCCCGGCGGCTGCGAGCGCGCCATGGAGGGCCGCGACAAACGCCGCCGACGCCTTCCGCCGGTAGGAGATCGCCACGTCGAAGCGGAGGTCGTTGAGCGGCCCCTGGGAGTGGACCCAGCCCGGCGCGCCGATCCCGCGCAGACCGCGGGCGAGCTCCGGCCCGAGGTTCGGCGGCCGCTCGTCATGAAGCTCGAGATCGGCGCCGGCTCCTTGCTCCCCGTGGCGGTAGTCGGCGAGGGGGGCGGGAATGCCGGCTGGCGACCGGCCAGCCGGATCCCCCGCGCCGGAGCGTGATCCAAACAGGATCTCCTCGAGCCGGGCGCTCTTCGTCGCCTCGTCGCTGCAGAGGAGCTGGACAAAGATCCCCCCGGCAAACTGGTCTCGGCCAGCGGCGCCGGTCGAGGGCACCCATTCCATCCGCAGCATGAGGACTTCCGGGGGCCGGGGGGGAGCGGTGTGGCGTTCGGGGCCGTCGGCGCGTGGATGAAGCGACTTCGAGCACCAGTAAATCTGAAAACCATCCCGCCAGAAGTGCGGTTCGCACTCGAAGTCGTCGCTGAATCGTTCCCAGGAATCCCCGGCCCGAGAGCGCGCGTCGTCAGCCCCGAGAAACAAAAACCGAGGAAGCTCCCGGCGCATCGTCCGGGCGATCGTCGCCGCGATCTTCTGAAACGCACTTCGGCCGAGCAGCAGGCCGCGGCCGGAGGCATGGATCGCGAAGCTGTGGTTGACGAGCGGGGCGAGATTGGGCGGGGGATTTTCGGCGCGCACCCAGGCTTCCCAGAGCTTCCGGGCCAGCCTCCGATCGAGGAGCCCGAGCAATTCCGGATGGACCGCCAGGCCCCGATCCCCCTCCATCCCGACGACGATGTCGCAGGCAT
>JBBAVV010000120.1:3815-5731 GCA_040397545.1 Pirellulales bacterium
CGCGGGATCGAAGCCCGCCACCAGCTTCTGCCAGGCCGGGATCTCGAAGCGCTCCTGAAGGCCCGCGCTCCGCTCCCCCTTCGCCGGCCGCTCCGCCCGGATCTTGGCATTCGAGGTGAGGATCTCACTGCAGCGGTGGGCCACGTCGGCATAGAGCCGCGGCACCCGGATGCCGAGCTCATCGACGACGCCGGAGGTCGCGCCCCAGAGCCACTCGACGATCTTATGCATCGGGCCGATCAGGGCGTCGAAATCGGTCTGCCAGACATCCACTACTTTCAGCTGGATCGAAGCGCCGAACAGGTGTTTGTAGCGCCCCGCCTGCTGCTCGAGATAGGTTTCGACATCGACCTCGTCGCCAGCCCCGTTTTTCCGCGCGCCGGTGTAGACCACGAGCACCTTCGGGAGGGCGTCGGGCGCGCCCTCTCCACAAGGGCTCCGCAGCCCGCGCGCTTCCCACACATAGTCGAGCCAGTATTCCAGCTCCCGGTAGGCGTTCTCCCGGAGGAAGCGCTCCTCGCTCATCGCCATCGACGCCGGCACACCAGCCTCGATCTCCGCCGCCACACGCCGGGCGTGCTCGTCCTCGTGGGTCGTCACGATCACGAACACCGCCCCCTCCGAGGCGAACAGCCGATGGGTGTTGTGGTAGATCTCCTGGCCGCCGAAATCCCAGGCATGGATGGTGGTCGGGGCCGCGCCCTTCTGCGGCATCCGCCATTCGTCGAGGCGGATATTCACGGTCGACTGCTGCCCGTCTGTGGGGCAGGGATCGAGTGGCTCGTTTTTGTTGTCTCGCCGCCCCTGGGGGTCCATCTGCTGCCAGCGGAGCGCCTTCGACACCGTCGTCTTGCCACACCGGCCACTCCCCAGAAACAACACCTTCGCCATCCGCAGCTCGGCAGGATCGTCGGCCAGCGTCGTCAGGGTGCGAAACTGCCCGGCGACGTTGACGGCTGCCGTGGCGCTCGCCGCATGTTCTCCCGCCGACGGGGCCCCGTCGCCGCGGTGGACACGGCGGATATCGAGGCCGCGGAACGTCTTCATTCGACCGCAGCCGATCGCATCGAGCGTGCGGATCCCCGTCGGCCGCCCCTCTTCCTCACCGACTGGCAGCTTTGGCATCGCTTCGATCTTGGCGCAGCGGCGGAGATCGAGATGGTGGAGCCAGGGATAGCCGTCGAGATCGGGGAGCGTCGACAGCCCGGTGCAGCCCTCCAGAACGAGTTTTTTGAGCCGCCCCGGCGGAAAGCGCGGATCGCCGACCGGCTTCCAGCCGCGGGGGGGCGAGATGGCTTGTGCCGGGAGCGTCAGGTGCTCGAGCCAGGCGCAATCGACGAGCGTCAGTTCCTCGAGCTGCTTGGCCTGGGCGAGGAGCTGGCCGAGGGCGTCGGTGCCCGCCTTGCCGATCTTCGTGCATCCGTCGAAGTGCACCCACCGCAGGCCCGGGGCCTGCCAGGCGGGAATCGACTCGAGCGCCTGGCAGCCCTCCAGATCGAGCGTTTCCAGCCGCGGGAGCTTGGCTTGCGGGAGAGTCTTGAGCTTCCGGCAGCGGCGAAGATCGAGGGAGACAAGCGACGGCGGCAGGCCGTCGATCGCCTCGAGATCGGAAAGATTCCAGAGGATGAGATGGGTGAGGCTGGTGAAGCGGCTGAAGTCGAGCCGGGCATGACCGCAGGATTGCTCGACGTCGTCGCCGAAGAAGTTTTCGAGCTTGCCGAGGGCGAGGACCCTCACCCGGGCAGCATCTTGGAGCGTTGGCACGGCCGCCGCCGGGCTGCGCCCGGCGGCCGACAAGAGCAGCGCCCAAGCGGCGGGGCCTTGGCCCGCCGCCACAGAAAGATCCTCCTGCCGGATGCGCTCCCCCGCTCCGGGCTCGCCGGCTCCGTCTGACGGCGGCCTTGCTCCGCCGGCCT
>JBBAVV010000121.1:0-2426 GCA_040397545.1 Pirellulales bacterium
GCGGGGCGGCGGACGGTCAGGGCTTTTCATTGCTCTTCGGTGCTTCGACCCGCTGAATCTGCGGGGGGCCCGTCAGATCGAGTGACGTCGACTCCAGCGACGCGACGAGCGCGTTGGAGACCCGCTCGATCTGCTCGATCTCCTGCTGCCGCTCGTCGAGGCGCTTCCGACGAGCGGCCTGATCGGCAGGTTTGCCCGCGATGGCTTCTTTCTCGAGCGCCCGCCGGGCCTCCCGCTTCGCACGGAGTTCGATCTGCAGTTCCTTCTGTTTCTTCTCGAGCTGATCACGGCGGGCGAGACGCTCGGTCTTCTCACTCGCGACCACGTCGGTGACGAAGGTTTGTGCCACGGCGTCGACGATCTGCTGGAGATCGTCGGCCCGCTCTCCGCGCAGCCCGACACGGATGAGGTCTGTCTTTTGCGGCGCCGTCGTGTCGAGCGCTGCGACGAGCCACGCCATCGGGTCGGCTTCCTCGTTCCGCACCGTCTCGAGGTTCGCGATGTCTGGCTGCCGCAGCACCGAGACGAGAATGAGGGGGCTCTCGAGCCTTTGAATGAGTTTTTGGCGGGTCCTCTCGAAGGTTTCGTAGCGGCCTTCCTCGGAGCCGGCAGGACGGTTGACACGGATCCAGGCGACGGCTTCGTGGGCCCCGTTGACGACTGCTGGGGTGGGCTCCGCCACAGGCTCGGAGTGCGCAGGAATCACCCCGACCGTGGCAATGAGTGCCATGAGGCAGGCAGCGATCGAAGCTGAACGGACCATGACAGGCTCCTGTGGGAATCGGACGCGGCGCCCGGACGCGGTGGCGCTCGGGCCGACCGGTCTTCCCATCGATGATACAGATCCCCACCAGAGGAGGGGAGAGGCATCGGCAAATTCGACGTCTCATTCCCCCAGCGTCCGCCGGCGCCGCAGAAAGTGGTGGTAGTGCTGGGCGAAGCGGTGGGCCTCGTCGCGGACGTATTCCAGCAGCCGGAGGGAGTAGGCGTCGCGCGAGATCTTGAGCGGCTCGCTGTTCCCCGGCACGAACACCTCCTCCTCCCGCTTCGCCAGCGAGATCACGCACGGCGCCTCGATCCCGAGGGACTCCAGCGCCGCCATCGCCGCTGACAATTGCCCCTTGCCGCCGTCGACGAGAAACAGATCGGGAAGGCTCGCCCCCTCGCGAACAAGCCGTGAAAATCGGCGTGAGACGACTTCATGGATGCTCTTGTAGTCGTCGATGCCACTGACGCCCTTGATCCGGTAGCGCTTGTAGCCGGCCTTGAAGGGGAGGCCGTCGATGAATTGCACGAGGCTCGCCACCGTCTCGTTGCCATGGAGGTGGGCGATGTCGACCCCCTCGATGACGCGCGGCGGGGCCGCCAGCCCGAGAACCTTCGCCAGCCCCGCGAGCCCCTTCTTCGGATCGACGAGGAACACCTCCGGCTGGACATGCTCCTCGAGGTCGCCGCGCTGGTCGAGCGTTTCGAGGAGCCTGATCTCGTCGCGGAGCCGAGCCGCCCGCTCGAACTCGAGCCGCCCCGATGAGGTGAGCATCTCCGCCCGCATCTCCTCGAGGAGCTTTCTTTTTCCCCCTTCGAGAAACGTCCGCAGCCGGTTGATGTCGCCCCGGTATTCCTCCTTCGTGATCCGCAGGTTGCAGGGGGCGGTGCACTGGCCGATCGAGGCGAGGAGGCAGGGGCGGTACCAGCGCCACTGCGGGTCGGTGGCACGGATGTCGAGCGTGCAGGTGCGGAACTTGAAGATCCGCTGGAGGACGACGATCGCCCCGCGGAGGCTCCCGGCGCTCGTGAACGGCCCGTAGAGCTTGACCCCCTTGTGGCGCGGCGTCCGCGTAAACTCCACCCTGGGGTAATCCTCGTGGGTGGTGATCTGGAGGTAGGGAAAGGTCTTGTCGTCCTTGAGATCGGAATTGAACCGCGGCTGGATATCCTTGATCAGCCGGCTCTCCATCAGCAGCGCGTCGACCTCGCTCTCCGCCTCGAGGTAGTCGATGTCGCGGATTTCGCGGACGAGCTCCGCCGTGCGCCGGTCCTCGGCGGCGGCCCGGAGGAAATAGCTTCCCGCCCGGGCCCGCAGATTCTTCGCCTTGCCGACATAGATTACCCGTCCAGCGCCATCCTTCATGAGGTAGACGCCCGGGCTGGTGGGGAACGACCGCACCTTCGTGGCCGCCGCCAGCCGGTTCGGCTCGACATCGAGAGCATCGGTGTCGAAAGGCGCCCCTTCGAGGGTCTCCGCATCGGCTCCCGGGGCGCTGGCGGGCTCGTCATCCTCGAAGTCGTCGTCACTGGCGTCGTCGCTGGTCATGACCCCAGTGTAGACCGCGGCAGCGATCGGGGGGGCGGGAGTATGCTGACGAAACATCGCTCCCCGGGGGCCCATTCATGCCACGAGCCGTGCATGCCTTCGCCTGGGGAGG
>JBBAVV010000121.1:2526-4998 GCA_040397545.1 Pirellulales bacterium
CTGCTGGCGATCGCGGCGGCGCGGGCTCTCCCTGCGCGGATCGGGCGCCGCTTTGGCGCCGGCGTGCCGATGTGGGGCGTGCTGGCCGCGGCGGTTGTCGTGGCGGAGATCGCCTTGTGGCGATGGAAGTGGTCGATGTCGGCGACGACGGTCCTTTCGACGCTGATCGCCGCGATGGCCGGGGTGACCGTGGCAGAGCACCTTCGCTGGCCGGGCCGGTTTCGCTCGGCATGGCTCGGGTGGGGCGCCTGCCTGCTCGCGGCGGGGATCGCCTGCCGGCAGAGCGACGTCGCCCGAAGCTTTCCGGTGGGGCCAGAGTCCTGGCTCCAGGGGCACGCCCTCTGGCACGTCCTCACCGCCGCGGCGCTCGCGACGCTCTATCTCCACGAGCGCTCGGAGCGCGGGCGGGACAAGCTGACATGATGGCTCCCGTCCTGGCTCCCCAACAGCCTCAACGGAAGAGCGGATCGAGGACTTTCGCGAAGGCCTTGGCGTGGTCGACGAAGCCCGAATCGGTGGGGTGGCTCGAGTCGACCGTCCCCTCGCCATCGGCGCTGAGGAGGTCGTCGCCGCCGAGATAGTGGAGCCCAGGGACGCCGGCCGCGACGAGCTCGTCGTACGCGGCCTCGAGGGCGGCATGGTTGGCGTCGTTGCGGGCCTTCTTGCCGGGGCGGAGCCAGCTGTCGGCATAGCGCCGGTCTTCGACGAGGACGATCGGCGTGTCGGGGCGGGACTTCCGGAGCAGCTCGACAAGGGGCCGAGTGCGGGCGGCGGTGGCGGGCCCGTCGAGATTCGGGCAGCAGTCGATGACGTACACGGCGGCGTCGATTTCGGCGAGGAGCTCGCCGACCTCCGGCTCCATCCGGCCGTTGCCACTGAAGCCGAGGTTCACGACCGGCCGGCCGTAGCGGCGGTGGAGGAGCGCCGTGTGGCAGGTGCCGGGGCGCGAGGCGCATGCGCCATGGGTGATCGACGTGCCGTAGAACACGATCGGCTTGTCACGGCCGCGAAGCGCTGCGGGAGCCCGCTCGAGCGTCGCGCCGGCAGGGACGCCGATCTCGAGCGAGGCGACGCCGTTGTAGAGCGGGAGATAGAGAAGCCATTCGCGCTTGCCCGGGGCAAGCCCATCGACGACGACGCCCCCCTGGTCTACGCCGGCTTTGTTCGGCGTCGCGCAGGCGACCCAGCGCCAGCGGCCGGCGTCGTCGCGGGCGTAGAGATCGAGGCCGCTGACACCGGTGGCCGGCATGTGGGGCATGGCGAGGGAGTCGCTCGTGAGCGTCCACGCTGCATGGATCGCCGGGGCATCGGTGACGAACCGGACACCCAGGCCCGCGGAATGACGGGAGAGATTCCAGACATCGGCGCGAACCGTCTCCCGGGCCTTGGCGGGGAGGCGATCGAAGGGGGCGGCGAAGTCGGCCGCCGGCCAGCCCCGCCCCTCGATCCCGAGGTCGCGGGCGTCGACAAATCCCACGCCGTCACGCTCGGTGATGGGAAGCGGCCCGGTAGTGTCAGCCGCGGCCGCAAGGCCCCCAAGCGCCGCCACGGCGAGCGCCAGGATCGCAAGAATCCCGGGGAGGAGGCCGAAGGCAAGCCGGACAAAAGCTCTGGATCGCATGGCGAAGTCCTTGGGCGAAGGGAAGAGTCGCCCCGAGGATACCCAACCGGCTTGGGCTATGCGGCGTGGCGGGCGATCGCCGCCTGTCGCAGCCGTCGCTCGAGGAGGCCGAGGGCACCGACGAGGAGGACGACGGCGCCGTGAGCGGTGTTCGGGTCGATTTCTGGGACGGCGGTGACGTAGGTCATGTTGGAGCCGGCGTCGAAGATGACGGAGAGCGGGGAGAGTCCGGCGGTCAGAAGGCCGCGTTCGATAAGGCCTTGGAGGAAAACCGTGTCGTCGCCGGTCATCCGCAGGCCCCAGTCAGCGATGGCGCCGGTGCCGGTGAAAGCCCCGAGGTAAAGCACGCCCCCGGTAGAGAGCGAGAGCGAGGAGAGCGTCAGCGGGGCGAGTTGGTCGAGCCGTGATCCGGCGTCGCTGATGAACAGCGAGTCGATGCTGTCGCCGAGGCCAAAGGCAAGCGTCGCGCCGCCGCCGAGGACGAGATCCGTGACGTCGTAGTGGCCGCCAGCCTGGCCTGCGGAGCCGGCACCGGAGAAGGAGAGGTTTGGAGTGGTGAGGGTGCCGGCGATGAGGTTGATGACGCCGTCGGAATAGGCGGAGGCACTTACGATCGATGCGTCACCGTTGACGTTGAACGTGGCCCGGTCACCATTGCCGTTAGTGCCGGTGACGATCAGACTGCCGAGTGCCGTGCCCGCCGGGGCGTTGACGAGAGCGCCGTTTCGAACGGTGTTGGAGAAACGCGCGCTGAAGGTGTCGCCGGCGAGGAGATCGAGCGTGGCGTTGTCGACGCTGAAGCCGAGTGCGGAAATTGTTTGAGAAGTCCGGGCGATTGCGCCACCGTCTTG
>JBBAVV010000122.1:0-4956 GCA_040397545.1 Pirellulales bacterium
GCACCAATCCGGCTTGAGCCTTCTCGGCTCTGGCTCTTGCATCCTGTTGCCTAACTTGTATTTCTACGGTCTGTGTATCCTGCCGGCAGCGCCTGCTATCGCGCCGTCGGATTCCGCCCAGGGGCGTCGCAAACCACTGGGTCTTCTTGGCTTCCGTCGAATCGTGCTTGCTGCACGAAGGGTGATAACAGGCGCTGACGGCAGTATATCAGGCCCCCGCGGTGGAGTGGGGCGTGCCGGTTCGCACCGGGCTGGTTTCCGGTGCCTGCCGATCCGATTCGCCCCGAGCGGAGCGTCGGCTGGCGTTCGTGGAGACCCCGGCCCAGGGGAGGTCTTCCCATGAGATCCGGCTCGAACCTGCCCCCGACCCGCTCTCCGCTTACCGCCCGCCACTTGGTCGTTTACGGTCTCGGTGTCCTGGCACATCGGCCGTGTTGGGCCCGCCGCCCAGCCGGTCCGCGGGGCTGCGCACTCCGCGGCCGCCCCTGTTGAGCACGTGCGTGTAAACAAGAGTCGTCTTCACGTCGCTGTGGCCGAGCAACTCCTGCACGGTGCGGATGTCATAACCATCGAGCAGCAGATGCGTCGCGAATGAATGGCGCAGCGTATGGCAGGTGGCCCGCTTCGCGATCCCCGCGGCGGCCACGGCCTGGTGCATCGCGCGCTGGATCACCGTCTCGTGAAGGTGGTGACGGTACATGCCGCCCGACTCCCGGTCGTGGTAGCAGCGAGGCGCCGGAAACACCCACTGCCAGGCCCAGGTGCGACCGGCATCGGGATACTTCCGGTCGAGCGCGCCGGGAAGTGCCACCCGATCCATGCCCGTCGCGGCCGCCTGCACATGGCGCTTCCGCCACGCGGCCAGATGCTCCGAGAGCGGCACGACGAGCGCCGCCGGAAGCATCGAGACGCGGTCCTTGTCCCCCTTCGCCTGACGGATCGTGAGCTCACGGCGCACGAAATCGACGTCCTTCACACGCAACCGCAGCGCCTCCATCAAGCGCAGCCCGGCCCCGTACAGCAGCATCGCCACCAGCCACGACTCCCCGTGCATTCCAGACAGGACCTGCTCGACCTCGTCAACGGTGAGAACGGCCGGCAGGCGGGGCGTCCGCCGGGCGCGGACCACACCCTCGAGGCGATCGAGCGGCCGGCCGAGAACGGCGTCGTAGAGAAAGAGCATCGCGGAGAGCGCCTGATTCTGCGTCGATGGCGCGACCTTTTCCCGCACAGCCAGATCGGTGAGGAAGACATTGACCTCCGCTTCCCCCATCGACAGCGGATGCCGCTTGCCATGGTGAAGGATGAAACGCCGCACCCAGTGGGCGTAGGCCCGCTCCGTGCTCCTAGCGAGATGACGAACCCGGGCCGCTTCATGGAGCCGGTCCATCAACCGTGGCCCACCGGACGGCAGAGGAGGAGAGGCGGGATTACAGACTCCTGACCCGCCCGTCCGGTGCGGATCTGCCGCGTCGAGATTCCCCGGTTCCATCGCGCTCTCCTGATCGAGCCCCGACCGGAAAGTGTACTGAAGTACACTTCTCGAGCAACCCCATCGCGTCGCCGCGTGACTCGGCTTTCACCCCGCCCCGCGGGCGCGGGCGCGGCAGCGGTCGCTGCAATACTTCACCTGCTCCCAGCAGGCGGCCCACTTCCGCCGCCACTGAAACGGCCGGCCACACGCCGGGCAAACCTTTTCTGGCTTCGGTGCGCCCGCCGCGCGCCGCGGCTTCCCGCGTTCTCCCCCGCCGCGCGGGCTCATCCGGCCGCTCCGGCGGCCGGCAGGCCGGCGGCAGAGGCGCGCTGCGGCGGCGTGCTGTTCCCCAGGATCGCGCGGATCGCCTCGACGAGCATCACGCCGGCGAGGACGAGCAGCACCACCCCCGCCCACGGCACCGGATCGGCAGGAATCGTCCAGCCGTTCTCGGTGCGAAACTTCGGCAGTGTCAGGGACACAAGCGCCCAAGTGCTCATCACATACATGAAGAGCGTCGGCAGGCCGGTGACATACCACACCCACACTTCCCGCCGCGTCCGCCACAGCCAGACGGTGATCCCGAGGAGCGTGAGCGCCGCGAGCAACTGATTGCTCGCGCCAAAAAGATTCCAAAACGTCTTCCAGGCAGGGACAGGATTACCAGCCGCGTCGAGATGGGGCCGCAACAGGAAGAACAGCGGGGCACCGGCCGTGAGCCCCGTGCCGAGCCAGGCCCCGGCCTTCCCGGAGAGCCCGGTGAGCTCCTGGATGATGTAGCGGCCCAGCCGCGTGCAGACGTCGAGCGTGTCGTAGACGAAGGTCGTGAACGCCATCAGGGCGAAGGAGACCCCGAGGGCCGTCGGCACTCCGAGGATCTCGAGAAACCTGCCCATGCCGAGGGCGTAGACAAAGTTCGGCGGCTGCAAGGTGCGTGGATCCCCCGCCGGGAGCACCATCACGCAGCACAGGCTCACCGTCGCCACAAGCGCCTCCAGCAGCATCGTGCCGTAGCCGATCGGCCGGGCGTCGAGCTCGTTTTTGAGCTGCTTGCTTGTCGTGCCGGAGGCGATCAGCGAATGGAAGCCGGAACAGGCGCCGCAGGCGATCGTGATGAAGAGCATCGGCACAAGCGACCCCGACTTCGCCGTCCAGGCCGTGAACGCCGGATAGCGGATCTGCGAATCCCCCGCCACGAGCTTGTCGGAAAGGATCAGGCCGATCGCAGCGCCAAACAGCGCCACATACAAAAAGCAGCCGCCGAGGTGGCCACGCGGCTGGAGGAGGAGCCACATCGGCGCCATCGCTGCGACGAGGCAGTAGGCGAGCAACAAGACGCCCCAGATCTTTTGGGCAGTGGCGTCGGTCGTGCCGAGGGCGGCGCCGAGATCGAAGGGAATCTTCTGACCGGCCCAGATCGCAAACCCGACCAGCGGCACGAAGATCGACGTCGCCAGCCAGATCGGCATCTTTAAGTATCGCATGCAGGCGCCCATGACGAGCGGAAGGATGAGATAGAGGAGGCTCGACGAGGCGATCCCGCCGCCCGACACAGACGTGCCGTTCTCGAGTACCTGAGAGCCGACGAAGCTCGAGGCGGTGATGTCGGTGAAGGCGACGATGATGTAGACCAGCGCGATCCACACGAACGACAGGAAGAGGACGTAGCTCCGCCGGCTCATGTGGTCGCGGACGACTTCGGCGATCGAGCGGGCCTTGTGGCGGACGCTGGCGACCAGCGCCGCGAAGTCGTGGACGCCGCCGATGAAGATGCTGCCGAGGAGAATCCAGGCCAGCGCCGGCGCCCAGCCGAAGGCGACCCCGGCGAGGATCGGGCCAACGATCGGGCCGGCGGCGGCGATCGCCGAGAAGTGCTGGCCGAGGAGGAGGCCGGGGGAGATCGGCTCGTAGTCGACATCGTCGCGGAGGGCCACCGCCGGGGTGACGGCATTTCCATCGAGCCGGAAGAGCCGGGCGAGGATCCCCCCGTAGATCCTGTAGGCCAGGAGGAGGATCGCGGCGACCGGGAGGAGAACGGCAAGGAGGCTCATGGGGGATGCGGCCACGGCGGAGGAACGGGCGGGAACGTCGCAAATGCCCGCGGACGGTTCCCCGATCGGCCGCGGCCGCTACCATCATGCATTCTGACCGGGGCGGCGTCGATTCCGCCCCATCGGCCACACGCCAGGGAGTTTTCACCGCGCCATGAGTGCCAACGACGTCCGCCGCGAGAGGATCGTGATTATCGGGAGCGGCCCTGCCGGTTGGTCGGCCGCCACCTACGCGGCCCGCGCCCAACTCGAGCCCCTCGTCTTCGAGGGGGCGATCAGCGAGAAGAACCGGCTCGCCGGCACGCTCCCGATGGGGCAACTGGCGATGACCACCGAAGTGGAGAACTACGCCGGCTTCCCCCACGGCGATCTCGAGGCGTTCTTCGATTCCTCGCTCCCCCCTGAACGCCGGCAGATGATGGCCCCCCATGCCAAGGCAGGGGTGAGCGGGCCGGAGCTGATGGAACTGATGCGCCAGCAGGCGGTCAATTTCGGCACGCGGATCGTCACCGACGACATCGACAAGGTCGATTTCTCATCCCGCCCCTTCAAGCTCTATCCGGCCGAGGGGGGCGTCGTCGAAGCCGAGTGTGTGATCGTGGCGGCCGGGGCGAAGGCCAACTGGCTCGGGCTCGAGAGCGAGGAGAAATACAAAAACCGCGGCGTGAGCGCCTGCGCTGTCTGCGACGGGGCGCTGCCGCGCTTCCGGAAGAAGGAGCTGGTCGTCGTCGGCGGCGGCGACTCGGCCGTGGAAGAGGCGACCTATCTGGCGAAGTTCGCCAGCACCGTCCATCTCATTCACCGCCGCGACGAACTGCGGGCCTCACGGATCATGGCGAAGCGCGCCCACGACGACCCGAAGATCAAGATTCATTTCAATTCGGGGCTCGTCGAAGTTCTCGGCAACGACACAAAGGGAGTGACGGGCGTGAGGCTCGAGAGCACGATCGACCCCGGCAAGGAGACGATCCTCGACGTCACGGGGGTGTTTCTCGCCATCGGCCACACGCCGAACACGGCTTTTCTGGGGGGCCAGCTCGAGCTCAATTCCAAGGGCTACGTCGTGTGGACGAAACACTTCCGCACGGAGACGAGCGTCGAGGGGGTGTTTGCAGCCGGCGACGTGGCCGACGACTACTATCGCCAAGCGATCTCCGCAGCCGGCACCGGCTGCATGGCGGCCCTCGACGCCGAACGCTGGCTGTCGGCGCAGGGGATTCATTGACACGCTACTCGTCCCCGTGCATCCGCTCGGGGCGGCAGGGGTACGCCGCCGCAGGATGCGGTGGTCCGAAGCCGGCGGCGCCCAAGCCCGCGGGGGCCAGGGATGGCCCCGCGGATTTTCCCACACCCAGAGGTACTCCGCCGCAGGATGCGGCGGTCCGAAGCCGGCGGCGCCCAAGCCCGCGGGGGCCAGGGATGGCCCCGCGG
>JBBAVV010000123.1:0-4829 GCA_040397545.1 Pirellulales bacterium
TCTTCTGCCGAGCCTTGTACACCACGCCCATGCCGCCGCGGCCGAGCTCGCCGAGGATCTCGTAGCCGCTGACATGTGGCATCGGCCGCCCGGTCTTCGGGTCGATCGTGGGGAGAATCGAATCGGTGATCGACGGCGCGAAGGCGACGCTCGCGTCGCCACGCGGGGTCTCGCCCGCCAGCAGCGCGATGGTGCCGTCGTCGACCTTCCCGGTGGCGGGAGGGAGGTGGAGCGTCGCGCCGCCATCGGCACCGGCCGTGTCGTGTGTTGCCGAGATGTTGAGCGTGGCGTCGTTGGCGGGGGGGGGCGGGGGTCCGAGGTGAATCGTGGCGTCGGCAGCGGCTTGGGGCGCGAGGTTGATGGTGGCATCACCGGCCGGCTGGGGAGTGGCGGCCGCCGCGGGGGGGGGGATCGTGGCGTCGCTGGCTGCCGCGGCGCGGAGATTGACGGTGGCATCGCCCCCGGTGGTGCGGGGAGTGGGATCGCCGCCGCGATCCCACTGCTGGTTGTCGGGTCGGCTCATCATTGCTCCTCGAACAACCGGGCTCTCCGGCGGGTGCTACCAGCCCTGGGCCCCCGTGGAGGAGGTATTCCCCTCCACGCAGGCGGCCTGCCGCACAGCGGCAAGAAGCCGATTATCGAGGGCCGGGCCGAACCAGTCCAGCCGCCGTGCCGGGGACCTCACGCCCGCCGCCAAAATGCGTCTGCGGGGATGCCACAGCGGTCGAGGGCGGCCGCTGCATCCCCCCGCCAACGGCGGGCGTCGAGGGGGTAGCCCGCCGTCGGCCGCAACTCCGGCGCGAGGGTCGTCCAGTGGGCGTTGAAGGCGGCCATCGCCAGCTCGCGGACGTACTTCGCCGTCATGCTCGCCAGCGCTACCGGCACCCGGGCCTCGCCGCCGACGGTGAATTCGATCCGGAGGCTTGCTGCGTCGATCGCGTAGGTGCTGGAAGTGGGGGTCTCGACGATCGTGCGGACCAGCGGCGCGGCGAAATGCCGACCGACGAGGGCCGCGTAAGTTTTCCGCCCTCCGTGCCGGTCGCACCACACCACGGCTGGCTCATCGGGAGCGGTGGCACGCAGTTCGGCGGCGAGGGCGAGCGTCGTTCGAGAGAGGATGTCGGACTTGTTCAGCCCGGCGTCGAGGAGGGCATTGAACGCCATGGGATGGAGCAGCCGGCAGGCGACGGCGACGAGCTGTATCCCAAGCCTGGGGAGGGTGGTGGCGACCGTCTCTGCCAGGAGCGCGAGGGCCCGGGGGGGAACGGCGACGGGGAGCGCCATCCCCTCGAACAACGTCCATTCCGCTGGCGCGGCGATCGACAGGAGATCGATGCCGAGCCCGGCGGCGAGCGCGGCGCCGTTGGCCGGGATCCCGTGGTTCGTTTCCTGCGTGGTCGCAGCGATCGCTGCGAGGACCCCGCGCTCGATCGCACCCAGCCCGCCCCCCGGCTTGTAGAGCTGCTTCGAGTCGGCCCAGGGGGGCTGCCCGAGCCCAGCCGCCGCCCCGATCTCGGCCCCTGCGTGAGCGAGGCGATCGGCGCCGTCGGCGCCGCCGTCCACCACCCGCCAGGCGGAGGCGGCGACAACGAGGGGGCCGAGGTTCGGGCCGTAGCCCGCCTCGTCGGTGCCGATGAGGAGCGTCATGACGGAGGGGGAAGCCCCGAGGGGCCAGCGCCGGCGGGGAACTGCCGGCAGTATTCGTAGACCGCGACTGCGGTCGACGTCGCCGCGTTGAGGCTGTGGGGGAGGCCGGCCATCGGGATCTCGGCGACCCGGTCGAGCCGGTCGAGAATCTCTTCCTCCAGCCCGAGACGTTCATTGCCGATCACGAGGACCGTCCGCGACAGAAACGGGAAGGTGAAGAGGGGCTCCGAGCCGGTCGTTTGCTCGAGCCCGACCAGCTGCCAGCCCTCGCGCTTGAGTCGGTCGAGAACGGGGCCGAGGCTGCGGTGGACCTCGAGAACGACCGAATCGGCCCCGTCGCGGGCGATCTTGTCGTCGAGGCGGGCGGCGCCGCAGGCAATCACCCTGCTGATGCCGAAGCAGCCGCAGGTACGTACGATATGGGAGAGATTGACGTGGCTGCGCAGCGGGGCGCAGGCCACAATCAGCTCCCGCGACACGGCGAAGGTGTCGGGGGGCTTGTGGCGGAGATGGACGAACCGGGAGGTGGCCATGGTGGAACGGCGTGCGGTGTCGACGGTGGGAGCGTGGGGTGGATTGTCGCGTCGCGCGGCCTGGCTGGGAACCGTCATGTTGGTCGCGGGGGTGTTGGCGGCCCCGGCCCCGGCCCAGCCGCCTGTCCAGACAACCGGCAAGGCCACCGTCCGGCTCGTCGACCAGGCCGGGCTCGACGCCGAGATCTCCCGGCAAGCCGGGAAGGTGGTGGTCGTCGATTGCTGGAGCACCTCCTGCCCGCCGTGCGTGAAGGAGTTCCCCCGCCTCGTCGCCCTCCAGAAAACCCACGGTGAGAGGGTCGCCTGCATCTCGTTTTCCCTCGACTACGAGGGGATCGATGCCCCCGAGGAGCTCCTTCCGCCGGTGCAGGCGTTTCTCGACAAGGTCGGCGCTGGAGGGATCGTCAATCTCCTCTGCACGGAGGAGGCCGATGCCGTCTACCGGAAGCTCGACCTCGTGAGTGTGCCGGCGGTGTATGTTTACGGCCCCGACGGAAAGCTCGCGCAGCGGTTCGACGAGGACGACGCCGCCAAGCGGCTCAAACGTCCCTTCACCTACGACGACGTCGAGGGGGTGGTTGGCCGGCTGTTGGGGAAGTGAGCGTGGATGGGGGGCCATCTTCCGGATCGTTTGCCCCGGGCCACCCGGTCAAACGCTTGCCCCGGGCCCCCCGGTCAAAATCGTCTGCCGATACCCTGCCTTCCGTCCGGAGCCCGTCGCATGTCCGTCGACAAGAATCGGTCCGCTCTCCCGCCGACCGGCGATGCCCCGACTGTCCCCGCCGCCGCCCGGCTGCGGACCCGTGACGTCGTGGTCAGTCCACTCGCCTTCGGCCGGGAGACGATCGAATCGATTGTCGTTGCCTTCACCCTCGCCCTCCTCTTCCGGGCCTTCGAGGCGGAGGCGTTCGTCATCCCCACCGGGTCGATGGCGCCGGCCCTGATGGGGCGCCACAAGGATCTCGTCTGCTCGGCCTGTGGCCGCGACTACCGGGTCGGCTGCAGCGCGGAGGAGGATGACCAGTCGCAGAGTTTTCGGGAGCAGCTGGCGCAGCTCGAAGGGGATCTCGTCCGCGGGCGCGGCGTGATCGCCGATCAGGGTGCCCCCGCCAGCGCGCGCGAACAGGCCCGGCGCCGGGTCGAGTCGCTCGAATCCCCGCACGGACAGCTCGAGCAGGTCCGCATGCGCTTGGCCAGCAAGCTGATCGGCTCATCCCGCTGCCCGAACTGCGGCCATGTCATGGATCTCCTCACCGACTCGCACAAGGAATACGATCCCCGCTACCCGTCGTTCAACGGCGATCGGATCCTCGTCAACAAGTTTGCCTACGATTACGTCGCGCCAAAGCGATTCGATGTCGTTGTCTTCCGGTATCCGGAGGATGCCAAGACGAACTACATCAAGCGCCTCATCGGGCTGCCGGGGGAGACGGTCTCGATCGCCGGCGGGGACATCTGGACCAGCCGCGATGCCGCCGAGCCGACGATCGCCCGCAAGCCGACGGCGAAGCTCCGGGCCATGCTCCAGTGCGTCCACGATTCGCGTCACGAATCGGCCGAGCTGGCAAAGGCCGGCTGGCCCTCGCGCTGGGCCGACTGGGCCGCCCCGGGCACCGCGCCAGGGTGGTCGAGCGCTGACGGCGGCCGTTCCTGGGCCGTCCGTGCGGAAGGTGCTGGACCGGCCACGCTCCGCTACCGCCACTTCATGCCGACGTCGGACGACTGGGAGGAGCTCGGGGCGGGCGGCCGGGTCGACGGTGAGTTGTCGCCGCTGCTCATCGACGACTTCCAACCCTACAACGCGATGGCCACGCGCTCCCATTGGGTCGGTGACCTGGCGGTGGAGGCGCGCCTCGAAAGCCGGGGCGACGCCGGCACGGTGACCCTCGATCTCGTCGAGGCGGGGCGCCGCCACGAGGCCCGGATCGATCTCTCGACCGGCGGCGTCGAGCTCGTCAGCCCGTCCCTGGGGGATGCGTCGCCAAAGGGAAAGACGGCGCTCCGCGGCCGGGGGGCTTGGACGGTGTTGTTTGCCAACGTCGACGACGAATTGTCGTTGTTCGTCGACGGCCGCCGGATCGTGTTCGATCGGCCGGCGACATGGGCCGCACCGATCGGCTCCGCCGAGGCTGCCAAGCCGGTCAGGGACGAGCCCCGCCCCGGGGTCGACACCGCCACCGACCTCGCGCCGGCCGGGGTGACGGCAAGCGGTGCCACGATCGGGCTGTCCGAGGTGCGCGTCCTGCGCGACATCTTTTACATCGGGGCTGACGGCATCAGTGCCGTCGGCGGGATGATCGAGAAGCCGCGGCTCGACTTTCCGCTCGAGGCCGACCAGTTCTTCGTCCTCGGCGACAATTCGGCCGCGAGCAAGGACAGCCGGCTGTGGCTCGAGGGGCACCACGTCGACCGCAATCTGATTGTCGGCAAGGCGCTGACGATCTTCTGGCCGCACGCCTGGTATCCGAGTTGGGCGGTGCCGGTGCGCTTCCGGGTGCGGGGAAACCCGGTCGAGTTGCGGTTGCCCTCCTGGCCGAACTTCGGGAGGATGGGGCCCGTGCGCTGAATTTCCGTCGACAACGCCATCCCTTCCAAGGGGGGTCCCGATGCCGCTGCTGCAGGTCGAAGGCCTGGTCAAGAATTACGGCC
>JBBAVV010000124.1:0-4643 GCA_040397545.1 Pirellulales bacterium
TGCTCCTCGACGCCACCGGGGCGGACGACGCCGACGGGGATCTCCGTGCGGCCATAGAAGCGGTTGATACAGTCGACAAACGGGGCAGCGAGGGCGTGGTTGGCCGTCACCGTCACCGCGAGCAGCCGGCACTGCTGGCGCGACTCGAGCGCATGGAGCATGGCGAGCGCTGCAACGTCGTCGCAGTCGCCGCAGATGTCGGTGTCGAAGATCACCGGCACCGGGGCCGCGGCCCGGGCGTCGCTCGAGGCCACGAGAGCCAGGGAAGCCATGACGGCCAGGGAAGCCGCCACCGTCACCAGCGCCATCGTCAATTTTCGCTGCGCGGAAAGCAGGCTCGTCACCACCATCTGGAATCCCCCCTGAAAAACGCTTGATTTCCCCCGACGTGCGCCGATCGCTTGCTCGGGCCCGAAGAGAGGATCAGGCGACGGCGAGCATCCGCTCGAGCGCCACCACGGCCCACTTCGCCGTCTCGTCATCGACCCGGATCACGTTCACCGCATCCCCCGCCTCGAGGTGCTCGAGGCTCCAGCAGAGGTGCGCGAGATCAATCCGATACATCGTGGCGCACATGCAGACCACCGGCGACAGGAAGCGGATCTCCTGCTCGGGGTGCGCGGCTTCCAATCGCTTGACGAGATGGAGCTCGGTGCCGATCGCCCACTTCGTGCCCGGGGGCGCCTGGTCGACCTGGCGGAGGATGTAGCTCGTCGAGCCGACGAGGTCGGCCTTGTCGACGACCTCCATCGAGCACTCCGGGTGGACGAGGATCTTCACGCCGGGCATCGTTTTCCGCAGGCCGTCGACATGCTCGGGGCGAAACATCGCATGGACGCTGCAGTGCCCCTGCCAGAGCATCACGCGTGAGGCCTCGAGCGCCGCTTTGCTGTTGCCACCGAGCTCTGGCTCGTGCGGATTCCAGACGCACATCTGATCGAGGCCGATCCCCATCGTGCGCGCGGTGTTGCGGCCGAGGTGCTGGTCGGGGAAGAAGAGGACGCGGCGGCCGCGGGCGAAGGCCCATTCGAGGACAGCGCGGGCGTTGCTCGAGGTGCAGACGATCCCGCCGTGGCGGCCACAGAAGGCTTTGAGGCTCGCCGCGGAATTGATGTAGGTGACGGGCGTCAGCTCGGCGGTGTCGATGACGGTGCCCAGATCGGCCCAGGCATCCTCCACCTGATGGATCGCGGCCATGTCGGCCATCGAGCAGCCGGCGGCGAGATCGGGGAGGACGACCGCCACGCGCCGGCCGCCGCGGGCGGCGACCTTGTCGGGGCGGTTGGCGAGAATGTCGGCCGTCTCGGCCATGAAATGGACACCGCAGAAGGCAATCGCCTCGCATTCGTCCCGTTCGGCGGCCGAGCGGGAGAGCTGGTAGCTGTCCCCCTGGAAGTCGGCGTGGGCGATGACGCCGTCCTGCTGGTAGTGGTGGCCGAGGATCACGAGCCGGCGGCCCATTCGCTGCCGCACCCCCTCGATCCGGGCCGCGAGCTCGGCGTCGGAGAGGGGGCGGTAGTCGGTGAACGGGCCCGGGAGGGGCGGGGCGGCGGCAGAGCTGCTCATGGCCGTGAGTATACGCCCGGCGTGCGGAGACTGCCGCCACCGCTATACTTTCCTGCCGACGGTCGCTGTGGCCTGCGGCCCCCCAGGGGCCCCCCGCGGACCGCCAGGAACCAAACGGGAAGGATGGCTCGATCGATGGCGCGGAAAGTGGTGAATCGCAAGGAGCTTCGGGCGCAGAACGACGCCGCGGAGGCCCGCGGCAAGGAAAAGACGGAGAAGAAGGAGAAGGTCGCCAAGGAGCCGAAGGCGAAGAAGGAGAAGGTGGCCAAAGAGCCGAAGGTCGCCGCCAAGAAGACCGTCCGCAAGAAGGTCGCCAAGGAAACCCGCCTCAAGGCTTACTGGGGCGTCTTCAATCAGGCGATGAAGCGGCTGGTGCTGTTTGAATACGCCGACAAGAAGGCCGCCGAGAAGAAGGCGTCCGAACTGACCGCCTCCTCCCGGGCGACGCACTTTATCCAGCTGGTGAAGGAAGCGATCACCGAGTGATCCCCGCCGGAGCGATCCATTCGCTCCGCCAAAACCCCTTCCGAGGGCACGGCCGATGATCGGCTCCGTGAAGGATCCAGCGGCCATGCCGGACTGCGCTGCCGGGGGCCCGCGCCCCGGCCCGCGGCGGCCCACGCCGGCGGCCGGCTCCCGTCCTTGGCGGCCCCTGCTCGTCTTCATGATTGTGGCCACGATGCTCGCGCCGCTCGGCGTCATCGCCACCGGCTGCTCGGCGAAGCCCGCCGCGAAGAAGCGAGCGAAGACCGCCAAACGCCCCGAGACGGGGCTGGCGGAACTTGCCGGTGCCGATGGCTCGGGAGAACCGGCCCCAGCCGGCCCCGAGCCTGCGAAAGACGCTGCCGGTCCAGCTACCGAGAGCCCCGCGAAGCCTGCGGCAGCTGACGCCGCCCCCACCAAACCAGGCACCGATGCGGCCGATGTCGCGGCGGAGCCGGCGCCAGCGGCAGCCCCACTCGAGCCTGCGGCGCCCGCGGAGCCGATGCCTCCTGTGGCTCCCGATCCGGCGACTTCCGACGATGCCACGCCGGCCGCCTCGCTCGGTGACCTGTCGGCGGTGGGAGCCGAGAGCGCGAATCGGCCAACATCAAAACTCGTCGACGCCGACACGGCGCTGCGTCTCGACGGCGGGCGCGTCGAGGTCTGCTCCCCTCTCGGGTGGACCCGTTCGCCCCGCTCACAGAACTATCTCGTCCGCTACCAGCCCGGTCCACGGAAGTCATATCCCTCGATTGTCGTCACGGCCGAGCCGGCGCCTGCGGGGCTCGGGGAGAGCACGGTCGTCAACCAGCGGGAGCTTGTTGCAGCAATCGGCACGAAGCTCGCCGAAACGTTCCCGGCCGCTGGACCGTTGAAGCTGATCAAGAAACCGGCCGCGGCAACGTTTGGGAGCCACGCCGGCGTTACCTGGGCGTTGCCGGGAACGGCGAAGGTGGGGGGACTCTCCGAGCCAGTCGATCGGTTTGCCTACGGCGTCGTCCTCGGCGGGCGGCTCTACACGGTCGAGGCCCGGGCCCCGAAGGGGAAGGTCGACGACGACGCCAAGGCGGCAGCCAAAGCCGTGGCCGCCACGCTCTTCCGGCCCGAAGGGGCTCCGGCCGGGCAACCGGAAGGGGCGGCTGCGGCCCCCGACGACGAGGCGCCGCCGGCCGCAAACTGACTCGTGGCGACCGCCTGATGAGGAGTCGCGATGGCAGCCTCGCCCCAATCGACCGACCTCACTTCCACCGAGATCGTCAGGCTGTACGCCGCCGGCACGAAGTTGTCTGCGGCACGTGACCTTTGAGATTATCCCGCAAAACGCCGGTGGCAGCCCGCGACTCGTTCATTTTCCTCCAACCTAAAGGACGGATCGCTTCGATGGCAGCCTCGCCCCAGTCGACCGACCTCACTTCCACCGAGATCGTCAGGCTGTACGCCGCCGGACGTCGCGATTTCGCCGGTCTCGAGTTCACCTGCTACCTCGACTTCGAGGGCCTCGACCTGATGGGGATTCGTTTCCGCGACTGCTGGCTCGACGGCCACTTCATCGACTGCTGCCTCGTCGATGCCGACTTCGACGGGGCCTCCATCAAGACGGTCGACTTCGTCCGCTGTGACCTCCGCGGGGCCTCGTTCCGTCGTGCCCTCATCGATGCCACGGAATTCCGCGGATGCTCGATGGCAAACGCCGATTTCGCAGGGGCCACGGCCATGGGGAGCGCGCTTGCCAGGGGGGAACTACCGCCGCTCCGCGAGGAATGACGCTACGCGTCTCCCGCGTACGGGCTCTTCCAGTCGCCCCAGGCCTTCAGGTAGCGGGCCAGGCCCGGCGACGAGGCTGACTTCTGTTCGATCCACGTCCGCGTCTCCTCGATGAGCCCATGCTCCTCTTCGAGGGAAAGCTCGCCGGCCAGAACGCGCGACCGGAGAAAAATGAAATAGGTGTCGAGGACGTCGCCGCGGCAGTAGTCGTGGATGTCGGCAGCCCGGCCGGCGTCCCACAGATCCTGCACCATGTATCCGGCGACGTCCTGTTTCCCCGGCTTGCCGATCAGGTTCGCCGCCAGCGACAGCCCCCCCTGGAACCGGCTCGCGCCGCTGTTGGTGAGCCATTCGTGGAGATCGAAGTGCCCCGCCATGTTGTAGCGGTAGCGCGGCTGATCGAAGTTGCGCTTGTCTTCGGCATACCAGTCGGGGATCGGGAGGCCGTAGCGGAAGGCACAGAGCTCGAGCAGCGGGACGTCGAAGCCGCGGCCGTTGAACGTCACCAGACACGGCCTTCCATACTTCCGCCAGCCCTCCCAAAACAGCCGCGCGATCTCGGGCGGCCGCGACTGCTCCTCATCGAGGGCAACCAGATCGATGAGCCGGTAATCGGCCGCCACCCGCGCGATGACCAGCGATACCGGGAGCTGGAAGGTGTAGGGGATGAAGTCCTTCCCCTGCTCCGCCATCAGCTCCGCGCGCCACCGGGCAATCGCTGCCGCCGGCGAGAGCTTCTCCTCCGCATACCGCAGCCGCGACACGAGGGCACCGTCGGAGACGCTCTCGATGTCGAAGACAAAGTAGGCGGTGTCGCGCTTCACAGGGGG
>JBBAVV010000125.1:0-4550 GCA_040397545.1 Pirellulales bacterium
GGCCGTCATCGTGTCGTCATCCTGCTGGAAACTCGCGACGGCATCAAGCATGTCAGCCACGTCGATGTCTTGCCAGAGTTCGCACGGATGCACACTCAGAGTCTCGATGAGGCACTTCTTGCCGTTGTGTCTTAGATTCCGCGTCGTCGTCCGTGAAGCTCACGTCCGCCGAACTCGTGCTTCCATCGGCCGAACAACGACCCGCCCCGTTCGATAACGCTCCGCGGCCTCTGGAGACCGGGCCGCCACAAGCCCCAGCCTGAACGGGCGTGGCCGCATTCCGACGTCCGATCAAGCCGAAGCCGATGGCAGCAGTTTGGCGCCCTCCGCTCAGGCGCGATGGGGACTTTGGCCACAGCGTGCTAGCGTTTCGGGGGCTGGTTATCTAGGAAAACTTATTTTAAAGTACTTCCCAGGGGTTTTGGGTCCCTTCCATCGCGGTCCCATGAACGCGTCGTCGGAGAGAGCGTCATGCGTCACTCGGTTCGCCGGCGGTCGCGCGCCGTCCCGGCCCTCGGTGTGGAGCCGTTGGAGTCGCGGCGTCCGCTGGCCACGCTCGTGGACGGATTCACCGTACGCTATCAGGATCGCGACGGCGATACGGTGCTCGTCAGCCTGTCACGGCCATTGCTCACCGCTGCCAACGCCAACGCGGTGTTCGGATTCGACACCGGGGGCGTGGACGGTAGCGCGGGGCGGCAGCACCTACAGGACATCCGGCTGACGGCGCTCGGCGCCGCAACTCGCGGCGTCGATGTGTTCGCGCGGGTGTCGCCGACCGGGGCTGCCGGCGACGGCGCGGTGGCGATCGGCCAGATTTCGGCGGAGGGCATCGATCTCGGGTCCGTGCGGATCGACGGTTCACTGGGCCGCGTCCGTTCTGGTGATGCGAACCTGATCACGCCCGGGCTGGCTTCGCTCTCGTTCTCCACGCTCGGCGTCGGCAACCTCTACGCGGGCGGTCCCGCGGGGGCCGACCATCGTTCGCGGGTTCAAGGCAGGATCAATACCGTCAACGGGCTCGACCTGCGGGGCTCGCTCGAGGTGCAAGGGGGCGCGGCCGGTCAGATCGGCTCGATCGAACTTGTGGGCGGCTTGATCGGCGAGGACTTGTTCGAGTCGGGTAGCGTGTCCGCGACGGGGGCCATCGGCACGGTGGCCGTCGGCTACGTGCAGGGAGGTCGAGGCGACGGGTCGGGAACGCTCCGTGCGGCACGGTTTCAGGACATCCGCGTGCGCGATCTGGCTCGCGGAGTGCTGGGGGGCGACGGCGCGAACAGTGGGAGCATCTTCGCCACCGGGCACATCGGCACACTGACGATCAACGGCGATCTGCGTGGTGGAACTCGCGGTTTTTCCGGCATCGTGCGGGTGGGCAGCATCAACCGTTTCTCGGCGCGGACGATCATCGGCGGCAGCGCCCCGCTGTCGGGGGTCGTCGATGCCAGAGGCACGATCGGATCGCTGGCTGCCGACATCGTCGGTGGGACCGCTGAGAACAGTGGCTGCGTGTTCGCGGCGCAACTCGATTCGATGATTCGCGGAGACCTCGTGGGGGGAGACGCGTTTTTCTCCGGCACGGTGTATGTGAGCGGCATCCTCGGAGTGGCCACCTTCGGCCGGATCGAGGGCGGCCGCGGCGACTCGAGCGGCATGGTGAAGGTGGGCGGTGTCCGCGGTTCGGTGATCGCGGCGAGCATCAAGGGGGGCGCCGGTGCATCGTCCGGCTCGATCGAGGCCGCTGGCAGGCTGCAGGCCGTTCGTGTCAGCGGTGACATCGAAGGTGGCGCGGGGGCGGGTAGCGGCCGCGTCGGCTCGCTCCATAGTGTCGGCAGCGTTTCCTGCCGGAATCTCATCGGCCGGGGCGGCCTCCGGTCGGGCACGGTCTACTCCGTGTCCGGAGCGCGGCCGCTCACGGTGCCCGGAACCATCGACTCGGTCCGGGTCGCCGGCAGCGTCTACGGAGGCGACGGCGAATCGAGCGGCGCGATCGTCGCGGACAGCAAGGTGAAGAATGTCGTCATCGGCACGACGATCAACCCGGCGGCCGGCAGCCTGAGGGGGGGCGCGGGAGTGGATTCGGGCACGATCCGCTTCGGGCCCCCCGTCTATCCCGAAGCGACGGTGGGCTACGAGGCCGTCTGGCCGAGAGTTCAGCTCATCGACGTCGTCGGTGGCTCCGGCCTGCGGAGCGGCGGGATTCGGGGCGGGCTGCTGAACGTACGGGTGTCGCTCGTGATCGGCGGGAGCGGGGAAGAGTCGGGTTCGATCGCCGCCAACCATCTCTGGATCAACGCCGAACGGCACCAACGCGAAGGGCTCGGGATCGCGGCCGGCGGACTGGCGGACATCGAGGGCGGCAGCGGGGCTTGGAGCGGAAGCATCCGGGCGAAGTTTGCCACGGTGGTCATCCGCGACCTCCGCGGCGGCGAGGGGCCGAACTCGGGGTCGCTGGTGTTCACCAACCAGTCGAAACTGCGGGCTCGCACGATCGAGGGGGGAGGCGGCAATCGTTCCGGTCGCGTGCAGGGTAACGTCCTCCAGGTGATCGCCGAGGAGATTTGGGGAGGTATCCGGTTTGGCACGGTCGAGGCGGGCGCCATCATCGCCCGGAACCTCGACGTCGAACTGCGGTCCGGCAGCGGGACGAGAGGCGAACTCGTCGCTGGGTGGGGGGGCGAGGCTGGCATGGTGACCCGCAACGGGGCGATCGTCGCCAAACAGCTCACGGCCACGCTGGGGGGCCTCGTCGGCAATTCAGCGAATTGGGCGCTCGTGGCCGCCGTCGACCGGATCACGCGGCTGCAGGTGAACGGCTCGGTGGACTTCGGCCTGATCGTGGCCGGGCAGTCGTTCGACGCCTTTGAAATCGTCCCCCCCGGTGCCGCCGCCGGAGACGGCATCCTGTGGCCGCTCGCCATGAACGCCGACGCCCGGATCGATCTGGTCGACATCCGTGGCGACCTGCGGCGCTCGAACATCGCGGCCGGCGTCCGGCCGGTGGATAGCTTCTACGGCAACTTGGACGACGCGAAGCTCGTCGGCGGCCGGCCGTTGATCGACAGCCCGACGGTCGCGTCGCGGATCGAAATGGTCCTGATCCGCGGGGGGGTGTTTGGCACGCTCGACGTGCCCGGCGACACGTTCGGCATCGTCGCCCAGCAACTGGGCCGCGTACGCGTCGGGTATGGACCGACGATCGATCCGCGGAGCTTCTGGCGGGAGACCTTCCCCGGACGTTCGGCCCCAAGCTTGCGGCTCTTGTACACCGGCGACGACCCGGCCCGTCGGGATGTGTGGCTCCAGTCGCTCGGTGGTAGCTGATGCGGACGACCGAGATTTCGAGCGATGGAACGCCCATCGCGCGATTCGTGGCGTCGCCCCCATGCTCCCCGAGCGTCGCCGGGGCGACGACTCACTCCCGCGGCCAGCGGAACGTCCGCTCTGATTCGACATGCCGGAGGAGGTCCTCCTTACTTCCAGAGCGTGTTCTTCATCTCGCGCCTGGAGGAGAGCTTGTCCGCCTGGTCGACGTAGTGCTGGCTCTCGGGGAGGGCCGACTGCCCCCACGGCGTGCAGGTGAAGCTCTTCACGCCGTCCGGGCCGAAGAACATGAGGATCACCGCCATCGAGCGCGAGTGGGCGATGAACCTTCAGACAAATCGGAAGCCACGCTAACATGGCCTTGCCGTGCGACCTGCCGCAGTTTGGCGATCAACCCGGACCGAAAAGGGTTGCCAGGAACGGGAGTCGGGCGGCCGTAGCTTGCGAAAAATCCGACAGATTTTGAACGGGTTCTCGAAAAAAAAAGGGGGGGGTAGAATCCTCACATCTTTTGAGGGTGCTCCCCCACCCACCCTAAAACGCGTCCACTTCGCCTCAGAGTACCTGTGATGTCTTTGTTTTCGTGCAAGCCCCTTCAGGTCTGTCTGGCTGCCTTGGCATGCCTGCTGGCGGCTCCCGTCGGGGCCGCACCAATCACCTACGAAATGGTGACGGTCGGCAATGCCGGCAACGCCAACGACACGAGCGGCTACGGCGCCGTGGGCTACAGCTACCAGATCGGCAAGTACGACGTGACGATTGGCCAGTACACGGCATTTCTGAATGCGGTAGCTGTTACCGACACCTACTCGCTCTACCACTCCCTCATGGGGACCGTCCTCAACATCGCTGGCATTTCGCGTACCGGTGGATCTGGCAGCTACACCTACAGCGTGCTCGGGAGTGCCAACCGCCCGATCACCCACGTGAGTTGGTTCGATTCGGCGCGCTTTGCCAACTGGATGGCCAACGGCCAGCCTTCGGGAGCCCAGACGAGCACGACGACGGAGAACGGGGCCTACAACGTAAATGGGGCGACCAGCGGTAACGCGGTGGCCAAGAACGCAACGAACCCGAACACGGGTGCTGCTCCGACGTTCTTCATCCCGAATGAGAACGAGTGGTTCAAGGCGGCGTATTACTCGCCGAACTACGGTGGAGTTGGCATTCCCGGCTACTACGCCTACGCCACGCAGAGCAACACGGCCCCGGGCAACGTCGTCGGG
>JBBAVV010000126.1:0-4533 GCA_040397545.1 Pirellulales bacterium
ACGTGGATGACACCGTTGTCGCAGATGATGTCTGCGGTAACGACGGTCGCACCACCAACGTGAACCTTGCCATCGGCAACCTTGATATCGACCGACTGCCCGTTGACGGTGGCGGCCGACGTCATCTTCATCACATCGGCGGCAAGGTGTTTGCCCGCAATGACGTGATAGGTGAGGATTCCGGTGAGGGCTGCTTTCGCTTCAGGCTTCACGAGCGATTCGACCGTCCCCGCGGGCAGTTTGGCGAAGGCCGTGTCGGCCGGTGCCAAAACGGTAAACGGCCCTGCGCCCTTGAGCGTTTCAACGAGCCCCGCTGCGGTTACGGCGGCAACGAGCGTTTTGAACGAGCCTGCACCGACTGCGGTATCGACAATATCAGCCATAAAAACGTCCTTTGAAGATTCAGCAACCCACGTGTGGCTGGAGGTCGAAATGACCTGGAAAAAGGCTGTGCGTGTGCGCTGAAAGAAGGGGACTCTAGCGGCTTCGCGGAAAAAGGGTAGGTTAGATAAATGTGTGCGGCTCCGAGCGGAGCTGGAAACCGCGGGCCGGGGTCGCTTGAGGCTTGTCGGGCCCCCTCAGGTTGGCCGTAACAGGGGTTGGGGGATCTCATCGAAGTGCCCGCGACCTTCCGGTGGCGGGACATCACGGTCGAGAACGTCGCGGTCCGCTTCAAGGGCAACAGCTCTTCGAGCCCGAGACAGACCCACAAACGCAGCTACGTGGTCAAGTTCGACAAGGCCGACAAGGAGCGCCGGTTCTTCGGCCTCCGGCAGGTGTCGTTCGACAACGCCGTCCAGTTCGGCAGCCTGTTCAGCGAGCCGATCATCACCGAGATCCTCCGCGATCACGGCATCCCCACCCACCGCTGCAACGACGCCAAACTTTACGTAAACAAGGAATACCGGGGCGTCTATGGGAACTTCGAGCGGATCGACGAGTCGTTTCTCGCGAACCATCTGCCCGACGCCAGCGGTGCCCTGTTCAAGGTGGACAAAGGGGGGCCTGGGGCCAACCTCGAGTTCCTGGGTGACGACCCGGCGCTCTACCTGAAGACGTTTGAGGCGAAGAACAAGTCCGCGAAGCAGGACCCCGCCCTGCTGGTCGATTTCATCAAGCTGATCAACCAGACGGAGCCGAAGGAGCTCGCGAGGACGCTCGCAGCGAAGATGGAGGTCGATGACTTCTTGCGCGTCACGGCGGTGATGCTTTTCTCCGGCGCGTTCGACCAACTGACGGGCTGGAACCCGCACAACTACTTCCTCTACCATGATTCGAAACGCGACCGCTGGCGCTACCTCCCATGGGATCTGGATGTCGGCTTCTGCGAAACGGCCTTCGACAAGATCCGGGTTCACGACGACTGGAACGCGGCCTGGCCGGTGCCGGCAACGGGTGCCCCCAACCCGTTGCTCGAACGCATCATTGCCGATCCCGTGCTCCTGGAGCGTTACCGCAAGGAGGCCCGCACGATCCTCGACAAGTCCTTTGAACCGGAGCGCCTGTGCCAGGTCATCGATGCGAAATACGAGTTGATTAAGGAGGCCCTGGAGACCGACCCGTTTCCCCATCGGCGGGTCACCGTTCCCGACGACCGGAGCTACAACCAGATCGTCGATTCGATGAAAGCGTTCGTACGCAAACGCTATACCAGTGCCGTCGAGCAGCTCGAAAATCCCCTGGAGCGGCCCAAAGTCAGGCGGCCCCCCGGTCTCCCGCCGCAACTCGCCGCCAAGATCCAGCGAATACAAAAGCGTGCCGAGGAGATGCAGCGCAGCGGCCAGGACGTCGCGCCGATCGCCAAGGTGATGGACCGGCTCGGCCCGGCGGTCCAGGTCGGCAAGATGGAAGAGGCAGAGAAAGTGGTCGCGGAGGCGTTGAAGCTGCTGGGTGAACAAGACGAGTAGTCTCGTCCGCACGACGCGTTCCGTGGCGGGCTGGCGGTTGCGTGCGGGCGAGGAGCGACCGGCTAGCCTCGACTTTTGTAGTTTTTTTGGCCGACAAAAAGGCCTCGTAACTGGATTGGCAAGCCCCCGCCATCCATCGGTTAAAAAGCGCCGAAATACGTGATCGCCGCGCTTGCGTGAGCGGCGAGTTCTGCCGGGGAGGAAACGGGCCCGGTGAGCAGTGCCGCATTCATGAGGTACCGCGGAGAACGTACGTTCGCGACGCGGATGCCCTCCATGTCGACGACCTCGCCAACGCCGCCCGCACGCGCATCCAGCGCCCAGGCCGCGCTGAATTGCTCGTGAGACTCCCTCACCTCGGTCTGGCCGGCCATGCGTCACGCCTCTGTCATGGAAGGGCCCGGGCTGTATCGATCATCGAACGCCGCCCGCCCGCATCGCGGGGATCAGCCCGTCGCGAAGGACGCCGATGAGCTGCTGCCGGAAGTCGGGGATCGCCTCGAGGAGGCGGATCGAATGGAGGAGGCGGAGCGACGCGTAGAACGCACGATCCACCTCGAAGCTCGCCAACTCGTCGGGCCGCCCCGCGAAGTAGTGGTCGAGGAACCTGGTGAGGAAGTCGGCGCCCACGTCGTTGGGCAGCTTCGTCACCCGCTCGCAGATCCCCACCGCCGGCGAATAGATCGTCTCCACGAGGCCGAGGTCGAAGAGCGGGCTGCCGCGCGAGAAGTCGCCCATGTCGATGACGACCGGCTCGCCGTCGCGGATCATCACGTTGCCGCCGTGGAGGTCGAAGTGGACGCACGTGTCCGCGTCCGGGATCGCCTCGATCTTCCCGCGGAGGAGCTCGACGTCGGCCGGCGCTAAAAGCGGCGCCATCTCGGCCAGCCAGCCGAGGCAATTGGCCTTGATGTCTGGGAAGACGGCCGGGTCGGCCGGGGTCGCGTGAATCGTCCGCGCCAGATGGGCGAGCAGACGGGCGTGGTCGTCGAGACGGTCGGGCTCCCGCCGCATGAGGCCGGCGAGCGAATCGGCCCCGAGCATCTCGTAGGCGATGCCGAAGCGGCCGCCGCTCCTTACAAGGTCGAGGGAGATCGCGGTCGGGATCCCGGCCACGAACGCGGCGCGGGCGAACCGTTTCTCCCTCTCGACAACCGCTGGATCCAAGCCGTCGCGGTAGAGCTTCACGACCGTCTCGTCGTCCAGCCTAAAGACCTCTCCGAAGACGCCCTCGGAGAGGAACGGAAGACCCTCGATGGAAATCTCCCGCGGCTTCTCGCGGACGACGAGGATCTCGTTCAGCCCGGAGAGCTCGAAGACGCGCCGGACCTGCGGCCCGACATTGACGAGCTCGACGCCGCCGCCGAGCGGGGCGAGCCGCTTGTACTGCGTCATAATGACGCGAATCCCACCGCTCGAGACGAACGGGCACGCGCCGAGGTCGAGGACGAGCCGCCTCAGCTCCGGGTCGGCGGGGACGGCCGCGGCGAGCGTCTCGGCGGAGGTCGCGTCGAGGCGGCCGGTGAGGCGGAGGGTTGCGGTCGCATCGGCGAGCACCACAGCGATCTCGAGGGTTGTCACGCTGGAGCGCTCCGGCATACGGGAAACCAACGACTCATGCTACCAGCCTCGACAGCCCGCGGAACAAGTCTGTCGGACAACGGGCATGAATGGCTTTTTCCAAACGACATCTCGGCCAATGGCGCTTCGACGAACGTCCGCCGAGTGGAGCGCACGGGTAGAAGCGACAGCCGGGGCTGGTCGGGCTGGATGCGGTCCTCGCTCGGAGGTGCCGAGGAGTTTCCTATCCAAACTCAAGACCGGATTGTTCCCGTTGGCTCCAGCCCGCCACCCCTCCATCGCGCCTGCTCTACGACGTCGCTCGACCGATCATTCTCGAACTGCTCCTCCAACCGCACGGTGAAAAGGAGCTCGCCGCTGCACTCGGCGTTCCAGCCGCTCTGGGGAAAAAATGGCTGGCGACGCTGATGGCCGAGAGTGGAGTCGAGAAGGCGGGACGGCCGGCCCGCCACCAACTTCCCGTCGCGGCTGCGTCGCTTTCGAACGGTACCCCCGATCCGAACCAATGAGCCGGACCCGCTGCCCGCTCCTCAGACCTGGCGCGTATTTCGGTTTTCCGTGCCTGACTCACAGAGCGTCAGGAGCCCACTTGAGTGATAACGGAAGCAATCGCGTTGCACTCGAGAAGAAACTCCCGGAACTCGACGGCGAGGTGCTCGTCGGATCGGCCGACCAAGAACTCGGCGTCCTGCAGCACTCACTCGACTGTCCCCGCTCGGGAGATGGGCTGCGGCTTCAGGCGGGGACGGTCGCAATTGTGGATGCAGTCGTGCCGTCGCTGGAATATCTCCCTGAAACGATCCTCAAATTGCTGGAGATGGCCCGCTTCTCGGTATTTCTCCCGGCGGCGTCGAGCGATTGATAGTCGTCCACCCGGATGACGAGCAGGCCGAACATCCACGCACCGGAACGTGTCAATGACTTTGAGACACCTGCGTGACGAAATGAGTGTCGTGCGGGAGCTGAATCGCGCGTGGGATCGCCACGTTTTCCGGTGGGTTGATCCAGACTTCGGCCGCAGGGCTTGAAGGCTTAGGGATGCCGC
>JBBAVV010000127.1:0-4524 GCA_040397545.1 Pirellulales bacterium
ACAAGCGGGTCCAGTTCACCCCCGATCTCCTCCCCGGCGACATCACCGGCAATCCGGTCCTCGAGGAGGTCGACGGCCGGCGGGCGTTCACGTTTCAGCCCGGCCCGGTGTTTGCCAACATCCTCCTTGCCGACGAAATCAACCGGGCCTCGCCGAAGACACAGTCGGCGCTGCTGGAGGCGATGCAGGAGCGGTGTGTGACGGTGATGGGGCAGACGCATCCCCTTCCCTCTCCCTTTCTCGTCCTCGCCACGCAAAACCCGATCGAGCTCGAGGGGACCTACCCCCTCCCCGAAGCGCAGCTCGACCGCTTCCTCTTCAAAGTTGACGTTCCGGCGGCAAGCGTCGAGACCCTCGAGCGGATCGTCCTCGAACGGGAGATCGGGATTCCCCCCGAAGTCCCCTGTGTCATGGATACCCACGCGCTGACTACGCTCCAAGACGAGGTCCGCCGCGTCTACATGCCGCCGCCGGTGGCCAACTTCATCGCCCGCCTCGTCGCTGCCACCGCGCCTACCAATCCGCTCGCGGCAGGGGTGAGATACGGGGCGAGCCCGCGGGCGGCGCTGGCGCTGTCGGCAGCGGCCCGGGCCCGCGGCCTCTGCCAGGGGCGGATCAACGCCAGCTATGAGGATGTCCGCGCCGTCGCCCTGCCGGTTCTGCGCCATCGCCTTGTCCTCGATTACGGCGCGCGGCTCGAAGGGCTGACCCCCGACGGAATCGTTGCCCGGCTCCTCGATGCCGTGCCGGCCCACGACAAGCCGCTGCCGACGAGCCTCAAGGCCGCGAAGGTGTAAGGCTCCCATGACCATCGACAAGCATGCCCGATTCGCGCTCGCCCCAGACCTGCGTTGCCTGCCGCGGCTGGCCTTGGCAATCGTGGCGCTGTTGGCACTGGCCCCGATCGTTTCAGCCGGCCCCATGACCGAGTCGCGTCAACTGATCAGCGACACCGATCAGAAGCTCACCGTCGAGGTAAAAAGCTGGCTCGGCCTGGGAAAGCTCGTGGCCGGGAGTTTTGAAGGCCTGGTGCCGCTGGAGTTCACGGTCGTCAATGGAGGCACGAGCGAGGCGGTGATCACGGTGCGGTGTAACGCCGGCTACGGCGCGCTGGCCACGGCCCCCCGGACACAGATCGTCGCTCCCCCCGGAAGCACCGTTCGCTCGACGGTGTATGTCGGCAAGGCGCCTTTCGGCTCGCCTCCTGGGCCCGAGTATTTCCCCTCCGGGATGGTCATCATCAATCCATCCCCGGGACTCGGACCGCGGCGTGAGATCGATTGTCAGGTCCATCAGACCTGGGAGTCGGTCGCGTCCGGGCCGACCGCCACCGAATTCGATGCGACCACCAGAGGAGCGCTCACCCATCGGGGGGTGCTCACCCCCGCAGCGGCAACGCGGCTCTTCGAAGCGCGGCAGGGCCGCTGGCCCGGGCTCACAATCCAGTCGGAGATCGACCCCGCCACCGCGCCTGAGGATTGGCGGGGCTGGTCGACGCTGCGGGAGTTTGTCCTCACCGATGACGACTGGACGGCGATGCCGGCCCCCGCGCGGCGGGCGATGCTCGAATGGATCGCGCTTGGCGGCCATGCCATACTCCTTGCCACCGACACCGATGGGGAGCGGCTCGATCGGCTCGGCCTGCCGGCCCGCCAGGCCGACGGCCGCCGGCGCGTCGGGGCCGGCGAGATCATTCCACTGGCCGACAGCGCCATTCCTGCCCCCTCCGCCGATGATCCGCTGGCCGACGAGTTCGCCGGGGCCATCGAGCGCCCCGCAGGCTCGATCGACACGCCGTGGTCGGGCGACGGCCTCGGCCGCAGTGCGGGCTTTGCCGAGCGCGACTTGCCAGTGGCAGCGATTCTCGTTTTTCTCGCCCTCCTGGCGACAATCGCCGGCCCGCTCAACATCATGCTCTTTGCGGGGCGCGGTCGGCCGTCGCGGATCTTCTGGACCACGCCGGTGATCTCGCTGGTCGCCACCGCGTTCCTGCTCGGGCTGATGTTCTTCCGCGACGGCGTCGGTGGCGCGGGAGCGAGGCGGACACTCGTCGTCCTCGATCCCGATCGCAACACGATGGCCGTCCTCCAGGAGCAGTTCAGCCGGACGGGGATTCTCCTCGGCCGCTCCTTCCCGATCCGCGAGCCCTCCTGGATGTGTCCCCAGCCGACCGATTCGTTCGCCATGTCCACCACGGGCATGTCGCGCTCGGCGGAATCGTTTGTCGAGGTCGATGACCAGCGCCGGACGGGCGACTGGTTTTCGAGCCGCTCCGATCAGGCATTCACACTCCAGGCGGTGCGACCGGGGCGGGGGCGAATCGAATGGCTCGGGCCCCCCGATGCCCCGGAAGTGCTCTCGAGCCTCGATGTTCCGCTGGCGCGGCTGTTTGTCGTCGACGACGACGGGAAGTGGTGGAAGACCGGGCCCCTCGACGCCGGGGAACGGCGCCGCCTCGAGCCGGCCGACGAAGCGGAGTTTGCCGCGGTGCGAAGTGCGTTCGTGAGCAATGCCTCCCGACCGCTCACCCGGGCCTTCGCCCGCCTCGCAAATACCCGCGGCTACGCCTGGGCCGAAGCCGCCGCACCGAGGAAAGTGGCCATTGCCACCCTCGATGCGATCCGCTGGACCAAAGACGCCGCCTGGTTCGTCGGGCCGGTCATCCGCGCGGAGGGCCGCTGACCATGTCCCTCCCCGAGGCCTCCACTCCGCCGCCGCTCCCCCCCGCCCCGCTTGTCAGGGTCGAGGCGCTCAACCGGCTGTTCGGCTCGGTCCATGCCGTCCGCGATCTCTCGTTCACGATCCCGCGCGGCGGGGCCGTCGGCTTCATTGGCGCCAACGGCGCCGGCAAGACGACGACGATGCGGATCATGGCCACGCTCGACGATCCGACGTCGGGGCGGGTCGTCGTCGACGGCCTCGATGTCGTCGAGCACCCCCGCGAGATCCGCCGCCTCGTCGGCTGGATGCCCGATGCGCTCGGCACCTACCAGACGATGACGGTGTTTGAATATCTCGACTTCTTCGCCCGGTCGTACGGCTTCTCCGCCCGAAAGCGCCGCGAGCGGATCGAAGAGGTGATCGAGTTTGCCGACCTCGGGGCCCTCGCCCACCGGCAGATGGCAAAGCTCTCCAAGGGGATGTCGCAGCGGCTCTGCTTCGGCAGGATGCTCCTCCCCGACCCGGAGTTCATGATCCTCGATGAGCCGGCTGCCGGCCTCGACCCGAAGGCGCGGCTGGAGTTCAAAAACCTCGTCCGCCTCCTCACGGCCCGCGGCAAGACACTCTTCATCTCCAGCCACATCTTGAGCGAGCTGGCCGAGATGTGCGATGCGATGGTGTTCATTGATTCTGGCTCGCTCGTCTTCCAGGGGCATGCCGACGACCTCAAGCATGCCCCGGATGTCGCCGGCGGAGCGGGCTTCGTCGTCCAGGTGGGGGTCGCCGGTGACACGGCCGCCTTCCAGGAGTGGGTCGAGAGCCGGCCCGGCTGGCGGCTCGTCGAGGCCCGCCGCGATGGCGGCCTCGTCGAGTGCCCTGCGACCGACCAGGCGTCGCTGGCCGGCGCGCTCAAGCAGCTGATCGCGGGGGGGATCGAGGTGGTGGAGTTCCGGCGCGAGCAGCGCCGCCTCGAGGAAGCCTTTGTCGACATGGTGAAGCGACAAGCGGATATGAATGCGGGAGCTTTTCGGCCATGAACATGCCCAGCCTCGCACCCGCCGCAGCGCCCAAGCCGACGTCCTGGCCGGGCGACGACTTTCCGGCTTGGATCAGCCCGATGCTCGTCAAGGAGCTGCGCCAGGGGGTGCAGTCGGGGGCCTTTGCGTGGACGTTCATCCTCCTCCAGGCGGCGATGTTCCTCCTCATGACGTTTTGGGTCCTCAACCGATCGACCGGCCAGCAGTCGCGCCTCGACGTCAACCAGCTCTTCCATGGCTACTTCTGGGCGCTTTTTGGCTTTGCGGCGGCAGTTATTCTTCCCGTCCGCGCCGCTGGATCGATGACGGCCGAGCGAGTGGGGAACACCCTCGATCTCCTCCGCCTCACCCATCTCTCTTCGACCCAGATCGTCGTCGGCAAATGGCTCGCCGTCATGGCCCAGGTGCTCCTCATCGCTACGGCAGTCCTCCCCTATCTCGTCCTCCAATATTTCTTCGGCGGTCTCGATCTCGTCGCCGATCTGTTCTCGTTCGTGGTCACTCTCCTCGTCGCCGCCGTCATGACCGCGGGGTCACTGGCCGCGGCGGGGCAGTCCCCCCTGACCCGCGGCCTGCTCACGGCGTTTTTTTTCTTCGCCGTCCCGAACTTCCTCGGCCTTTTCGGCTCGGTCCTCGGCACTGCGGCCCTCTCCCCCTGGTCGGCGATCCCGGCGATCCTCGTCGTCGCGGCCCTGCTGACAGCCGTGATGCTCGTCTACTCCGCCGCCGCAATCGCGCCGCCGGCAGAGAACCACGCTTGCCGCGTCCGTCTCCTGGCACTGGTAGCCACCGGGCTGGCGTTGGCCGCTGGGGCCTGGTTCGGGCC
>JBBAVV010000128.1:0-4462 GCA_040397545.1 Pirellulales bacterium
AGCCCGCCCGCGCCGTGAGGTTCCCGGGCGCAAGCTCGAGCGCCGCCTGCCAGCGATCGCAGGCCTGGCGATGCCGCCCCGTCTCGGCGGCTAGCCGTGCTCGCGCGATGAGGATCGACACCTCCTCCGGCCAACGGCCGGCCGACTGCTCGAGGAGGGCCTCAGCCTCGTCGCAGCGACCGAGCTTGACGAGCGATTCGGCCATCCCGAGGCGCGCTTCCGAGGCATCGGGAAATCGCTCGGCCACGTCGCTCCAAGCCTCGAGCGCGGCCTGCCAGGTCTGATGTGCCAGGAGGACGCGAGCGCTTCCGGCATGCCCGTGGTGCATGTTCGGAAACCGGGTGGCGAGCTCCCGGTAGAGGGCGTCGGCCTCGTCGAGCCGCTCCAGCCTGAAGAGGATGTTGGCAAGCGCCAGAAAAACCCGCAGCGGTGGCTGGGGCATGTCGGCCAAGGCCTGACGGAAATGGAGAATGGCGCCGTCGTCATCCCCCCGGGCCAGACAATCCATCCCTTCCTGGATGAGGTTCGGCCCCGGCGCGGCGGGAAGAGCCAGAGGCTTTTGCAGAGGATTCCGGGCCGGGTGAGTCGATGGCAGCCAGGCGAGGAGACGCCTCCAGCCGGTTGCCTGTGCCGGGCGACAAGCGCCTTCCGGCGAGCCTGCGACTGCGACCGGGGCCGCCTGCACCTCCTGCCGATCGATCCAGGCGGCAGGCACGACGGAATCCCGATCGACGACGAAGAGCCGTTTGCCCCGGGCCGCGGCCGCGCCGCGCTTGCGGGCCTCCGCCGCCGAGATCGGCTGCTCGGCGACGAGGATCACGGCGCCGGGAAACCGGCAGCGAAGCGGCTCGGCGAGCGCGGCATCGGTGAGCCCCGCCACGACAAACTCACCCCGACGGCCCTCGATCGCCCGCTCGGCCACGGCCAGCGCCGCCTCGATCGAACGACCGTCGCCGGTGGCACACAGAACGATCGAAACGTCGATCGGATCGGTCGTCATCGGTGATTCTGGCTGACTCTGTCCGGAGGCACAGTGGCCGCAACCGAAATCCCGAAGCGACCTCAGCCGCCCTGAAACGGGGCCATCTCATCCCCGCAGGGATCAGCGAAATCCTACCTCAAGGACAAGGCGCCGGCAGGCCGTGGAGAAAGTTCCCGCCGGCAGATCATCGGCCCCGCGCCGGCCCGTCGCACCCGATCGAGGCGAGCGCCCCCCGCAAGCTGTCGATATCGACCCGGAAGGGATACGGGCTCGGGCTGAAGTCTCCCGGGGGCCGCTCCTCGGCGCTGCGGCAGGGGAGGAAGGCATGGTCGAGGCCAGCAGCCTGCGCCAGGGTGAAATAGTAGGGGTGGATCTGATCGGTGGGCACCAGTTCGAGGACGGGCGTGCCCGGCTGCGAGAAGACGAGATTGGCAAGCCCCGCCCCATGGGCTCCGACGACGACGCTTGCCGCGGCGAAGTCGGCCGGCTGGTCATCGTGATCGGAGGGGTCGTAGATTCGGAAGCCGTGCTCCACCATCACCGCGAGCACCTCGGCGCGATTCTCGAGCGGGCGGCGCTTGGCCGTGCGGTCGACGTAGAGCCTCATCCCGCGCCCCGCGGCGGGAGTCCGACGGGGGAAGCGGGCGCGGAGAAAGGCCGGGACGAGCGGCCCGTAGCAGCCGGGTGCGCCGGGAAACGTCGGGGCGATGAGGCGCTCCGGGAGGAATCGGGCCCGCGGCTCCGCCTCGATGGTGACGATTTTTTCGGCCGGGAGGGGAAAGGCCGCGAGGAGCCGACGGGCGTTTTCCGAGCAGGGCTTGGGAACGAGGATCGTGGTCACCGTGTCGAGATCGATCCCCGCCGCTTCGACGAGCGCCAGCCGAGCGAGCGCATCGAGGAGAAAGTGGCAGTAGTTGTCGGAGGCGAAGTCGCTCAGCAGGCTGAGCGTCGTGCCGGGGAGGGGCGTCGCGTCGGCGTTGCGAAGCACATGATCCACGAACCGGGCGAAGCGCCCTTCGTGGCAACCGGTCGCGTCGAAGCCATGGCTGAACCACGTATGGTTGGCGAGGATGATGCCCTCGGCGCCGATCAGCCAGCCCCACGGCCGGACGAGCGTGGCCCCCTCGATCTCGAGAACGCCCAGTTCAGGGATGCGAGGCTGGAGGAGCCTGCCGAAGTCGATCTGCAGAGGCGTCCCCGGTCCGCCGGGAAGGGTTTTGGGAACCGGCCAATCGATTGCTATCGCGGGATGAGTCGGCCGCCACCGGGCCCCGCAGCGCCGCGCATAGTCGCCACTGGCCATCCCCACGAGCCTGGGCACGACCGGGCTCCTCGCCGGAGCGGCGGCTGGCGCCGGTGGGGTGGCTGGCGCTGGTACGTCGGCCGGTCGAGCGCGAGGCCGCCACCAATCGGCGAGCCTGGCGACGATCGCCCGGGCCGCGGCGCGGACGCTTCCTCGGGAATGCCGCACGCGTCAGCCCCCAGGGAGATCTCGAAGCACGTCCGCGAGCGCCCCGCGCAGGGCGTCAGGATCGACCCGAAAGGAAAACGGCCTGGGGCCGAGCCCGCCCGGCGGGTGATCCCCCGTGGCGCGGCACCGACAGGGAAGGCAGCCCCAGTCGATCCCCATCCGGACCGCGAGGGTGAAGTAGTACGGACGGACGTGGTCCATCGGCATGAGCTCGAGGATCCGCGTGCCCGGCCGGCAGAAGACGAGGTTGGCAAGCCCCGCCCCATGGGCTCCGACGACGACCGCCGCTCGAGCGAAGTCGGCGGGCTGGTCGTCGTGTTCAGCGGGGTTGTAGATGGAAAAGCCATGCGCCTTCATCAGCGCGATCACCTCGGCACGATTCCCGAGGGGGCGATTCCCGTCCACCCGGTCGACATAGAGGCGCGTCGACCGCGTCGTGGCCGGCGCTGCCCCGAGGACGTGCGACCGGAGAAACTCGACCGGCTCCGGGGCGTAGCAACAGGGCACGCCTGGATAGGTCGGGGCGAGGAGCCGCTCCGGTCGTAACACCGCGGCATCTCCCTCGTCGACCAAGACGATCTTCTCCTTCGGCAGCGGGAGGGCCGCGAGGATCCGGCGGGCATTCTCCGAACAGGGCTTGGGAACGAGGATCCTGTCGACGGCCGCCAGATCGATCCCCGCCGCCGCGACCAGCCCCAACCGACCGAGGGCATCGAGGAGGAAATGGGCGTAGTTGGTGGCGCCAAAGTCGGTGAGCAGGCTGAGGGTCGTGCCGGGAAGCGGTGACGTGGCGCGCTGGCTCGCTGCCCAGAGCCGTTCGAAATACGGCTTCTCGAGTTGCCGGGAAAACCAGCTGTGATCGCGGAGGAGGAGATCGTCGGTGCCGACGATCCATCCCCATGGCTCGACGAGCCGCGCCCCTTCGATCTCGATCACGCCAAGCGCCGGGATCCGGCTTTCGAGGAACACGCCGAAATCGATCTGCGCAAGCGTTTCCGGGCCGCCGGGACAGGTCAGCGGCAGCGGCCACTCGATCACTTCGGCGCCACGCGTCGGCCGCCAGACGGCCCCGAATCGAGCGGCGTAGTGAGCACTCCCGATCCCGCACACCTTCGGCCGCGCGACAACCTGGCTTGCCGATGGCGCGACCGACCGCGCGGCAGGACCGGCGCCGGAAAACAACCGGACAAGGGTGTTGAGGACCTGGAATGACACAGAAGGAGTTTTCGGCCACGGGGACGAGACCGTGAGGTCTCCTGGCAACATGACGAGCCGCCATGATACCTCCGACGAGCCGAAGGACCGCCGCGAGCCCCCAACCACCGGCCACTGACATCGAGCCCTACCAGCCCCGGCCGCCGCATCCGGAGGCGGGCTCTTGCCCCGCGGCCTGCTATCCTCGAGGGTGCCAGGACAGAAACCGAAGCTCCACAAAATGTTTTCTCAGCGCTTACACCTTGAGGGGTCGACTGTATCGCCATGAAAGACCCGACCATCGAAGCCTATGACTCCGCCATTTTCAGTCCAGTCACACGAGATTGGTACGGCAGCTCAGACTTTTATAACGTCGGCTACTGGAGCGCATCGACCCTGACGCAAGCCGAGGCCTCCAAGGCATTGGTCACTCGCTTGCTGGATTGCCATGCTCAGGATCCAGGAGCTGTCCTGGATGTCGGGTGTGGGTTGGGCGCCACGACCTCGGCGATCAAGCACCGTTGGCCTTTTGCCCATGTGACTGGCATCAATCTTTCGGAAGCCCAACTCGAATACTGCCGTAGGAATCATGGAGACTGCGATTTTGCCCTCATGAACGCCACGGAATTGACATTCGGCGCCAATGCTTTCGATGTCATTTTTTCAGCCGAAGCAGCGTTTCACTTCAACACCCGAAGAGATTTTTTTACCCAGGCTCACCGGGCCCTGAAGCCGGGCGGCTCACTGCTTTTGGCCGACATCCTCCTCGACTGCGAGCACCCCTTCTCAAAGAAAATGCTGGCCTGGGATGTGCC
>JBBAVV010000129.1:0-4416 GCA_040397545.1 Pirellulales bacterium
GATGCCGTGGAGAAACGATTCACCGAGGAGGAACCGCGGATCAGGCTCGTCCTGGACGACATGCCGAACGCCGACGAACTTCGGCCGCTTGGCGAGCTCCCGGAGCTGATCGACGACGTGCGTGCTCCGCAGGTCGACCCAGCCGACGACGCCGCGGATGAGCGGATTGGCAGCGGCCAATTCCAGCAGCCAGCGACTCTCCTCGAGGGACTGCCGCGCCTGCACGGCGACGGTGCCGGCGATCCCCTCCGCGGCGGCAAGCGGCGCGAGATCCGCAGGCAGATGGTCGTGCGCCAGCCGCTCCATCCCGGTGCCGATCCAAGGATACTCGGCGGCAGAATAGCTCCAAAAATGGTGGTGGGCATCGATCCGCATGGCAGAATCTCCTCGGTGCCGGACGGGGACGAACCGCGCCTGCGCGACGTCAGTTGTTCTCCGCCAGTCCCTCGACATGGCCGACATTGTGCACCGGGGCGAAGATCGCCTCGACCTCGGCGAGCAGTTCACGGTCGATCGGCTCCGCCGCCCAGGTAGCCCAGTCACGGATGTTGGCCGGATTGGCGCTCCCCGCGATCGTCGTTGCGATCGCCGGATTTTCCAGGGAGAACTGCAGCGCGAGCTTGGCGATCGGTGTCCCGCGGGCGCGGCAAGCGGCCGCCGCCTTCCGCGCCGCCTCCTTGACGCTCTCCGGCTCCTTGAGCCAGGCCGGCAGCGCTGCGTCGGTGAGGAGCCTGGCGCTGAACGGCCCGGCGTTCATGACGCCGATCCCGCGCTCCACGAGCCACGGCACGGTCTCCTCGGCGAAACGCGTGTTCTGGAGCGTGTACTGGTTGTAGTTGAGGACACAGTCGACGTCGGCCTGGTCGCAGATGAAGCGGAAGATCTTCTGCGGATAGCCGCTGAAGCCGATGTACCGCACCTTGCCGGCATCCCGGATCTTTTTCAGCGCCGGAATCGTCTCGTCGACTATTTTGTCCATCGGCACGAACTCGATGTCGTGGCAGAGGATGATGTCGAGATGATCGGTGCCGAGGCGGTGGAGCGAGACGTCGACGCTCTCCGCGACCCGCTTGGCCGAGAAGTCGAAGTGGCCGAGATCATATCGGCCGAGCTTCGTGCAGAGCGTGTAGGAATCCCGCGGCACTTCTTTGAGCGCGATGCCGAGGAGCACCTCGCTCATCCCCCGGCCATAAAAAGGGCTCGTGTCGATGAGGTTCATCCCCAGATCGAGGGCCACGTGCACGCTCGCGAGGGCCTCCTCCACCGTCACCCGGCGGAACTCTGCCCCGAGAGACGAGGCGCCGAAGGCGAGGATCGGCACCTCGAGGCCGGTGCGGCCGAGCAGTCGTCGCTTCATCGGAGGATCCCCAGTGAGTCAGGAAAAAGTGCGGCAGCCGACGGTCAGCAGCAGGTTCGCCCACGGGGCCTGCTCGGCGGTCTGGATCGTGAGGACATGGTCGACCGATGAGACCGCCTCGTAGAAGTCCCACTTGAGGATCGGCTCGAGCTCGCAGTGGGCGCCGGCCGCGGCGAGGATCCGCCGGTACTCGGCCCACACCGGCGGATCGCCCGGCGTGGCAGCGGCATAGGGATCGGTGCGGTCGATCCCCATCGTGTTGACGCCGTCGATCCGCACCGTGCCGAGGATCGCCTCGAGGACCTGTGCGACGGTGGGGATTCCGGGAGAGAGCTGCAGCGAGACCAGCTCCGCCCGCGGCCCGCGCTTGTTCGACGCCGGGTAGTTGCCGTCGGCGATCAGGACCTTCGAGTGGTGCCCGGCCTGGGCGAGGATGCGGAGGATGTCGGGGTGGACAAGCGCGGTGTTGAGCATGGGGGAAAGACGTTTTTCAGAAGGTGGAGCGGGGGGCGATGGTGTCGAGAGCGCGGATGCTGTCGATCGTCATCCGCGCGGCGGTGTCGGCATCGGGAAGCGGAAAAACCTCGGCTGAGAGATAGCCCGCGTAGCCGATGTGCCGGAGGGCCATGGCGAGCGGCCCCACGGCCGTGTGGCCGCTCCCCATGGCGCGGCGGTTGGAGTCGGCCCAGTGGACATGGCCGACGAGCTCGCCGCAGTCGACCAGCGCCGTGGCCGGATCGGCCTCCTCGATGTTCATGTGGAACAGATCACAGAGGAGCTTGACGTGGTGGATCATGCGCCCACGGAGGAACGAGGCTGCCTCACCGACCTGCGTGAAGAGATTCGTCTCGTAGCGGTTGAGCGGCTCGTAGAGGAGCGTCTGCCCGCGCCCCGCGGCATGCCGGCCGAGGTGGTGGAGGGCCGCGGCGAGGTGCTCGAGCGCGTCGGCCCGCGACACCTCCCCCTCATGGCGCCCCTGCATCGATCCGATGATCACCGGCGCTCCATGGTCGGCCGCGATGTTGATGAGCAGCTCGATGAAGTCGCGAGCCTCCGTGCGGATTCGCGCGTCGGCGTGGGTGAGCGAGAGCTTGTGACGCACCCAGCCCGCGCCGCTCCCCACCGCCGCCAGACGGAGCCCATGGTCGGCGAGTCTCCCGGCCAGGCCGCAGTCGGCCAGTTGCTCGCCCCCCGTCGGGAAGATCTCCACCGCATCGAAGCCGAGCTCGGCCGCCCGCCGGCAACCGACACGAAGCGCCTCTGCCGCAGAGGCCCCGTGAAACACGAACGGCCCCTGCCGCGCCTCGTTCACGAGGCACACCGTCACCGCGCTCTTCATGCCACCGACCCCCGCTGTGGTGCAAACAGCGGCCGCAGGTGCCGCTCGTAAAGATTTTCCGTCACCTGCCGGCCGACAAGGTCGCGATGGGCTACCAGAAGATCGGTGTACCGGGCCCCCTGCTTCGCCGCCACCTTGAAGGAGACATGGAGGAGCTGACGGACATGGGGATTGAAGCGCGGATCGGCAGGGAGATGACGGATCGCCGCCGCCAGCCGCGGCCCATCCCAGGAAGCCAGCTCCGCGGCCGACGGGAGCCGGGCCCGGTCGATGTCGATCACGGTCGCATAGGGAGCGCACAGCTCGTCGATAGCCCCAAGGGCGTAGGCGTAGATCTCGCGGGTGAGGGCCAGACCGTCCCCCCCAGCCTCGGAGAGGCCGATCAGTTCCTCCAGCCAGGTCGTGCCGGCTGTCTTCACATGAACCCCAGCCCCGCTGCGTGCGAGGGCGCGGCGGATGACGGGATAGAGTGAGAACTTGTCGCTTCCGCTGTGAACCGAGAGCTTGAGTCCGGCAGGCAGGCCGTAGGTGGCCGAAGCATGGGCGAGAACGGCGAGATCGTCGTTGAACTCCCGTTCGAAGGCGACGAGATCGCCGACGTAATCGACCCCTTTGTTGAACCGGCCGGTGAACTTCGGGGCGATCGTGTCGAGCGGGACACGCTCGTCGGCCAGCAGCGCGAGGACCACCAGCAGCTCGCGCGGCGTCTGCGGGCTGTCGGTCTCGTCCATGCTCACTTCCGTCACGAAACTGATCTCCCCCTTCCGCGCCGCGATGTGACGGTGGATCGCGCCGGCCTCGCGGGCCGCGAGGAGATACTGCCCGGCAATCCGGGAGACGACGTCGGCGTCGAGCATGAGCGGCTCCGCCACCCCCGCCAATCGGAGCGTGCCGGAGAGTTCAGGATGCCGGGCCACGAAGGCGGCGATCTCGGATGCAGGCGCCGGCTTGCCGATCGAGTCGGCGACGTCGATCGTGAAAAAGTCACTGGCGTCGAGGAAGCGATCGACCGTCTCCAGGCGGATGTGGTCGGCATCGACAAACCACGGATGGCCCCAGCCCCGCTCTTCCACCGCCTTCGCCGCGGCCACCCGGACACTCGGCGGCTCGCTGCCGACGAAGCCATGCTCGCGGTTCGATTTGTTCCACACGGGGGCGACGAGCACCCCGTCGGCCTCGAGTCGCTCGAAGGCTGCCAGCTGGGCGGCAGCCTGATGGGCGAAACGGTCTCCGACACCGAACGACAGCCGGGGGAGGCGGGCGCTTGAGGGGGCGTGCATCGGGCGGTCCTGGTTCAAACGTCGAGGTTCTTCACGTCGAGGGCGTGGCGCTCGATGAACTCGCGCCGCGGCTCCACCTTCTCCCCCATCAGCACCCGAAACAGATCGTCGGCCGCGGCCGCGTCGGTCATCGTCACCCGGAGAAGGGTGCGGTTGGCCGGGTCGAGCGTGGTGTCGCGGAGCTCCTCCGCGTTCATCTCGCCAAGACCCTTGAAGCGGGTGATCGACAGCCCCTTCTCGCCGGCACGGCGAACGGCAGAGAGGAGACTGCGGAGATCTTCCAGACCGATGACGTTCTCGCCACGGCGGAGCGAATAGCGCGCATCCTCGGTGCCGGTGCGGTCCTCGGGGAAGAGCGACTCGATGCCGAAGCCCATCTCCTTGAGCTCGGCCAGCCCGGAATTGATGCTCCGCACCTCGTGGAGATCGACGATCACGAG
>JBBAVV010000130.1:0-4205 GCA_040397545.1 Pirellulales bacterium
GCCATGGCCCGATCGATCACCATCAGCCTGCCGGTCGCCGACGTGGCCGCCTCGAAGGCTTTCTCCACGCCGATCGGCTTTGTCGTCGAGGGCTCCGCCTCGGTCAACACGCCCGAAAAACAGCCCGGCAGCGAGTTGATTTGACACGCCCTCGACGCGGGCTTAGGAGACAACGCAAATCTTTCGGACAGCGGGTCGATGGTTTACTTCAAAGGAAGCTCATGCGCACGTCATTTTTCTCGCCTCTTTTCATCGCGGCTGTGTTTTTCTGCGGCACGGCGCCCCGGGCTGATGCGACTTAACTGACGGTCACTACGACCGCGAGTTTCCCGAGAACGTACACGGCGTTCACTGATACCGTGCCCACCCAAGACGTGTTCTTCGCCAACGCCCTTACACCACCTCCGCGGTCCCCGAAATCGACCCTGCCACCGGGGGCAGCGCTCTGTCGCTCGTGGTCGGCTTGGCCGCGAGGCAGACATTCGGCCGGCCAGGATCCTCGAGGCGAGCCCGACGTGCATCCACCCTCGCTCCACCCTGGTCCGCCTGCTTTGCAACAAACATCCCTGACCTGCGGGGGCTGCCCGAAGTGGTCAGACGAGGTCACCGTGCCCGGCGACGCTCCAACAGCCCGAGCGACCCGATCACCAGGGCTAGAGCGCTCCCGAAGCAATTCGGATCGATCTCGGGCACGGATGAGGAAAGAGGACTTGCGAGACGAAAACCGATGGCGTAGCCCTCGCCCCACGCGAGTTCCGCCTGGTATGTGTCGTCGGACGACAAGGAGAACGCAGTGTTGGAGATCCAGGCACCGCCCCGCACCCCACGATTAGACCCGGTGACTTCACCAACAAGGTCGTTCCATTCGACAACGTTGCCATTCATGTCAAACGCCCCATAGGCACTTGGTCTACCATTTGTGCCCACCGTCGTCACGTTGCCATCCTGGCTGTTGTTCCACGACGCTGCACCATCCCAGTTTGCGAAATTGCCGATATTTCCCGCCGAGCCGATCCCAGTAGCACCCGCCGTCACCGCCGTCGGGGCCGTATTGCTTTGCGTGGCATAGTCCCAGTAGCCCGCGTTTGTGCCTCCGCCCTTGTAGTACGCTGCCTTGTACCACTGGTTTTCTGTCGGGAGATAGAAGGTCGCGCCGGGGTTCACCGCCGGAGGACCGACAACGTTCACGCCGCCAACAAGTGTATACGCTCCTGTCTCGGTGCTCGAGGAGCTTGTTGCCCCGTTCATCAGCCAGTTCGACACCCGTGCCGCATCATACCAACTCACGTAGTTCACCGGCTTGTCGCCCATGTTCGGCAAGACCGCATAGGAGTACGATCCAGACGACCCGGATCGACTGATGCCTCCGCGGGAGTCGCTCTCCATGTTCGTGTTGTAGAGCGAGTAGGTGTCGGTCGCAGCCACGGAGTTCAGGAAGTCGGTGTACTGCTGGTTCGTGAACTCAAACGTCATGAGTCGGAAAGAAGTCGCCACGGAACCGAGGCCCCGCCCACCGGTGTTAGCCGTGTTCCCTGGATCACCGACCGTCACCCACTGGATCGGTTCTGCGTGGGTGATAGATCCCACCGGTAGGCAGGCGAGTACGGCAAGTCCGACGGACAAAAGCGGCTTCAGCGAAATGCGTGACATGAGCTAACCTCCGGTGACGGTGTCTTACGATGAAGACATGGTAGACACGTGTGCTGATCGGGGCACGATGAGCTTCCCGTGAATCGCGAGTGTTCCCCCCGCTGTCAAGATCCTGCCCAAGGATCGCGGAAGGCTTCCGAGTTACGGGCTCACCGCGGGCGAGACGAACGAGCCGGCAGGGGAGCAATGACGCCTCACCGCCGCCACAGCAGCTGCAGCGACAGCCCCGGCCCCGGGTCGAACTCGACGACGTCGGTCCGGCCCGAGGTGAAGTTCGTCCCCTGGAAGAGCTCGCGGTCGAACAGCCAACTGGCGAGCGCTTCAACCGTGAACCCGCCCCCGAGCTTCCGCTCGATCCCCACGGCCGCACGCTGGTCGAAGACGAAAAACCGTTCGTCGTCGATGATCCGATCGGCGAGGAAAAAGATCTGTGTGTCGGTCCGATAGAACGCGATCAGGGCCCAGTCATCACCGAGCCGGCGGCGGGCCTCGATGTTGGCATTCACGAGGGGGAAATAGGCCGCCGTGATCGTCCACGCGTCGTCCGGTCGCCATTCGAGCGACGCCGGCACGCCCAGCTTGGCCTCGAACGTCTCGCTCGGCCGCCACGCATACGCGATCCCTGGCAGGGGATAGGGAAGTTGGCTGGTGGGCGAATAGAAGATGCTGAAGTTCCACTCGTCGCGGTCGTTCTTGGCCGGCGTGTTCCAGAAGGCGACCGCCATGAGCGTCAGATCGCGGCCGGCGGCGAACGGGCGGTCGCTCGCCGAGCCGAAGAGAAACGTGCCGCCGAGCGTGCCGCCGCTGTCGAGCGGCCGGATGTGGGTGACGCCGGTCTCGACGATCCACAGTTGGTCGGGCACCGATTGGCCCGAGTCGGGGAGAATCGCGGCGCCGGAGAGCTCCAAGCGACCGAAGCGGCCGATGCCGATCCACAGCGGGCTCCCTTCCATCGGGGGCACGATGGGAGCGGCCACGCGGGCAAACTCGGCGTTCATCCCGAGCGTCGCCGGCTGCCCCACGACATCGGTGGCCGGGGCCCAGAAGCCGCCGAGTGACACAGGCGCCGCGGAGCCGAACGGGCCGCCCCCTGACCGACGCCGGCCTCGCACCTCCGGCACCGGCTCGGGATCGGCGTCGGCGATCGGCTCCCCGGCGAACAGATTCTCCTCGAGATTGAACTCGACCGGCGGAAGCAGGGCCACGCGCTGCGGCGCCCGCAGCGCCGACGGCTCCTCGGCCACGCTGGCGGAGGCTACCAGGCCCATCGCAAGCGTGAGGGCCGCCGACACACGACTGGGCACCCGCTGCGGCACGGCCGTGAACTTTCGCTGGGGAGCTCGGATTGGGGGGTGGGGAGAATAGCGAGCATCCGCGGCAAAGCAAAGTCGAAATCGCCGCTGCCGAGCCTCTTGCTGATGCGGGCGAAAAGCTTCACGGCGGCCGCGAGAGCGCCTTGGGAGGCCGTCAGCAGGCTGTGGATAAAGGGCCCGCTCGACCGCGGGGTGCCAGCACAGAAAGGCCCCACAGGCTCGTTTCGAGCACAATCCCAGGCTCGGAGCGATACGCGGAGGCAAAGCAACTCGTCGAGGATCACCTGGAGGAAATCGCCGATCCGTGGCACAGGCGCGCTCCCGAATGATCTCAGTCACGTTTCCCAGCAAGCGATTCCAGCCGGGTGGCGTCAGCTTGCTCTTGGAAGAATCCCCGACATCGCCGCTGCCTGGGCCGATTCTCCATGGTCGTTCGCCGGACTGCTGTCCCTGCGGTAGGCTGCGGTCATGACCACAGCACAGTTCCCCACCAGTGTCCCGGCGCCAGCCGAAGGAGCCTTCGAGCCTTGGCCGGCCACGGCGAGCGCCGGAGCCGTGGCTCCGGCGCGTCGAACTTCAGCGCCGCAAAGCGAAGTCTCCCTGTCGGTCATCATGCCGACGATTTCGTGGACCGGGTGCTTTGAAGCCTGCGCCCGGCAGGTGATCAGGCTGATCGGGGAGCGTCCGTCGGGGGCGGCTGAATTCCTGGTCGTTTTCGATGGCTCCGGCACCGCGCCTCCGGAATGGTTGTCGGCGGCCGGCGTCCGTGTCGTCTTCACCGACTCCAAGCGCGGTCCCGCCACCGCCCGGAACCTTGCCGCCTCGATCGCCGTCGGACGCGTGCTGTTCTTCGTTGACGCCGATTGCGAGCTCGCCCCCGACGCGATTGGACGAGTCGAGGCCACGTTTGCCACCGCGCCCGACCTCGTGGGAATGTTCGGTGCTTACGACGATGCGCCGGCCTGCAGCGGCTTCGTCAGTCAGTTCCGCAACCTTCTCCACCACCACACCCACATCACCCACCCCGGTCGCGCAGGGACATTCTGGGCGGGCTGCGGGGCGATTCGCCGCTGCGCGTTCGACGACATCGGCGGCTTCGATGAGGTCTTCCGCCACCCGTGCATCGAGGACATCGAACTGGGGATGCGGGTGCGAGCCAACGGCGGGCGGATTCAACTCGACCCCGGCCTGCGCTGCAAGCACCACAAGTCGTGGACCCTGCTTTCGATGGTCAAGACCGAC
>JBBAVV010000131.1:0-4010 GCA_040397545.1 Pirellulales bacterium
AGCCTCCGACCGGCACCGTGACTTCGTGCGATTCGGTGAGAATCGACTTCAGCCTCCCCGCTTCGAGCGTGTACTCGAATTGCCGACGGTCGTCCGGCCGAAACGTGAAGAAGAAGAAACCGATCCGTTCTGGCTCGACGTCGGAAACGCTGATTCGCGTCGGCGGTCGCCCCGGTCGATCAGGGAGCGGCGAGCCAAACCACCTGCCGTCTCCAAGCCCTCCGGAGCCCGCGCTGGCCTCGAGCACCGGCATGTCACTGACCGCCAAACACCTCCCCCGCGCTTCCTGATAGGCAATCCTCGAATCAACCAGCGGATAATTGCCGCAGGTATGCATGAACCTGCCCCGGGGCTCGGCGGGAAGGCTCTGCCGCCATTCGACGTCATTGAGCGCATGGCGAACGACGAAACTCGACTCATCGGCATACAGGCTCGTCCCGATCGGGGGGCAGGGGAAATGGATCGCCCTCCAGCAGGGCTCCGCCCAGACGATTGAATAGGCGATCGCCCGGGGGGAGACCGCGTATTCGAGAAACATGACCGTCTTCTCGCCGGCCAGCGGCGCGTCTTCCTCGACAACGGCGTCGAAGGCGACAGCGCCCACAGCCTTGCCGACTGGCCAGGGGGCCGGGGCGTTCGGCGGCGGTGCGTCGCCCGCGACGGCGACAAGCCCGGCGACGACCGCGAGCCACGCGGCGCCAGCCATTCGCAGGCGGCGATTCAGCTGGATCGACGGTTTCCGATCACTCTTCGGGATAGGTGACAATGTCCCCCTCCGTGATAGCGCCTTGAACGATGAGCGCGGGCGTGAGGAGGAAATCGACGTTCTCGCGCATCTCGAGGGAGAGCAGCGAGGGGCCGGTGAAGGTGTCGGCCTCAATCTCGCCCGCTAAACCGATCCGATTGATCGGCAGGGCCCGCGGATCGATCGGCGGCTCCAGGGCAGGTGAAGCCCCGAACCACTGGCCCGGCCCGGGTTCGGTGAGCATGAACACGGCGCCATTTGCGATGGCGAACAACGCCAAGATCCCAACCACCGTCTGCCAGCCTGAACGCATGTCGAATCTCCGTCGAAGCTGCCGGCTCCCAAATGCTGGAACCAACCAGCGAGGCATCAAATCACAAAAGTGCACCCAGCGATCATCCGTCGCCGATGATCAGCGATCCAGCGGCAGCCGCCCCCCGCGAAGGTGCGACCATCAATCACGGTGTCGACTCCTGGGCAAGACGCTTGCGACGACGCATCCAAGCGACCGCGGCAAGGAGGCCTACGAGCGCGCCGTTGACGAGGAGATAGATCGTCCCCCGTGAATTGCCTTTGGCGATCGGCTGCTGCTCGGCTCTCGGCACTTGATTTTGCGGCAATCGGGCAACGACTTCGGCGAAATCGCGCTGCCGCTCGGCTGCCCAGCGCTCTTCGTTCGCTTTTTCGATCGCCAAGCGTTCTTCATTCCCGGCCTTGATCGCAGCGGTATCGATCATCGTCTCGAGGATGTTGTTGAGCGTGTGATACTCGGTTTCCAACGACGCTGGGCGAACGTCGCGAAAAGCTTTATCGAGTACAGCAACGACCGGCCCGGTCGATCGCCAGTCGCCCCCCATGCCCATCAGCAAATCAGTTACAATAGAGTCCGAAAGACGTTGCGATTCTGAGTTATCGCCCGCCTTTCTCGCCGCCAAAAATGACTTGACGCTGTTTTCACTGATCGGCATCGGCGGCTTCACGACGGTGGCCGCGGCAGCTTCTCGGATACGACGCTTTGTTTCGGAAAAACCGGAAGACGCAATGCGCCATCTCGGCCACGGGCTCAGATCGTCGTCTTTTTGCAGCGTTGCGCTCATCAGCAGGCTGTCGATCACGGTCGCCGTGAGGGAGTCGATATCCTCCGCCGTCAACAATGCTGATTCAGGATCGCTCGATTGAACGGCGGTTGAAATAGAGCTGCGGACCTTGGGAAAAAGTTCCTCGACGAGAACCTCGTGAAGCTCGGCCATCTGCGAATCGATCGCCGCGGCCTCTTCGGGCGGGGTGAGCCTCGGCGGGACAACGAAGAGCTGCGCAATCTGGCCCATGATGGACCAGGAATGCCCACGCGTGGTGGTTTGAGTCCGCTCGTTCGGGAATGGGAAAGTCCGTGCCCATTGCTCAATGAACTCTAGAAGTCGCTTTTGTCTCCATGGGGACATCGTTTCAAAAACCACGACGGCATTCGTTGATTGCTCCACTGCATCGATTCGCGCCGCGAAGAACTTAGCATCGGCCTCTGGAATCGCATGAATTTGTGCGACGCGCTTGACCTCGCGATCGGTCTCCGGAGAGGCGTTTGCCACCTGCGCGACCGGGATCACCATGAAGCAGCAAAGTCCCGAAATCACCACGACAGCGGCACTCGTGACTCGCGCCGTGAGGCCCGATTTCAGTGTTGAATCCGGCCTTTTTTCAGGGATCGGTTGGAGCATGGATAACCTCAATCGAGACATCGGACACCTTCGACTCCAAGGAGACTGTGCCTTCCGATTGACTGCTTCCGAACCATCCCGGCGTTGCAAAAGCGGTGATTCGTGCTTGCGCGTCACAATTCCAGTTGAACTGAAGCATGTCGAACGTCGTGTCTTTGTCGGTGATTTTATAGAAGTATGGGAACGTCTGTGGCCCGGAGTCATATCGGCCGATTTCGGACTTGAACCCCTGAAAGCCAATGTCCTTGTAGGTAATGCCCCACTCCTTGCTCGCCTTTGAATCGCAGCCAATGTTTAACTGGGAAATGCTGTACGTTACCGGCTCGCCCATCGCGCACACAGCATTTGTGGATCCGCCTCCGACGACGCTCGCCGTCGGCCCAGCCGCAGTGCATTGGGCCGAGAATGAAAGCTCTATTTTGGCAAACGCTCGATAGGTTCCCAGTTTGATTCCCCGTGCATGCGATGGCAATCCATGCCACTTTTTCAACTCGCCCTTCGCCCAGGCCTGCGGGGGTTTAGCTGTCTCTTTCGTCTCCCCGTAGAAAGGAAATTTGTCTTTTGTGTCCACAATCGCCCACGCCCAGACACGACTGAAGCCACCAGTGGGCGTTGCCGTAGCTTCGCTTTTAGAGGCCCAACGATGGTATGGAGAATCCTTGAAATAATTTCCCTCAGACCGCGTTTCTGGAGGAGATGCACTACACGATCCTGGCACGGTCTTCCACTCACCCGCGAAAACTACTGAGCAAATTTTGCCACCCTGCGCCATGATCACCAAGGCGACGACGATACTCGCAGCCCAAGACAGCCTCGATCGCATGAGATTCCTTCTCCTTCAACGGTTTGCGAGCCGGGATCCAATTCCATGAGAAGGTGTGCATCGGGTTTTGCCCACCAGAAGTCTGCGTCGCCGCGACACCCCACCCGATCGAATCCCTAAACCAAACGAAGGATAATCTGCCCCCCCCCCTTCAAGTCAACGAATTGGTCGCCTCTGGGAGAAAAAATCGTGCGTGGATTGGACGGACAGTGACCTTGCCGAGAGAGCACGGCTTTTAGGGCTGCGGCGGGAGGAGGCCGGAGAGGGTGATCGAGACAGCGCGGCCGGCGGCGTCGGTGAGCACTGCGCTCTCGAGCGGCCCCTCCGGCTCGACAAGCGACTCCCTGCGGTAGCCCTCCGTGCTCGGCCGCCGGAAGACGCGAGTCTGCCGCGTGGCAGCGTTGGATGGTCCCGCCTTTCGGTCGCGCCGACCGCTACTCGAAATCGCCTTCGACGCGGCCCCAGGTGGCCCGTATCTCGGCCAGTTGCGCTGCCACGAGATCGGCGATGGCGCCAAGACCTGCCTCACGCAGTGCCCGGTCGTGGGCCGGGAGCCCCTCGGCATCGGCACGGGCCCCGTTGCCGACCATAAGATCCGACGCGATCGCCATATAAAAAAGCTTGAGTTTGGCCGGCAGTCGGGGCTCCTCCCGGGCTATCCGCAGGCAGTCGTCGGCGAAGGTCCGCAGCCACGCCGCGTCGGCGGGATCGACGGCGGCGACGGGCC
>JBBAVV010000132.1:0-3815 GCA_040397545.1 Pirellulales bacterium
CCCGCCGCCTCCATCCTTCGCGAGCCAGCGCCGGCAACGGTGCTGGCTCGCGTCGTTTTCAGACGGCTTGGTTCGGAACCCACCGGTGCAAATCTGGCCATGAACGCTCAATCCCAACCAGACGTGGCAATCCATGTGGGGGTGGATCTGTCCGAAGCAGCTCGGCTCGAGGCCGTCCTCAGGCGAGAGGACTATCGCGTCGTTCACGTTGACCTGACGGGAGTCGACGGGCGTCGCGAACTCTGCGATCGGCTGGGAGAGGCGTTCCAGTTCCCATACGCTGTCTCGAGCCTTGATGCAGTGGTGGACTTGGTCTCCGATCTCGAGTGGCTCGGAAAAGCACTCGGGTATCTGGTCGCGGTCACTGGGATGGACTATCTCCGCACCGAGACGCTGAAGGATGCCACAGGATTGCTGCCAGCCATAGGCGATCGATGGAGGAGCCAGCGCTGCGGATTCGTGGTTCTCCCGATCGGTTCGTCCCATCGCGCGACAGCGCTCGCGCGGCTTGCCGATGCCAACGGCGAACTCCGCGACGCTGCCGGGCTGCCCTGGATCCAAGAAACGAAGCCCGTCAAGATCGTTGATCACGACTCCGGCTTGCCTCAAGCCGGAGATCAGGACGAGATGTGACGTCGGATTGAATTGGCTCCGTGGGTCCTTGACGAGACCGACAGGGCCGCACTCTTGCGTGACGGGATCAGCCCCAACCATGAGCCCGCATATCCGCTGGTACAGGAAAGCCAAGCCGCCGTCGGAGCAGTCCATCAACTCTGCAGCATTGATGGTGCCGGGGGGCATCGCGTTGAGCTGCGGCAAGGGGGTTGAGGTTGACGTTCCGGATGATGCTCCGAGTCTCTTTCGGCAGCCGAATCTCGTTGGACGTGGCCCCGCGCGATTCGTGCAAAACGACGACCTACCTGCGCTGACTCTCCGCCCTTTGGAGCCCGGTGAATGACAACCAAAAAGGCGATTATCGAGTGGATTCCCCCGAGCCAAGGGGGGAGACGAAAGCCTCCTCTCGGTGTCGGCCAACCGGCGTATGCCACGGTGGTTCACTTCAAGGAGGATCCTTGGCCCCCTGTGGATGCTGCGTGGTCATTGGTGATCGAAAAAGAGGAATCCCTCAGTACAGAGACACGATGGTCTGCCACGGTTCACTTTGTTGCCCCAGAAGCGCCGCATGACTCGTTGCGCGACGGTCGAGGGTTCGAGCTTTACGAGGGAAACAAGCGAGTTGCCACCGGAGAGATTTGTCGGGCCGACTCGTGAGAACGTGGGCCGAGGATCCTGTGGCGCTCGAAGGGCAAACGGGCTAACCCCGCCCCCCTTCGCAGCAGGTCTCGCAGATCCGGTGGCACTGCTCGCAGTGGAACTTCGCCCGGATCTCGATCAGCCGCCCGCCACACACCGGACAGGCCGGGCGCGATTCACAGGGGGGCGTCGCACCGGCATCATCCTTGGGGTCGGTGGAGTCCATGGGAATCTTCCGGGAGGAATCGTCCGACGTGGGGCGCGATCGGGCGGGAATGGATTGGGCGGATGATCGGCTATCATGCCCCAACGGCAGCCGCCGCGGCAACGGCGCGAGACGCCTGGAGGAGTTCTCCCCGTGGCCAACGTGCAACGGCCGCTCCACGCTCACGGCCGCCTGACCATCGAACACTGACCCGTCGAACAGAGCCCCCCAGAGGTGTCTGCCATGATCCAGAGAGTCGGTCGATGCCTTGCGGCCGCGATCTTGGCGATCTCCGCGGGGGTGGGGTTGGCTGCGGACGATCCGACCTCCGCGGCAGGCCGCGTCAATGTCCTGCTCGTGTGTGTCGACGACCTCAAGCCGGCGATCGGCTGCTACGGCGACGCCCTTGCCAAGACTCCCAACATCGACCGACTCGCCGCCAGGGGTGTCCGCTTCGAACGGGCCTACTGCAATCAGGCCGTCTGCTCACCGTCGCGAAACTCGCTGCTGACGGGATTCCGCCCCCAGTCGCTCGGGATCTACGACCTCTCGACGAACTTCCGTCGCGCCGCGCCCACGGTCCGCACGCTTCCCCAACTCTTCCGTGATGGGGGCTTTCACGCGTCGGCACTCGGCAAGATCTTCCATGTCGGCCACGGCAATCACGACGACGAGGCCAGCTGGGACGAGCCGCTCTTCCGGGGCAAGACCGTGCAATACCAGCTCCCCGAGAACCAGGGGCCGAGCCGCGAGGAAGCCCGCTTCGAGGGCCGGTCTCCCGAAAAACTTCCGCGCGGCAGTGCCACCGAGAGCGCAAGGGTCGACGACGAAGCCTACGACGACGGCAGGATCGCCGCCGAGGCCGTGACGCGAATCCGGGCGGCGGCGGCCACGCCCGGAAAGCCGTTCTTCCTCGCGGTGGGGTTCCTCCGCCCGCATCTCCCGTTCGTCGCCCCGAAGCGGTACTGGGACCTCCACGACCCCGACGCCCTGCCCCGTCCGGAGACGACCTTGGCCCCGATCGGCGCGCCCCCGTACGCCTCCTCCGACTGGGGTGAACTTCGTCAATACAAGGATGCCCCCGACAAGGGGCCCGTCGACGAGGCCCTGGCGCGGCGTCTCGTCCATGGCTATTACGCCGCCGCGAGCTTCATGGATGCGCAGGTGGGCAAACTCCTCGACGCCCTCGATGACACCGGCCTCGCCGACGACACGATCGTGGTCCTGTGGGGCGATCACGGCTGGCATCTCGGCGACCACGGTCTGTGGTGCAAGCACACCAACTACGAGCAGGCGACCCGGATCCCGCTGATCGTTTCCGCCCCCGGTATGCGCCGGGGCGAGACAACCGCGGCGCTCGTGGAGAGCGTCGACGTCCTCCCCACGCTTCTCGATCTCACCGGCCTGCCATCCGTCGCCGGACGCGACGGCCAAAGCTTCGCCCGCTCCCTCGCCAATCCCTCGGCTCCGGCTCGCGATCACTGCATCCAGGTCTATCCGCGCGGAAAACGACTCGGTCGCGCGATTCGCACCGCTGACCTGCGGCTGTGCGAGTGGAGAGAGTTTGGGGCCGCCCCCGACCAGGCCGAGATCGAGCTTTACGACATGACCCACGATCCCGGGGAGACAAGAAACGTCGCCACGCAGCGCCCGGAGGACGTTGCCCGTCTGCGGGCCCTCCTTGCCCAGCACCCCGAGCCGCGTCCGCCGCTGGTCGGGCCGGCGGCTGATCGCTCCCCGAAGCGGGTGTCGCGCGGCGCCGCTCGGTAGGGGTTCCCGGACGCTGCAGCCTCTGCCGCAGGGCCCGCCGGGGGCTCTCTTACTCGAGGACGACCGCCACGGGCATCGAGTCGCCGAAGGTCTCGAAGTCGCGAAAGCTCCACACGACCTTCTTCTCCGGCGTGACCTCGATGATCTGCGGGTTCTCCGGCCCGGCATGGCAATTCACGAACCGGGTGTTGCCGTTCGGGAGCCGCCACACCTGGGTCACCCACGCCAGCTGGATCCCCGGCAGATCGTTCTGCTCGACCCGCCAGACGATCTCCTTCGCCGGCGTGACCTCGAGCACCGAGTGGCCGTTGCCCGTGCCGATGAGCGTGTTGCCGTTGGCCAGCCGAACGGCCGAATAGAGCTGATCGCCGAACGCCTCGGGGCCATGCCCCGGCTTCGGCTCCTTCCCAAACAGCGGGACGTCGTACTCCCACACCACCTTTCCGTCGCGATCATATTCGCGGACGACGCCATCGCGCTCGTGGGCCACGAGGATCGTTCCGGCGGCGGTGCGTCGGGCGTTACGCGTGTCGGAGTGGACGGCGGGGTTGTTGACGACCAGCGCGGTCGACTTCCGCACCTTCCC
>JBBAVV010000133.1:0-3652 GCA_040397545.1 Pirellulales bacterium
TTGCCGTGGATGTCGCTGATGATCGCCCGCTTCACGCCAACTCCACCCCCGCTGTGCCACCCCCGGGGCGGCGCCTCGACGAATCTCCACTCGGCCGGGCGACGATCACGGCAGGCCTCCGAGCCCTTTGTCCGCAGCCCCTGAAAATTCGGTGAAACCGGGTCAGACTACGGCGACCTGCCCCCCCGGTCAAGCAGCGTCCATCCCCTCGGAGCCGAATCCATGAAGACGGTCGCCATCGACACCTCCCTCTCCTCCGGGAGCGTCGCCGCCGTCGACGGCGAGCGAGTGGCCGAGGTCCGGTTCTCCCCCGCCCAGGCCCATGCCAGGCGGATCGCCGCGAGCTTGGCGGAGGCGACGGCCGAGCTGGGATGGAGCATCGCCGAGGCCGACCTCGTGGCGGTGATCCGCGGACCGGGCTCGTTCACCGGGCTGCGCGTCGGCATCGCCGCGGCCAAGGGGATCGCCTGGGCGGGAGGAATGCGCCTCGTCGGGGTGTCGGGATTCGAGGTGATCGCTGCCGCTGTGGGGGGTGGGGAACCGATCCATGTCGCCTTCGATGCCGGCCGCGGCGACCTGTTCGTAGCCGACGTCCGCCCCTCCCCGAGCGCCCCTACCGGCTGGCAGACCGACGGGGGTGTGCTCGTGCCGATCGTGACGTGGGTGGCCGATCTTGCCCCCGGCACGACCCTCGCCGGCCCCGGTCTCGACCTCGATCCGGTGGCAGCCCTCGTGGCAGCGCGGGGCGACCTGCGGCCGGTCGATGGCCCGGCCCGTTACTCCTCGGCAACCGGAGCCGCACGACTCGGGCAACGCCTTGCGGCCGCCGGTCTGACGCAGGCTGCAGCGGAGATCGCCCCCGACTACCTCCGCCCGAGTTATGCCCAGGAAAACGGGGCCGGCCCTTCCCGCTGACCGCTCGAGGGGCGTACAGTCTGGGCTTTTGCCGGCCCGCAATCCCTCCTTTCCTCCGCCCCGTCCCGCAGGAATCGTCATGGTCCGCCCGATCAAGAAGCTGCTGGTCGCCAACCGCTCCGAGATCGCCATCCGCGTCTTCCGCTCGGCCCACGAGCTGGGGATCCGCACCGTGGCGATCTATGCCCATGAGGACCGGTTCGCCCTCCACCGCTTCAAGGCAGACGAGTCATACCTCGTCGGCCGCGCCGGCGAGCCGATCCGCTCCTATCTCGACTTCGAGGGGATCGTGGCGCTGGCCAAGGCGCACCACGTCGACGCGATCCACCCGGGCTACGGGTTCCTCTCGGAAAACCCCGAGTTCGCCGCCGCCTGTCTGGCGGCGGGGATCACGTTCGTCGGCCCGCGCGTGGAGCTCCTCGAGACTCTCGGCGACAAAACGGCCGCCCGCGACCTCGCCAAGCGGGCCGGGGTGCCGATCCTCGCCGGCAGTTCGCGGCCGGTGACGAGCCAGGCCGAGGCGCTGCGGATCGCCCAGGAGCTCGGCTGGCCGGTGATGATCAAGGCGGCCCACGGCGGCGGCGGCCGCGGGATGCGGGTCGTCCGCGGGGAGGACGAGCTTGCCGTGGCCCTCGAGAGCGCCCAGCGGGAGAGCAAGACCGCCTTCGGCAGCGCGAAAGTGTTCGTCGAGAAGTTCATCCAGCACGCGCGGCATATCGAGGTCCAACTCCTCGGCGACATGCACGGGGGGCTGGTGCACCTGTTCGAGCGCGATTGTTCCGTGCAGCGCCGCCACCAGAAGGTGGTGGAGGTGGCCCCAGCGCCCAACCTCGACCCCGGCATGCGGAAAGCGATCTGCGACGCCGCCCTGGCGATCGGCCGGACGGCCCGCTACGAGAACGCCGGGACGGTCGAGTTCCTCGTCGACACCGACACCGGCCGGTTCTATTTCATCGAGGTCAACCCGCGCATCCAGGTCGAGCACACCGTCACCGAAGAGATCACCGGTATCGACATCGTCCGCCGGCAGATCCGTGTCGCCGAGGGCTATCGGCTCGACGACCCGCAGATCGGCCTTGGCAACCAGGACGCGATCGGCTCGATGGGGACAGCGATCCAGTGCCGCGTCACGACCGAAGACCCCGAGAACCGCTTCCTCCCCGACTATGGACGGATGACCGCCTACCGCTCCGCCAGCGGCATGGGGATCCGCCTCGACGCCGGCACCGCCTTCTCCGGCGCCGTCGTCACCCCCTACTTCGACTCTCTTCTGGTGAAGGTGACGGCGCGGGGATTGTCGCTCGACGAGGCGGCCGGCCACATCGAGCGCTGCTTGCAGGAATTTCGTGTCCGCGGCGTGAAGACGAACATCCCGTTTCTGATCAACCTCGTCACCCACCCCGAGTTTCTCGCCGGCCGCTGCACGACCAGGTTCATCGATGACACGCCGGCGCTGTTCGATTTTCCCATCCGCCGCGACCGGGCCACCCGGCTCCTCGAATACCTCGCCGACACGATCGTCAACGGCAATCCGCTCGTGAAGGGGCGGCCGGCAGCGGCGCGGCGTACCTCCGCGCCGATCCCCGAGTTCGACCGGCTCTCGACGCCACCGGCGGGGACGAAGACCAGGCTCCAGGAGCTCGGCCCGGAAAAGTTTGCCGCCTGGGTCCGCGATCACGAGGGGCTGATGGTGACCGACACGACGATGCGCGACGCGCATCAGTCGCTCCTCGCCACCCGAATGCGCTCCTTCGACATGCTTTCGATCGCCGACGCCTACGCCCGGATGGCGCCGGGGCTGTTCTCGCTCGAGATGTGGGGAGGGGCGACCTTCGACACCTCAATGCGGTTCCTCAAAGAAGATCCCTGGGACCGCCTCTCCCGCCTCCGGGAGCGGATCCCGAACATCCTCTTCCAGATGCTGCTGCGGGCCAGCAACGCCGTCGGCTACACGAACTACCCCGACAACGTCGTCACGGCCTTCGTGAAGGAGTCCGCGGCCGCCGGGATCGACGTCTTTCGGGTGTTCGACCCGCTCAACTGGGTGCCGAACATGCAGGTAGCCATGGACGCCGTCCGCGATGCCGGCGGGATCTGCGAGGCGGCGATCTGCTACACCGGTGATGTCCTCGATCCGGAGCGGAAGAAGTTCTCGCTGGCCTACTACGTTGATCTCGCCCGGCAACTCGAAAAGCGCGGGGCCCACATGCTCGCGGTCAAGGACATGGCCGGGCTGTGCAAGCCCTACGCCGCCGCGACCCTCGTCAAGGCGCTCCGCGAGGCGGTCGGGATCCCGATCCACTTCCACACCCACGACACCTCCGCCGCGGCGCTGGCCAGCGAGCTCGAGGCAGCCCGCAACGGCGCGAGCGTCGTCGATGCGGCGATGGCGCCCTTCTCCGGGCTGACGAGCCAGCCGAATCTGAATGCGCTGGTGGAGGCGGCCCGCCACACCCCACTCGACACCGGCCTCGACCCCGAGCCGCTGCGGCACCTGGCCCGCTACTGGTCGGCCGTCCGCGAGCACTACACCGCCTTCGAATGCGGCATGAAGGCCCCCGACGCCGATCTCTACCTCCACGAGATGCCGGGGGGGCAGTTCACGAACCTCCTCGAGCAGGCGAAGGCCCTGGGGCTTGGCGACCGCTGGGAGGATGTCTGCCGGGCCTATGCCGACGTGAACACGCTCCTCGGCGACATCGTCAAGGTGACGCCGACGAGCAAGGCGGTCGGCGAT
>JBBAVV010000134.1:0-3565 GCA_040397545.1 Pirellulales bacterium
GCTTCGTGAGTGCGTCGACACCGCGGCCGGCTGGCATGGCCATCGAGTGTGGATGCCAAGAAAAGGTGCCAGCCACCAAATCTGGGCAGGATTTCGGAGGGCCACGATGGCGGCAGCACGATGACGATCGAACAGCTTGCCGCTGCGGTGCTCACGACGCTCCTGTGCGGAGCGGCGGACACGGCTGCATCACCCGCCGGTTGATCGATCGGATTGCACCGGGAGATGCCGCACCCCGGTGTGGGCCTCGGTTACTGTCACAATCGCCCCGGCCTGCTAGGCGTCGGCGTGGGCTTCGAGGACGGCGAGGAGCCTGCTGAGCACCCGCTCCGGCCGCATGTTCCGCAGCCTGAAAATGATGACGCTCGGAGCGGAGGCGCGGGAAACGGCAATCAAGTCCGTGAAGTCGAGGTCGTGGGCGACTAGGATTCGAGATTCAGCGCACGCGAGCGTCACGATCTCGCGATCCGACAGCCGGGAATCACCCCGGTCGTCGAGATGCACGGCGTCATGCCCTAAAGTCCGCAAGCTTGCGGCAGTCTTGGCTGCGATCCCCATGTCGCACAGCAGCTTTATGCCGGGGCGGTCTCGCTCGGCAGTACCGTCTCCTCCGCGAGCCAAGCGACGTAGTGCAGCGCCTGGGTGATGTCGTCTGGCTCCAGGCTCGGATACTCCGCCAGGATCTCGCCCGGTGTCATCCCCGAGGCAATCAGGTTGACGAGGAGTGCGACGCTGATCCGCAGGCCCCGCACGCAGGCTTTGCCACCGAGCACGTTGGGATCACAGGTGATGCGATCGAAGGCGGCCATCGAGAAGGATCTCCGGGGGGCTCGCTCAAGACCTCTCTATCCTAGGAAGAAAAGGTGCCGGCCACCAAATCTGGGCCGGGCTGCCTGACGGGCCGGGCGGATTTTTTCGATGCTGTCGACCGACATCCTCTTGAATCCTTCGCACGAACGGGATCGATCGACCAATCTGAAGGTGATCTCGGTCCTCCGGCTGCACAAGCTGGCAACGATTCACAAGTCGAGGCTGGTTCGCCGACTTGGTGAACTGTCGCCCGAAGGCCTAGACGACGCTCGTTCTTACCTACGGCGCTGGTTGTGGCTGTAAGGCCAGGCAAGGCGGGGAAGGAAAAGGTCCAGATGTAGATTGTCTGGGATCGTGCCTCGAATCAGTGGCAGGCCGCGTTGTCCGGCTTTCCCAGCGGTCGGTTACTCCCCGGAAGACGGGTCTGGAGCGTCTGGTTCCTCGTCGAGGAACTCGTGCACCTCGACGCCGGCCTGCCGCAGGATCGCTCGCAGCGTCCCCTCCGGCATGTCTCCCGGATGGTTCGGGATCGTTGTAAAGCGCCGGAGCCGTTCGTTGCACCAGATCTCGTGAGAGCCCGCCGCTTGACGGTGGAACGAGAGGCCAAGCTCCTTGAGCCGCTTGATGATCTCACGATAACGGAATCCCGCGAGCCGTCCCATCACGTCGCGACGACCAGCGGAAAATCGAACCGGTCGTGCGCTTCGGGTAGGCGAGCGGCCGCGGTGTCGTCGGCCGAGGCACGTGCCTCGAGGAGTTTCTTGGCGACGTCGCGGGCGATCTCGAGCGTCTCCTGGATCGTCCTCCCCTGGGCTACAAGGCCCTGGATGTCGTCGCTCGTGGCGAGGTAAACGCCTTCGGGGAGCTTCTCAATGTGGAGCGTGACGATGTGTTCCATGCCTTAATTGTAGCGAATCAGCACAAAAAGGTGCCAGCCACCAAATCTGGGCAAGATCCCAGATACCCCAAAAAAGGTGGCTGGCACCTTTTCCCACCCGGTGGCAATGGTTCGATCGGGGGGCTGGTGACCGTGCAGTCGGGCGGGGTGCTCTCTCCCGGTAACAGCCCGGGGCTCCTTTCCGCAGGCGTGCTCGACCTCCTCGCCGGAAGTACGTCGCTGATGCAGATGGTCGGTGATGGGAGCGGAGGCGCCGGCACCGCCGGTACCGACTACGACAGCCTCACGATCTCCACGTCGGGGGGCCTGTGGTACGGCGGCAGCCTTGATCTCTTGTTCGGGAATGGGACGGCGTTTCTCGACGATACGTTCTTCGACCTCTTTGCCTTCAGGGGATCCCCCGCAGGGCACTTTGACTCGGTGTTCACCAGCGGCACCGGCCCCTACGGAGGCGCGAGCCTCTCCGGCATGGGGGGGATTTGGACGACCGTCATCGGCGAACAGCGTCTGACGTTCAGTGAGCTGACCGGTCGGTTGTCATTTACTGCTGTCCCGGAGATCGATCCGGCCACCGGTGGCAGCGTGTTGTCGCTCGTCACCGGGATGCTCGCGCTTCTCGAGCAGCGGCGGCGTCGCCGCACGTCGCCCACGGCGTGAGGCTCCCAGGAGCGCCGGCGGAGGGGCCCCTCAAAAATGCCCTCCGCCGGCGCTTGCGGGAAAATAGGTGCCAGCCACCACAACTGGGCACCACAGCTGGGGTCTGTGGCATCCAGCCGAGGATTCGCCGCAGGCACCTGTTCTCCGGCAGGTTGATAAGCTCTTTGGTTGGCCACCCGCCCGGGGATCGGCCCGGGGGTGGATCGGCTGGGATATTCCCTTTCTGGAGGCGCTGACGATGGCCAAGCCTTTGTTCCGTGGAGTGTGTGCGTCGACGGTGACTCCGTTCACGGCCGATGGTCGCCCCGATCTGCCGCGCATCGGACCGCACATCGACTGGATCATTGCCGATGGCGCCCAGGCCCTTTCCCCGCTGGGAAGTTCGGGCGAGTTTGCGGCGCTCGACTCCGGGGAACGCCGCGCCGTGCTCGAGGCGGCGATCGACGCCAACGCCGGGCGGCTCCCGGTGGTGGCCGGAACGCACCATTGCCGCACCTCGGAGGCGGTGGAGCTCTCGAAGCACGCCGAACGTGCCGGCGCCGATGCGCTCCTCATCGTGCCCCCTTACTACATGGCTCCGACGCCGTCGCAGGTGATGGATCATTACCGGCGAATCGCCGAAGCGGTCTCGATTCCCATCGTCCTCTACCACAACATCCCGCTGACCGCCGTTGACCTCCGCACCGACCACCTCGTGCAACTCTTTGAGGAAGGGGCGATCGGCGGGGTGAAGATGTCGAACTCCGAGCCCGACCGGATCTGTTCGCTCCTCCAGGCGACGGCGGGGAAGTTGTTTGTGTACGCCGGCATCGACACGGTGGCCTTCGAGGGGCTGTGCCACGGCGCGCACGGCTGGATCTCCGGGATTCCGAGCATGGTGCCGGGAGTGGCGCGGCGCGTTCACGACGCGATCGCCGCGTCCGATCTCGTCACCGCCCGGGAGTGGTGGGCCAAACTCGCGCCGCTGATGCGGATGCAGTTCTCCGCGTACCACTCGCGCGGCGAAGGAGCGCACTGGTTCAGCGTCATGAAGGCCGCGCTCAATCTCATCGGCCCACCGGTCGGGGATCCTTGCCCTCCGATCCTCCCGCTCGAGCCCGAGCACTGCCGCCACCTGGAGGCGATTCTCCGCGATCTTGGATACCGGGTGGGGTAAGAAAAGAAGAAAAGGTGCCAGCCACCAAATCTGGGCAAGATCCC
>JBBAVV010000135.1:0-3428 GCA_040397545.1 Pirellulales bacterium
ACGGCGTGATCATGACGAAGCTCGACGGCGACGCCCGCGGCGGCGCCGCGCTCTCCGTCAAGAGCGTTACCGGCGTGCCGATCAAGTTCATCGGCACCGGCGAGCAGATCGAGGCCCTCGAAGATTTCCACCCCGAGCGGATGGCGGGGCGGATCCTGGGGATGGGAGATGTCGTCACGCTCGTCGAAGAGGCGCAGCGGAAGTTCGACCAAGACGAGATGGCCCGGCAGGAGGAGCGGCTCCGGACGGGGGAGTTCACGCTCGAAGACTTCAAGAAGATGCTCCAGCAGACGCGCCGTCTCGGGCCGATCGGCAAGGTGCTGGGCATGATCCCCGGCATGGGGCAGCTCAAGGAGCTCGTCGGCGATGCCGACCTCGACAAGGACATGGGGCGGCTGTTCGGGATCATCGACTCAATGACCCCCCAGGAGCGCCGCAATCCCGGCAAGGTCATCGACCAGCAGCGCCGCCGCCGGATCGCCACCGGGGCCGGCGTGGAGCTCCAGGAGGTGAGCGATCTGGTCAAGCAGTTCGACGGGATGTCGGCGATGATGAAGGGGATGGCGGGGATGGGAATGCGCGAGCGCGTCCAGCAGATGCAGGCGATGCAGGGGCAGATGGCCAATCCCGGCATGCGGCTGGGGAAGCCGAAGGGGGATACCGGCCGGCGGTTGACGGCCGACGAGCGGCGCAAGCAGAAGAAGCAGCGGGAGAAGGACCTCCGCCGCAAGCGGCGCGGGGAGTGACGGGCTGCGGGGGTGTGTCCTCCGCGCCCGGATCGGCTATCCTCCCGGATCGGCTCCCCCCGGATCGGCTATCCTTTGGCCGTCCCCTCCTTGTTCCCAGCCCTTTTTGATCCCCTCTTCCCTGCCCCTTTTCGCCTGTCCCAGGAAGCCCGCCCTGCCATGTTCGACTCGCTCTCCGAAGCCGCTGGCTGTGATCTCCTCGTGAAAGTCTTCCGGGCCCGGGGCTACACGATCGCCCGCAATCTCCAGTTCCGGGAATACGGCGTCGAGTTCCATGTCGACGGCTGGGATCCGAAGGCCCGCGTCGGATTTGAGTATCTCACCAGCGAGGACGACGACCACGACGATCTCTCGCTCGTCGAGTATCAGGCGCTCATGGATCAGCAGCGTCGCGGCGAGCTGTCGCTGTTTGTCATCGACGAGGTGGAGCCGGTCTCGGCGGCCGATCTCGAGGAGCAGGCCAACGAGTTCCTCGACGAGGTCGAGGCCGCCCGGGCCGCGCGGCGCAGCGCCGGCAGCCGCAAGGCTTCCGCGAAGAAGAGCGTGAAGCCGGCGAAGAAGGCCGCCGCCAAGCAACCGGTGGCAAAGCAGGCTGCCGTGAAGCGCGTGGCGAAGCCTGCCGCTGTCGCCAAGAAGCCCGCAGCGAAGAAGCCCGCGGCGAAGAAGCCTGCCAAGCGAGCGCGCTGAAGCAGCCTTGCCGGGGCCGCGTTCAACGTTCCGGGAGTGCCGCCTGATGAATGCCTGCGCGATGGCTCGCGGACTCAAGCAACGGGCGGTCGACGACAACGTCGGCCTCTACGCTTCGCTGCTTGCGACGAACGGGGTCGCGACCGAGCCGGTGTGGATCGACGGCATGAGGCTGTTTCGGTCCCTGTCCGCAGAGGACCAAGCCGCGTTCATGGCCTTCGTTCGCATTTCCCGAGGAGCACGTTGGGTATGGCCCAGGACTTTCCCGTAGGGTTGCGGAGCATTCTCGCGGAGGTGGGTCAGGCAGCGATCGAAGTCGACTGCGGCGTTGACGGGTTTCGCGAGTTCGTGACAATTTTCAGGTGCGACACCAGTCGCATGCTCAACTTTGGCAACAGGTTTCCGTACCTGCGCGGCCACCCTGTCGTCTTTCGAGTCATGAGGTTTCGGGTCGACGTCACCCTTATCGACAACGGCACGGAGTGTTTGACGGACGACTTGGTCGGGCTTCAGAGTCTGTATGTGCCGTCCGAAGAAATGGCGATGGGCATTCTCGATGTCTGGGGGGTACCCGCGGCGTCGCTTCTCCCCCCTGCTCAAACGGCGATTCCTTTGTAGCGGCTCGAGCGACCTGGAGACCCCGTGGAGACAGTGAGTCGAGGAGTGGCCCGTCGATGGAGGTGCCGGGGACGATCAGCGGGCCCAGCCATCGGGTTGGGTATCGGCGATGACGGCATGAAAAACCGAACCCCCGCTCGTCCGGCCCCGGAACTGCGGGCCGGAGACCAGCGGCAGGCCGGGCTCCAGCGAGAAACCGTCCGCAGCGTTCAGCCACGAGGCATGGTAGGCAAATGCGGAACGCTCACGGGAACCGACGGCATCGTAATGCAGCGTGCCGACAGTCCGCTCGGCGTCGCCGAGATGCACTTCGATCGTGCGTTTCATGAGGCCGTCGGGGTCTTTTTGACCCGCACCCGTTTCGGCAGTCGCTGTTCGTCGAGGAGCAGGCCCTGGTCATCACGGCGCACGTCCGCCACATCGCCCAGCACTTCCCCGAACCCAAGCACGAACAGCGCCATCGCGTAGGCCCCGAGCGCCACCTTTGGATCCCCCTTCTCGATCCGCCCGTACGTGCTTTTGGCCACTCCGATCCGCTCGGCCATCATCGCGGCCGTGACGCGCCGTTTCCGGCGGGCGACCGCAAGATCTGCGCCCAATTTGGCAACGGATCGCAGCACCCGCTGCGGAGTTTGATGGGGATGCCGTGATCGCATGCAAGAACCTATGAATGAGTCTTCAAATCTTTTAAGAGATCATATATCGGTCACTATGAAAGTCAATCGGCTGGGACTGGCGGCAAGGGATCGCCCGGCCAAAGGCACTTCTGCAACCAGCACGGAGCTGATGAGCGGCTCGCGAGCCGCACGTTCGTTCCTCCCGGGCTCGAGAGGCGGTTCCCGGAACACCTGCCTTCCCCACTGTGGTGGAGATTTTGTGGTGTTGGCGCGAACCCTGAAGTGCTTTCAGCCAGTCGACGCGCACCCCGTCGCGCCACAGCACTGCCATGTGATGCCGCGTAAACTCCGCGATCACGTCGCGCTCGTTGAACTCGAAGCCCAGGCCGCCGAGGGCAGCGAGCACCGCGGGCAGCGTGATCTGGGGAATGTCGAGGATCAGATCGACATCCATCGTATACCGCGGTCGGGACCGGTACCCTGTCGCGAGGCCGCCGATCAGCGCGTACGGAACCTTGGCGCGGGTCAGGACCGTGACCATGTCCGTCAGAGCGGCTTCGATCGCGTCGGCAGGTCTGCCGGCATCATCCGCCATGGCGCGCAAACAGATCCTTTTGGATGGCCTGCCAGCGCGTCTCTTCGAGGTCTTCGAGCCGCCGGATCGCATCGCCGCGCGAGGATGACCGTGCCAGTCGCGCGGCCCAGTGCCGCAGGGCGAAGATCTCCCGCCAACGCTCGGCGGCCGGCAGCGCCTGAAACC
>JBBAVV010000136.1:0-3400 GCA_040397545.1 Pirellulales bacterium
GGCGACGATCGTGGGGCCGGCGTGGAGCGCGGCGGCCGCGGCCGAGGCCCAAGCGGTGGCCGATTCAAACGGCGCGTTTGCCGACGCTTCGCAGGCTTGGGCTGACGCGGTCGGGAGTGCCTTTGTCGGCTGGGCGATGGCGCGAGCCCAAGCCGATGCCGATTTCGGAATCGCCGGTGCGATAGCCGGTGCCACGGCGGGCAACGCCGCCGCGGCAGCGGGCTCGGCGTTTTCAGCGGCCGCCTCCAAGGCCGCGGGCGATCTGACGCGAGCGCTGAATGCCGTGCAGACGGGCTTTGTTGACGCCGCGACAGCGGCGGGCGTCAAGGCGACAAAGGCGATCGCCGCGGCGGAGACCGTCGAGTGGAAGGCGGTCGCCAAGGCCGATGTCGTCCTCGCCAAAGATCTCCAGGCTGCCTGGGGCACCTACGCGGCGACTGAACGATCCGCCGTGACGGCAAACGCCCGGGAACGGGCGACGATCGGCGCTGACTACAAGAAGGAAGTCGCGGGGGCAGAGCTCGCAGCGGTCAAAGCCGTCGCCCCGGCGAGAAAGACCTCGATGGTCGCCGCGGCCGAAGCGAATGGCGTCTATCACGTCAAAGTGACGGGGATCGTCGCCGACCTGGGGATTCTCAGCGGGGAGATCAGGGTCGAGTCGACCAAGGCGAAGGCGACGAGCCTCAGCGACTGGCTGGGGAAGAAGGCCCAGGCGCTTTGGACCACGGCGAACGACGTCGTCGGCACGATCAGCAAGTCCTACGACGCCATCAGCATGGCGGCGCATACCACCTTGAGCGGGCTTGGGGTGATTCCGGGCTTCGGGATCGTGCCCGACCTCGCCGACTTGGCCCTGACGGCGATTGAAGTCCCGTTCGGGAAGTCAGACGGCAAGGACTTTGGGCTGGCGGCGGTCGGAGTCTTCGCGACGGTGGCCCCTGGGCCAGTTGACGGCCTCGCTGCTGGTGCGAAGATCGGGACGAGGATGGCAAAGGCCGGTGCCAAGGTCGCCGATGGGGCATCGGTACCATTCAGAGCCGTTGACCCGAAAACAGCGGCAAATGCGCTCGATTTCTTTTGTCGTGACAGCTACATAGTTGGCGGCGTACGAGTTACACTCGACAAGAGTGGGATTAAGCATATTATCGAGCGGCATCATCCACGATTTTGGGATGGCTCGCTTAAAAAAGCACAGACATTCTTCCCAAAGAATATGTCGGTCGACGAGATCCGGAGTGCTATCGGCGAGGTGCTTGCACAAAATCGTGATAAGATCGCGGCGATCGGGCCAAACGGTAGAGGCCAGGTCAGTGGATGTGTGAATGGCGTCTGGTACACACTCGGCCTGCAGCTTGGAAAAGTCGGCCAATTCTTTCCAATGGGACCTCAATAGTATATGAATGCTTCTTTCGTGCACAGCTATCTTAAGGACGGAAGTGTTTTCGTGCTTGCTAGCGAATGGGCTAATCCAGTGCCCGACGAGTACCATATAGATGGAGCAATCGATCTCGTGATAAATGGCAAGCGATTGCTCGGCTTTGAGGACTGGGACTTAGTGGATCAGTTGTGGGCTTATCTTATTGATGGTCTGTTTTCCGTATTCGAGTCGGGAAAGCCATTTCAAACGTTTTTCCCAGACCAGCCATTGAAATTGCAGATCAGCAGAGCCACTGTGAGTCGACTTGTGTTCTCAGTTGGCGATCATTCTGAAAACATAAGTGCGACTTCCTTGCTACTTATTGTAGGGCAGGGTGGAAAAGACTTTATTAAAGAAATAACCAGGATCGTCCCAGGTTCGTCTGTCTCCTGGAATGCCTACGTCGAAAAGTGTGACGCTCTCTTAGAGATTGCATGTGCCATTGATGCTCGATAAGTTCGGCCGATTGTTTCTGGCATAGCCAGCGATCCATCGGTTAGTTGGCTCTAGACTGACTTGGAAGGTCTGATTGATGGAGTGTAAATCCGCCCGTCCTGATTGTTATTAAGACACACTCGTAAGATCGCCGGGGCGGGGCTGGCTTGGGCGACGATCGCGGGGCCGGCCTGGATCGCGGCGGCGGTGGCCGCCATCGGCGCGCTGGCTGACGCCTCAAAGGCTTGGGCTGACGCGGTCGGCAGTGCGTTTGTCGGCTGGGCGATGGCCCAAGCCCAGGCCGATGCTGATTTCGGAATCGCCGGAGCGATCGCCGGTGCCACGGCTGGCAAAGCCGCCGCGGCGGCGGGCTCGATCTATTCCGCGGCGGTCTCCAAGGCCGCGGTGGATCGGACGCGGGCGCTGAATGCGGTTCAGACGGGCTTTGTGGACGCCGCGACGACGGCGGGCGTCAAGGCGACGAAGGCGATCGCGGCCGCGGAGACGGTCGAGCGGAACGCGGTGGCGAAAGCCGACGTTGTCCACGGGGGCACGTGGCATGGGCGGCGTGGCGACGAGTGCCCGGGCCCACCTCCGAGAAGCGCTGGCCTGCAGGTGCCACGATCGCCGATTTCGAGAGACTTTCCGCCGCGCGGCCGCAAACCGGTGGTGAAGGAAAGCGACCTCGATCGCTATCATGGCTCCAGCCGGGCCCGCTTCAGGCCCGCGGAGCAGGTCAATCGTCATGGATGTCAAACCGCCCGCCGCACGCCCTACACTTGAGGCTGTGCAAGCCTCGGCCGCTGCGACTGGCGCGGCCCCGGGCAAGCGCCCCGCTGCGGAGAAGGATTACCGGGCCTGGCCCTTCTGGGCGCCGAGATTCTGGCACGGCATGCCGCTAGGCGTCTGGCTGCCGCTGGTCGCCGAACATGGCGGACGGGCAGACCTGAGCCGGTGGGGGCTGATGGTCACGATCACGGCCGCGTCGGCGTTCAATTCGGTCATGGAGCCGATCTCAAACTTCCGCTTCGGCCGCCAACTCGCGAGCCCCCCACAGACGCCGCCGCCGCTGTTCATCATCGGCCACTGGCGATCGGGGACGACGCTCCTCCACGAGCTGATGATGCTCGACGACCGCTTCTGCTGCCCCAACTATTACCAGTGCTACGCCCCGGGGCACTTTCTCCTCACCGAACGGACCCTTGCCCCGCTCGTGAAACTGATCGTCCCCGCCAAACGGCCGATGGACGACATGGCCGCCGGGCTCGACCGGCCGCAGGAGGATGAGTTTGCCCTCATGAATCTCGGGGCTCCGTCCCCCTACCGGCGGATGGCCTTCCCCGTCACGAGCCCGCCCTACCCGGAGGCGCTCGACCTCACCAAGCTCCCCCCCGCCGAACTCGCCCGCTGGCAGGCGACGCTCCGCCGCTTCCTCGGGCTCCTCGCCGTCGCCGATCCGCGCCGGCCGGTGCTCAAGAGCCCGCCGCACACGTCCCGCGTCGGCGTGCTGGCGGGGATGTTTCCGGAGTCGCGGTTTCTCCATGTCGT
>JBBAVV010000137.1:0-3243 GCA_040397545.1 Pirellulales bacterium
AGTCGGTCCTCACGACGTTCGGTGCGACGGTCTTCGATCCGTTCCCGGATCGCTTCGGCATCGACATTCACTTTCACACCTCCACCAGGCGTGACATCGACATCGACTGCGCCGCCGCGGTCAGAGGAGCGATTCACGCCAGGACCGGGGCCGTCGACGTCCACCCTCACGCCACCCCGAGACGCATCGACCGAAACCGACGGCACGGGGGGGCGACCGGCTCCCTCTCGGTGTTCGAGATCCGCCTTGACGACGGGCGTGTTGACTTTGACGCGAGCACCACCGTCACAGCCGAAGAGGAGCGGGGCAAGGGCGCAGGTGGCGATGGTCACACATGTGATTTTCATGATCTGTCCTTCGAGCCTTCGAGAAAATAAAAAAAGCCGGCGAGATCGAAAACCCCGGGGTCTCCGATCACGCCGGCTTACTCGTCTGCAGAGGCCTCCGCGTCGGGCGGATTCCTCGTCAGCCAGTCTTCCGACTTCCTGGACACCGGCAATGCTAACGTTCGGAAGTTGAAAGGCAAGGAAGAAAGCGCTCGGCTCGAGGCCTCTCCTCCCATCGAGAAGGCAGGGAAGAGGTGATCCACTGCCGGACAGCCAAGAGCGCCTCGCTGACAACATTCGCGGCGGGACACCGCCCCGGCGTCACAGCGTCGCGGCGTCGATTCGGTGCCGACCACAAGGCCCGGAACGTTCGGCAGTCTGGCCCATGAGTCGCTTCTTCCAGGCCGTCACCTGGCTCGTATGGATGCCGAACTGGCCTGCCAGCTGGGCTGTCGTCCGGTCGCCCCTGGCTGCCGCCAGGGCCACCTTGGCCTCGAAGGCCGCCGCGAACACTCATCGTTTTCCGCCCATCGTCAGGCTCCGAAAAGGGTGCCCACCACCCTCGGAGCTCCACCTTCAAAGCGCGCCCGAAAATTGGTGTCCGCCTCAGTCTTCGAGGCGCTCCGCTCGCGAAGACGCGCGATGCGGCCACCGACGCGCTATCCAAAAAACGACATCCTTGGCCCAACGCCAAACCGCCCGCGGCGGAGTAGGCTGCACGGCCGCGGGCAAGGCTCCGACGGATGCCGGAAGCGATCCAGCGACTGGAGCGATCGGTCGTCGACAGCCTGGTCGAGGCGGCTGTGTCCGCACGGCTGCCGCCGAAGCGGATCGGGGCCGACGCCCGCTGCGACGTCGATGCCCTCAAGGCCTGGTTGGCGAGCGAGGCGCATCGTCCGCGGCGGCTCGCGACACCGCGGAGCAGCGGCTGCCGTCGAATCGGTCGGTCCCGGGCCGCGAGAGCGGCGACCGCCGCGGTCGTGCTCTCCCCCATGATCGCCATGCAACGCTCCGTCCCTTCCGATGGTCCTCCGTCATGCAGCCGTTCATCGCCCCTTCGGACGGGAGTCGCCACCTCCCATCTGCAAAGCCAGAACCCATCGCACGCTGCTTTTGTCAGTCGCGACAGACTCTGAACACCCGCTTGGAAGCTTCGCCGTCGACTAGCTGTTTCGATTGGCATCGGGCTTCTTGCCCATCCGGGAGGCGAGGTACTGATCCGTGAAGTCGATGGCGATTTCACACCACAGAGGATTGTGGTCGGACATTTGATACGTCCGCCACGTCTCGAATTCCTTTTTCGATTTTCCGTATGCTTCGTGGTCTCCGTCGCGGTAGACGTAATCAAACACCTTGAATACTCCTCCGAGTGCTTTTTTAATTTGATGTTTTACATCGGGAGCGATGAACAGCAGCCGATCGAAGGGTTGCGTTCCTTTGGTGTTCGTGGTGATACCCCGCAGCGAGCTCGGACACTCGAACCCTGCCTTGGCGAGATTCTTCGCGGTCGGATCATCGTCACTGAAAACGTTGAAGTCTCCGAGAAGGATCGCATTCGCCGCCCAGCGATCCTTCTGCGTCATGCGGTCCCGAAGCCTCGTTGCCGTCTGCAGGGCGTCCTCGGCACGCTGCTTATTGTTGGCAGACGAGTCGCCATAGTAGGCGTGCATCGTGCAAATCGTGAATTTGAACCAGCCGGCCCGGAATCCAGCGAAATACGGCGATCGCGAAGTCCCCTTGGAGCCGCGTAAAGAGGCCGACTTTCCTCGACTTCCGACAAGGGGCCCGGGGGTCTCGAGCTCCCCCGCAAGCCCACCGAACGACAGCTTCCGGCCATCGTAAAGAAATGCCATCCGCTCGCCGTTTCCCGCCTCCCCCTGACAGACATCGGAAACGAGGTACTTCCACCAGCCGCCGAGCGATCGGGTGAGCTCATCGAGATACCAGAGGTCCGTCTTCACTTCCTGGATCGCGACGATGTCGAACTTCGAGATCACCTGGGCAAGATAAAAAAGCGATTCGTCATCCCGGGCATTCTTTCCACTGCCGCCGAATTGGCGAAGATTCCAGGATGCCAACAGCAGCGTCCGATTCATGGTTTTCATCGGCACATGCTGCTGAAGCGCACCACGTAGCCGCAGACAACCTTCGATGGTCCGCTTGCCGGTGGCAGTTGTGCCGTCGATCGCTTGATAGAAGGGCATGGAAAGTTCCCTTTCGTAGAAATGCGGTCAGACTGATCGATCACTCACCATACTTGACGCTGGAATGGAGGTTGCCAGGCCGATACTCGGGATCCTCGGCCAGCTTCTGCTCGACCGATGGATGGAGTGTCGCGTCGATGGGGATCGACCGTCGCCCCCACCAGTGCGGCCCACGCCATCGCTTTCCATTCTCCGACCAGCCCCGGCGAGGCACACATTCGAGGAGATTCCAAACCCATGCATCGGCAAACGGGTCGTTGACGCCCGCAAGGACGCTGGGTGGTGTCTTGGCTACGCGACTCGGACCCCCACCATGCTTGGCAGGCTGGCCGAAAAACCGCCGCTCAACGCTCGAGTACTCGGATGAGTGCCCGAGGAAGTAGGCGCGTTTGTCGGGATCGAGGCGGGCCCCTGCCCGCTCTGCCTCGTTGTACATCCACTCGAGGCTGATCTTTGCCAGACCGGCCTTTGGCTCTGGCCATCCTCCGCCGACGTCCCCGTGGGTGCCGGCAAACCATCGTTCCTTGAAGGAGTCGTGTTGGGAGATCACGCGGGGATAAAAGAGACAGGGCTGAAACATCTCACTACAGCGACTTCAGATACTCGAGCAGGTCGGCCTTCTCGGCCGCCGACAGGCTGCCGCCGTACTCGTGCCCCGCATTGCCGTTGCCGGGGAGCGAGGTGTCGAAAACGGGAAACCGAGGGTCGTCGAC
>JBBAVV010000138.1:0-3162 GCA_040397545.1 Pirellulales bacterium
CAGCTTGGGTCAAGACGCCTTCAGCCGACGACGCTCGATGAGGCCAAGGGCCCCCGTGACCAGAGCGAGGACCGAGCCCATGCCAGCGGGGTCGATCTCGGGCACGCCGGACGGAATTGTCGCGATGCTCAGTCCGCCCTGCGTAGCCGCGTAGATCCTTCCTCCGCTCACATACACTGCACTCACCCAGTTGCTTCCCAGCCCATCGGAGGTAGTGTACGTCGTCCAGTTAGCGCCGTCGTCCGTGGAGATGCTCAGGCCACCGAGTCCTGTGTTGCCTCCAGCATGGGGACGGGTTGCCGCGTAGATCGACGTTCCGTGGGCGAAGACATCCTCGCAGAGGTCGCTCCCAAGGCCGTTCACGGAGGAAGACCGGGTCCACGACGCCCCACCGTCATGGGAAATGCTGACCCCGATCGACGACGCGGTGTACACCGAGTCGCCATCGACGAAAACCCTCCCCTGCGGCGGCCAGCCGTTGGGAAACTGGTTCGAGAACGTCGCGCCACCATCCGCAGAGACACTCAGTCCCCTGTTCGTGGCGGCATAGATTTTTCCTCCGCTGCAATAGACACTGTAGACATCGTCGTCCCCTAGGCCTTGGGCCTTCGTGGTAGTGGACCAGCTCGCGCCACCGTCGGTCGATACACTTACCCCGCCCCCACCGCGACCGCCGTCGTTACTTCCAACGCAGATCAAGCCTTCCGCCGCATGGATACCCCACGGCGTTCCGGCGGGCAGTCCCGTCAGCGATGACGCGTTGGACGTCGTCCACGTCGCCCCTCCGTCTCCGGAAATGCTTACGCCAGAGTGGCTTGCCACGTAGATCGAACTACCCCGGGCGAAGACACTCGATATCGTCGTGGACGGCAGATGGTGGGACCAACTCGCCCCGCCGTCCGAGGAAATCCCCAAGCCGCCGTCGATCGTCGCGGCATAGATCTTTCCATCGGCGACGTACACGTCCCATATCTTGTTGTCCGGAAGACCGTTCGCCGTCGTGAAGTTCGTGAAGACAATCGGCGACGCTCGGGCCACGATTGGCATCATGGCGGCGATCGCGGCAGCCGCGACGGCCGCTCGGAGGCGGACAATAGCGATGGCGGGTGCTACCCCAGGATTTACGGGGCTATCATCCGAAGTCGTCAGCATGTGAATCTCCTTTGATGACCGTACTCCGAAGGCGCATCTGGGGGTGGGAGCACCCCGACCCCCTTGCGAGCTCGGAGGATACCAATCCGAGTGGAATCCGTCACGCGGTGCGTTGGCACTGACCGACTCGGTTTTTGTGCACCCGGCGACGTACGGATGACCGGGCTGGGGCGCACCAGCCAGCCAACTCCATGTGCGGCTGAAGCCAAGGCCTGCCCTTGACCCTCACTGCTGGCGACAAGATCGAGTCACTTCGCCAGTGGGCCTCCGGTCGGTGCCTCTCGGCGGACCGAGCGGGCGTGTACTCGCGGTTGGAGGTGGGCACTGGGCGAGGGCTAGGCGGGTGATGCGGGAGGTGGGGGTGAACGAAGTAGGCCGCGAAAAAGCAGAGGGGAGCAGGCCCCCATGGAAGCCTGCTCCCCTCGCGGGTGAGTCTCGAATCGGCAGCTTGGGTCAAGACGCCTTCAGCCGACGACGCTCAATCAGGCCGAGGGCGCCGGTGACGAGGGCGAGGACCGAGCCCATGCCCGCCGGATCGATCTCCGGCACCGGTTCAATGGCCGGACTTACGAGACGAAAACCGACGTCGCTGGATTGCGCGTCATTTCCGATGGGCCTGTTTTGGTAGGAGGACGACAAAATAACAGGATTGCTGGCAAGCCAACCGCCGCCCCGCACCCCGACAAGCGAGCCAGCAGAGCTAGTGCCATCCAGATCATTCAGCTGACCCACAAGCCCACTCTGGTCGAACGTGCCGTAGAAGCTCCCGCTCCCTGAGAATGCACCCACGTCCGTCAGGTAGTTTTGCTCGCCGCTATAGTCGAAGCCCGTCTGCGTCAAGGAATAGACATCGTCTGGTGCCCAGTTCGCCTGATTCGCCGCACTCCCGATCTGGTTACCCGGAGCCGTGTCGCTCTGCGTGGCATAGGCGTAGTAGCCGGGAACGCCAACTCCACCGTAGTTCGGCGAGTAATACGCGGCCTTGTACCACTCGTCAGTCGTCGGAAGACGGAACGCTGCCCCGGGGGTCGCGACCGGGGGAGTTCCGGACGTTTGGTTGTTCAGCGTGTAGGCCCCAGTCGCCTCGGTCCCCGGGCCTCCTTGGCCGTTGGTCATCCAGTTGGCAAATCTCGCCGCGGAGAACCAGGTCACGTACGTGACTGGGCGGTTGGCTGCCGTGGCCTGTGGGGATTGGATGGCACCGACCGGGCCAATCACGCTGTACTTCTGCCCGGTACTGGCCTCGACCGTGCGCAAAATACCACCGATACTATTGAGAGTCTGCGATGAACGGTAGATGCCATTGGGGTTTGTGCCGTTGGGGTCGACCGCGTTTAAAAACGCCGTGTACTGCCCAATCGTCACGTTGTACTTGCCGATCATATAGGAGTAGTTCACGGTGCCTCGACCAAGAGTGTTGTCGCCAACCCTCGTGTCGCTCGCGTTGCCCGGATTGCCCACCGTCACCATCTGGTAGGCGAGTGGTTCGGCGCCGGCAGGAGAAGACAGCAGGCAGGCCGTCACGGCCGCCAGCCACAGGGAAAGAGTTTTCAAAGAGCTGCGAGACATGTGCGGGCCCCTTCCCGAGGAGAAGGGCTCTGCGTGGGCTGGTGACCGTGATCCAGAAACGTCGATGCCGATGCCGTTGGCAAGGCCCCGGATTCGATTCGATGCGAACATTCGATGGCTCCAGAGAGGGAAGGCTGCTGAAAACGAAACCTTGGCACTCGGCCGGCCCGCACCTCCGAGGCCTCCGCAGGGGAGGCCACTCGACAAGCGGGAAAACCGAACACACCGGTCCCTACAGGTAAGTAGCCGTCCCGGGGGCGAAACCTGACAGCGACCGCTTCGCACAAAACCGAAGGTTTTTTCCGGGTCACCCTCGTTTTGAGGTTTTTTTGAGCCGTTCTGGCTCGCAGATCTCCCAGCTGGAGCAGCTTGCGATTCCGATGGCGTCGGCTGGCTGATCGGGGCCAACGCCAGGCCCTCCCCGAGCTGCCCCGCCACAAG
>JBBAVV010000139.1:0-3037 GCA_040397545.1 Pirellulales bacterium
GCAGCGGTGCGGGCAGCGGTGCGGGCAGCGGTGCGGGCAGCGGTGCGGGCAGCGGGGCGGGGCGGTCGATGGCGCCCGGCTCCATGAGGAGGGGGGCGAGGCGCGAGAGCGTCAGCACCCGATGGATCGGTTCGCTCGACCGCGACACGAGGCAACTGCCCCCGGCCCCCTTGGCGGCGCGGTGGACGTTGAAGAGGGCGCGGATTCCGGCCGACGACAGGAAGCCGACCGCCCCCAGGTCGAGGCGGATCGTGTGTCGGCCGAGGCGCAGCTGCGCCTCGACGGCCGCTTCGAGCTCGGTGGCGGTCTCGGCGTCGATCCGCCCGCGGGCCACGAGATCGACCCGATCGCCGGCGGTGCCGGTGATGATCGCGTCGATGGAGAGATCCATGGTCGTGCCGCCGTTCCTGAACCGCTCAACCGATCGGAATGCCGTAGCTGCGGAGCACGCCGCGGAGCTTGTCGGCCTGGGACGGCTCGAGAGGCACCAGCGGCAGCCGGACCTCGCCCGTATCGCGTCCGAGCATCGCCAGTGCCGCCTTGATCGGGATCGGGTTGCTCGCGAGGCCGAGGAGGTCGCGGCAGAGGCCGAAGAGGCGGTGGTGCCAGCGGCGGGCGCCGGCCAGATCCCCCGCCTCAAAGGCGTCGAGGAGGGCCTTCATGTCGGTGGGGACGAGGTTGCCGACGACACTGATCACGCCGCGACCACCGATGGCCAGGAGCGGGAGCGTCATGCTGTCGTCGCCGGAGAGGACCGTCAGATCGGTGGCGCCGATGATCTGCGACGCCTGATCGATGACGCCGGTCGCTTCCTTCACCATCGCGATGCCGGGGAGCTCGGCGAGCCGGATGATCGTCTCCGGCTCGATGTTGCGCCCGGTGCGGCCGGGGATGTTGTAGACGCAGATCGGGATGTCGACCGCCTCGGCGAGCGCCTTGAAGTGCTCGTAGATCCCCTGCTGGGTGGGCCGGTTGTAGTAGGGGCCGACGACGAGAGCCGCATCGGCGCCCTCCTTCGCAGCATGCTTCGTGAGCCGGACAGCCTCGGCGGTGGCGTTGCTCCCGGTCCCCGGCATGACGAGGATTCGTCCGGCGGAGGCCTGGATGCTCTCGGCGATCACCCGTTCGTGTTCGTCGTGGGAGAGCGTCGGCGATTCCCCCGTCGTGCCCACCGGACAGATGCAGGTCACGCCGGCCGCCGCCTGGGTATCGATCTGCTGACGGAGACGAGCCGAGTCGATTTTCCCGTCGCGGAACGGGGTCACGATGGCCACCGACAGACCGGCAAACCTCTCGGCACGGGTGGGCTTCACGGCGGGGCTCGGCATCGAAGGGGCCTCGGGGTGGACGGGGGCGAATCGGGTCGACTCATCGTCGCCGGGCGCGGGGGTGTGCGGCCCAGGAGAATCCGGCGAGAATAAGGGTTTCTGACCTCCGCGGCAAAGGGGCCGGGGTGGGTGGCGGATAAGGGAGTGGCCATGGAAGGGACCGACGGGCTGCGGACGGAGGCGGTGGCGGCCGCGGCACGCCTCCTCGCCGCCGGTGGCCGGCGGGGGCGGCTCGGGATCGTCCTCGGGACCGGCCTGGGGGGGCTCGTCGAGCGGTTCGACGACGTCGTCTGCCTTTCGGTGGGCGTTACGGGCTGGCTCGCCGCCTCGACCGCCACCGGCCATGCCGGCCGGATCGCTTGCGGGAGCGTCGCCGGCTGCCCGGTCGTCGCCTTGCAGGGGCGCGTCCACGCCTATGAGGGCTTTGACGATGCCACGATCACGCGTGGTATCGAAGTCCTCGTCGCCCTCGGTGTCCGCACGCTCCTGGTCACGAATGCCTCCGGTGGGCTGCGGCCGGGGATGACTGGGGGGGAGCTGCTCGTTCTCGACGACCATCTCGATCTCGGTGCCCGGCCGGGGACGGCGCCGGGACCGGCCGGGGCCCGGGTTGGGCGGGCCGGGGGGGAGATCTATCGAGCCGAGCTCGTGGCCCTGGCGCTGGCCGCGGCGCGGCGCACGGGGGCCCGGGCCCGGGCCGGGGTTTACGCCCGCCTCCTCGGGCCGAGCTACGAAACCCGCGCCGAATACCGAATGCTCCTCCGCCTCGGCGCCGACGCCGTGGGAATGTCGACGACGCCTGAGGTCCTCGCCGCGCGCCGGCTGGGCGTCGACGTCGTCGCCGTTTCGGTGATCACGAATGTCGCCAATCCCGACGCCCCGGAAGCGACCGATGCCGAGGATGTCTGTCGGCTCGCGGCCGGCGCGGCCGACGGCCTGTGGGGGGTGATTCGAGCGCTGGCCACCGACGTGGCCGGTGGGGGGCCGGAGGGATCGACGACCATCGTGGAGGATCGATGACAGGCCAACACGCGCAGCTCCTGCTCACCAACGACGACGGCATCGATGCGCCGGGCCTGGCCGCGCTCGAGCGCGCCGTGGCGGCGTGGGGCCAGGAGGTGATCGTCGTGGCGCCCGATGTCTGTCATTCCGGCGGCGGGCACCGGGTGACGACGCACCGACCGCTGGTCGTGCAGACGGTGGGGCCGGGGCGTTTTTGCATCGACGGCACCCCGGCCGATTGCACGCGGCTGGCGCTTTCCACACTCTGCCCCGATCCGACGTGGGTCCTTTCCGGGATCAATGCCGGCGGCAATCTCGGCGTCGATGTCCATCTCTCGGGGACCGTCGCCGCGGCCCGCGAGGCGGCGCTCCATGGCCGCCGGAGCTTGGCAGTGTCGCAGTATCGCGGCCGCAGCACCGCGATCGACTGGGAGCGGGCCAGCCGGTGGGTGGCGCGGGTCCTCGCGCGGATCGACCGGGTCGTGCTCGAGCCGGGGGAGTTCTGGAACGTCAATCTCCCCGACCCCGCCACGGTCCCCGAGGGGCATGCCGGTGGTGATCCGCCGATCATCGAATGCGCCGTCGATCCCTCCCCATTCGCGCTGGTCTTCCGCGAGACGCCGGCTGGCTGGCTGTGGGGCGCCGACTACCACGAGCGCCCCCGGCGCCCCGGCCACGACATCGCGATCTGCTTCGGCGGCAGCATC
>JBBAVV010000140.1:0-2903 GCA_040397545.1 Pirellulales bacterium
TCGGCGAGGCCGGCCCGGAGGCTGGCGGCGAGCCGGGCCGCTTCCTCTGGACCTGTAGGCCGGGCCCGGCGGAGGGCGACGACGCGGGCGATCCAACCGGGGAGCCCACCGTCGGCCTCGAGCGGCCGCTCGAGATCGGAGAACTCGAGGTGGGTATGAGCGTTGACGAGGCCGGGAAGGATGATTGCATCGCCGAGGTCGATGCTCTGGCCGGAGGGCGGGTTTCCAGTGAGCCCTCGGCGGCCGATGGCCGCGATCCGGCCACGCTCAATCCGCAGCCATCCATCTTCGATTGTCCGCCGGACGACCGGCACGATCCATCGGGCCCGGAGATAGAGCGGTTCGGCCCGGCTCACGACTTCGCTGCAGCCGGCACGAGACTCGGCTGGAGCAGCACCGCTCCGGTCGACCCGCAGCCCGTCGGGCCGCATGGGGCGGCTGCCGCAGGAAGCGCCGCGGGAAGAGGGCCGTCGGCTTCGTCTTCGAACAGTTCGTAAAACACGTTGCGGCGGCGCGGGATCCAGCCGAGCTCCGAGATCGCCGAGCGCATCTCGGCGAGCGTGAGGTGGTGGACGGTGCCGGCGGCACTAACGACGTTCTCCTCGAGCATCAGGCTCCCCATGTCGTTGGCCCCGAAGAGGAGGGCGAGTTGGCCGATCTCCCGCCCTTGCGTGACCCAACTCGACTGGATGTTGGGAACGTTGTCGAGGAACAGCCGGGCGACGGCTTGAGTGCGCAGGTAGTCGAAGGGACCGGCCGGCGGGATCGTGGCCAGGTCGGTGTTCTCCGGCTGGAACGACCAGCAGATGAAGGCCGTCAAGCCCCCCGTCTCGTCCTGGAGCTCGCGGATCCGCTCGAGGTGCTCGACACGCTCGGCGAGGGTCTCGACATGGCCGAACATCATCGTCGCCGTGCTCCGTCCCCCGAGCGCGTGCCACTCGCGGTGGACGTTGAGCCAGTCGTCAGTGAGGACCTTGCCGCGTGTGATCTCCTTCCGCACCCGGTCAACGAGGATCTCGCCACCGCCGCCGGGGAGCGATCCCAGGCCGGCCCGGGCGAGGCGCTCGAGTACCTCCCGCAGGGGGCGTTTGGAGATCTTTGTGAAATGATGGATCTCCGGCGGCGAGAAGCCGTGAACGTTAACCTGCGGGAAGCGAGCCTTGATGTCCCGCAGGAGGTCCTCATACCACTCCAGTTCCAGCGTCGGATGGAGCCCGCCTTGGAGGAGAATCTGGTCGCCGCCGACGGAGACCATCTCGGCGATCTTCCCCATCAGCACTTCGCGGTCGAGGACGTAGCCCTCGGCATGCTTCGGCGGCCGGTAGAAGGCGCAGAAGTCACACACCGCCGTGCAGACATTGGTGTAGTTGATATTGCGGTCGATGTTGTAGGTGCGATACGGCTCCGGATGAAGTCTCGCCGTGACGGCGTTGGCGGCCCGACCGATCGATGCCAGATGCGGCGACTGGAGGAGGACGAGGGCGTCGGCGGCGGACAGCCTCTTTCCGGCGACGGTGTCGGCCAGGATGCGGTCGATGATTGGCGTCATGGTGGTGGGGTCCGCGAGGGTGGAAAGCCCTGTCATTGTGACATCGGCGCCCCGGGGAGGGCGAGGGCCCGATCGAGGTCGATCCCCTTCGGGGCGAGGGAGAGGGCCGCGGCCCGGTCGTGGAACAGCGCCAGGGCCGCCCGTTCCCGGAGACCGAGATCGTAGTGGAGGTTGTCGCGGAGGTAGCCGAGGCACTGGGGGACGGTGAGGCCGTGTCCCTTCGCCTCGGCGGCCGCGATCGAGGCGAGATTGGCCCGGCCGGTATCGCGGGCGGCATTGAGGAGCGGTTCGAGGCGGCAGAGCGTCGCCTCCGGAACGTCGCGCCGCGCCGCCCAAACGGCGAACACGAACGGCAGGCCTGTCCACCGGCACCACTCCTCGCCGAGATCCCAGACCGTCTCGAAATGGCCACGCTGCCCGCCGATCGCCCGATCACCAATCAACAGGACGGCATCCGCGGTCGTGGCAGAGATGTCGTCTTCCAGCGGCAAGACATCGATCTGGGGGGCCACGCCGCAGCGGTGGGCCAGGAGAATCCGCGCCAGGGCGATACTCGTCCGTGAGCCTTCGTCGACGGCGAGGGTGTCGACCCGGTCGGGACGCTTGCGGAAGAAGACCTTCACGCTCATCACCGGCCCGCGGCAGCCGATGCAGGCGTCGGAGACGAGCCGGTAGGCATCCCCCCGGAAGAACTCGATCGACGGGATGAGAGCGACATCAAGGCTGCCGCCGGCGAGTTGGTCGGCCAGCCGGCTGGGGAGATCGTATTCCAAGGCAATGCCGGGGCCGGCGAGGCCATGAACGAGCGGCTTGGTGTTGAGGTATTGGACGGCCCCCACCCTGGCCGGCGGGGCGGCAGGCCCCTTCGGAATCGGGGCTGTTTCCGGCGGGGAGCGCCGATCGGAGGATGGAAAACCGAGGGACATGCGGCCGATTCCGGCGACGGTGGGCGAATGGTCGAGCATCGCTGTGCGGGGCATGGAACGCATCCCCCGACCCGTTTTCGTCGTGGCTGGAGCCCGTGGATCGCTGTTCCACGGCCGACAGAGAGGGCGGGCGTAAGGAAACTCGCCCGCCGCTGCCCTGTCTAGAGGAGAACCGCACAACCGCCCTCCGGCTAACCGCCGGCCGGGGAGGATCATGGCCGTTGCGCCTGGCCGACGGGGGGCTCGTTTTCTCATCGCTGGCCCCTGTCGGGACCGACCCAAAGCCGCTTTCGCATTTGCCAAATCGGGGCCGCTTGGCATGAATGGGTAAAATCAGGTCAGATACCCGTTGGAAAACATTCACGGCGGAAACCGTGGCTGCTGTCGATCTCGCCCTTGGGGGAAGTCATGAGACGCACCTTCTGCCC
>JBBAVV010000141.1:0-2452 GCA_040397545.1 Pirellulales bacterium
GGGGGGGGGGGGGCGGGGGGCGTCAAGGTTTCGGCGTGGGGGGTATCCCCTTGTTTTCGACAAATTGCCGATGCCGGCCTTGGTGTGTCATGGCTCCTCCGAGGGACGGCCTGCCCTGGGTGGGTGCTGGGGAAATGCCGGTGAAACGCAGCACGCCGGCCGAGCGATTGCGTTGCCTGGGGGCGGCTGGTGAGATCTGGGCCGGGGGGCGGCGACAAGCGAGAGGCAGTCCCATCCCAATGAACGCTTCGGCCGAGAAGGGCACCACGCTCAAAGCATCCCAAGAGCGGATAAGAAAGCCCTTGCACAGCTTCATCAGCGCAAGTCGCCACGGAAGTCAGATCCGTCATGCGGAGAAGCGATCGAGCGCCATCACGCGTCACAGCCCTCGGCCAGACACGGCAACCGGCCAGGTCGACGCCGATCCATCGGCCGTGTGAAGCGTGACGGTCACCGTCGCATCGACGGGTTCGGCCACGCCCGGATGGCTCGCTGACAGAGACACTTCCACTTCCCCTCCGGCGCCGATCGTCGCCTTTGCTTTGAGCCAATCCGCACTCGATGTTGCTTCGGCCCGAACAAGCGCCGGGTGAGGAGGTGCAGGACTACTGTCGCGGAGGATGACGGAGGAATCGACCACATTCCCCGGTTCCAGAAATCCGATCGAAATCACCTCCGGCCCGGTCCAACGGGGTGCGACAGATCCCCGAAAGACGATCCGGCGTTGGCCCCACGATCCGCCCTCGGCCCGGAGGTCGACCGGGAGTCGGAACGGGCCTGGGTTTGAGGGGGCAGAGCCCGATACCGCGACGGTGAAAAAGGACGGGTTTTCCGATTCAGCAAGCGCGAAGTTGACCGCCTCGATCGACTCAGGATCGCAGCCAGTCGGCCGCGCCGCCTTTTCGGAGCCCTTGAAGATCGAAAACGTGCCAGAAATCACTCCGCTCGGTGGAAAGCGCCCGAGATCGAATTCGGTCGCCCCATCGAGCTCGGTCACGGTGAAATCCCCGACGAGCCCGAGCCGGATCACGGGCGTCATCGCGCTGTCGGTCTCGATCCGGGCTTCGAATTCCTTGTGGCCAAATTGCCCTTCCAGGTCCACGGTCAGCGTCGCCGTGGCACTTCCTCCTGGGGGCAGTTCATCGGTCGAGAGCTGGAGCTTCGTGCATCCACACGACTGAATCGATTTCAGCAGGCGGACGGTGGTGGCCGACGTGTTGGCGATTCGGTACTCGCCGTTGATTTCCTTCCGGTCGGCAACGATTCCAAGATTTCGGACCGTTGGCGATGCGTAAACTCCCGGCGGCAGATCGGGACTACGGTTGCAGGCCGTTCCAGCCGGCCACACCACAAGCACAAGCGACAGCATGGCATGGTGTTGGTAACGCCCCAACCGCTGTCTTGAGTGGGCGGTCATGAAGGTCATCCCTGGGCGGCGATCGACTGGGTGGGGAGATTCCTGCGCATCGATGGTCACCGCCGCGCTGAGCGCCAGCATGCGAAACAGACGGCGGCGAGCGTCAAAAAAGCGGCGATGTTGACCAGCAGCCAAGGCGACACCGCGGAGCGGCCCTCAATGGGCCGGAGATCGGGATCGGGCCCATCGCTGGGGAGGACAGGAAGGGATGGACGGACGGGGTTGCGATTCCTGTCGACCGCGTCAACGCGGGCCGTTCCGGCCAGTTTCTCGATCCAGGCTCTCGTGAACGTGTCAGCCGCTGGCGGTCGATCATCGAAGTCGATAGCCACCGTCTCGTCGAAGCCACTCGATTTGGCCGACGGCGTGTCGGGGGTCATGCGAAACCGCGTCGTGATGACATTTGGCACGAACGATCCGTCGCGACCGGCCGTGAGACTGATCGTTCGCTCGATCTCTTGCACCACACCGGGAAGCACCGCTTTCGACCGGAAGAATCGGACGGCGTAGTCATGCTCCGAATCGAGCACCATCTCGAAATCGGCGGCAGCAGCCAGTGTGTCTGATGGAGGGGCGGAGGTGTCGGTCTGGTTCCCTTGAAACGATGACTTGATCGCGATGCCGAAGGGCACCTCGGCGCTAGCAATTTTGGAAACGGCGCCGCGAGTCGTGGCCAGGTAATCGGAGCCTTTTGGGCCTGGAGCGGCGAGGAGGGCTCCCACCAAGCCGATGACGTCGGATTCAAGGGTGACCGCGACCTCCTCTGCGGCTGGGTCTTCGAAGGCCGTCAACACTCCATCGATTCCGTTTCCAATGTCGAACGGGAGAAGTTGATAGCTTCCCCCTGGGGTCGCCAGAAGTACCTGCGAAGTCTGGTTTGGGGTAGTTGTGAGAAACTCCGCCCGCGTGCTTCCTTCGCGGATCCCGAAGCGGACGCGCTGAATCGCCTCGGCGGTGGTTGTCGCTTGGTGGGAACCGGGGAGAAACGGACGCCGCCGCCGTGTAATCTCCCCCGAGCAGGTTCGGATCGCCGCC
>JBBAVV010000142.1:0-2410 GCA_040397545.1 Pirellulales bacterium
GGCCGAGGGCGCCGACGAGGAGGACGACGGCGCCGTGGGCGGTGTTCGGGTCGATTTCTGGGACGGCGGTGACGTAGGTCATGTTGGAGCCGGCGTCGAAGATGACGGAGAGCGGGGAGAGTCCGGCGGTCAGAAGGCCGCGTTCGATAAGGCCTTGGAGGAAAACCGTGTCGTCGCCGGTCATCCGCAGGCCCCAGTCAGCGATGGCGCCGGTGCCGGTGAAAGCCCCGAGGTAAAGCACGCCCCCGGTAGAGAGCGAGAGCGAGGAGAGCGTCAGCGGGGCGAGTTGGTCGAGCCGTGATCCGGCGTCGCTGATGAACAGCGAGTCGATGCTGTCGCCGAGGCCAAAGGTAAGCGTCGCGTTGCCGGAAAGGAAGAGATCCGTGACGTCGTAGTGGCCGCCAGCCTGGCCTGCGGAGCCGGCGCCGGAGAAGGAGAGATTTGGGGTGGAGAGGGTGCCGGCGATGAGGTTCAAAACGCCTTTGGAAGAGACGGCGGCACTCGTGACGGTGACGTCACCGTTGACGTTGAACGTGGACCGATCGCCGTTGCCGTTGGTACCGGTGACTTGCAGAGAGCCGAGCGCCGCGCCCGCCGGGGCGTTGACGAGGGCACCTCTAAAAACGCGGCTCGAGGAGCCGGGGCTGAAGGTGTCGCCGGCGAGGAGATCGAACGTGGCGTCGTAAACGGAAAACCCGAGTGCCGAGATCGTTGCGGTGGTGCGATTGATTGAGCCGCCATTCGTGAGGTCGAGATAACCGGAGAGCGTGAGATTCTGATCGAGTGTTACATGAGCGCCATTGATGACGTAGAGAGAGTCAGCCGAGATGGCTTGGCCGGCTGAAACCAGGGTCGTGGCAGCGCCGTCGACGCCAATGGCGCCAGAGAGGTTGAGATCCTTGGCGAGCGTCAGGGCAGCGCCGGAGTTGAGGCTGACGGAGTTGGTGATGCTGTCGCCGGATCCGTAGCCGAGGGTGGCGCCATTGGAGAGCGTCAGGTCATGCGTCGAGTAGCTGCCGGCCGATCGGGTCACCGAGCCAACACCGTCGAAGGAGAGCTCCTGGAGGGCTGAGAGGGTTCCGGCGTTGAGATTGACGACGCCGTTGGAAAAAGCGAATGCGATTCCGAGCGACACGTCACCGTTGACGTTGAACGTCGCCCAATCGCCATTGCCGTTGGTACCGGTAACGTTCAGATAGCCGATCGCCGTGCCCGCCGAGGCGTTGACGAGAGCGCCAACTTCAATGTTGCTGGAGCCAGAGGGGCTGAAGGTGTCGCCGGCGAGAAGATCGAGCGTGGCGTCGGCGACGTCGAAGGAGCGTGCGGAGATTGTCTCGGTGGTGCGGGCGATTGAGCTGCCAGGCCCCAGATAGAAGGTCTCGGTAAGCGAGAGGTCTTGGTCGAGCGAAAGCGTGGCGCCAAAATACACACTCAGGTAGGCCGTGATGGAATCGCCGGTGCCGTAGCGGAGCGACGCGCCACTGGCCAGAGCCAGGTCGTCGATCGAGTAGTGGCCACCGTTTTGATTCAGCGCACCGCTGCCAGACAAGTAGAGAGACTCGGCTGAAAGCGTTCCGGTGTTCAAGTTGATGACGCCGTCGGAAAAAGCGCCGGCGTCTATGAGCGACACGTTGCCGTTGACGTTGATGACGCCGTCGGAAAAGGCGGAGGCGCCTACGAGCGACACGTCGCCGTTGATGTTGAACGTGGACCGGTCGCCATTGTCGTTGGTGCCGTAGACGTCTAGATCGCCGAGTGACGTGCCTGCCGGAGCGTTGACGAGGCCGCCATCCCAAACATAGTTGGTGTAACCGCCGCTGAAGGTGTCTCCGGCGAGGAGGTCGAGCCTGGCGTCGCCGACATCGAAGTCACTTGCGGAAATTGTTTGAGAAGTCCGGGTGATTGAGCCACCCCGCCAAAGGTCAAGAGTATCGGTGAGCGTCAGGTTCTGATCGAGCGTGACGGTAGCGCCATCGTCCACATAGAGAGAGTAGGCCGAGATGCCGTAGCCGGACGACGCCAGTTTCGTGGCGGCGCCGTCGACGGAAATGTCGCTACAGTCGAGATCCCTGGCGAGCGTCAAGGTAGCACCGGAGGCGAGGTCGACGTCGCCGTTGAGGGTGTCGCCGGTGCCGTAGGCGAGCGCCGCGCCGTTTGAGAGGGTCAGACGTTCATAACGGTCGACCGAGTAGTTGCCGCCGTTTTGATTCACGGAGCCAAGCCCGTTGAAGGAGAGCCCCCAGGAAGCCATGAGCGTTCCGGCGTTGAGATTGATGACGCCGCCGGAATACGAGTTGGCTTCCCTGCCGACGCTGACGTCGGCATTGACGTTGAAGACCCCGAGGTCATGGGCATTCAAAGAGCCCGTGAGTGTCAGCGGCGCGTCGGCGTTGTAGGTCGAGGGATTGCT
>JBBAVV010000143.1:0-2377 GCA_040397545.1 Pirellulales bacterium
TTGCCGCCGATCAGCCTCTGGTGCCGCGTCAGCCAGTCGCAAAAAGCCATCGCGTCGTACCAGGAGACTTGTTCCACAGGAAGCAGACCAGAGCCCTTGTGGTAAGTCGGGCTCGCCCCGGGTGGTTTCTCCCAGGGGCCTTTCTTGCCATAGAGCCCCTCGATCTCCGGCCACACCGCAGCCCACTGCTCCTGCGTGACCACGAACGTGCCCAGATAGAAATCCGTCTCGATCGCTACCCGATGGATCGGCTCTTCATCCTGGTGGCCGCCGCGGGAGCCCATCCTGAATCCCTCCGGGCCCGTCCCCGGGATCTTCCGGAAGAACATCTCCATTGCCTTGCCATCTGCGCCGGTCCCGGGAAGCGCGACGACCACATCCGCCGCCGCGCGTGCCGCGGCCCAAAGAACATCCGTCTCACGTGTGAAGCCCTCTGCCTGGCTCATTCGCGGGTCCTTGCCTTGCCGGTGCGCTGACTCTCCACGATTCAAACTGCCCCGCCGGGGGCCTTCTGCACCATTTCCGGCCGTGCGGCCTGGCACATCTCGGCCCCCGGCGGGGACTCTCTGGATTCGTCCCACCCGGGCGGCTGCCGCGGCTCCTCGCCAAGGCAGAGCACCGAATGGGCACGGGAAGGCGCGTCGTCCGGCAGCCATGGATGTCTTCCGACGGGCTGTCGTATCGCGGACCAAGCAAACACGGAATCCCTGGTTGTCGTTGCGGTCATCGGGCCTGTTCCTGTTGCGGTAGGCCGACCGGCACCTCCCGGCGGTGTTGTTCCACGCCCCGCCGCGGATCACGCGGTTGCGGTCCCTGCACCTCCCCCGGCGAATCGGCCCCGCAGCCCTTGGCCGCGACCACCCTCCGCCAAGCGATATCATCCCCTCGGCGGGCATGCGCGAATAGGGCCAGGCCTCGGCGCTGCAACTCGGGCTCTGGGATCATCCCCTGGCGATAGCCGCGCTCGAGGGCCCGCACCCGCCTGCACAACCGGCGCCGTCCGCGGCGATTGAGCCGGAGCCGATCGGGATAGATCACAAATCCGAGCCAGGGCGCGCCGACGTCAGAGCGGTTCATCACGCCATCCCCATGGAGCGACAGCCCCAGGCCGCAAAGGGCGGCGGTAATCCGCTGCCGACACGCGACGAGGGCCCGACGGTCGCCACCGATGAGGATGTCGTCCATATAGCGCAGATACGTCACCCCCCGTACGGCGCCCGTGACCCGACGATCGACGGCGTCGAGATAGAAGTTGCCGAGAAACTGGCTGGTGAGCGCACCGATCGGCAGACCATGGCCGGCGACGGTCTGATAGCTGTCGAGGAGAGTTTGAAAGAGCACGAGCAACCGACGCTCCCGGAAGCGACGCTCGAGGGCTCGCAGGAGCAGGTCGTGCGGGATCGAGTCGTAATACTTGTGGACATCGAGGCCGAGAAACCACTCGGCGCCGGCGACCGCCTGGCGCGCCGCCCGCAGCGCCGCATCCTGGCCCAGGCCGGCACGGCAGGCGAAACTCGTCGGAAGCGCCCCGCGCTCGAGCACCGGGCCCGCCACGGCAAGGATGGCGTGATGCACGACGCGATCGCGAAACGACGGCGCACGGATGATCCGCGATTTCGGATCGCGAATTGGGAACGAGCGGTAACCTTCGAACCGGAACGACCCGTCGGCAAGCGCCTGGGAGAGCCTCCCGCCTCGCCAGTCAAAGTCGGCCAAGAAGGCACGGACTTCAGACCGATCCCGTTTCCCGGCCGCGGCGCGCCACGCCGCGTGGCCGAGCGTCGCCCGGTCGTGAATCCGCTCGAAGAGACCGCCGACTCGCTTCATGGCTGCTGGGAGGATGCCTTGCCGGTCATCACTGGCTCGGGGGGCGAAGTGACTTCCGTGGGTGATCCCGGGTGCGGGTGGAGGATCGCCAGCAGTCGTTCGGCATACTTCTCGGCGCGGGCCGGCCCGAGGCCGTCGATGCGGCCCAGATCAGCGGCCGTGGCATAGGCCCCGGTCGCCATTTGGGCGAGTTGAGCGTTCGTAAAGAGTGCGTAGACGGGAAGCCCCTCGGCGTCGGCCCATGCCTTGCGGGCCGCACGGAGGTTTGTAAACAGGGCAAACTGCTCGGCAGAGAGCTTCTCGCGGTAATCGATTTTCGACGTGGCGGCCTGTGGCCCGCGAACAGCAGGCCCGCCTGTCGTCTCGACCACAAACACAAGCATCGTTCCCTGGGCCGTCGCGGCGACATGGTGCGCCACCGTCGCCACCCGCTGCGAGCCGAGAAAGGCGTTCAAGTCGCTCAAATCGCCCGCCGTCGGGAGGGGATACTGAAACACGCGGAAGCGCATCGGAATCACCCTTTCGGTTTCTTTCCCGCGGGCCGCGGCCC
>JBBAVV010000144.1:0-2091 GCA_040397545.1 Pirellulales bacterium
TCCCGAAGATGGCGCCGCGATCCGCGAAGCCGAGGCGCCGGGGAGATGACGGGGGTGGGCCCCGCGGAGGGAGCGATTCGCGACGGTCAGCGGAGTGGGCCCCAGATCTCGGCGAGGAGGTCGTAGAGCGCGGGGAACTCGGTCTTGAGTTGCGCTCGATTGAAGGGGTGGAAGTCGTTGGAGCCGAAGTAGGCTTCGGTCATTTCGGCGAAGAACTCCTTCTGGTCGGTCAGACCGTAGTGCTTGACGCGTGAGCCGTCGAAGAGGAGGGCGTCGTCCCCCTTGCCGCTTTTTTTGAAATCTTCCCAGGCGGCAAGGACGCGTGGCTCGTCGAAGCCGAGAACTTGGTCGTGGTAGGCGTGGGCAAGCTCGTGGAGGATAACCCACGGCTGTTCGTTGATGTTGCGGCTCGTGGCGACGTCACGGGCCCGGGGAAGATGAACGCACTTCTCCAGGCTGCGGGGATAGCCGTTGTCGGCGAGCCAGTCGGCACCAGGGTGATATTGCATCGAGCCGAGCGTGCCGCATTCCTTGTCGAGGACGATCGTCACCTTCCGCAGGACGTCGACCTTTTCACGGGGCAGAACGATGCGGATCTCGGTGAGTTTGGCGGCGAGAAAGGCGAGCGCCTCGCGGCCGAGGGCTTCGTCGGCCCCTCCCGGCAGGAGGCAATCGTCGACAAGGATCGAAAACCCCTCGATCATCCGCCGGGAGCGGGATGCGGGCTGATTCGGTTTTCCGGGGGGGGCCTCGGCTGCAACCTGCGTTGCACTCGGCGCGTCGGCGGGGGTGGCTCTGGTCACCGATCCGGTCATGGCAGGCCAGAGGATCGCAGCGGCTGCGAGCAGTCTGACGGCGACAAGGAGCGAGCGATCGGTCGTTGCGGAGGGGCCGACGAAGGGCTTTTCAGCGCGGGGCATGGGGTTCACCCGGATTGAGGGAAAGGTCGCAACAAGTCTACCGGCAGGGCACAACGCCTGGTGGCAGAGCCCTCGTGGATCAGGCTGTCCGCTTCTCCCCTACCAGTTCTGCTATGGCCCGCCGGCCCTCGGTCCTTGGCCGCTGCCACCTCGAGCTGTCGTTGGGTTAATCCAGCGGGGACGATTTTCCACGTGGAAAGCCCCCCAAAAAGCCGAGGTTTTTCCAGGGATGCTGCCGCCGTATCGAACGGCCGGGCACCTTTCCGACGGACTGCCAGAACGCCATCAAGGAGATCCCATGTCGTTCACGCGAATCCTTTCGTTCAGCCGATCGCCAATGAGGATCCCGAGCAGGCGGGCCGTGTGGCTCGCGGTTGCGGGGCTCCTCGTGTTTCTGGCGACCGGGGCCCCGGCCTCGGCCACGAATCTGCTCTACGTGTCGCTCTACTATGACACGAGGATCGTCTCGTACGACGTCGACGCCGGCGACGGGGCGGCGATCGCCGCGTCGAGGCGGATCTTCGCCACGACCCGTGGGAACTCCACTGACCAGTATGTCGGCAATGGCCCCTATGGCGTCACCTTCGACCATCAGGGCAACCTCTACGCCTCGATCCCCTACAGCAACATTATCAACAAGTTCGACCCAACCGGGGTCTACCTGGGCGATATCACCTCGCCGAACTTCAGTTTGCCCAACGGTATGGCGACCGACGCGGCGGGGAATCTCTACGTCGCCAACGGTTCTGGCAACACGATCAGCAAGTTCGACCCCGCTGGGAACTATCTGGCGACGATCGGCAGCTCGGCGACGCTCTCCGGGCCGTACGGGCTGGCCTTCGATGCGGCGGGATATCTTTATGCCTCCAATGGCCGGCGCACCACGAACTTCATCAGTGCCTTTGATCCGGCCGGAAACTATTCCGCTGATCATTCGCTCGGGGCTGACCATCTCTACACCCCAATCGGGTTGGCCTTTGACGCGGCCGGTGATCTCCATGTCGCGAATTACGACGGCGGATATATCGCGACGTTCGATGCCGCTGGAAAGTTTCAGGGGGCGATCTCCACGAACAATTCCAGACCCTACGGCCTGTCGATAGACAACGGAGGCAATCTCTACGTCATGCACGACCTGGGCAGAATTTTGAAATACGATCCGTCCGGGGCG
>JBBAVV010000145.1:0-2065 GCA_040397545.1 Pirellulales bacterium
TTCCCCAACCAGAAGTCGTGGGGGAGGATCACCCGATGCGCAGGCTCTTCATTGGGGTAGTTGCCCCGCGATCCCATCACGAACGCCCCCGCGGGGATCCGCCGGAAGCGCATCGCGAGCGCCGAGCCCCCGGCGGGCACCGGCAACGGCACCTCCAGATCGGACTCGGCGGCCAGGGCAGGCCAGTCTGGTTTCCGAACGAGAGTCATTGGCCCACCGTTTCAACGATCCGATGCGTAGTCGGGATCCGGGAACGCTCGCGCTCCTCACCCGGCCGCGGCCGCGTTCCAGCGCTCGGCGGGCTGACCGTTGATAAGGAACTCGTCGCGGACGCGCTCGAAGATCCCCATCGCCGCCGCCTCGCCATACCCGATGAGGGCGTTGATCGCCTGGGCGTCGTCCATCTTGATCTCCTGCGTCGCCATGTCGACGCGCAGATAGCGGCTGCCGAGGAGCGAGCGGCAGACATGATCGGCCGTCTGGATCTGCGTCTTCATGAGGAGGTTGGCGATCGTCGGCAGCCAGCCGAGCGTTCCCTGCACGGAGATGTTGGTCCAAAATGCCGCCGCCGCCGTGCCAGCCAGACTCCCGATGATTGGCGCAAGCGCCGCCTTCACGACGTTGGCGTCGATCTCGACAGGCTGTGCGAGGACATTCGGCGTGAACAGCGTCCCCACGCTCAACATCCGCACGTCGGCCAGATTCCAACCGAGCTGCGCCGCCTCGGCCAGAGCCACCGTCGTCGGCGAGTTCGCCCACACGCCGCCGTCGACGGCGAGGACATTCTCGATCCGGGTGGCCTCGAAATAGGTCGGCGCCGCGGAGGTCGCCATCGCCACGTCGAGCCGCTCGCGGCGACGGTCGAGCATCCCCGCAGGACTGTGGGGCGTCCGGTAGACCTTCGGCGTGTCGGTCTCGGCGTCGTAGGCGGTGATCGCCAGACGGACCCAGGCATCGGCCAGCCGGGTCGATGTCACCGGCGCCGCCCCGAAGGCAGCCTCGAGCCGATCGCGGAGTATCTGGCGGTCGAACTTCGCTGCAAACCACTGCTGGATCTCGAGAGCTTTTCCGCCGATCCCGCCACCGGGGAAGATCGTCGGCCCCTCCTTCTTGTAAAACTCCACGATCTCCGCCGGCTGCATTCCCATCCCCAGCGCGATCGCGAGGATCCCGCCGGTCGACGTGCCGGCGATGAGATCGAAGTGGTTGATGATCTTCTCGCCGGTCATCTCCTCCCAGGTGGCCAGTGCCCTGGCGGTGAACGCCCCCCGAATCCCACCGCCGTCGAGACAGAGAATCCGCCGGGGCCGGCCCGAGGCCGCTTCCTCGCCAGGGCCCGCCGAACGGGAGAGCGCCGCCACCCGGGCCGACCCGCTGTGGAGCGCAGGGGCCGCGCTCGCCCCGCCGGCTCCATGGAGCAAGCCGATCTGCGCTACCACCCGCTCGGTGATCGTCGCCACGGCGGTCTCCTGCACGAGCTGGAGATTTTCCGCCTGCGAGAGGCCATTGCGACAGATCCCCACATACTCCGGATGGGCGGCGAGATAGTCGGCCGTCGCCCCGCCGAGCCCGCCGAGGAGAAACAGCGGCAGCTGGTAGTCGCGGGCGATCTCGATTTCCTCCGGCACCCCGGCGCGCTGCGGCGCCTCATGCCACCATTCCCCTCCCACCGCCACGATGAGATGGGCTTGATCGGCGAGCGCCCGACGCATGATCGACAGGCTCCGGTCGCGGGCTCGCGCCTCCCCGGAGTCATCGGCCGCCACGGCTGGGGTGACGATCACTGGCTCCGCACAGACCGCGTTCCAGGCGGGGATGTCGATGCCGTACTGGGCCGCGTCGTGGGCGAAGTGGGCCGACACCACCAGCCGCAGCGGCGCGGCGGCATGATGCGCCTGCCGGTAGCGCTTCGCCTCCGCGAGGAGGACATCGCGGATCGTCGGATGACTCCCATGAACGATCGTGCCGCCACGCTTGAAGACCTCGCGGGCCAAAAGCGCCACGAAGTCGCGGATCCGCTCCGCATCCTCGGGCTTCGCCCCGGCAGGCACAGCCCCGGAAAGCC
>JBBAVV010000146.1:0-1718 GCA_040397545.1 Pirellulales bacterium
GCACCGGTGGCGATGGTGGCGTCGCGATCCGCGCCCGTCGACGGGAGGGCCCCGGGGGCGTGCCGATCGGGTTGGTCGGTCTCCTCGGCGACGTTCCCCTCGGCCTCGGGGAGCGGGGCGATCAGATGCCGGTCGCGGTGGCTGGCGGCGGAGAGCGCCACGACCCAGCAGAGCGTCTCGGTGGCTGTGTCGGCGAGCGGCTTGGCCGGTTCGTAGAGCGCCTCCGGGAGCGTGCCGAGCGTGACCGTCCGCGGCGGGATGATGCGGCCGCCGGGCCCGCCGCCACGTGGGCTCCGGGGGGGAGCGGTCTTGTCGATGAGGATCTCGATCAGCCGGTGCCCCGCCGCCCGGCCCGGCACGACGACGGTGAACGCCGACAGGTCGACCACGGCGGCGTCCCTACCGGCCCCCTCTGGGCCGCGGCCGTCAAGCTCGGCGCTGCGGGCCTCTGCCAGCAACCAATCGGCCGCCGAAGCGAGGATCCCGCAGCGCGGATCGAGCCAGTGCCGGTGACAGGTGGCGGCGGGAACGGCGGGGCTGGCGGGGCTGCGATCCGGCGGTGGATCGTCGGCAAACAGCGACGGCTGGGGGTCGGATGGGGTCTTGCGGCGTGCCACGGGGGCCTTCCTGGCGGGCATGGGAACGGGGTTCACCGCCGGCCTTCCTGGCTGGCTGCTGGGCCGGTTCCGAACCATTCCTTCGGGGGACTAGAGCTTATCGCATTCCCGCAGCTCGGAACGTGTCAATGACTTTGAGACACCTGCGTGGCGAAATGAGTGTCGCTCGGGAGCTGGTCGCGACGCTCCCGGACCTCCGTGTTGGCGTTGAGGATCTGCTCCATCATGCCGATCGAGCAGGACAAGGCCGGTGTCTCATCTATCATTGGCACAGAGGGATCCGTGCGGAAACAACTGCCGGATCGCGTCTATCGTGCGGTCGTGCGCGGGAACGAGCGTGCCGATGCGGATGTCGTCGTAGGTATTCCCGGGATAAGCGGCGGGTCGAATCGGGTGAGTGGGAAATAGGTGCGTCGACCCAGAGTGACCTTCAAGTCGGAGTGATCATGTACAAGGCCTCTTTCAAGGAACCCGACTCGAGCCTGCCACCGCAGTGCCCGCGGTGCGGCGCGGATGGCCTGCCCGTCGGCCCTGAAACGCTCCGGGCCCACCTGGCCTCGGACGCGGTCGAGTCGCTCGGCGAGCCGGCCTCTTGGTGCGCGACCGACGCCTGCCCAGTCGCCTACTTCGACCTCTTCGAGCGGAGCGTCGATGCGGACGCCGCCCACGGTCTCTACTGGCCTAAGGATCCGGCCGGACCGCTTTGCTGCTGCCATGGCCTTACGGTGGATGATGTCGATGCCGATCTTGCGGAGCCAGTGCCCTCGCGGGTGCGGGCGGTGGTGCAGAAGGCGGGCCAGCCCGATGCCGCCTGCGCGACGAAGAGCCCCGACGGCCGCCCATGCGTGGCCCGCGTGCAGCGGTATTACATGCGGCAGAAACAGAAAGAATGACTACGGTCACTGACCCTGACGGAGGTGGGAGTGCAGGACCGGTGATACCGTTGACAGCTCTCGTCAAATGTTGTGTTCGTGAGGCGTGAATCAGGCGGCTTGTTGCAGGACTCCGGCGGTGAAGATTCGGCCTTGGATGACGAGCGGGAGTTGCTTGAGCCGAACGATCACGTTTGGACTGAAGCCCTTCGCCGACGGCCCGATGAGG
>JBBAVV010000147.1:0-1707 GCA_040397545.1 Pirellulales bacterium
CCTTCTGCTTCGCCCACAGCTTCTTCTTGCGGGAGATGTCGCCGCCGTAGCACTTCGCCGTGACGTTCTTCCGCATCGCGGAGATCGTTTCGCGGGCGATCACCTTCGTGCCGATGGCGGCCTGGATGGCGATCTCGAACATGTGGCGGTCGATCTCGCCGCGGAGCTTCTTGACGATCGACCGGCCGCGGCGGTCGGCATCGCGCCGGTCGCAGATGATCGAGAGGGCGTCGACCTGCTTGCCGCCGACGAGGATGTCGAGGCGGACCAGATCCGCGGGGAAGTAGCCGATCAGCTCGTAGTCCATCGTGCCGTAGCCGCGCGTCACGCTCTTGAGCCTGTCGTGGAGATCGTAGATCACCTCCGCGAGCGGCAGATCGAACGTCAGCATCGCCCGGGTCGGCGAGAGGTATTCGGTCTTGAGGTAGATGCCGCGGCGGTCGGTGCACAGCTGCATGATCGGGCCGATGTGCTCAACCGGGGTGAGGAAGTTCGTCCGCACGATCGGCTGCCGGAATTCCTCGATCTGCCCCGTCTCGGGGACATCCTGTGGGTTGGTGATCTCGATCGTCGTGCCGTCGGATTTGAGAATCTGGTAGGTGACGTTCGGCGCTGTCTGGACGAGGTCGAGATCGTCCTCCTTCTCGAGCCGCTGCTGGATGATCTCCATGTGGAGGAGGCCGAGAAATCCGCAGCGGAAGCCGAAGCCGAGCGCCTCGCTCGATTCGGGCGAGAACTCGAACGAGGGATCGTTGATCGACAGCTTCTCGAGGGCGTCGCGCAGTTCCTCGAAGTTTTCCCCCTCGGAGGGATAGAGGCCGCAGTAGACCATCCGCTGCGGCGGCTTGTAGCCCGGCATCGCCTTGGCGCCGTCGTCGCCCGGGATCGTCACCGTGTCGCCGATGTGGACCTGCTTGACATCCTTGATGTTGCAGACGAGATAGCCCACCTGACCGGCGGCGAGCTCCTCGCAGGCGCGGCGCTGCGGCACGAACTGGCCGATTTCGAGGACCTCGTGGGTCGAGGCGGTCTCGAGGAAGCGGATCTTCTGCCCCTTCTTGATCGTGCCGTCGACGATCCGCACATAGGTGATGGCGCCACGGTAGCTGTCGTAGTGACTGTCGAAGATCATCGCGCGGAGGACCGCGGTGGGATCCCCCGCCGGCGGCGGCACCCGCTCGACGATCGCCCCGAGCAGCTCATCGATGCCGATGCCCGCCTTGGCACTCGCCTTGATGACCTCGGTCGGGTCGATCGACAGGCTCTGCTCCATCTCGGCGAGGACATCATCGACGCGGGCGTGGACGAGATCGACCTTGTTGATCACCGGCACGATCGCGAGATTTTGGTTGGTCGCGGCGTAGGCATTGGCCACCGTCTGCGCTTCCACCCCCTGGAAGGCATCGACGAGGAGCACGGCCCCCTCGCAGCAGGCCAGGCTCCGCGAGACCTCGTAGTGGAAGTCGACGTGGCCCGGGGTGTCGATGAGGTTGAGCTCGTAGAGCTCCCCCTCGTGGCGGTATTCCATGCGAACGGCACGGGCCTTGATCGTGATCCCCCGCTGCCGCTCGAGCTCCATGTCGTCGAGCATTTGCTCCTTGAGCTGCCGCTTTTCGACCGTCCCGGTCCATTCGAGGAGCCGATCGGCGAGTGTGCTCTTGCCGTGGTCGATGTGGGCGATGATCGAGAAGTTGCGGATGTGCTTGC
>JBBAVV010000148.1:0-1682 GCA_040397545.1 Pirellulales bacterium
TGTTGACCATGGAGGCGGCATGGCCGCAGATGGCGACGATCCTCGCAAACCGATCCGTGAGCCCGAGGTTTCGCAGCATGCCTTCGGCCAGGCCAATCCGCTGGTCGAGCGGGAGTGGATCATCCGAGCCATCAAGGTCGGGGCCGAGCCGTCGCTGCTCGTCGAGCGTGAGGCCGTCGTTTCGCGGATCGGCCACGGGGGTCGTGACGCCAAGCGAGTCGGTGAGCAGCTTCGGCAGATAGGCGAGCCCCAGCGACTCCACAAAGCTGTAGCAGGAAATCGACGACGACTGAAAGCCCTTCCAGAGCTTGCGGCCCTTCCTGAGCATTTTTCGGTGGTCGATGGCCGCCGAGACCCGCTCTCCCGATGCTCCCAGCAGCCGCTCAAAGACCGGAAAGGTCGGCTGCAGCAACACTGGGCAATGAGCGGCGCCGAACGCGGTGCCGAGGCGAACAAACTCCAGCGGCATCCCGAAGAATCCGGCAAACCCACAGGTTTCGACCAGCTCGCTTTGGGCCTCGAGGTGGCGTCGCAACACCTCGCTGCGAACATCGATGCAAAAGACCATCTTCAACGTCGGCCGGCCGGTCGCCGCCGGCTGCTTGACCGTGGCAATGTCGGCCAAGAGGCGGCGGCGATGGCTGACCTCACCGGCAACCTGCATCAGGTAGCGGGCCAACACAGCCGGCAGAGGGTCGGGCGGCTCGGGAGCTGTCGGCACCAGCCCTTCGGACAGGTCTGTCGAACCGGTCGACTCGGCCAAAGCCGCGTCACAGGCCAGCCGGATAGCCAGCAGTCCCGTCAGGTCGTCAGCAATCGGTGTTGGTTCGTCGGCATGCCAGGCGAGATAGCGGATAAACGAGGCCCAGCCGGCGACCGAAAAGAGTTCTGCCAACAAAAATCGTTCGATGTGCGGCCTGGGGATGGCCAGCCGGTCCAGCAGGTCGGGGATTGCTTCGAGAGGATCCTCCGGAAGCGCTGCGACCAGTTGCCGGAATCCACGGATCCCAAGGTCGTCGAGGCGGCGGCTCAGCTGTGTCCGCTGCCGCCACGCCTCGTAGAGCGGCAAGCTCAGCCAGGGACTCAGCCAGCTGGCCTGCCCTTTGTCGAAGTGGCCGGCGCAGTGCCGGGAGATGTCCGTGACGATGTGGCTGGTCCAGCGGGTACCGTTCCGTTCGTCGACCAGTTCCGACACGGTTCGGTAGCGGCGTTCGGCCCCGACCGCTGCCGGCTCGTGGTTGAGGAAGGCCCGACAGTCTTCCACCGTGAGGCCGGCGAACCATTCGGGATGCTCCTCCCGGCACTCGACCAGGGCGGTGTCGAGGTCAGTCGCCGTGATCGCCCCGGTGCTCAGTCGCTGTCGAAACCATTCCGCTGTTGGCAGAATGTCACAGACACGAACATCGGTGAGCAGCTGGCGAGCGACCAGAAAAGGCCGGTCGGCGAGGCCAAGAAACGGGTTGACCGCCACGTAGTCAGCCAATGGCCAGACCGGCGGAATGATTGTCCCAACGGCTGCGAGATGCGCCGCCAGTTCCGCGGGAGTCAGTCTGTTCTGAGCGGTCTCGCCGCTGGTCATAACTTTGGTCATCAGCGGTGGGCTACCTTGCAAGACACGGACTACGAAACGGCCGCCGGCTGGCCGTAGATCCAGCCGGTCAGCCGCCGGAAGGGAATGTCGA
>JBBAVV010000149.1:0-1673 GCA_040397545.1 Pirellulales bacterium
TCGGAAGACCTCTCAGAAGAGGGCACATCGCCTCTCTTGGGATTCACCGTAGGAAGGGCTCTCATTTCCGTCAAGGAATCGGTTCGAGGTGGGATTTTCATAGGCGGCGGAGGGGAATCGAATCAGCTTGGCAGCCCCGGGAAAGGGCTCTTCCCCGGGTGATGGGGGAACGGCGAAGAGGTTCAGGCCTGCCAATGGCGACGAAGACTGCCGATCAAGTCTTTGGGGAGTTCCCGAGCGCTCGTCGCCCAGCCAGGCTTCACCCTCCCGAGGCCCGCACCATGGCCACGATGCCAGCCCGGACCGCATCGGGTAGGCGGTGCCAGACGGCAGCCAGTTCGGCCACCTCCGTCGGGATCGCATCGGCCTCAATGAGGCTCGCCGATCGCTCGGCCTGGGCGGCTGTGGCTCCGGCTACGCCCCCGCTAAAGACGGCACTGCTTCGCCCCCCCTCCCCTGTGGCCGTCAGGCAAGCCGGCCGTCAACGATTGCCCGGATACGGCGGCGGTCGTCCTCGGTGAGCGAGTGCCAGTTATCGATCACGTGCTTGAGGTTGGCGGGAAGTGCGCCGGATTTTGCGCCGCCCGGATCAGAGATCGCGGTATTTCCCGGGGAAGAGCGGGGTAGTTCGAGTCCTATATCGCCCATTCTTCACGCGGAAAAAGCCATCCATGGCCTTTTTCCGCTGGGGTGGACCGAGCGTCCGGCTCGGCTTCACGCCGGAAAAGCCATTTCACGAATCGATCGAACCCGCGGTTACCCCCAGTGGTGGCCGCGGGTTTTTCGTTTTCTGCGACTCCTCGCCGGCAGATGCGGGAGCCTGCGGCGTCGCATGTCGCGTCTCAATCGCGCCGCATTTCGCGCTCCACTTCGCCGCTGACTTGACGGGGGTGGTCGCCAGCGCCTCGGCGGCTTTCGCCGCCCCCGCGGTGCCGCCGTTCAGTGGCAAGACGGTCATGCCTCTCGTGGATCCCGACCATGGCTGATACCCCGTCGCCAGAGCACGCTCGAAGTCGTCATGGTCCAGGGCGGGCTCGATGCACTCCGCCCCCTCGTGCTTCGGGTGGTTCACGAAAGTGCCGACCGGATACGCCTCCATCGTCGCCGCATCATAGGGCCGCAGGAGTCCCCATCGCCACCCGTAACGACGCCTCGCAGCTCCCGCCCGAGTTCGCCCGTGCTGAACGCTTCGACGGCGTGTTTTTCGTGGACTTGCCGGGCCGTGAACAGAAGGACGCGATCTGGGGCATCTCCACGCGGCACTACGGCCTCGATCTCCGGCAGGCCCGGCCCGACGACTCCCAGTGGACCGGGGCCGAGATCAAGTCGTGCTGCAGGTTGGCGTCGCTCTTGGACGTGCCGCTCGTTCAGTCCGCCCAGAACGTCGTGCCCGTGGCCGTGACCGCTGGCGACAAGATCGAGTCAGTTCGCCAGTGGGCCTCCGGTCGGTGCCTCTCGGCGGACCGAGCGGGCGTGTATTCGCAAGCGGAGGTGGGCACTGGGCGAGGGCTAGGCGGGTGATGCGGGAGGTGGGGGTGAACGAAGTAGGCCGCGAAAAAGCAGAGGGGAGCAGGCCCCCATGGAAGCCTGCTCCCCTCGCGGGTGAGTCTCGAATCGTCAGCTTGGGTCAAGACGCCTTCAGCCGACGACGCTCGATGAGGCCAAGGGCCCCC
>JBBAVV010000150.1:0-1626 GCA_040397545.1 Pirellulales bacterium
ACTTCCCGGGAGGAAGTTCACCGCGCCGGCGAGGCTGACCACCACCGCCGCAACGAAAAAAACTCTCGACTTCAAGCAGCTCACAGCATCTCCTCGCGGGGGAAATATTCAGCCAGAGCAGTTTAGCTTAGCCCGCAGGGGATGAGAATCCGAGGAAGACTGCACGAAAGCCTGGGAGTGCTGGGCTACGCCGTCCGAGTTGCCCTGCCGGCGAGCGCTTCGGTGGGACGCTTGCCGACCCCGCGGCTCCAGCCGCAGAGGCGGCGGTATGCTGGGGTGGCCCGGCCGTCGAGGCATCGCCCACATGGGGCGGGAAATCGACGCCGTTCAACGTCGTCTCTGTACCATGTCGCCGATTTGAGAGCAGGTATGCGCTACCCGACATCCGTCGACCTTCTCGAGTTTTTCGGGTCGGAGCCGGACATTCAGGGCGACGTTTCCGCATACACCGTTTCCGACGAGGACGGCGCGTCGCTCGTGATGTCGTTCAATACGGCGGACGATTCGTTGCAAACGACGCTGCTTCTGCGGGAGCGGGCCATCGCCGTCGTCTGCCATGAGGGAATGACGCGGATGGCGTTCAATGAGGACACGCTGGCATGCGAGTTTGTCCATGATGACACGCGTGTCATGCTGACGGCGAAGGTGAAGCCGAACATCCGTGTCGAATGGAGCGGTCTGCGAACGGGTTGAAACCAGCGAATCTCCAATGGGCTCGACGCTTTTCAAAGAATACGACCCCTTTCGGCTCTCGAAATCCATAGCCGATGAGACACTTCCGGTCGGCACTATCGGCGTTGTGCTGATGGTCTTGTCGGATGCACCGGCGGCGTATGAGGTAGAATTTCTGGATTCGAGCGGCCAAAATCTTGGTCGTCAACCGACGTTCACCCTCGACGAGGCAGCGATCGAGCCGCTGAGCGACAGAGGCCACCACCCTTGAGCCACCAGGCCGGTTCGGGCCCGCCGATAGGCCCCGCATGGCGAAGGTCGTCGCTGAGAATAGTCCGGGAATCCCATGACCGCAGACTCGACGTTCGCCTACGCGACGAGGGCCAGTCGCATGAGCAGGTGGAAGGCAGGGCATTCATGATCTGGCAAGATGTGGTCGTGCGGCTTCCTCTCGATGACGAGGCGATTGTCAGGGGGCTCGCCGCCGGATTCGGCATCAACCCAAACGAGGTGTTGGTTCACCGAGGTGCGGACGACTTCCCTGAGCCGGATGGTGCGAAGGTCGTTTGTGTGGTCTCGGAGCGCGCGGAGGGTTTCAGGTGCGTCATGTCCCTGTACACGTTCTTGGATTCACTCCGCGGCGATGATCCAGTGGCTGTCGTCCAGCAGTTTGCCAAGGTCGTGCAGACGGAGTGCCTCGTGACGGATGATTCCCCCGATCCCTATTCGATGATCCGTGTCCTCGCGACGGGCGAGATCGGCAAGGTGAACCTCGACATGCAGCGACTGGACGACAAGGGCGAGTACTCGGACGATGTTCTCCGCCGCGGATAACAGTACCAATTCGCTAGGGACAAGGCCCGGCAAGCGGTCGATTGATGGAGGTAGTTTCCTGCCCCGGAAATCCCGGTCCGATCGACACGAGAGCCGATTCCGTCCGCCGGCGGGGCGCGA
>JBBAVV010000151.1:0-1336 GCA_040397545.1 Pirellulales bacterium
CGAGCGTCTTCACCACCTCGACGCCGGGCGGGGGGACAATCCCGCGGGGATCCTCACCGGCCGGCGCGGCCGCGCCGACGACCGCCGCCGCGACCAGCAGGCAGGAAGCTGCCAAGGACCTGCGCACCAGGATCGTGATCGTCGCCATCCTGCCGGCTCCAGAAGGGGTATGGAAAGAGAGGGCTCCCATTGTAGGGCGGAGGTTCCCCCGCAAACCGGACGCGGTTTTTGCAAATGCGTTTTCCCCGGAGTTTTCCCGGGGGCACGTTCCGGTGAGGGCTCCTGGGAGAAAACGAACGTCCGGTTTGGGTGACCGCCTCCGCCTATCGGACTGGGGAGAGAGTGCCGGCTCGATCGGACGAGGCGGTCGCGGGTGCGACGCATCTGAGAAAACCGGAGGTTTTCCACGTGGACTGGCTCCACCGGCTGCCCCGCAGCCAGTTCGATCGGACATTCTCCAACGCCCTGCGAACCTGAGCGTCGAGGCATCGCGTCGTCTCGAAAACCGACCAGACCAGATTCCTGCGGTCTTCGTCAACAAAGTCACACCCACACGCCTCGGATCGTTCGCGAAGATTCTGCTGGCGACTGAACCTCGCTGTCTTGTTCATTCCGACTCCACCACGCGCCGGATCGGTTCGGCGACGACAGCCCGGAGGCTCGGCAGGTCGCAGCACCGTTGCTGGAGCATCCGCGTCGCCATCGCCCGCGGCAGGCAATCGGAAAACTTCACCGACCTCACGGCCTCGTCGTCGACCTCCGGGAGAAACTCATCGTCGGGGAGCGTGGAGAGCGAATCGAGGAGGTCGTCGATCCCTTCGATCTCCAAGCCGTCTTGAATGGTCACCGTGAGATTGTCGCTGGTCGCGGCACCGGGAATCCGCTTCCCGATCGCCGCGGCGAACGTCTCCGGCGGAATCTCCGCAAATCCTGGCATCCGTCCGATCCAGTCGCGCCATGCCGATCGCCCGAGTCCCCCTTCCTGGAGAATGAGCGTGAGGAGTTGCTGGGCGAAGACGTGATACGGATCCGACGGCGGCACCACCGGCTCGACATACCCTTCCTGCCAGAGATCGACGAGGGCCGCGGCCTGGAGGAGCGCCGTGTCGTCAGGAGGAGATCGGGGGGATCCAGAATGATGCGCTGGCGGGCCGTCTGGGAGGTGTCGCCATGCCGAAGGGCGGCACGGCGGCCGACGAGATCGCAGTAGGAGGCCAGGCGCATTTCATAGAGCTCGTCGAGGGCGAGCGAGGGCACCGAGAGTTCGGCACTGAACAGATCGGACGCCGCCGACGTGAGCGGCCGCCGCTGGGGCGGCAGGACGGTGCCGCGAAAG
>JBBAVV010000152.1:0-1225 GCA_040397545.1 Pirellulales bacterium
CACTTCACCCCCCGTGAAGTCATCCGGCTGATGGTGAATCTCCTCTTCATCGAGGACGACGACGCCCTCACCAAGCCCGGCGTCGTCCGCTCCCTCTACGACCCCACCGCTGGCACCGGCGGCATGCTCTCGGTCGGCGAGGAGCACCTGGCTGCCTTGAACCCCGACGCCCGCCTGGTCATGTATGGCCAGGAGCTGAATCCCGAGAGCTACGCCATCTGCAAGGCCGACATGCTCATCAAGGGGCAGGATATCGGCAACATCATCCAGGGCAACACGCTCTCCGACGACGGCCACCCCGGCAAAACCTTCGACTACCAGCTCTCCAATCCACCCTTCGGCGTGGAGTGGAAGAAGATCGAGAAGGAGGTTCGCAAGGAAGCCGAGTCGCTCGGCTTCTCCGGCCGCTTTGGCCCCGGCCTGCCGCGCGTCAGCGACGGCTCACTCCTCTTCCTCCTCCATCTGATCTCGAAGATGCGGCCGGCCAAGGACGGCGGCAGCAAGTTCGGCATCGTGCTCAACGGCTCGCCCCTGTTCACCGGCGGCGCTGGCTCCGGCGAAAGCGAGATCCGCCGCTACGTTCTCGAAAACGACCTCGTCGAGGCGATCATCGCGCTCCCGACGGACATGTTTTACAACACCGGCATCAGCACCTATGTCTGGATCGTCACCAACCGCAAGCCGGCCCGCCGCAAGGGGAAGGTGCAGCTCATCGACGCCAGCTCCTTCTGGCAGAAGATGCGGAAGAGCCTCGGCAGCAAGCGGAAGGAACTTTCCCCAGAGCACATCGAGGAGATCACCCGCCTGTTCGGCTCCTTCAAGGCTGTCACGAAGGGGGGCGTGCCGATCAGCCGGATCTTCAAGAACGAGGAGTTTGGATACCGGACGATCACGGTCGAGCGGCCCCTGCGGGACGAAGCTGGAAAAGTCGTTCTGGCCGCCAAGGGAAAACAGAAGGGGAAGCCGCAGCCCGATGCCGACCTGCGCGACACCGAGAACGTGCCCCTCTCCGAGGATGTCGTGGAGTACTTCAAGCGAGAGGTGCTGCCCCATGCCCCCGACGCTTGGATTGACGAGGAGAAGACGAAGGTCGGCTACGAGATCCCCTTCAACCGTCACTTCTACGTGTTCAAGCCGCCCCGGCCGCTTGCCGAGATCGATGCCGAGCTGAAGACCGTCACCGATCGGATCCTCGGCATGATCGGGGGGCTGACGAAGTGAGCTT
>JBBAVV010000153.1:0-1027 GCA_040397545.1 Pirellulales bacterium
CGCTCCTCGTGGACGACGTCGCGCTCCGAGTAAAACTCGCGGAAGACGCTGTCGTGGAGCCGGTCGCTCTCCATCCAGGCCCACAGCTCGAGCTTGTTGGCGGGGACGGTGATGAAGTAGCAGGTGAGGTCGAAGCTCGTGAAGGCATTCATGCCGCTTCCGCCCGCCTTCGTGTAGACCTGGTCGAACTCGTCTTTGACGATCGTCGCCGTCGCGGCGCCATCGTCACCGCGCCCCTGCTGGGCCTTGATGAGCGCATCGAGCCTGCCGCGGAGGACACGCAGCCCCTGGGTGTCGTTGGCGGGATCCCACGGATCGTCGATCTCACCCTTCAAATAACGGTCGTACTGCTCGGTCCACACGAGCTCGTTGAGCGCCTCGCGCACCTGCCGCTGCTCGGTGCGGAACTCGGCATCGCGCTTCGCGTCGCGGGTGCCGATCGTGTCGGTTCCCTTGAACATCATGTGCTCGAAGAAGTGGCTGATCCCGGTGATCCCGGGGCGCTCGTTGACACTTCCGACCTTCGCCACCCACCCGGCGCTGACGACGTTCGGCTGGTCGGTGCGCGGCACGAGGAGGAACTGCATCCCGTTGGGGAGCGTGAGCTCCTCCACCGCCACCTGCTGGGCGGTGGCCGGCCGGATGGCAACAAACAATCCCGTGACAAGAACCAGGAGGCACCCGAAGCGGGCCTGGCGCGGGGGCATCATGCGGGGATTCCGGAAGGGGAAGGGGAAGAAGGGAGGCAACGGCGGCCGACCGACGCCCGATTTATAGCAGGGTGCCCCGCGAAGGGGGAACGTCAGCCGACGCGCCCGGAGAGCCACCACTGGAGGAGCGTGAGGAAGATCTCGAAGACGATCAGGCCGACGATCGCGTATTCCACGCGCAGAGCCCGCCGGTTCTGGAGCAGCTCGAGGGCCGTCTCCGCCGTCCGCGAAATCAGCGCGAGCTTGCCGTGGAGGGCGGCAAACCGCTCGCGGATCTCGAACTCGTCGCGGAGCCTGGCCCAGATCCGCTCGAGCTC